>NZ_BANR01000001.1 GCF_000332975.1 Gordonia aichiensis NBRC 108223 | reverse complement strand
CCGTTGAACTGCACGAGTTCCTCGTGGCTGGTCGAGAGTGCGTCGGTCAGCTTCTGCAGGTTGCGGATCGTCGAGAACAGGTCGTCGCGGCCGGACGACAGTGTCGACATCACGTCAGACAGATTCGTGATCGACGAGTTCATCGCAGCGCCGTTGCCCTGCAGATTCTTGTCGGCGACGTCCATGAGCCGCGCGGCAGACCCCTCGTCGGCACCATCCGGCCCGATCGCCTTGGTCAGCGTCGCGAGTTGCTTCTTGACGTCATCCCACTCCATCGGAACCGCCGTGCGCTCCATGGGGATCGCACCGCCGTCGTCGAGTTGGGTCCCGCCCGCGTACACCGGTGTCAACTGGACGAACCTGCCCGACACCAGACTCTGGGCAACCACGACGGCCCGGGCGTCGGACGGGATCGGGGTGCTGCGGTCGACGTCGAGCGTCACCTTCACGTCACCGGAACGCGGCGTGATGGTGCCGACCGTGCCGACTTTCACGCCGAGGACCCGCACGGTGTCGCCGGTGTAGAGACCATTGACGGACGGGAAGTACGCGGTGATGGTCTTGGTGGTCGCCCTGTCATAGAGCGCATATCCGACGATGCCCGCGAGCACCAGCAACGCCACCAGGCCGGCCGCGCCCCACGCCTTCCGACCACCGGGAAGTGAACGACCAAACGCCATGTCAGCCACCTCCTGTCGGTGTCGGATACGTTGGTGCGGGCGCAGGGGCGGTGTTCTTCGGCGGGTTCGGCGGTGCTTGACTCCATGCCTGCGGCAACAGCGGGAAACCGCTGTAGGAGAACGCTTTCCATGCCTCTGGATACTTCTGTTGCAGGATCTTCATGAACGTCGCGGTGTAGTCGCCGAACGTGCTGACGCCGACGAGGGATTCGAATCGCGGCCCCGAGGCCACTGCCTCACCGAGTGCGTTCGCGTACGGCCCGAGGCGGTCGAGGGTCTGCTTGAGGTTGTCCTCGTTGTCGTTGAGGATGTCGAGCACACCGTCGAGCTTGGTCAGCGTCGGGCGCAGTTGCTCGTTGTTCTCCTTGATGAATCCGGAGATCTGGTCCGCGACGTCACGGGTACCACTGATGAGCTGGGCGATGGCGGCGCGACGGAACTGCAGCTCGCCGACCAGCGAATTGGCATCGACGAGCAGCTGATTGATCTGCTTGCTGCGGTCGCCGATGACATCGGTGACCGCACTCGCCTTGGCCAGCAACGCACGCAGATTGTTGTCACGGTCGGCGATCGCCTTGGACAGCCGCGAGACCCCCTCCACAGCGCCCTGCACCTCGTCGGGAGTCGAGGAGAACGTCACCGACAGTGTGTCGAGCGCCTTGTTGAGCTGATCGGTGTCGGTCTGCGAGAGCGAAGTGGTCGACTCGTCGAGGGCATCGGTCAGCGAGTAAGGCGCGATGGTGTTGCGGTTGGCGATGGTGTCGCCGGGCCGGATGCGTCCGCCGCCGTGGGGCAGAATCGTCAGATTCCTTCTCCCGAGCACGGTTTCGGTCTTGATCGCCGCCTGTGTATCGGTGCCCATGACCACGGTGTCGTTCATCCGGAAGGTGACCGCGGCCTTGGTCCCGTCATCGGTAGGGGCGAGCGCGATCTTCTCGACCGTTCCGACCTTCACCCCCGAGACGGTCACGATATCCCCCGTGACCAGGCCGCCCGCGTCGTCGAAGTAGGCGGTGTAGGTGCTGATCGGCGACAGGTACGGCAACTTGTCCATCTGCATCGCGACGATCACCACCAGCGCGGTGACGACAACGCCGATGACACCGATCTGAATGCGGCTGCGCCCGTTCACGAGCGCGCGCTTCTCACTCATGTGGCTGCACACCTCCCGCCCGCCTTGGTGGTGTCTCCCATGACGTCGTTGGAAGTGAAGAAGTACTGCTTACCGTCAGGACCACTGAGCAGCAGGCGAATTCGGCAGAAGTAGATCTGCAGCCATGCCCCGTAGCTACCGAGGTTCGACAGTTTCTTGAAGTCGTTGGGCAGTCGGCCCACGAGTTGCCGAAGATAGGGCTCGGACTTCAGCAGGTTGCCCGAGACGGTACCTGTCTCGGCGACGATCTGCTTGAGGTCAGGACGTGTCGCGCCCAGCAGCCCCGACAGTCCGTTGGTCACCGCGGCGGTCTGCGTGAGCGCATCGCCGATGGTGCCGCGCTGCACCGACAGTCCGCTGATCAATTGCTGCATCTGATCGAGGCTCGTGTCGAGCCCCGACTTGTCGCCATCGAGAATCCCGACCGTCTGGTTCAGGTTGTCGATGACGTCGCCGATCAGCTGGTCGCGGTCGGCGAGTGCGCCGGTGAACGTCGACGTCTGTGCCAGCAGGTTCGTGAGCGCCTCCCGCTGTGCGCGGCCCTGGAAAACCTCGATCAACGACGCCGAGAGCTTATTGACCTCGTCGGGCTTCAGGGTGCGGAACAGCGGTTTGAATCCACCGAGCAGCTTGTCGAGGTCCATGGCAGGCTCGGTCTGACCGATCGGGATCGTCGCGCCGGACGGCAGCGTGTCATCCGGGTCGCCCTCGCCCTGCTCGATCTCGAGATACCGGTCGCCCGTGAGGTTCTCGTACCGGATCAGCGCACGCACCGACCTGGGCAGTCGATACTTCTCGTCGACGCTGAACGAGACCTCGGCGTCGTTGTCACGGGTCAGTCCGACACTGTGCACGGTGCCGACCTGCACTCCTGCGATCTTGACCTTCGATCCCGACTTCATCTCCGAAGCACTGGTGAACACGGCGGTGTAGTCCGACGACGAGCCCGGTCGGTAGTTGCTGAACACCGCGACGAGGCCCACGAAAACGAGGACCATGACCGTCGCGAAAGCGCCCAGCTTGATGACGGTGGCGCGGAACGCGCGCGTGCGATTGTCAACCACCGGCTTGCCCACCCCGCTGCGGCTCTCCGAACAGCACCTGGAACAGCTTCTCGCGCGACGCTTTCGGCGTGGTACGCGGCTGGTAGGGCACCGGCGCGTTGTCGGTCACGTAGAAGCCGGAGTTGACGTCCGTGGTCGGATTACTCAATGCCCCGTCACAGGTCGGCGGACCGTCGGCGCCGACGATCGGAAGGCTCTGCGGATACGTGTACGGGTCGGTGCCGGGCTGCAGTCCCGCGTACAGCAACAGATTTCCGTTCTTTCCGCCGAGCATGGGCTTGGCGAGATCGGCTGCCTGTGCACTCGCCGTCAAGAAGCAGGTGAGCCCGGGCGACTGGTAACCGAGCAGGCGTGCCACCGGATTGAGGTTCGACAGAGCCCTGATCAGGGTCTGTTTCGGCGGGGCGAGTACGCCGTTGATCGTGTTGGCCATTCCGGTCGCGTTGATCAGCAGGGCGTCGAGGTTGGCGGAGTTGTCGAGCAGCGTGTTCCCGAGGAATGTCGCATTGTCGATGGTGCGCATCAGGTCCGGCATGGCGTCGGCGTACACGGTGGTCGCTCCCGCGGCCTGGGTGATCGCCTCGTTCAGTTCGTTCAGGTGCGGGTTGGTCTTCGCCAGCAGACCCGATAGCTGGTCGAGCGACGCACCGATCTGCTTGCCCTGCTCCGACAGCGCGGTGTCGACGGCGCCCATCACCGCGTTGAGCTTGTCCGGTTGCAGGTCGGCGAGGACGTTGACCAGCTGCCCGAAGACGGTGTTGAGCTCGACGACGACCCTGTCGGCTCCGATGACCTGCCCGGATCGCAGCTGCCCTTCTCCACCGCTCGCCGGGACCACCAGATTGACGGCTTTGGCACCGAAAACCGTATTGGACTTGATGTCGGCAGTCACGTTGCCCGGGATCTGTGACATGGAGGCGGTGTCGATGTCGAGATCGAGCACCGCGTGGCCATTCTGCTGACGGATCGCGGCGACCTTACCCACCTGCACTCCGCGCAACTTGACCTTCGCGTCGGGACTCATCACCAGTCCCGCACGCGGGGTGTTGAGGGTGACCGGCTGGGTGTCGGCGAACCAGCCGAGGAACTGTGCGCCCGCGCTGACGACGATGGCGACGAGTCCACCGACCATGATGACCGCTGCTGTCTTGCGGACCAGAGGGCTCCGCTCCTGTCGACGTGCCATCCCTCAGCCCGCCAGGTTGAACTTGCCGTCGGCGCCGTAGATGGCGAGCGAGGTGAGCAGAGTGATCACGACGACGACGACCAGCGACGCACGCACCGCGTTGCCGACCGCGACGCCGACACCGACGGGTCCGCCGTCGGCGTTGTAGCCGTAGTAGGTGTGGATCAGCATCACCGCGATCGCCATGCAGATCGCCTGCACGAACGACCACAGGATGTCCGATGGGATGAGGAACGTGTTGAAGTAGTGGTCGTAGACACCCGACGACTGACCGTAGAGCACCACCGTAGCGAACCGGCTCGCGACGAACGCGGCCAGCGAGGCCAGGGAGTAGAGCGGGATGATCGCGATCATCCCCGCGACGATCCGGGTGCTGACCAGGTACGGGATCGACGAGATCGCCATGGTCTCGAGCGCGTCGATCTCCTCACTGACCCGCATCGCTCCCAGTTGTGCCGTTGCGCCGGCGCCGATGGTCGCCGCCAGCGCGATACCCGCGATCACGGGCACCGCGATACGCACGTTGATGAAAGCGGAGAAGAACCCGGTGAGCGCCTCGACGCCGATGTTGGCGAGCGAGCTGTAGCCCTGGACGGCGATGGTGCCGCCGGTGAACAACGTCAGGAATCCGACCACGACGACGGTGCCGCCGATCATCGCCAGCGCGCCCGAGCCCATGGAGATCTCGGCGATCAGCCGCAGAGTCTCCTTCTTGTACTGACGGACGGCGCGCGGAATGGCGACGAGGCTGTCCCAGTAGAAGAGAGCTTGATCGCCGATCTGATTCCAGTCGTCGCCCGCGCGCTTGATCGCGACCCGAGCGGTCTGGAGCCGAGTGGTGAACGGAAGGACCATGTCAGCCGGCCGTCGCCTTCACACCGACCGCGGTGACCACGACGTTGACGACGAACAGCGCCATGAAGGAGTACACGACGGTCTCGTTCACCGCGTCGCCGACGCCCTTCGCACCGCCCTTGACGTTGAGGCCCTGGAAGCACCCGACCAGACCTGCGAAGAGTCCGAACAGCGCGGCCTTGACCATCGAGATCATCAACTCACCGAACCCGGTGAGGAGCGTCAGGCTCGCGAGGAACGCGCCGGGATTGACGTCCTGCAGATACACGGAGAACAGGAAACCCCCGCCGATTCCGATCGTGCACACAAGGCTGTTGAGCAGCAGCGCCACGCCGGTCGACGCGATCACACGGGGGACCACGAGCCGGTGCACCGGGTTGATCCCGAGCACCTCCATCGCGTCGATCTCCTCACGAATCGTCCGGGCGCCGAGATCGGCGCAGATCGCCGTCGCGCCCGCCCCGGCGACGATGAGCACGGTGACGATCGGACCGATCTGGGTGATGGTGCCCAGCGCAGCTCCAGCGCCGGAGAGGTCCTGGGCGCCGATCTCGCGCAGCAGGATGTTCAGGGTGAAGCTGACGAGCACTGTGAACGGGATGGCCACCAGCAGCGTCGGCATCATCGAGACGCGTGCGATCGCCCACGACTGCTCGACGGTCTCCCGCCATTGGAAGGGCCGACGGAACAGCTCGCGAAATGAATCGACACCTAGGGCAACGAAGTCGCCGACCTGTTCCAGCGGCGCGTCAAGCCTGCGCGACAAACGTCTGCTCCTCTTCCCCGGTTCCCAAGCAACCTAGCACGCAAAACATCGAGAAGTGGGTCAGTTGACCAGCCCACGCGCCGTGAAGGTTTTCGAGGGGTCGCGCCCCGCGAAATACGAGGTGAGCGTTTTCGTCAGATCGTCTGCATCCCAGGCGTCCCCGTCGGCCGCGAAAACCTCCTCGACGGTCGGTGCAGCCATGAGTGTGACACGCGGACCGTAGACGACGAAGACCTGTCCGGTCACCTCGTCCGAGTCGGGTGAAGCCAGGAAGTTCACGAGTCGCACGACGTGGTCCGGCGACAACGGATCAACCCCGTCGGCGGGAGCCTCACCGAACACGGCGGCCGTCATCGCCGTCCGCGCGCGGGGACAGATCGCATTCGCACGGACTCCGTAGCGCTTGAGTGCACGCGACGCGGAGAGCGTCAGGGCGGTGATCCCGGCCTTGGCCGCCGCGTAGTTCGCCTGCCCCTCGGGACCGAGCAGACCCGCCTCCGAGGATGTGTTGATCAGCCGGCCGTAGACCGGTCCGCCCGCGCGCTTCGACTCCGCACGCCAGTAGGCACCCGCGTTGCGGTTGAGGAGGAAGTGACCCCTCAGGTGCACTCGGATCACGAGATCCCACTCGTCGTCGGTCATGTTGAAGAGCATCTTGTCGCGCACGACACCCGCGTTGTTGACCACGATGTCGAGTCGCCCGAGTTCCTCGGTGGCGACCCGCATGATCTCTGCCGACACCGCCGAATCGGAGATGTCGCCCGCGACGGGGACCGCTCGTCCACCCACTGCGGCGATCGCATCGATCGTGTCGCTGGCGTCGAGTGCGGCAGCGAGATCGTTGACGATCACCGTCGCACCGCCGTGGGCAAGACCGAGCGCCTCAGCCCGCCCCAGCCCCGCACCCGCGCCGGTCACCACAGCAACCCGATCCTGCACAGACTGCGCCATCACGATCCCCTCTCATTGACTAGAACATGTTCTAACACGGCGCCCTGGAGGTTCGAGACGGAACCCCCAAAATCGTCTACGCCCGTCACTCGAGACGCAATGCGGACTTGGGACAACCCGCAACCGCCTGACGCACCTCGTCGACCTTGTCCGCCGGCACATCCTCAGCGAGAATCACCAGGTAGTCGTCTTCATCGAGGTCGAAGAACTCGGGTGCGATACCCACGCACACACCGTTGGCCTCGCACAGGTCGAAATCCGCTTTGATTCGCATCAGTACCTCTCCTTGTTGTCAGGTCCGTTGGTTGACGGGCTGGGTGGATACAGGTTAGAACGTGTTTCAGAACTTGGCGAGCACCCACCGGAAAGCACAGGGCCGAACATGCGCATCGCGTACACAGAGCAGCAGGCCGATCTCCGTCGCGAATTGCGGGCATATTTCGCGGGATTGATGACCGACGAACGACGCGCCGCGCTGTCGGGGGGCGACGGGGAACTCGGCGAGGGCGACGCCTACCGCGATGTGGTGGCGCAGATGGGCTCCGACGGCTGGCTGGCGTTGGGGTGGCCCACGGAGTTCGGTGGCCAGAACCGCTCGATGATGGACCAGTTGATCTTCACCGACGAGGCCGCGATCGCAGGCGCGCCCGTCCCGTTCCTGACCATCAACTCGGTCGCGCCGACGATCATGCATTACGGCACCGACGAGCAGAAGGCGTTCTTCCTGCCCAGGATCGCGGCGGGCGAACTGCACTTCTCGATCGGATACTCCGAGCCGGGCGCGGGCACCGACCTCGCCGCCCTGCGGACCACAGCGATACGCGATGGCGACGAGTACGTGATCAACGGGCAGAAGATGTGGACGTCGCTGGTCGCCTACGCCGACTACATCTGGCTGGCCTGCCGGACCGATCCGTCGACCCTCGAACCAGGAGGCAAGAAGCACAAGGGCATTTCGATGCTCATCGTGCCGACCACCAGTGCAGGCTTCGACTACACGCCCGTGCACACGATGTCGGGCGTCGACACGTCGGCAACCTACTACTCCGACGTTCGGGTACCCGTGAGCGCACGGGTGGGCGAGGAGGGCGGCGGTTGGCCACTGGTCACCAATCAGCTCAACCACGAGCGAGTGGCACTGTGCAGCGCGGCGCCCGTGCAGACCGCGCTGCGTGAAACCATCGCGTGGGCACAGCAACACAAGACCGGCGACGGCCAGCGGATCATCGACGCCCCGTGGGTGCGCACCAATCTCGCGCGGGTCCACGCAAAGGTCGAGTACCTCAAGCTGATCAACTGGAAGATCGCCTCCGCGGCCGCGTCCGGCGGATCACCGAGCCCGGCCGACGCCTCCGCCACCAAGGTATTCGGAACCGAATTCGCCACTGAGGCATACCGTTTGCTCATGGAGGTCGTCGGCCCCGCCGCGACTCTCCGACAGGATTCACCCGGCGCCGCACTGCACGGCAGGCTCGAGCGTTATCAGCGGACCTCACTGATCCTCACCTTCGGCGGCGGTACCAACGAGATCCAGCGCGACATCATCGGCATGCTCGCGCTCGGGCTGCCCCCGGCTCGCCGCTGACATGCCATCGATCCAGCACTGACCCGAGGAGCACGTTCATGGACTTCACTCTCCCCGAAACTGCGACCGCCGTAGGCGATCTCGCAGCCGCCATCGCGACCAAGATCAGCACCGACGACCGGGTTGGAGCACTGGAGGCCTCGGCGGCTCCTCTCGATGATCAGCTCTGGCACGAACTCGCCTCGGCGGGTCTGCTCGCCCTCGAACTACCGCAAGCCGTTGTCGACGACGCGGCCGGTGATCTCACAACCGTCGAGAACATCACAGTCGCAGAGCAACTCGGCCGACACCTCGCCCGTGTTCCGTTCGGTCAGCACGCAATCGCTGCAGGTCCGCTGCTGGCCCGGCATGCCGCCGAGTCCCCGTCCGGTGATCTGCTCCCCCGCCTCGCAGACGGCACTCTCGTCGCGACAGCCGCCGTCGAAGAGGATCTCGGCGACGACGCCCTCTCCCCCAGCACCACACTCACCCGAGCCGACCAAGGATATGTGCTGCGCGGCACCAAGATCAACGTCCCCTACGCCGCCGCGGCGGGACTATTACTGATCACTGCCTCGGATGGCGACGGGGTCGCGGTCGCGGTCGTCGACGCGACCGCAGACGGCATCACCGTCACCGAGACCCGCACCACGGGCCTCACTCCCACGTATCTCCTCGAGTTCTCCGACGTCACAGTCGACGATGCACACGTACTCCACGGTGCCGAGGTTGTCTCCGATCTCGTCGATCGTCTTACCCTCGCACTCTGTGCCGAACAGTCCGGCGTGCTCGCCGCAGCGCTGGAGGCCACCGCCTCCTACGCCCGCGAACGGGAACAGTTCGGCCGGCCGATCGGCTCGTTCCAGGCCGTCGCGCAGCGCCTCGCCGACGGCTACATCGACGTCTCGGCTCTCTCGCTGACCACCACCCAGGCGTCATGGATGCTGGCGCAATGCGATACGCAGCACGCTGCCGACGTCGGCCGATCCGGGGTCGGCGATCACGCGGACGTCTCCGCCGCCATCGCCACGGCCAAGTTCTGGGCCGCCGAATCGGGGCATCGGGTTGCCCATACAGCAGTGCACGTCCACGGCGGCGTCGGACTCGACACCAGCCATCCCACGCATCGATACTTTCTGCGCGCCAAACAGAATGAGTTCACCCTGGGGTCGGCAAGCACAGCGCTTCGCCGACTCGGCGACACGCTCGCAGCCGACCCCGCATGATCACGGTGCAACCGTGACGGTCACCGACCTCCTGTCGAAGCTGGTCGACGTCACCGATCGCGGACTCTACGTCGACGACGATTTCATCTCGTGGAGTGAGCATCTCCGACGCTCCGCACAGCGGGCCGGTGCGATCGCCGAACTGCTGACACCGGGCCGACCACCACACGTCGGCGTACTGATGAGCAATGTCGCGGAGTTCAGCTACGCGATCGCCGCCGCCGCTCTCGGTCGGTTCGTCGTCGTTGGACTCAACACCACCCGGCGCGGGGCGGCGCTCGCGGCCGACATCGCCACTGCCGATTGCGATCTGGTCCTGACCTGCTCGGACACCCACCACCTACTCGACAGCGTCGACCATGGTGCGCGGGTCATCAACGTCGACTCAGGCGAGTGGCCCGCTCTCCTCGCACCGCACGGCGAGACACGCGTCGATCTCCCCGACTCCTCCGACGACGACCTACTGATGCTGATCTTCACATCCGGCACCACCGGCGACCCCAAGGCCGTTCGCTGCACACATCGCACGTTCGCAGCCGGCGGGACCATGCTCGCCGAACGTTTCGGCATCGGACCGACCGATAACGTCTACCTCTCGATGCCCATGTTCCACTCGAACGCCACGATCGCAGGCTGGTCGGTCGCGGTGGCCGGGACTGCGTCGATCACTCTGCGGCGCAGGTTCTCTGCGAGCTCGTTCCTTCCGGATGTTCGTCGCTTCGGAGTCACCTACGCCAACTACGTCGGAAAGCCGCTCAACTACATCCTTGCGACTCCCGAGGAGCCCGACGACGCCGAGAACCCACTGCGGATCGTGTACGGCAACGAGGCATCTGCCAGTGATCGACGACGCTTCGCCGCGCGGTTCGGTTGCCGCGTCGTCGACGGCTTCGGCTCCACCGAGGGCGGTGTGGCCATCACGCGCACTCCCGACACCCCCGACGACGCCCTGGGCCCGCTGCGCCCGCCGACAGCCGTCGTCGACCCGGACACAGGTGCATCGCTGCCCGCGGGCGAGGTCGGAGAGATCGTGAACAGCTCGGGACCGGGACTGTTCAGCGGCTACTACCGAAACCGGGAGGCAACCGCCGAGCGGATGCGCGGGGGCGTCTACCACACCGGCGACCTCGGATGGGTCGACGACGCTGGCTACGTCCACTTCGCGGGCCGTCTCGGTGAGTGGATGCGCGTCGACGGCGAGAACCTCTGCGCCGGGCCGATCGAGCGAATCCTGTTACGAAACAACAGCATCAGACAGGCCGCGGTGTACGGGGTACCGACCGAGATCGGCGACGAGATCGAGGCGGTGCTGGTCGCACCCGCACTCGGTCCCGACGAGTTCGGCGACTTCCTGGCCGCGCAGACCGATCTCGGACCCAAGCAGTGGCCGCACCGCGTGCGGGTCGTCGACGCCCTGCCCGAGACCGCGACCTTCAAAACACTCACACGCACACTGCGGGAGAATAGTTCGACCCCGACGTGGACCCGCCGCGGCCGCACCTACCGCTGACCGCCATCGCCCACGATCCCGCGGTGTCCGCTGCCTGCTGCCTGTAGCCCCACTCGCCCGACCCCTGCGCGCAGAAAGTAGCGGAAAGACTCCTTCCCCGACGTCCCTCCCCTTCCTCTAGAAACTTCGCGAGAAAAGGCCAGAAACCCGCGGAAAACTAACCCAACGCACCGCCCGCACCGCCCGACCCTCTCGGCTGCCAGCGCAGAAAGTAGCGGAAAGACTCCTTCCCCGACCTCCCTCCCCTTCCTCTAGAAACTTCGCGAGAAAAGGCCAGATACCCGCGGAAACATCGGGCCGCCCGACCCTCGGTCGACGCCGCGCCAGCTCGGCGGATCGCAACCTCCCGCGCGCCGCGGATGCTGTACGACGCTGCGCCACGACTTATCCCCAACCGCACGGATTCGTCGGGTTATCCACAACCGCGCGCACACGAAGTCTCTTTTCCGCGACTTTCGACCACGATCACTCCGTGACCTCATTACACGCACCAGACCCCGACGGTTCCTCGTCCGACACTCGAATCATCTATCGGCGCAAGGTAATCGGCGAAGGGCACACCGATCGCGACATCCGGCGTGCGCTCAGAGACCTACACATCGAGCGTCTCCGGCAGGGCGCGTACGTGTCCTCGTCCGCCTACGCCGACCTCGACGACCACGCGCGTGACGATGCCCGGTATCGCGACATGGTGGTCGCCGCAGCACACAGCGGCGGCCCGCGCCGATTCCTCAGCCACCAGTCAGCAGCGGTCCTACTCGGCGTCCCGCTGCTGAACCCCGACCGTTCGACCGTGCATTTCATCTCCGAACGCTCCGGACGCACGTCACCGGGACTGGCAATCCACCAGGCGCCCATCCTCGATGAGCACCTGGTCAGCGTCGACGGGATCCTGGTCACCTCGATCGGACGAACCGTCTGCGACGTCGCGCGCCTCGGTAACCTCAGGCAAGCCGTCTGCGCTCTCGACAGCGGCATGTACCAGGCCCGTATTCGTGAAGAACCCATCGAACTCGGCCCCATCGTCGACGCATTGGGACCCTGCCACGGGATCAATGTCCTGCGCACCGCATTGCTCGTGGCCACCGACCAGTCGGAATCGATCGGCGAAACGATAAGCCGCTGCATCTTCTGCGAGTCCGAGCTCATTCCCGACCCCGAACTACAGGTGGTCATCACCCTCCCTGACGGCACCAGCTTTCGCTGCGACTTCGGGTGGCGCGATTCGCACGGCCATCTTCGTGTGGTCGGCGAGTTCGACGGCCGAATCAAGTACCACCGCGCCTCCGCCGACAGTGAGGCAAAGCTCCCCGAAGAGGTGATCTACGACGAGAAGCTGCGCGAGGACGCGATACGCGGCCGCGACGTCTCCTTCGTGCGCTGGAACTGGAACGACCTCGCCGCCCCGAGACGCCTCTGCGAACGAATCCACGACGCCCTGCAGCGTGGAGGTGTCGTAAAGTGAAGTCGCGTACAGCCGAATCGGCCGTACTCCGACGATCGGCCCCGCCGCCACGAGTGCGCCTCGACACGCAACCCTCCGTCTCCTCTGGATCGCACGCCTCACCTTCGTGACGCTCGACGCTTCTCTGGCACGCCCTTCCCCGACCTTCATGCCTTTCCGCGCGAAACAACTTGCGGCACAGCACAAAAGTAGCGGAAAGCTTGTTTCCCCTACTTTTGGCGGGCAGCGCAGGGCGACCAGCACGCAACGAGGAGTGAGCAACGAGGAGCGCGCAGCCCTCGGCGACGCAGCGCGCAGCCCTCGGCGACCCAGGCGCAGGCGCCCCGCAACGCACCGCAACGCGACGACGAGCGGCAGGCCTGCCAGAGAGCCGCGGCCTACTCCAGCGTCTTGCCCAATCGCGCGGCAGACTCCTGGTACTCGCTGACCAGGTCGGCGATCAGCTCTGCGACGGGGGTGATGGAGTTCATCCGCCCGACGATCTGGCCGGCGGGCATCGCCACGACGTCGGCATCGTCGGCCTGCGAGATCCGCGCATGCGCCTCTCCCACAAGGAGATTCTGCAGCGGCATGGGGAGCGGCTCGGGCGCCCCGGGCGCGTCCCACGCATCGGTCCACCTGGTCTTGAGCAACCGGGCGGGCTTGCCGGAGTAGATGCGTCGCCGAACGGTATCCCTCGACGACGCTGCCAGCAGCGCCTTCTGCACTGTCGACGGCCCATCGCCCGTCGCTCCGAGTCGGTACTCGGCGGCGGTGAGCCAGTAAGTCCCCATCCACACTCCCTGTGCACCAAGAGAAATCGCTGCAGCCATCTGCCGCCCGCTGCCGACGCCCCCGGCTGCCAACACCGGTGCACGATCTCCCACCGCGTCGACGAGTTCGGGCCACAGCACCATCGAGGTGACCTCGCCGGTGTGACCGCCGCCTTCGTATCCCTGCGCGATCACGATGTCGACACCCGCGTCGACGTGGTGTAGCGCATGGTCTTTCGCCCCGGCGAGCGCTGCCACCTGCACCCCGTTCTCGTGTGCGATGCCGATGACGTCCGGGGGCGGTGAGCCGAGCGCGTTGGCGATCAGCTTGATCTGCCCATACTTTCGAGCGTGCTCCATCGCGACGTCGACGTGTGAGCGCGCGACCGAGTGCAGCCACCCGAGCACCCCGGTATTGAGTCGTTCGCCGTTCTCGAGCGGCGGCACCCCGAGGTCGTCGAGGGTACGTTCGACGAAGGCCCGGTGCTCGGGCGGAATCATCGACTCCAGATCAACCTTGCTTCCCTCGGTGGGGATCTTGGCAGGCATCACCACATCGACCCCGAACGGCTTGCCGTCGGTGTTCTCATGCATCCACTCGAGCACCTCGTCGAGTTCAGACGCCTCGTTGAAGCGAACACAGCCGAGAACGCCCATGCCGCCTGCACGGCTGATCGCAGCCGCCACCTCCTGGCTGGGCGTGAATCCGAAGATCGGGTAGTCGATTCCGAAGCGCTCGGTCAGTTCGGTGCGAATCACTCGATTGCTCATGCTCTCATGCCCTTCCGCTGACGACCTGCGACGACGCATCGGCCGGTCGTGACTCGGTGATCGACCGCGCCCACCGGTAATCCGGCTTACCCGCGGGTGACCTCGTGATCTCATCGACGTACCAGATGCTGCGCGGGCATTTGTATCCGGCAACCTGCTCGCGTACAACGCTGTTCACTTCTTCCAGCGACGGCTTCGCACCGTCTCTGGTCGCGACGATCGCTGCAACCCGCTGCCCGTAGCGTTCGTCGGGAACGCCGACGACGACGGTGTCGAACACGTCCGGATGCGCTTTCAGTGCCGCCTCGACCTCCTCGGGGAACACCTTCTCACCACCGGTGTTGATGGACTGCGAGCCGCGGCCCATCATGGTGATCGATCCATCGGCCTCGACGGTCGCGAGGTCGCCGGGAATCGCGTAGCGAATACCGTTGAACTCCTTGAAAGTTCGCTCCGTCTTCGCCGGATCCTTGTAGTACCGCAGCGGAATGTTCCCCGATCGTGCGAGAATCCCGACCTCGCCCGAACCCGGCTCGACAGGCGTTCCGTCCTCACGCAACACCACCGCCGCCTTGTCGGCGGTGACCCGCGGAGCGCCGGTGTGCGACTGCCCCTTCTGCGCCGCCGCCATTCCGCTGAACCCCGTCTCCGACGATCCGATCGCATCGATGACGAGCAGGTTCGGCAGGAGGTCGAGGTACTCGTCCTTCACGCTCGCCGAGAAGAGCGCGGCCGACGAGGCAAGCGACACAACCGAACCGGTGTCGTATGGGCGTCCCTCCGGATGCCCCTCCCGCAGAGCGTCGACCATCGGGCGGGCCATCGCGTCACCGGTGATCATCACCACGTTGACCTTGTGTCGCTCGATGATCTGCCAGGTGAGATGCGCTCCGAACTCCGGATAGATCACCGCCTTGCCGCCTGCGAAGAGTTCCTGGAAAACGGCCCACTGAGAGCCGCCGTGGATGAACGGCGGAATCGGATACCGCACCAGCTGACCCCCCGCGGCGCCGTCGCGCGCCTGCTGCCACTCGTCGGACACCCGCTCGCCGGTGTAGAAGTTGATCCCGCCGCCGAGCACGCGCCAGATGTCCTCCTGCCGCCACACGACTCCCTTCGGAAACCCCGTGGTACCGCCGGTGTAGAGCATGTACAGATCGTCGTCGCTACGCGGGGCGAAATCACGCTCGACGCCGCCCCTCGCAGCAGCATCGCCGTAGCCGATCGCGCCCTCGGGAATCGCTTCGTCCGATCCGTCCTCGACGACGATCACGTGAGTCAACTCGGGAGCGTTCGGCAACACGTTCCGCACGCGGTCGCCGTACTGGCGTTCGTAGATGAGGATCTTCATGTCGGAGTCGGTGACGATGTGTTCGAGTTCGGCAGCCACGTACCGGTAGTTGACGTTGACCATCACCGCCCGGGCCTTGAAGATCGCGAACATCGCGACAACACATTCGAGCGTGTTCCTGCTGTACAAGCCGACCGAGTCACCCGGTTCGACCCCGAGTTCGATCAGCTCGTGGGCGAGTGCGTTGGCCTCCCTCTCCAACTCTGCGTACGTCATGGAACGGCCGTCCGTCTCCAGTGCGGTCCGCTCGGGTGTCAGGTCG
The DNA here is from genome assembly GCF_000332975.1 of Gordonia aichiensis NBRC 108223. Taxonomy (GTDB): domain Bacteria; phylum Actinomycetota; class Actinomycetes; order Mycobacteriales; family Mycobacteriaceae; genus Gordonia; species Gordonia aichiensis. The sequence continues at coordinate 246,714 of NZ_BANR01000001.1, read as the reverse complement.
ACGGCGTGCTCGATCAGGTCGGCGATATGGAAGGCCATGTCGACAAAATTAGAACGTGTTACTGTTTTCGGCAAGACCTATTCGGCTACCCGTCACAAGCCAACAAGGAGTATCGATGCCGGAGTGCCTCGTGGAGAAGCGCGGTCACGTTCTGATCGTCACCATGAACCGCCCGGAGGCACGCAATGCGTTGTCGACGGAGATGATGGCGATCATGGAGGAGGCGTGGGATCGGGTCGACGCCGATCCCGACATCCGTGTCGCGATCCTGACCGGCGCGGGCGGCTACTTCTGCGCGGGCGCCGACCTGAAGTCGATGAACGCCAAGCCCGCGGGCGACAAGTTCGCCGAGGGGGGCTGGGATCTGACCCGGATGCCGGCGTTGCTCAAGGGGCGTCGACTCACCAAACCACTCATCGCGGCGGTCGAGGGACCTGCCATCGCAGGCGGTACCGAGATCCTGCAGGGCACCGACATCCGCGTCGCAGGCGAGAGTGCGAAGTTCGGTGTCTCCGAGGCGAAGTGGGGCTTGTTCCCACTGGGTGGCAGTGCGGTGCGGCTCGTCCGCCAGATCCCGTACACGATCGCTGCCGACATCCTGCTCACCGGTCGCCACATCACCGCAGCCGAGGCCAAGGAGTACGGCCTGATCGGATACGTCGTGCCCGACGGTTCGGCACTCGACAAAGCACTCGAACTCGCCGACACCATCGCGGCCAACGGCCCCCTCGCGGTCCAGGCGATACTCAGGACCATCCGCGACACCGAAGGCATGCACGAGGAGGATGCGTTCAAGATCGACGCCGACCTCGGGGCACGCGTGTTCATGAGCAACGACGCCAAGGCGGGACCACGGGCCTTCGCCAACAAGGAAAAACCGGTCTTCACCGGCGAGTGACCGGGTCTCGACAAGGCGCGTTGACACCACACTCACCGCGCGGCAGGGTCGGAGCATGACACGACGGCGTATCGACAACGACTGGTCAGGTCAGCGATTTCCGAGCCCCGGACGTCGCAAGCCGCTGATCGGCGATCTCGGTGTCGCAGACCCGCGGCACCCGTTGCTGAGCATGCTGACGCTCGGCGCCGACCTCGGCCCGATCTATGAGATGCAAATTTTCCGCCAGAAGTTCGTCTTCGTCTCCTCCGCCGAGCTCACCGCGGAACTCTGCGACGAATCGCGGTTCTGCAAGGCACTCCCGCCCGCAATCGAGGCGTTGCGTGACTACGCGGGCGACGGGCTGTTCACTGCCCGCAACGACGAGTCCAATTGGCAACTCGCCCATGACCTCCTGATGCCGGCATTCACCAAGTCGGCGATGCGGTCCTATCACCCGATCATGATGCAGACGGCGAGCGAACTATTCGACTACTGGGACCGGCTACCCGCCGATGCCGACAAGACAACGACCGTCGACGTCACGCGGGACATGACCAAGCTGACGATGGAGACGTTGAGCCGCACGGCGTTCAGCCACGACTTCGGGTCCTTCACCTCCGCGCGGCAGCATCCGTTCGTCGGTGCGATGATCCGCGCACTCGAGACCGGGCGACGCAAAGGAGCGCTTCGCACGGCGCCTGGTGGCCGCTACCTCACCGCCCTTCTCGACCGCCGGAATGCCGAACCCCAGAACTACGTCGACGACCTGCTCGACGACCTCATCGCCGAACGCGAACAGACCACCGACCAACATGATCTTCTCGGCATCATGCTCAACGTCGCCCATCCCGAGACCGGTGAGCGTCTGTCCCCGTTGAACATCCGACACCAGATCCTCACCTTCCTCGTCGCCGGACACGAAACGACCTCGGGTGCTCTGTCGTTCACGCTGCACTACCTGTCCCAGCACCCCCACTGTCTCGCTCAGGCCCAACGCGAGGCCGACGATGCACTCGGCGACGACCCGGCGTCGATGCCGACTTTCGAGCAGGTGCCACGCTTGCGCTACCTCCGGCGCGCGCTCGACGAAGCGCTGCGCATCTGGCCGACGGTGCCGGCATTCGCACGCAGTCCACGATCGACGACGACGCTCGGCGGCCGTTACAGGATGACGCCAGACGACTGGGCGGTCATCGTCCTCGCCCAGGTCCACCGTGACCCTGCCGTCTGGGACGACCCCGAATCCTACGAGCCCGACCGCTTCCTGCCCGAGAACGTCCGGAAGCGCCCCGCACACGCCTACAAGCCGTTCGGTAACGGGGTACGTGCCTGCATCGGAAGACAATTCGCACTCCACGAATCGGTTCTGGTACTCGCGAGCCTCCTCCACCGCTACGACGTCGCACCCGTCCCCGGCTACCGACTCCGAGTCGACGAACGACTCACGATGGTGCCGAAGGACTTTCAGCTCACGCTGACGCCGCGCCGGGTGCCCGCGGGCGTCCCGGCAACGTAGCGGCTGAGCGGACCCGACCTCCTCGTCGGCTCCGCTCCTCGTCAGCGATGTTGCACGGACGCCTCAGACCAGCGTCGCGAGCTCTCGGATCGTCCCGGAGTCGCGCGTGGTCACCATCAGCATCGACACACCCGCGGATTCCCACTGCTTGATCTGTTCGCGCACCTCGTCGGCCGTACCGACGATCATCGTCTCGCGCACCATCTCGTCGGGAACCGCGGCAAGCGCCTCTTCTTTGCGTCCGGCGAGGAACAGCGCGCCGATCTCGTCGACGACGTCGCCGTACCCCATTCGCCGGTACAACTCGGCGTGGAAATTCTTCTCCTTGGCGCCCATCCCGCCCACGTACAGCGCGGTCGCCGGCCGGTACGCGTCGACGGCGGCGGCAACGTCGTCGGTGATCTCCACCTGCACGGTCGCCGCGACCTCGAAGTCGTCCCGTGTCCGACGCGCCCCGGGACGCGCGAATCCCTCCGCCAGCCACGACTCGTACTGATCGGCGAGCGAGAGACTGTAGAAGATGGCGAGCCACCCGTCGGCGATCTCCGCGGTCTGCGCGACGTTCTTGGGCCCCTCAGCGCCCAACCAGATCGGGATGTCTGCGCGCAGCGGATGGGTGATCGGCTTGAGCGACTTACCCAGCCCTGTCGCGCCCGGCGCGTCGGCGGGATACGGCAACGGGTAGTGCGGGCCCGCGCTGCGGACACGATCTGCCCGCGCCAGCACGTCGCGCACGATCTGCACATATTCTCTTGTGCGCGCGAGAGGTTTGCCGAAGGGCTGCCCGTACCACCCTTCGACGACCTGAGGACCTGAGACGCCGAGTCCGATGATGTGCCTGCCGCCGGAGAGATGGTCGAGGGTCAGCGCGTGCATCGCCAGCGAGGTCGGCGGACGTGCCGACAACTGTGCGACGGCGGTGCCGAGGCGAATCCGCGACGTCGACGCCCCCCACCAGGCGAGCGGGGTGTACGCATCAGACCCCCACGACTCCGCCGTGAACACGGCGTCGAATCCCGACTCCTCTGCCGCGGCGATGAGCGACGGAGCGTCGTCGATGGGGCCGGCTCCCCAATATCCCAGTTGCAGCGCGAGTTTCACCGATCGACCTCTTTCCTGTCGCCGCCGCCCCGACCACGGCGGTCACGGCCTTGTGCCTCAATACTAGAACGTGTTCTACTCGAAGTGTGAGCAGCATCGACACTTCTCCCGACGCGACCGCATCGAGTCCCGTTGTCAGCGTGCCCGATCCCGAGACCGACATCCTGACCGCGGAACTGAGCAACACCTTCGCCTACACACGATCACTCGGACCGGTGCTGAGCCAGTTCGCACTCGGCCTGCGCGATGGCCGCATAGTGGGCTCCCGCTCGTCCGACGGAACCGTCTCGGTGCCACCGATAGAGTTCGACGCCGGGTCGGGCGCGCCGATCTCCGATGTCGTCGACGTCGCATCCGTCGGCACGGTCACCACGTGGTCGTGGAATCCCGAACACATCGACGGACAGCCCGTGGAAGCACCGTTCGCGTGGGCGCTGATCCGCCTCGACGACGCGGATTCCGCTCTGCTGCATGCGGTCAAGGTATCCAGTGCATCGGAGATGTCGACGGGGATGCGCGTGCACGCCGTCTGGCGTGCGGCACGCAGCGGCCGCATCGACGACATCGCCTACTTCGCACCCGGCGAGACCGCCCAACCCGCGGACCGCAACACCGCGGAGAATCCGGACGGCGATCAGGTCATCATCACCACACCGATCACCACGACCATCACCCATTCGGCCACCGAGGAGGAATCCCGCTACCTCGAAGGCCTCAAGGCCGGCAGGCTAATCGGCACGCGCATCGGGTCGGGGGTCGACGCCGGGCGCGTCTACTTCCCGCCACGGTCGGTGAGTCCCGCCGACGGTGCGCCCGCGGTCGAACACGTCGAACTCCCCGACACCGGGATCGTCACCACGTTCTGCATCGTGAACGTCCCGTTCCAGGGCCAGCGGATCAAGCCTCCCTACGTCGCCGCCTACGTGCTCCTCGACGGCTCCGACATCCCGTTCCTGCATCTCATCCTCGACTGCCCGGCCGACGAGGTCCGCATGGGCATGCGTGTCGAAGCCGTGTGGGTGCCAGAAGACCAGCGAGAACTCTCGATGGGCTCGATCAGTCACTTCCGGCCGACCGGTGAGCCCGACGCCGAGTACGACAGCTACCGCGAGTTCCTCTGACCCGAGATCTCTACCTCCAGGAGCACCACGTGACCTTCCCCCGCATCGCGATCGTCGGGTTCGCCCACAGCCCCAACATCGTCGGCACACACGGCACCACCAACGGTGTCGAGATGCTGATCCCCTGCTTCACCAAGCTCTATGCCGAGCTCGGCATCTCGCGTACAGACATCGAGTTCTGGTGCAGCGGTTCGTCGGACTACCTCGCCGGACGCGCCTTCTCGTTCATCTCGGCCATCGACTCGATCGGCGCGATGCCGCCGATCAACGAATCGCATGTCGAGATGGACGGTGCGTGGGCACTGTACGAGGCATGGGTGAAGATCGCCAGCGGCGAGGTCGACCTCGCGCTGGCCTACGGCTTCGGCAAATCCTCAGCGGGAGACAGCAATCGAACGCTGTCGATGCAGACCGATCCCTACACCGTCGCGCCGCTGTGGCCCGGTGACCGTGCACTGGCCGGGTTGCAGGCACGCGCGGGGCTCGACGCAGGCGCGTGGACCGAGGCCGACATGGCAGCCGTGGCCGCACGGGCCACCGGCGCCTCAACCGACGATCTACTCGCCGCCGACTACGTCGCCGATCCCTTCCGCGCACACGACATCGCGCCGTTCACCGATGCCGCAGCCGCGGTGATCATCGCCAGTGAGCGCCGAGCCCGCGAACTCGTCGCCAATCCCGCGTTCGTCAGCGGGTGGGATCACCGGATCGACAGCGCGAATTTCGGTGCCCGTGACCTGACCGTCTCGCCATCGACAGCGCTGGCCGCCGACACCGCGTTCGGAGACCGCACACGCGCCGTCGATGTTGCGGAGATCGCCGCACCCTACACGCACCAGGAGATCATCGTGCGCAACGCGCTCGGCCTCCCCGATTCGGTGCGGATCAATCCATCCGGCGGGCTGCTCACCGGCAATTCGTTGTTCAGCGGAGGTCTGCAACGCATCGGCTACGCCGCGCACGCCATCCTCAGCGGGGACGCTCGGACTGCAGTCGCGCATGCGACGAGTGGCCCACTGCTGCAACAGAACATGGTGGTCACGCTGCAGAGCGATTCAGACAGCGGCGACTCGAGTGTGGGAGACGAGAACTGATGGCACACAACAACCGTGCGGCGGTACTGGGTACCGGACAGACCAAGTACGTTGCGAAGCGACACGACGTCACGATGGCGGGCATGTGTCGCGAGGCGATGGACGCAGCACTTGCCGATGCCGGGGTGGGTATCGACGAGATCGACGCGATCGTCATCGGTAAGGCGCCGGACCTGTTCGAGGGCTCGATGATGCCGGAGCTCGCGATGGCCGACGCTCTCGGCGCCGTCGGAAAACGATTGATCCGTGTGCACACCGCAGGCTCGGTCGGCGGCTCGACGGCCAACGTGGCCGCGTCGCTGGTGTTCGCAGGCGTGCACAAGCGGGTGCTGGCCATCGCGTGGGAGAAGCAGTCGGAATCGAATGCCATGTGGGCACTATCGCTCCCGGTTCCGTTCACCAAACCGGTCGGGGCGGGCGCGGGCGGCTTCTTCGCGCCGCACGTGCGCTCGTACATCCGGCAGTCCGGTGCCCCTGAGCACATCGGCGCGATGGTCGCCACCAAGGATCGACGCAACGGTGCCCGAAATCCGTTGGCACATCTCCATCAGCCCGACATCACGGTCGACAGTGTGATGTCGTCGCAGATGCTCTGGGACCCCATCCGCTACGACGAGACCTGCCCGTCGTCCGACGGCGCATGCGCCGTGGTGATCGGCGACGAACAGGTCGCCGACGCCGCTGTCGCCGATGGTCGTCCGGTCGCCTGGGTCCACGCCACCGCCATGCGCACCGAACCCCTGTTCTTCGCGCACCGCAACACCGTCAGCCCGCAGGCCAGCCGTGATGCCGCAGCGGCACTGTGGAAGTCGGCAGGCATCGACAACCCGATCGATGAGGTCGACGTCGCAGAGGTCTACGTCCCGTTCTCGTGGTTCGAGCCCATGTGGCTCGAGAGTCTCGGCTTCGCCGCCGAGGGCGAGGGTTGGAAGCTCACCGAGGCCGGTGAGACCGAGATCGGCGGCCGCATCCCGTTCAACCCATCGGGCGGCGTTCTCTCGTCGAATCCGATCGGGGCGTCGGGCATGATCCGCTTCGCCGAGGCCGCTATCCAGGTGATGGGTAAGGCGGGCGACCACCAGGTCGACGGCGCCCGCAAGGCACTCGGTCACGCATACGGCGGTGGGGCCCAATACTTCTCGATGTGGCTCGTCGGCGCCGACAAGCCGTCGAACTAGCCCGGCGGCTCGCTTCTCTCACAGTGTGCCGCCTCATCCGGGCACACCTCGTCTGTGTAACCGCATTCGGCCCACCTCATCTGTGCACAATCACCTTGTGCACTGCCGAAGGTAGCTGCGCACCGATGAGGTAGCTGCGTCGATCGAGGTGAGGTTCTTTCGAGAACAGACGGAGTCGGTGCTCGAGACGCGTAGCCGGGTCGAGTTGATCGATGCGGGGGTTCCGGCGCCCGAGCTACAGGTCGACATCGTCGACGCAGACGGGAACCCGCGTCGACCTGTACTGGCGCGACGCGCGGTTGTGTGGTGAGGCCGACGGCCACACGGTGACGTTGTCTCCCGGCCGGCGCCCGCCGGTGCGGCAACCAGCGCCAACCGCAGCCGGTCACAGCGACAAACCCCACCTGATCTGTGTCCAGCTACCTTCAGCAGTGCAGAAGGTGCAGGGTCACAGATCAGGTGGGGTCCGACATCGCAGTATCACCGCGCCCGGCATTGGCCAGTCAGGCAGGCCGCACAGAGTTGATCGTCTTCTCGACCTCCCAGAACGCACGCAATGCCGAGAGCTTGCCGTTGTCATCAGCCCGATAGGTGAACACGCCGTGCGCCTCCGACACGTGGCCCGCGATGTGCGTCACGATCTTTCCGACGTAGGCGACCTCGTTGCCGCAGATGATCTCGTCGTCGAAGACGAACTCGATACTCTCCGTGGTCCCGATCGACAGATCCCAGAACTGCGAGATACGTTCTCGGCCTTGGAATCCAACCCCTCGTTCGTCGAACATCGACGGTCCGACCGGATCCTCGACCTTCGCATCCGGCGCGAAGTTGTCAAGCCACGCCTGCTTGTCCCGAGCCGCGACCGCCTCCCGCGATCGGCGACCCGCCACGACGGCGGGGTGGTTCTCCCGGTCGATCCCCAGGTATGCGGGTTGACTCGAATCCTGTTGGGCGGCAGTGCTCATCGATCAACGCGTTCCGTAGTCGACCTGCAGTTCCTTCACTCCGTTGATCCACCCGTGCCGGAGTCTGCGTGGTTCGTTCAGCCGCGAGATGTCGGGAACGAGATCGGCGATGGCATTGAACATCAGGTTGATCTCCATGCGGGCGAGATTGGCGCCGACACAGAAGTGCGCGCCATTGCCGCCGAATCCGACGTGCGGGTTGGGATCGCGCAGGATGTTGAACGAGAACGGATCGTCGAACACATCCTCGTCGTAGTTGGCCGAACCGTAGAACAGTCCGACGCGCTCTCCCTGCTTGATGTCGACGCCGCCCACCTGGGTATCGCGCTTGGCGGTGCGCTGGAAGCAGTTCACCGGCGTCGCCCAGCGGACGATCTCGTCGACCGCGGTCGCGGGCCTCTGCGACTTGAACAACTCCCACTGATCTGGATGTTCGAGGAAGGCGTTCATGCCGTGGCTGATCGCGTTGCGCGTTGTCTCGTTCCCGGCGACGGTGAGCAGGATGAAGAAGAATCCGAACTCGGCCTCATCGAGGTGCTGGCCGTCGATGTCGGCGTTGACCAGCGTGCTGACGATGTCGTCGACAGGGCATTTCCGACGCTCTTCTGCCATGTTGTAGCCATAGCCGAGGATCTCGGCCGAGGCCATCTGCGGATCGACCGCAGCGAACTCCGGGTCGTCGTAGTTCATCATGTTGTTCGACCACTCGAACAACTTCGTGCGATCGGTCTCGGGAACACCGAGCAGATCGGCGATCGCGAGGAGCGGGAGGTCGACGGCGACATCGTGCACGAAGTCGCCGGTGCCCTTGTCTGCCGCCTGCCGCACGATGGCGCGAGCCGCGTCGTCGAGCTTCTCTTCGAGTGCCTGCACCGCGCGCGGTGTGAACGCCTTCGAGATCACCTTCCGCAGGCGCGTGTGCTCCGGCGGGTCGTGATTGATCAGCAGCGCCTTGGTGACATCGAGTTGGTCCTGCGTCATCTCGTCGTCGAAACGCATGATGACACCGTTGGTCGACGTCGCCCAGTCCTCGTTGTTCTTCGAGATCTCGCGGACGTGCGCGTGCTTCGAGACGACCCAGTATCCCCCGTCGTGGAATCCGCCGCCTTTACCGGGGAGCTGGGCGTTCCACCACACCGGGGCGGTCTTGCGCAGCGCCGCGAATTCGGCGACAGGGATGCCCTTCTCGAGCAGGTCGGGATTGGTGAAATCCCACCCCTCCTGATGCATGAAGGGACATGATGCTGTTGGTGAGGATGACGTCTGGTCGGCCCCCACGCCGTCGGTCTGGATCACGAAAATACCACCCTGTTCTCAGCGTTGTGCAACCAGAGACGCGAACGTGTTCACGTCTCACTAGCGCTCACTGTACACACACTATCGCGTCAAAACAGGAACTCGTTCTACTTTTCCGTCGAAGCTACTTCCGATAGTCGATCTTCGGCGGCGCACCGGGAGCCGGCGGCTGCGCGCCGAGTGGCGACGGACCGCCGCCATACCCGGACGACGGACCCCGCGGCGACGACTGCGGGTGGCCCACATACGGCTGGTGGTGCGGATACTGCGATGGACGAGGCTTTCCCGCTTGCGGGTACTGCCCGGGCTGTTGGGGATAGTGCGGCGAGTGGGGTTGCCCCGCCTGCGGATACGGTTGCGGTGGGATGCCCGCGCCGATAACGGTCGCTGGGTGCGGACCGCCGTTGGCACGACGTCGTCCCGTCCGCCTCGCGTTCACAGCAATCCAGATTCCGCCACCGATCAGGGCCGCGGCCCCGCCTCCGAGCATGGAGTAGTTCCCCGTCCGATTCTCCGATCGCGTCTGCTCCAAGTCGGTTTCCCTACCGCTCTTCATCTCGACGCACCGATCACCCGAACTCATCGTCTGCCCGCCGCAGGTGACATCCGTCGAGCTGAGCCCCGAGATCCCGAGCGCGAGCAACACGACGCCCAAGACAGTGGTGAGAATCGAGTAGATCCAGTCCTTCACATCACGCCCTTCCTCTGTGCGTCGAGCTCCGACGCCTCCCGAACCAACCGTCCGAGCTAATCACGCCGCTCCGTGCGCACGTAGCGTGACCTATCCGCTCGAATGACCTGTTCTCGACGGCATCGGGACCAGATGGAGGCCCGACATGGACATAAACGAGAACATGTTCTACTTTCATGCGAGAGCAGTCGAGCGCGAAAGGTGACGGACATGGGTGTGCCGGTAATCGTCGAAGCAGTGCGAACCCCCATCGGCAAGAGGGCAGGTTGGCTGTCGGGCCTCCATGCAGAAGAACTTCTCGGTCTCACGCAGCGCGGACTCATCGAGAAGGCGGGAATCGACGCGGCGCTCGTCGAGCAGGCCATCGGCGGGTGCGTGACCCAGGCAGGCGCGCAGTCGGGAAACATCACCCGCAAGGCATGGCTGTCGGCCGGGCTTCCCGAGCAGACCGGCGCCACCACAGTCGACTGTCAGTGCGGCTCCGCGCAACAGGCCAATAACTTGATCGCGGGACTCATCGCCACCGACACCATCGACGTCGGGATCGCCTGCGGCGTCGAACTGATGTCGCAGACACCCCTCGGAGCCAACATCGGAGTCGACGCCGGTCCGTACCACGCGGAATCGTGGAACGTCGAGATGCCCAATCAGTTCGAGGCCGCCGAGCGCATCGCCACTCGACGCGGGATCACGCGCGCCGATGTCGACGCCCTCGGCGTGCGCAGTCAGCAACGCGCCCGACAGGCGTGGGACGAACACCGATTCGACCGTGAAGTGCTGAGCCTCAAAGCACCCGAGCGCACCAAAGACGGCTCAATGACCGGCAATATCATCGACGTCACACGCGATCAGGGCCTGCGCGACACCACACCGGAGACACTCGCGGCACTCAAGCCGGTGATCGACGGAGGAATCCACACCGCGGGCACCTCGTCCCAGATCTCCGACGGTGCGGCCGCGGTCTTGCTGATGGACGAGACGAAGGCCCGTGAACTCGGCCTGCGACCACGCGCCCGGCTACGTGCCACGGCCCTCGTCGGCTCCGAACCGTACTACCATCTCGACGGCCCGGTCCAGGCCACCGACCGCGTGCTGAGTAAAGCCGGAATGTCGTTGTCCGACATCGATATCGTCGAGATCAACGAGGCATTCGCGTCGGTCGTGCTCAGTTGGGCGCAGGTACACGGGGCCGATATGGACAAGGTGAACGTCAACGGCGGCGCAATCGCCCTCGGGCATCCCGTCGGCAGCACGGGTTCGCGCCTGCTCACCACCGCGCTCCACGAACTCGAACGCCGCGACGGCAGCACCGCATTGGTCACGATGTGCGCCGGTGGTGCGCTGGCGACGGGCACGATCCTCGAGCGCATCTGAACGTTGCCGAACCGGCTGAGGAGCCACGCACATGAAGGCTGAGAACCGCCCGGCACAGCTTGATTCTCCAGTGGTCGCGAAAGCGATCAAGCTGGGTTCACGCGTCAACACCTCGCTGTACAAGCTCACCGGCGGTCGCCTCGGCAGGACCTGGCGGGTCGGGGCGGCACTGCGCAAACCTGTCGACGTCTGCCTGTTGACCACGACCGGACGTAAGTCCGGGCAACCGCGTACGGTGCCACTGCTCTACCTCCGCGACGCCGACACGATTGTCGTCGTCGCCTCGCAGGGCGGTTTACCGTCGAACCCCGCGTGGTATCTCAATCTGCGGGTCAACCCCGATATAACGATCCAGATCGGCTCGGAGGTAGCCGCCTACACGGCACACGTCGCGACCGAGGACGAGCGGACCCGGCTCTGGCCCCGACTGATCGAGTTGTACGCCGACTTCGACACCTACCAGGCGTGGACCGACCGCACCATCCCGGTGGTGATCTGCCGTCCGCGCACGGGGTGATCGCCTCGTCAGCGCGGCAGTTCGGCCCGCGACGGTAATGCGCGGACCGCCGCGCCGACCCAGGCATCGAGAAATGCACGCCGCTGGACTTGCGAACGTCCCGCACCGTGGTCGATCACCATCGACTGCAGTGTGCGCAGGACGATTTCGACGATGACATCCAACTCTGCGGGCCCATAGCCCCGCGTAGCCCAGTCGACGTCCATGCGCTCGACCATCGACCGCGCGAAACCCCGACCGACCTCCGACGTCACCTCTCCCACCGCGAACATGCTCATGTTGTCCGCACTGAACAGCACACCGACGTAACGGTCGTTGGGCAACTCCTCGAGTACCACATCGATCCCCTCGACAACCGCGGCATCAGGCTCACCGATTCCCTTGACGCGGGCTGCTATCCGCTCGAGGAAGTCGCCGACGGCGTCGAAGGCAGTCGCCTGCAGCAACGCCTCGGTGCTGGGGAAATAGCGGTACACGGTCTGGCGGGTGACTCCGAGAGTGCGTGCGACATCGCTGATCGTCGTCGAGACACCGTGTTCGTCGATCGCCGACCGTGCGGCAGCGAGGATGCGCGCCGTGGCCTCCGCGTCGTCGACCGGGACACTCCCTGCCCAGCCGTGTGTACGCATTTGCAGCGACCACCTTTCCCGCACCGGCTCCTATCTGGGCAGACGGTATCACGACGCCACACACTCACCACGTCTGCGCAATCTCGACCATACACATAGACAATGGATGTATGGTGGTGCCATGACAGCCATCACCACCGACGCCGCATGCCCGTTCGGCAAGGGCTTCGATTTCACGAACCCCGATGTGCTCGAGGCCGGTTTGCCCGTGAGCGAGTTCGCCCACCTACGAAAGACTGCGCCCGTCTGGTGGAATGAACAGCCCATCGGCACATCCGGATTCACCGACGGCGGTTACTGGGTCATCTCACGACACAAGGATGTTCGCGAGATCTCGAAGAACAATCAGGTGTGGTCGGCGAACGCCAAGGGCGCGGTGATCCGACTCCCCGACTACATCACGCCCGACCAGATCGAGTTCACCAAAGCCCTTCTCATCAACCATGATCCGCCCGAGCACACCCGTCTACGCAAGATCGTGTCGCGCCTGTTCACTCCCAAGGCAGTCGGCTCACTGGAAGAGAACCTGCGTGAGTCCGCGCGTGAGATCGTCGAGGCGGCGGCCGCCAAGGACACGGGTAACTTCGTCGACGACGTGTCCATCCACTTACCCCTGCAGGCAATCCTGGATCTGATCGGTGTGCCGACAGCCGACCGCCCACGCATCCACGAACTCGTCGACGCGATCATCAACAGCGACGATCCCGACCACACGATCGATCCGGCGATGGCCAATGCCGAACTCCTCGGCTACGCGTACACCATGGCCGAGGAGCGTCGTCGCAATCCCACCGACGACATCGTGACGACCCTCGTCGAAGCTGACATCGATGGTGATTCGTTGTCCGACATCGAGTTCGGCTTCTTCGTCATCCTGCTGATCACAGCGGGGAATGAGACGACGCGCAACGCGACCAGCCACGGAATGAATGCCTTCCTGTCCACTCCGGACCAGTGGGAGCTCTACAAATCAGAGCGCCCGCGGACCACCGTCGACGAGGTATTGCGATTCTCGAGTCCGGTCAACGCCTTCCAGCGAACGGCCAAGGTCGATACGACCATCGCAGGCGTCGACATCGCGGCAGGCCAACGTGTCGGACTGTTCTACGGATCGGCGAACTACGACGAGGACGTCTTCGACGACCCGTTCACGTTCAACATCCTGCGGGATCCCAATCCGCACCTGGCATTCGGCGGCAACGGAGCACACTTCTGCATCGGCGCCAATCTCGCACGCCTGGAACTGAATCTGATTCTCAACGCCATCGCCGACGTACTGCCCGATATCGAGAAGATCGGTGAACTCCGTCGCGTACGGTCCGGCTGGCTCAACGGGGTGAAAGAGTTCCCGGTGCGCTACGGCGCGGCATCAGCGGGGCTCACCGGCGGGGGCTGCCCGGTCGCGCACTGACCGGACGCCGCCCCGCGGTGTCACCTATCCGACGCCACGCTCCGCCGATGCCCAGAACTGCGCCCGCAGTGCCTTCTTGTCGGGCTTACCGAGTCCGGTCAGCGGCAACGATTCCGCGAAGATGACCTCTTTGGGCGACTGCACCGCCCCCTTGCGCTGCTTCACCGCGTACTGGATCTCCGCGGCAATCCGCTGCCTGTCGTCATCGTTCGCCTCGACGTCGCTGCGCAGTACCACCACCGCCGTCACGGCCTCACCCCACTTCTCGTGCGGCACTCCGATGACTCCGACCTGACCGACCGACGGATGTTCAGCGACAACGTCTTCCACCTCACGCGGGAACACATTGAAGCCACCGGTGACGATCATGTCCTTGGTGCGGTCGACGATGTACCAGTATCCGTCGGCGTCTTCGCGTGCGACGTCGCCGGTACGCAGCCAGCCGTCGCGGAAGGTCTCGGCGGTCTGTTCCGGCAGCCCCCAGTAGCCCGCTGCCAGAAGTGGTCCGGCAACACAGATCTCACCGGGCTCGCCCTGCGCGACCGGCTTGTCGTCGGGTCCCAACAGGGCCGTGTGCAGAAACGACGACGGTCGGCCGCAACTCGACAATCGCCGCGGATCGTCGCCCGGCTTCGGGTGCTCGTCTTTTGCCAGGTAGCTGATGACCATGGGCGCTTCGGACTGGCCGTAGTATTGCGCGAAAATCGGCCCGAAACGTTCGATGGCCTCAGCCAGCCGCACCGGATTAATCGGCGAGGCACCGTAATACACGGTTTCCAAGGACGAGAGATCGCGCGTGCGGGAATCAGGGTGGTCCATCAGGGCGTAGAGCATCGACGGGACGAGCATCGTCGCACTGATCTTCTCCTCCTCAATGGTCCGCAGTACCTCGGCCGGGTCGAACTTGCTCAGCACCACCATCGAGCCGCCCTTCATGAGCGTCGGGAGGAAGAAGGCAGCACCCGCGTGCGACAGCGGCGTACACATCAGAAATCGCGGCCGCGTCGGCCATTCCCACTCCGAGAGCTGGATCTGCGTCATCGTGGTCATCGCGCGCACGGTGCCGATCACGCCCTTGGGTTTGCCGGTGGTGCCACCGGTGTACGTGATCGACATGATGTGGTCGGGCGAGAGTTCCGCGGCGGTCAGCTCGGTCGCGTCGTAGCCTGCTGCTTCGGCGACGATGTCGCGGCCGACGTCGGACAGTGCTTCTGGTACGGGGCCGAGTGTGAAGATCTGCTTGAGACCGTCGACGCGTTCCATCAGCGCGACAGCACGTTCGACGAACATCGGGACCGGGTCGATGACGAGAGTCGTCACCCCTGCGTCGGACAACACGTACGCATGGTCGTCGAGCGATCCGAGTGGGTGCAGCGCGGTGCGGCGCCACCCCTGCGTCTGGCCTGCCCCGATCACGAACAGCACCTCGGGACGGTTGAGCGCGAGCAACCCGACCGACGACCCGGTACCCGACCCCAGACCTTCGAAGGCCTGCACGTACCGACTGATCTCAGCGGCCATCTGCGCTCCGGTGAGCGCTGTGTCGCCGAGCTCGAGCACCGTACCCGATGTGTTCTTCGCCAGCGCCGCCACGAGGAGGTCTCCCATATGGGCTGCTCCCCGGAGGTGATCGATTTCGGTGTCACAGTTCTCAGATGCCATAGCGCAAGACTAGGACGTGTTCTACATCGACGGAAGACGATCGTCGGAAATACTGGCCTCTACGTGGCATGACTTCCTCCATGTGCGTTCGATTCTGCACTAGAACACGTTCCATGTCGTACCGGCCGGTAGCTGATTAGGATCGACGGTATGACTGATGTGGACCTGGCAACCGAGCGTCGCGACATCGCCGACGCTCTCCTCACCGCTCTCGACCGACGACACGAGGTGCTCGACGCCATCGTCGACGCCGACGATCACGCTCAAGCCGTGTCCGCGATCGCCGACCTCCTCGGCAAATCGCAGCTCGGGGCCTCGGCGATCCTCGACATGAAACTCGATCAACTCACCAAGGACGAACGCCGCAGGAATCAGACCGAACTCGACGACCTGAACCACCAGCTCACCTTCACGCTCGCCGAGCGACCCGCGAGTAGCGGCGACACCGTTGTGCTGCGAGCCTTCTCCCCCTCCGACGATGCCGAACTGTTCGCCGAGCGCACGCGCGAACTCGGGGTGGCAGGCGACGGCTCAGGCCAACCGGCCCGCGAGATCGACCAGGAGATCGCTCAGGCTGCCGGCCGTGTCGACGAGGAAGAGGCGGCGTGGCTGGTCGTGACCGATGGCGACGACAAGGTGGGATTCGTGTTCGGTGAACTCACCGACGGCGAGGTCGACGTCCGCGTGTGGATTCACCCTGACTTCCGCAAGCGCGGCTATGCCACCGCCGCCATGCGCAAGGCGCGCTCGGAGATGGCGGGTTACTTCCCCGGAGTCCCGATGGTGGTGCGGGCCCCCGGCGTCTGATCTCACCACGCAAGACGGCGGGGCCGACTCAACGAAGTCGGCCCCGCCGTCTTCTGTATGCACCGGGCATCGACGCTCGGCTACTGCTCTGCGTTCGAGAATTCAGCGGCGCCGCGGAAAACCGAAGCGCGCGACTATGGTTCGAATCCGGAACTCGTCGTCGATCAGGAACGACTCGCTCACCGGCGCCCACAGACCCAATGCCTTGGGGGCCACGTG
The DNA here is from genome assembly GCF_000332975.1 of Gordonia aichiensis NBRC 108223. Taxonomy (GTDB): domain Bacteria; phylum Actinomycetota; class Actinomycetes; order Mycobacteriales; family Mycobacteriaceae; genus Gordonia; species Gordonia aichiensis. The sequence goes on along the minus strand of NZ_BANR01000001.1, from coordinate 230,253 downwards.
TACCCGATACTTCGTCGAGACCGTGTGGCCTTCGACGGTCGCCGTGAATCCGCTGACCTGATGGATGAGCCGGAACTGCGGGCCACGCGCGAGGCTGCGGGCAATGTGGCTGCCGCTTCTCCCGGTCTTGATCCCCATCTCCACACGTGTGCAGTCCGGATGGAGGTTGACGCCCGACGGATCATGACTGACCAGCGCGTCGACATATGCTCGTGCGGCTGCTATCCGTTGGCCGCCAACGGAATCGTCGGCACCACTCGCAGATGCGAGATCGCTCATCGTGTCCTGCTTCTCATCTGGTCCCGTATCTCATCTCGCTCCGTACACAGGTACCGGAGCGGGCGTCTTGGCCAGTAGATCGTCGACGACCGGCGTGAGTTCGGCAGGCTCCCACCGCGCACCCTTGTCGATCGACGCGGCGCGCTGCCAACCGTCGACGACGGTGATCTTTCCGCCCTCGATCTCGAAGACCCGTCCTGTGACGTTCGACGACTCGACCGATCCGAGCCAGACAACGAGTGCGGAGATGTTCGCGGGGTCCATCGCGTCGAACGATCCGTCGTCGGGCGCGGCCATCTGCGCGGCCATCGCCTCGCCCGCGCCGAGCGTCATCTGCGTACGTGCCGACGGCGCGATCGCATTGACCGTCACGCCGTAGGCCGCCAGCTCTGCTGCCGCCTGGATGGTGAGCTCCGCGATGCCCGCCTTGGCCGCCGAATAGTTGCCCTGCCCGACCGATCCGAAAAGTCCTGCCCCCGATGACGTGTTGATCACGCGCGCCTGCCGCGCCGAGCCCGCCTTGGACTGCGCCCGCCAGTACGCCGCCGCATGCCGGAGCCCGACGAAGTGCCCCTTGAGATGAACACGGACGACGGCATCCCACTCGTCCTCCGACATCGCGACGAGCATCCGGTCGCGCACGAATCCAGCGTTGTTGACCAGGATGTCGAGTCCACCGAACTCGTCGAGCGCGGTCTGCACCATAGCGGCGCCGGCGTCCCAGTCCGCAACGTCGCCCACCGACGCAACAGCTCGGCCACCGGCAGTCGTGATCTCCTCGACTACCGCGGCTGCGGCGTCCTTCGCGTAGTCGTTCACCACGACGGCGGCGCCGTCGGCGGCGAACGCCAACGCGTGGGCGCGCCCGATCCCCTGGCCGGCCCCTGTCACGATCGCCACGCGATCCGTGTTCATGGGATGTCCGTTGTCGCTCAACTCAGCCCTTTCGATAGCTTCGAGTTCGGTTGGCTCACAGGTCGTTACCCGCGTTGGCGGCGTCGAGGAATGCGGGTTTCTCCCCACCGCCGTGGACGGTGAGCGTCGAACCGGTGATGTACGCCGACAGCGGCGACAACAGAAACGCAACAGCATTGCCGACATCTTCCGGCGTGGCCATCCGCCCCATCGGGATCGTGCGACCCACCGCAGCGACGCCGTCATCGTCGCCGTAATGCATGTGTGCCAGTTCGGTTTCCACCGGTCCGGCGACAACCGAATTGATACGCACACGTGGCGCCCACTCCACCGCGAGCGACGTCGTGGCGTTGTCGAGTCCCGCTTTTGCCGCGCCATATGCCGACGTCCCCGGCGAGGGGCGGTGTCCGCTCACGCTCGACACATTGACGATCGCACCGCCAGACTCCTGTTGCTGCATCACCGCGTTCGCGGCTCGTGCGACCAACAGCGGCGCGAGGAGATTCAACTCGACGATCTTGCCGGCGAAGGACGACGACGCGTCGGCGGCCAGCGCGAACGGAGACCCCCCGGCGTTGTTGACCACACCATCGAGCGTGCCGTGTGTCTCGACGATCCGCTCGATCATCACTCTCACCGCATCCTCGTCGCGCACGTCGCACGTGATGAACTGCCCGAGCGCCTCGGCCTCGTCAGTCCGGTTACGAGCGCAGGTCACCGGTACTGCGCCGAGATCGGCCAACGCCCGCGCAACTCCCAGCCCGACGCCACGTGCGCCACCGGTGACGAGAACGACCTTCTTCTCCACGCCGAGACTCGCCTCCACGTGGGGAGTCGTCTCCACCCTGGGGTCGAGACCTGTGATCTGTGACCGCAAGCCCATGGGTGCTACCCTACCAAACAACCAAGCATTTGCTTGGTGTCACTGTGTTGCTGACTACCGATGCGGGATCCGTCCCGAGAGGAGGGCATGGCGTGCCGATCACCAGTACGCGCTCGGCGAGTGGTGTCACGACCATCACCGTCGACTACCCGCCGGTCAACGCGCTGCCGTCGGCCGCGTGGTTCGAGCTGGCCGATGCGGTCCTCGCCGCGGGTGACGATCTCGACACCCATGTGGTGGTGCTGCGGGCGGAAGGTCGTGGATTCAACGCGGGCGTCGACATCAAGGAGATGCAGGCAACCGAGGGGTTCGACGCACTGATCGGGGCCAACCATGGTTGCGCCGCAGCATTCTCCGCTGTCTATGACTGCAAGGTTCCTGTTGTCATCGCTGTCAACGGGTTCTGCGTCGGGGGCGGAATCGGTCTGGTGGGCAACGCCGACGTGATCGTCGCGTCCGAGGGCGCCGTCTTCGGATTGCCCGAGGTCGACCGCGGCGCGCTCGGGGCAGCGACACATCTTGCGCGACTCGTTCCTCAGCACATGATGCGCACGCTGTACTACACGGCGAGCAATGTCACCGCAGAACAGCTGCTGCACTTCGGATCGGTGTACAAGGTGGTCCCCGCAGCCGAACTCGACGCGACCGCAACAGATGTCGCCGAGCAGATCGCAGCCAAGGACACCAGGGTCATCCGCGCGGCGAAAGCGGCCATCAACCACATCGACCCGGTCGACGTGAAGGCCAGCTATCGCCTCGAGCAGGGATACACCTTCGAACTCAACCTGGCCGGCGTCGCCGATGAACATCGCGATGCCTTCGTCGCGACAGGCCAGCCGAAAACCTCACAGGGGAGCCGCTGACATGGCCGAGGGCGACACACCAACCGACAAGACCGCAACACTCGACGAGATCATCGGCGAACTCCGCGACGGCATGACCATCGGTATCGGCGGATGGGGCTCGCGACGCAAGCCCATGGCACTCGTGCGGGCACTCGCCCGATCCGATGTCGAAGACCTCACCATCGTCACCTACGGCGGCCCCGATCTCGGATTGCTCTGCGCTGCAGGAAAGGTCCGCCGGGCGTACTACGGCTTCGTCTCGCTGGACTCCGCACCCTTCTACGACCCGTGGTTCGCGACGACGCGCACCAGCGGCGCGATCGAGTCCCGCGAGATGGACGAGGGCATGGTCAGGAGCGGACTGCAGGCCGCAGCGGCACGTCTTCCGTTCCTACCGACGCGCGCGGGCCTCGGATCGTCGGTACCCGACTTCTGGCAGGGCGAACTCAAGACCGTCACCTCTCCCTATCCCGACCCCGACGGCCGCACGCAGATGCTGATCGCCATGCCTGCATTACGGCTCGACGCCGCGTTCGTACATCTCGACCTCGCCGACTCGCGCGGCAACGCGGCCTATACCGGCGTCGACCCGTACATGGACGACATGTTCTGCGCCGCAGCCGACCGCCGCTACCTCGAGACCGACCAGATCGTCTCGACCGAGGTGCTCGCGAAGTCGGTTCCCACGCAACGACTTCTGCTCAACAGGATGCAGGTCGACAAGGTCGTCCACACCCCAAACGGTGCCCACTTCACCTTTGCGGGAACAGCGAGCGAGGCGAGCGGGCCGAACGCGACGAGCGACTACGCGCGCGATGAACGGTTCCAGCGTTTCTACGTCGAATCCGCCAAGGACTCCCAGATGTGGTCGACGTTCCGTCGTCGCTTTCTCGAGGTCGACGAGGAGACCTACCAGCGCGAGGTCCACGCCTGGCACAGCGAGCAGGAGAGTTCGAAATGACCACTGCAGCAACCCACACCGACGTCACGCGTGGAGAGATCTGTGTCGTCGCGTGCGCTGAGATCTTCCGCGATGCCGGCGAGATCATGGCATCGCCGATGGCCCCGGTGCCGCTGCTCGGCGCCCGACTCGCACGGCTGACGTTCTCCCCCGATCTGCTGATCACCGACGGCGAGGCATTGATCCTTTCCGATACACCGCCGATCGGGAAGTCGGGACCCATCGAGGGATGGATGCCGTTCTCCAAGGTGTTCGACGTCGTGGCGTCGGGTCGCCGACATGTCATCATGGGCGCCAACCAAATCGACCGGCACGGCAATCAGAACCTCTCGGCATTCGGCCCACTGCAACACCCCACGCGCCAGATGTTCGGCGTGCGGGGGGCGCCCGGCAACACCATCAACCACCCGACGAGCTACTGGGTACCCCGACATTCGGCCCGCGTGTTCTGCGAGACTGTCGACGTTGTCAGCGGAATCGGCTACGACAAGGTCGATCCCGACAATCCGGCTTTCGACGACCTCGACATCCGACGCGTGGTCACCAACCTCGGCGTCTTCGACTTCGGCGGCCCCGGCCACACGATGCGGGCTCTGTCGCTGCATCCCGGCGTCGACGCGAACGAGGTGGCCGAGAATACGTCGTTCGAGATCGCGGGCCTTGCCGATGCGCCGCCGACCAGACTGCCCGCGGAGAACGAACTCGCGATCATCCGAGATGTCCTCGACCCCAGGGGTGTCCGTGATCGGGAGGTGAAATGAGCTCGACGGCCCGCGCCGCGGCACTGACGACCCGGTTCACCGAACTCGTCGGCGTCGAGTACCCCGTCGTGCAGACCGGCATGGGCTGGGTGTCGGGACCGGCTCTGACGTCGGCGACGTCGAATGCCGGAGGACTCGGCATCCTGGCGTCCGCGACGATGACCTACGACGAACTCGCTGCCGCGGTGGCGAAGACGAAGTCGTTGACCGACAAGCCTTTCGGAGTGAACATCCGGGCCGACGCCACCGACGCCGCAGAACGCATCGATCTGCTGATCCGCGAGGGGGTGCGGGTGGCGTCCTTCGCGCTCGCACCCAAGAAGGAACTGATCGCCAAGCTCAAGGACAACGGCGTGGTGGTGATCCCGTCGATCGGCGCGGCGAAACATGCGGTCAAGGTCGCCTCGTGGGGCGCGGACGCGGTGATCGTGCAGGGTGGAGAGGGCGGTGGGCACACGGGGCCGGTCGCCACTACGCTGTTACTGCCATCGGTACTGGATGCACTGCGCGAGAACGGTTCCGACATGCCGGTCGTCGCGGCGGGGGGATTCTTCGACGGTCGCGGTCTCGCCGCAGCACTCGCATACGGAGCCGAGGGAGTCGCGATGGGCACCCGCTTCCTGCTGACCTCGGATTCGGCCGTACCCGACGCGGTGAAGCAGGAGTACCTGACGCGCACGCTGAACGACACCGTCGTCTCTGTAAAGGTCGACGGCATGCCGCATCGCGTGCTGCGCACACCACTGGTCGAGGCGCTCGAGAGCGGCAGTCCGATCCGCGCGCTGTATGCGGCAGCGCGCAACGCCAACGAGTTCAAGCGGTTGACGGGCATGAAGTGGACCACGATGCTGCGTGACGGCCGCGCGATGCGCAAGTCGGGTGACCGTAGCTGGCAACAGATCATCATGGCCGGTAACACCCCGATGCTGTTGCGCGCGGGGCTCGTCGAGGGAGATACGCGTGCAGGCGTTCTTGCCTCCGGTCAGGTGGTCGGCATGATCGACGACCTGCCGACGTGCGACGCGCTCGTGCAGTCGATCATGCACCAGACACACGAACGGTTGAAAGCGCTCGGCACGCTGGGCTGATGTCTACGATCAGGCGGCGCAAAAAGATCATGCCTCGGGAATACCGGACGGCGGTCCGGCGGTTGGCCCGAATATGACCACACAGAACATCGTCATCTTCGGAGGCACCGGGTACGCCGGTGGACACATCGCGGCGCAGGCGGCCAAGCGCGGGCACCACGTCACGTCGTACAGCCGCAGCGGCGCCCCCGCCGAGCCCGTGGAGGGTGTCACCTACGAGACCGGTTCACTCGCCGACGCGTCGACCGTCGACAAGGCTGCAAGCGATGCAGACGTCCTCGTCATCGCCGTCCACGGTGCTGACGTCGACGGAAAATCGCTGGTCGAGCTCGTTCCCGAGATCACCAAGGCGGCAATCGCCCACGGAACCCGGGTCGGCGTCGTCGGTGGTGCGGGCAGTGCGTTGGTCAGCGACGGTGGTCCCCGACTCGTCGACACGCCCGACTTCCACGACGACTGGAAGCCCGAAGCGCTCTCGCACGCCAAGGTCCTCGAGGCGTTGCGCACGAGCCCGGATGAACTGGACTGGTTCTACGTCTCCCCCGCCGCGTTGTTCGGTTCGTTCGCGCCGGGCGAGGCCACCGGCTCATATCGAACAGGTGGCGACCTCCTCGTGACGAAGGACGACGGCAGCTCGGAGATCTCCGGCGCCGACTTCGCGCTCGCCTTCGTCGACGAGATCGACGATCCCAAGCATCACCGCCAGCGGTTCACCACCGGACACTGACGATTCGCGAGGACCCGCACCGACGCCCGCGACGTCGCCGCCGATCACGAGTCGGCGGCGATGTCGGCGTGTTCGACCCGCAGGTTCTTCTTCAAGATCTTGCCCGAGGGGTTCTTCGGCAACGCGTCAGCGAAGACCACGAACTTCGGCCGTTTGTACGGTGCGAGAATCGGTGACAGATGCTCTGTCACAGCGGCTTCCGATAGTTTTACGCCGTCCTTGGGCACGACCACCGCGGTGACGGCCTCGATCCACTTGGGGTGCGGCACTCCGAAGACGGCGACCTCGGCGACACCATCGAGAAGATAGATCGCCTCCTCGACCTCACGGGACGCGACGTTCTCGCCGCCCGTCTTGATCATGTCCTTCTTGCGGTCGACGACCGACAGGTAGCCGTCCTTGTCGATGACACCGAGATCTCCCGAATGGAACCAGCCGTTGCGGAACGCCTCGGCGGTCTTGTCGTCGTCGCCGTAGTAACCCAGCGCCGCATGCGGGCTGCGGTGAACGATCTCGCCCACCTCTCCTACGGGCACCGGATTGTCGTCGTCGTCGACGACCCGCGTCTCGACGTTGAGTGAGGCTCGGCCCGCGGAACCGGCGCGATCGAGCTGTTCATGGGGCTGGAGAATCGTTGCCAGCGGAGACATCTCGGTCTGTCCGTAGAAGTTCCACAGCCGAACGTCCGGTAGGCGGCGCGCGAGTTCACGTAACACTTCGACGGGCATGGCGGCGGCACCGTAGTACCCCTTGCGCAGCGAGGACAGATCGCGGGTATCGAAATCAGGATGTCGCAACAACGAGATCCACACTGTCGGCGGACAGAACAGCTTGGTCACGCGCTCGGATTCGATGGTCGCGAGGATGGTTGCCGCGTCGGGTGCGGGTAAGATGATGCTCGTCGCACCGAGATAGATGTCGGTGGAGAAGAAGCAGTCCAACTGCGCGCAGTGGTACATCGGCAGTGCATGGATCTCGACGTCGGATTCCTCCATCCCACCGTCGACGATGCACGACATGTACTGCGTCATCAGCGACTTGCTGGACAGCAGAACACCTTTGGGGCGTGATTCGGTACCAGACGTATACATCATGCGGACCGGCTCGTCGTCGTCGACGAGGACACCGGGTGGTGTGGCATCGCCCGTGGTCATCCACTCCTCGACGTGTTCCCACCCGTCGGGTGCCTGCGTTCCGGCGAGTGCGATCCACCCGCGGATCTCGACCGGGGTACCGGCTGCAGAGATCGCCTCGATGACGGTCTCTCCGAGCCCGTCCTCTGCGACGATGCCCGACGCTCCGCTGTGGTCGAGGATGTAGGCGATCTCGGGGACACCGAGCCCGAAGTTGATGGGTACCAGGATCGCGCCGATCCGTGCGCACGCGAAATTGAGCACCGCGAACTGCCATGAATTGTGGCTGATCAGCGCGAGTCGGTCGCCTCGTCCGAGTCCGCGCGCGGTCAGCGCATGGGTGCAACGGTTGACTGCGGCGTCGAATTCGCTGTAGGTGAGGCGCACGTCGCCGTCGATGATCGCCGTCTTGTCCGGGGTGCGCGCGGCCGTCCGGTGCAGCATGTCGCTGATCGTGTTGCTGCGCGCACTCGCAACTGCCGCCTGGGTGGACTCACTGAATCCTGAACTCACGGTGCTTCCCTTCCTACAACTGGCTGCACCTCAAATTACTAGGTCGTCCAAGTAAGTGGAAGGCCCCCGATGGCGACGCAACGCGGAAGGGATGGGCTCAGCGTGGAAGGATGCCGTCGAGCACGATGGAGAGATACTGCTTGGCGATGTCGTCGACGGAGAGCGAGCCGCCAGGGCGGTACCACCGCACAGCTACCCAGACCGTGTCGCGCAGGAAGCGATAGGCCAGCTCGATGTCGAGGTCTGCGCGGAACTCGCCGTCGGCAACTCCGCGGGCCAGCACCGAATGCCACAGTTCGCGGAATTCGACGTTGCGCTCGTTGATGTACGCGAAACGCTCTTGTCCTGCAAGACGTTTCGCCTCATCCTGATAGATCGCGACCGCATTGCGCTGTGCGCCTATCGATTCGAATGACGTCACAACGAGTTCGCGCAACGTCTCGGTTGCCGACATGTCCGCCCCGGCGATCTCCTGGTACCGCGTGAACAGCGAATCGAGAAAACTGCGCAGGATCTCGTCGACCATCGACTCCTTTGAATCGAAATGGTGATAGAGGCTGCCGGAGAGTATTCCCGCGGCGTCGGCGATGTCGCGAACCGTCGTCGACCGTAATCCCTGCTCCGCGAACATGCGGCCGGCCGTCGCCAACAACTCGTCCCGCCTGGTTGACCCGTTACGCGTCGCCACCCGCTCAGCCTAGCAAGCGCTTGGCTGATCTCGCGGAGTCCACCGATCGGCTGACGAAGAAGTAGTCGAGCGGTGGATTCGTTCGCGGCGGCCGACCGCGATCGTTGTATGCATGGCAATGATCGAGGTTGCGGGACTGACAAAGAGCTACGGCGACACACAGGTCGTGCGGGGCGTCGACTTCGAGGTCGCAGAAGGCGAGATCTTCGGCATCCTCGGCCCCAACGGTGCGGGCAAGACCACCACGGTCGAATGTATCGGTGGCCTTCGCATGCGTGACGGCGGCCGTGTGCGCGTCGCGGGTTTCGACCCCGCTGCTCAGGAGCGGGGGCTGCGGGAATCGCTCGGCGTCCAACTGCAGGAGTCGCGCCTGCCCGACAAGCAGACCGTCGGGGAGGCCATGCGGCTGTATGCCGGTTTCTACTCTCACCCACGCGACTGGCGTGAACTGCTCGATCGCCTGGGCATGAGTGGACACGAACGCACCTCTTTCGCCAGATTGTCCGGCGGACAGAAGCAGCGGCTCTCGGTGGCCCTGGCGCTCATCGGCAATCCGAAGGTGGCCATCCTGGACGAGCTGACGACCGGGCTCGACCCGACTGCCCGTCGCGAGGTATGGGGCCTCCTCGAAGACCTCAAGGACACCGGCGTGACCCTCCTCCTGGTCAGCCACTTCATGGAGGAGGCCGAACGTCTGTGTGACCGCGTCGCCGTGATCGACTCGGGACGTGTCGTCGCGCTCGACACCCCCGCTGACCTGGCTACATCGGTCCAGGCCGACCAGCGGATGTCGTTCATCCCGACCTCTGCAGTCGACGTCGCGGCACTCGCCACGCTGCCCGACGTCCACCGCGTCGAGCGGTCCGGCGAGCGGGTTCTGGTCACGGGCAGCGACAACGTCGCCTCGGCGGTCATCATCGCGCTGCACGAGCGCGGTGTCGCGTGCCGCAAACTACGCGTCGACCAACCGAACCTCGACGACGCGTTCCTCGCGCTCACACATGCAGAAGCCGACACCGACGACACAGAAGGAGTACGACGATGAGCGCCACAACAGCGATGATCGGTTCCGAGGCGCGACTGTTGGCCCGCAATCCGGGTGTCGTGATCTGGACGGTGTTGCTACCGGTCGTCGCGTCGATCGTGCTCGCCTCGATTCCCGCGGCCCGCGAGCCGGTCGACGATTTCGGCGGATTGAGCGTGTTCCAGGTGTACCAACCGATACTCGTACTCTTCGTGCTCGCGATGCTCGCCGTCCAGGCGTTGCCCGATGTACTGACGCGGTACCGAGAAATGGGGATTCTCAAGCGGTTACGCACCACTCCTGCGTCACCAGGACTGCTGCTGATCGCTCAGTTCGTGCTGATCTCAGCCGTCTCGATCGTCTGTCTCGCCGTGATCGTCGTGGTGCCCGGCATCATTTCGGGCCAGTGGCCGCGACATCCCGTCGGATTCGTCGTGAGTTACGTGCTCACCGGCTCGGCATTTCTCGGTCTGGGGATGGTGATCGCCTCGCTGTTCCGGAACGCGAAGGTCGCGGCCGGGTTCGGCACCGCGGTGTTCTTCGTGTTGATGTTCTTCGCCGGACTGTGGATTCCGCGGTCGACGATGCCGGGGTGGATGCACGTCATCTCGAACCTGACCCCCTCGGGCGCAGGGACGCAGACCCTTGTCGACACCGCGACGACGGGGTGGCCCCCGGTCGGGTACTTCGGCACACTACTGGTGTGGGGCGTAGTGACCACCGCAATCGCGATCCGGACCTTCAAGTGGGAGTGACCAGCCCGTTCACCACCACGGCGCTCACACGCGGGCTGTTCCGGCGTGACCCAGGGCGCGAACCGCAGGGTCTCTGGCGCGACAACCGACCCGAGCTGACCTGGCCCGACACCATCGTGCCACCGGCCGCCGAGGTGTGGACCCTGCGCGCCCTCTATGGCGTATCGCTGGTCGTGGCACAGCTCGTCCCGGCGTCGTTGACTCGACATCTGGTGAGCGCGTCGGCGATGCTCGCGCTGATCGTCTTCACCGAGTTCTGGATTCGCGTCGACATCGGCGCCATGTGGCGGCGCGTGGCGATCGTCATCGTCAACACGGCCCTGATCGCGACAGCCATCGCCGCGACACCGATAGCAGGTATCGCCTCCTGGGCCGGCTACATGCTCTACGCGTCGTTGTTCACCGGCATCCCGATGTTGTTGTCCATCAGCGTGTCCTGCGTGCTCATGACCGCGACACAGCGCTATGGCTGGCAGAACCTGGCCGACCCGTTATGGGCGTCGATCCTCGCGTGGATCCTGAACGTGGTGATCGGCGTCGCCTTCGTGGCCGTGATCGAGGCACGCGAGACGTCGGTGATCCGCCGCAATCATCTCACCGACGAACTACTCGCGGAGCGTTCGCGCAGCGCACACCTGCAGTCCGAGCTCGTCGAACAGGCGCGCCTGGCCGGTATCCGCGACGAGCGTTCCCGACTCGCCCGCGAGTTGCACGACACCGTCGCACAGGGCTTCGTCGCCGTGGTCACCCAATTGGAGTCCGTCGACGAGAACGAATTGTCGCGCGCAACGCACGACCGGTTGGAGAACGCGAAAGCCCTTGCGCGTGAGGGTCTCGGTGAGGCGAGACGCGCGGTGAACGCTCTCCGCCCGGTGACACTCGACGCACAGTCGCTGCCGACCGCCGTACACGAGCAGCTCTCCGCGTTCTCGCAACGCACTCGGATCTCGGCGGTCCTACGGGTCGACGGCGATGCCCGCGAACTCGCGGGCAGTGACGACTCCGTACTGCGCATCCTCCAGGAATCCCTCGCGAACATCGCGAGGCACTCGGGCGCCCGGCATGTCGTGGTGACGCTCACCTATCTCGACGACATGCTGCTCCTCGACATCCGTGACGACGGATGCGGATTCGACGTCGGTGCGGTGCAGCGTTCGATACACGGCGGGTTCGGGCTGACCGGCATGTGCGAGCGCGCCGAACTTCTCGGCGGGAGTGTCGTCGTCGAGTCCGAGCCGACGTCGGGTTGTGTGGTGTCGGTATCGATTCCGATCGCAACGCCGGGAGTACGCGCATGAATTCGGGTCCGAGAACCATCAGCATCGTCGTCGTCGACGATCATCCGGTCGTCCGTGACGGCATCCGGGGGATGCTCGAGCGCGAGCCCGACATGGCCGTCGTCGGCGAGGCCTCGAGCGGCGACGAGGCGCTCGCCAGAATCGCGGCAGCGACACCTGATGTGGTGCTCATGGATCTGCGGATGCCGGGCTCCGACGGTGTCGACGCAATTCGCGCTCTGCGCGCCGCCGATTCACAGTGGCCGCGCATCCTGGTGCTGACGACCTACGACACCGACACCGACATCCACGCCGCAGTCGATGCGGGCGCCGACGGCTACCTCCTCAAAGCGACGCCCCGCGACGAACTGATCGCGGCGGTGCGCCGCGCGGCAGCAGGGCATAGCGTCCTCGACCCGAGGGTCGCCGGCAGCCTGATGGGCCGCAACCGAGCCGACACCCTCACCGCACGAGAGCGAGAAGTGTTGCGTGCCATCGCCGGTGGCGGCACCAACCGACAGGTGGCCGCCGAACTCATGATCAGCGAGGCGACGGTCAAAACGCACCTGTTGCGGCTCTACCCGAAACTCGGCGTCACCGATCGCGCCGCAGCGGTGCGGGTTGCGTTCGAGCGCGGGCTCATCCGCTGAGCATCACGTCCGGCTCCACCGCGCAAAGAGATCGTCGAGAACAGGAAGGTAGAGGTCGACGGTCTGCCACGTCGTCGGAAGGTGGTAGAGCGACTCGTACTCCGCGACCGCCGGTAAGGCTTCGATCCGGTCGAGGTAGTCGCCGTACCGCTCTTGCGCGAACCGGTTTCCCTCCTCGGTGAGCATCGACGGGTCGATCTGGCGATCGAAGTACGTATCCGCGATCTCCACAGGACTCGATGTCCGTTCGATCAGCGCAATCGATTCCGTGGCATGGTAATCGGCCAGCAGACGTCGCTGCGCACACCACGCAAGGAAGGCCAGTATGTGCGTCACAGACGACTCCTCGGGCAAGCCGTATTCCTCGGTGTCGTCGCTGTGATAAGTCGCATCGTCGTAAGTCACGTCGGCGAGGGTACCCATTCGCACCGACGATCGATGACAATCGGCGCGCCCGACCACTGCGCGTCGGCGCACCGCGCTCTCAGCGCTTGCGCGCCTTCTTCTGCGCGCGCTTGGTGAGCGCGCTCCACATCTTCAGTTGCCCCTTCGCCATGCGCTTGTCGCGCGCGGTGAACGGTGGCGAGATCATCTCCGCGACCGTGACCGGCATCGTCGAGAATGCCACTGCGCGTGCATGACTGAAGGTCTCGAAGCCGGTCTTGCCGTGGTAGGCACCCATGCCGCTGCGGCCGACGCCACCGAACGGCAACTCCGCACCGAACATGTGCAGCGCGAAATCGTTGCCGTTGATCGAGCCGCTCCTGGTGTTGTCGGCGAGGCGCTTGAAGTTGTCGTTGTCGTCGCCGCACCAGTACATCGTCAGCGGATGCGGGTTCGACGCGATGTGCGTGATCGCTTCCGTCAGATCACGGTACGGGTAGACACTCAACACGGGTCCGAAGACCTCGTCCTCGGCGATCTTCATGCCCGCCTTCACCCCGGTCAGCAGTGTCGGCGGGATCTTGCGACGCTCCGCGGACGGAAGTTGCTCCCCGCCCGGGATGACCTGCCGCTTCTGCGCCCCCAGCTCAACGGCGTCGTCGATCAGGCCGACGATGCGGTCGTAGTTCTTCTGGTTGATCGTCGAGGTGTAGTCGGGGTTGTCGTAGATCGTCGGGAAGTTCTCGGTCCAGTGGGCGATGACGGTGTCGGTGAACTCACCGAGCTTCGCCTCGGGCACGAAAACGTAGTCCGGGCACAGGCACACCTGACCACCGTTGGCCATACGGGCGTCGGCGAGCATCTTCGCGGCCTTGCCGATGTCGGCGGAGACGTCGACGACCGCAGGGTTCTTGCCGCCGAGTTCGAGCGTCACCGGGACGAGGTTCTTGGCAGCCTCCTGCGCCACCGACGAACCGACCTCGGGTGAACCGGTGAAGAACATGTGGTCGACGGTGAGTTTCGCGAAGTCGGAGCCCGAACCGTGCGTTGGTGTGATGACCGCGAGCTCTTCGATCGAGAAGTAGTCGGTCGCGAGTCGTGCGATCAGCTCGGTGGTGCGGGCAGTGATCGACGAGGGCCGCATCAGCACCCGATTACCCGCTGCGAACGCCGATGCGGCAGGCACAAACGTCAGCTGGAGCGGAAAGTTCCACGGCCCCATGATGCCGACGACCCCCAGCGGATCGTGGCGTACGCGCTGCTTGAATCCGATCAACCCCTGCACTCGCGCCGACGGCGTCTCTTTCATCCACTCCTTCACGCCACGCCGCTGATGTGTGATGTCGATCAGGCATCCCGCGACATCAGCCGTGACGCTCAATTCGGCTGGACGAGTGCCGAAGTCGGCTGTCAGAGCGGCGCAGATCTCATCAGAGTTGTCGAGCAGCAGCGACCCGAGTCGGGTGATGCGGTCGATGCGCGTATTGGCGTCCGGGATGCCGTCACGCAGGAATGCGGCCTGCTGGATCTCGAGCAGTTCGGTCATCGAGTGAGCCTCGGACGAGACCCCCTTCTCGATGCGCCTTCCGGCTCCGGTCGTCGCATCCGCAGGCTTGGTCATGATGGCTCCTTGCCGGTTCACTGATGGTCGGGGCACCGTCGCGTGAGACGACACCCGACATGCGTATCACCATGCTATGTCGTCGGTCACATCTTGGCGAGAGTGGGGTCCGGGCCTCCCTGTCAGTTCTGTCAGCCCAAACGCTCGATGATCGTGACGTTCGCGGTGCCGCCGCCCTCGCACATGGTCTGCAGACCGTACCGACCGCCGGTGCGCTCCAGTTCACTCAGCAGAGTCGCGAAGAGCTTCGCACCCGTGGCGCCGAGTGGATGTCCGAGCGCGATCGCACCACCGTTCGGGTTGACCCTCGCAGGGTCGGCACCGGTCTCCTTCAACCAGGCAAGGACCACCGAGGCAAATGCCTCGTTGATCTCGACGACGTCGATGTCGTCGATGCTCAGGCCAGCCTTGGCAAGGGCGTACTTGGTCGCGGGAATGGGAGCCGACAGCATCATCACCGGGTCGTCACCGCGGACCGAGATGTGATGGATGCGGGCGCGCGGTGTCAGTCCGTACTCGGCAAGTGCCTTCTCGCTGACCACCAGAGCGGCCGACGCCCCGTCGGAGATCTGCGACGCGACCGCTGCCGTCAGCCGCGACCCCTCGGCGAGGGGAGCCAGTCCGGCCATCTTCTCCAGTGACGTCTCCCGCGGGCATTCGTCGACCACACAATCGCCCAGGGCGACAGTCTCGTCGTCGAACCGCCCTGCGGCGATGGCGGCCTTCGCGCGCTGATGAGACTGCAGCGCCCAGGCCTCCATGTCCTCGCGGCTGATGTCCCACGTGCGTGCCATCTGGTCTGCGCCGACGAACTGGGAGACCTCGGCATCGCCGAATCGTTCGCGCCAGCCCACGGATTCCGCTGTCGGCGTGGTGAATCCGAACTCCTGACCTGCGATCATCGCCTGCGAGATGGGGATTGCGCTCATGTTCTGCACGCCGCCGACCACCACGACGTCCTGGGTCCCGCTCATCACGCCCTGCGCCGCGAAATGAATCGCCTGCTGACTCGAGCCGCACTGCCGGTCGACGGTCGTCCCGGGCACCTCGAGGGGCATCCCGGCCGCGAGCCACGCGGTGCGTGCGATGTTGCCGGCCTGCGGACCGATGGCGTCGACGCACCCGAAGACGACGTCGTCGACAACTGCCGGGTCGATTCCCGTGCGCTCGACCAACGCGCGGATGACGTGCGCGCCCATGTCGGCCGGGTGCGTCTTCGCCAGCGACCCGTTGCGTTTGCCGACCGGTGTGCGGATCGCGTCCACGATGTATGCCTGCGGTGTGCTCATGAAAACTCCTGTGGTGATGAAAGGTTGACGCCGCTCAGGCGCGCTGACTGGAGATGGACACCACCTCGCCGGTGAGATACGTGGTGTAGTCGCTGGCGAGCATCGCGATCGTGGCAGCGATCTCCCAGACCTCGGCCGCACGGCCGTAGGCCTCGCGCTGCTCGAGTTCGTCGAGCAACTCGTCGCTGGTGACCTTTGCGAGGAACGGATGCTTCGCGATCGACGGTGCAACGGCGTTGATGCGCACACCGACGTCGGCGGCTTCGACGGCCGAGCACCGCGTCAGCGCCATCACCCCCGCCTTGGCTGCTGCGTAATGCGCCTGTCCGCGTTGGGCTCTCCAGCCGAGGACCGACGCGTTGTTGACGATCACACCGCCGTGCTCGACCGCGCGGAAGTAACGCAACGCCGCGCGGGTGGCGCGAAAGGTGCCCGTGAGCGTGATGTCGAGGACGCGGTCCCACTCCTCGTCGGTCATGTCGGCGACCGGCGTCTCGCCACCGAGACCCGCATTGTTGACCAACACGTCGATACGTCCGAGCCTGTCCGCAGCACCCGAGATCAACGCGTCGACGTCGTCGGTGGACTGCACGTTGCACACCACCTGCTCGACGGTCTGACCGTCGAACTCTCTGCGGAGCTCGTCCGCCGCCTCGCCGAGTCGACGCTCATGCCAGTCGCTGAGTACGACGTCGGCGCCCTCGAGCAGTGCTCGACGTGCCGTCGCGAACCCGATACCGGTACCCGCCGCAGCCGTCACGACCACCTTGCGCCCCAACAACAATCCGTGGCCGGGTGTTTCCTCGGGAGGCGTACCCAACGGCGATCGTGTCCGATCGAGCGATCCCGATGTCGTCTGCGTCATTGCGCGTGAACCTCCTCTGTCGGCACGCTCGTGCCTCGCTGTGCCGATCTCATGCTCGTGCCTCGCTGTGCCGATCTCATGCTCGTGCCTCGCTGTGCCGATCTCATGCTCGTGCCTCGCTGTGCCGATCTCATGCTCGTGCCTCGCTGTGCCGATCTCATGCTCGTGCCTCGCGGGGAAGGCCGAGAACACGCTCGGCGATGATGTTGCGCTGCACTTCGTTCGAGCCGCCGTAGATGGTGTCGGCGCGGGTGAACAGGAACAACCGCTGCCACTCGTCGAGTTCGACATGCTCCGGATCGGCGATCTCGTTTCGGCGCCCCTCGACCGTTTCCGTTGGCCCGATCAGCGACGCGGGGCCCGCCACGGCCATTGCCAGCTCACCAAGGTCGCGATGCCAATTGGCCCACAACAGTTTTGCGACCGACGCGACGCCTGCGGCCGCGGCCGCACCCCACGTGCCTCCGGACGAGGCCGCGTCCCCGTCGAGCGTCCGCTGCGCGTTGGCCCTCATCGCCCGTAGTCGGATTCGTGCTCGGACGAGACGTGTGGCGATCTCGGGATCGCCGAGCGTGCCGTTGGCCCTTGCCATCTCGGTCAGCGCGTCGAGTTCGCGGGCAAATCCCACCTGCTGACCGAGTGTCGAGACGCCGCGCTCGAACTGCAGCAGTCCCATGGCGACAGCCCACCCCTCGCCCGGCGCGCCGACGATCAAGTCGGCCTCGGTGGTCGCGTCATCGAAGAAGACCTCGTTGAACTCCGACGTCCCAGTCAACTGTTGGATAGGACGAACCGTGACGCCCGACTGATCGAGCGGCACGAGGAGAAAGCTCAGACCCTTGTGCCGCGACGAGCCCGGCTCGCTGCGCGCTACGACGAACACCCACTGTGCGACATGGGCGAGCGAGGTCCAGATCTTCTGTCCGTTGATATGCCAACGGTTGCCATCGTCGTCGAGTCGCGCAGTCGTGGACACGCCTGCGAGATCAGACCCCGCGCCCGGCTCGGAGTATCCCTGCGCCCACAGTTCGGTGACGTCGACGATGCCGGGGAGGAACCGCTGCTTCTGTTCCTCGGTGCCGAACTCGATCAGCGTCGGCCCGAGAAGTTCCTCTCCGAGGTGATTCACCCGCGCAGGCGCATTCGCACGCGCATACTCCTGATGAAAGATGATCCGTTGCTCGAGTGTCGCGCCCCGGCCCCCGTACCTCGTGGGCCACCCGAGGCATGTCCATCCCGACGCCGCGAGGTGCCGGTCCCACGCCAGGCGCTCGGCGAAGAACTCGTGCTCGCTCCCGGGACCGCCCTTGCCCATGAGGAGCGCAAACTCGTCGACAAGATTCTGCGCGAGCC
Source organism: Gordonia aichiensis NBRC 108223 (assembly GCF_000332975.1). GTDB lineage: Bacteria > Actinomycetota > Actinomycetes > Mycobacteriales > Mycobacteriaceae > Gordonia > Gordonia aichiensis. The sequence goes on along the minus strand of NZ_BANR01000001.1, from coordinate 212,242 downwards.
ACTCGCGAACAGCCCGGGTGAACTCAGACGTGGCGTCCGGGGTGCGTCGAGCCCATTCACCCAGGTCAACGGCCCGATCGGCAAGGTTGATCGACGTCATGGTCGCTAGCATAACCTACCAAGCATTTGCTAGGTTTGAGACATGGAGGCGACAGTGACGAACGGTGGCAGCGCCCAGTCGACGGTCGAAGGCGCCCAGTCGACGGCAGAGAGCGCACAGACGACACCGGCGGCGCTGGCGTACGCGGCGCGAACGTGGCCGACGCAGCGGGCGATCGTCGACACCCAGTGGGGCGAGACGGTCGAGCTGACCTACGCTGAACTGCTGGAACGGGTACGCGACTTCGCCGCGGCGCTCGTCGCATCGGGATTCGCGCCAGGCGACCGCGCGGCGATCTGGTCGCCCAACAGCTACCACTGGCCCATCGCGGCGCTCGGTATCCAGTACGCGGGCGGGGTGCTTGTGCCCCTCAACACCCGGTACACGACCACCGAGGCGGTCGACGTGATCGAGAGGTCGAAGGTCGCGGCAGTCGTCGTGTCAGGAGATTTCCTCGGAGTCGACCATGCCGACGATCTGCTCGCCGGGCATCGTCGATCGCTGCCGGAACTCGTCGTCCGCGTGCCTCTCGGGGAGTCGACGAATGCACCCGAGGGAGCCGTCGACTGGCCATCTTTCCTGGCGCGTAGCAGTGCGCAGAGCGGCGCGGAGGCGGATCGTCGAGCAGCAGTTGTTGCACCAGAAGACATCTCCGACATCCTGTTCACGTCGGGAACCACCGGGAAGTCGAAAGGCGTTCTGGCAGAGCATCAGCAGACCATCGCAGGTTCGCGCGCATGGGGAGCCAACGGGCGCCTGAGCCCAACCGATCGCTACCTGATGGTCAATCCGTACTTCCACACGTTCGGGTACAAGGCGGGCATCCTGCCGTCGATCCTGTTCGGCGCGACCATGATTCCGCTTGCTATCTACTCCCCCGCCGACGCCATGCGGCTCATCGAATCCGAACGCGCGACCGTGTTCCCCGGAGCGCCGACGATCTTCCAGACCATCCTCGACGACCCTGCCCGCGCCGATCACGACCTGTCTTCACTGCGGCTGGTGGTGACCGGTGCCGCCATCGTGCCGGTGGTACTGGTCGAACGCATTCAACGCGACCTCGGCGTCGACACGGTGATCACCGCATACGGGCAGACCGAGTCAAGCGGGTTCATCTCCACATGCACTCCCGACGACGATGACGTCACCGTGGCCACGACGTGCGGGCGCGCGTTCGACGGCATGGAGATCGCGCTATCAGATCAGGGCGAGGTACTCGCCCGCGGAGCGATGGTCATGGGTGGATACCTCGACGATCCAGCAGCAACCACCGCGACCATAGACGCCGACGGCTGGCTGCACACCGGTGACGTCGGGGTCATCGACGAACGCGGGAATCTCCGGATCACCGACCGACTCAAGGACATGTACATCTGCGGCGGCTTCAACGTCTACCCCGCCGAGGTCGAGCAGACGCTCGCCCGCCTCGAAGGGGTGACCGAAACCGCTGTCATCGGGGTGCACGACGACAGACTCGGAGAGGTCGGCCGTGCATTCGTAGCCCTTCGCGAGGGCGCCACGCTCACCGAGGACGACGTACTCACCTACGCCCGCACACATTTGGCCAACTTCAAAGTGCCGCGCTCGGTGGTGTTCGTCGACGGATTCCCACGCAACGCGTCTGGCAAGATCCTCAAACGCGAACTGCACTGACACGGGGTCGGGACCGAGACGTGTCCCCGGATCATGGCGTCGCTTGCGCGGCAGCCCATTCCGCGACGCGGCGGGCGCTTTCCTCCTCGGAGAGATCCTCGACGCGTGTCATCACCGACCATCGCACGCCGAAGGGGTCGAGGATCGACGCGAACCTATCGCCCGAGACGAACGTCGCGAGCGGTTCGCGAATCGTCGCGCCGGCGGCCTCTGCCCTGGCGACCACGTCGTCGGCATCGGCACAGTAGAACCCCAGCGAATAGCAGGCCGCGGGACCGTCGGGTGCCGGTATCAGCCCGTACGCTTCGTTGGGTTCACCGAGTTGCAGGTGGCCCGTACCGAAGTCGAGGTCGGCATGTGCGACCACACCGTCGAATTCGGTTACGTCGACGACACGTGCACCGAACACGCCTGCGTAGAAGTCGATTGCCTGCTGAGCGCGCGGTACGACGAGGAACGGGGTCAGGCTCGTGAGCCCGTGCGGAATGCCGTCGGTGGTGTGCGCGCCGGTGGCGCCGTGCACAGTGGAGCCGGCGGTGTCCTCTTGTCCGGTGGTGTTCTCGTGTGATGTCATGCTCGTCACGGTAGGGATGGCGCGCGCCACAAGGCTTGTAGATTTGCGACGACTATCGTGGAGTCCATGCCCGCCCGCGGAGAGCACCACACCGGCGGCCCCGACACGCGCGGGGTGCTCTACCCCGCCCGCCTCCCCACCTTCGATCGCATCGCCGCGCCGGACGATCTCGCACCGATTGTCGCCTGGTTCTGGATACCGCAGTGGAATCTCGCGCCGGGCAGGACCTCGCGGCAGAACATCCTGCCGTTTCCCGCATGCAACCTCGTCGTCGAACCCGATGGTGTCACGATCGTCGGCCCGACGATGCGATGCTCGCATCGGGATCTGACGGGAACGGGGTGGGCAGTGGGTGCGCTGCTGCGGCCGGCAGGCGCTGCGGCGCTCGACATATCCCCGCGGGAGCTGCGCGACGACGCCCGCCAGTACCACGCCACCGAACTGTTCGAATCCATCTCTGCCGCAATGAGTGTCGAGTCGCCAGCCATCGCCGAAGCCGCGTCTCGCTTCTCGTCGTGGCTGCGCGAGCGGACGACGAGAGCGCCGGATTCGGCGCTACTCGCCAATGAGATGGTGGACCTGATAGCGGCCGACCGCAGCATCATTCGCGTCGACGACCTCGCCCGCCGGTTGTCGATGTCCGTGCGCAGCGTCCAGCGTCTGGCCGACAGGTACATCGGACTCTCGCCGCTCGCGGTGATCCGGCGATACCGATTGCAGGAGGCCGCTGAGCGTCTGCGTGCCGAACCCGAGATCACCATCGCCGAGGTCGCCGCCGATCTCGCGTACACCGACCAGGCGCACTTCTCGGCCGACTTTCGCCACACGCTCGGACTGCCTCCCGGCGAGTACCGACGCAGCGTCGAGAAGGCTGTGGACTCGTGACCGACACGGACCCGACCGAGGAACTGCTCGCCGGGGTCGGCGTCCTCGACCCGGCCACTCCCACGCGGAGAATTGTCACGCATGGTGCCGTGATCATTCTCAACGGCGACCGCGCATGGAAGTTCAAACGGCCGGTTCGGCTGCGCTACTTCGACTTCAGCACCCCACGACGTCGTCGAGACGCGCTCGACGACGAGCTCCGGCTCAACCGCCGCTTCGCACCTGATCTCTACGCGGCGGTGCACACCATCCGCCGGAGCGCGAACGGTGCGCTCTCCCTCGACGGTTCCGGCGAGGTCGTTGACCACGTGCTCGAGATGAAACGATTCGACGACGATGCGTTGCTCATCACGCACGCGCATCCAGGGGGTCTCAGTGACGAGTTGCTGCAGCGGCTCGCGGTGCGGATCGTCGCGCTCCATCGCACGTCGAAGGTCAGTGCGGATCCGCTTGGGGCGCAACGGCTACAGGAGGTCGTTGACGGAAATCTCGCGAGCATGACGGTGTTCCCGCAGATCATCGACCCCGCTGCGGCAATCGAACTCACCGACCGCATCACGGCATTGGTCACCGAGCACCGCGAACTGCTCGATGAACGGGCGCGTGCCGGTCGAGTACGCCGCTGCCACGGCGACCTGCACCTCGCGAACGTTGCGATCATCGACGGCGAACCGACCCCGTTCGACTGCTTGGAATTCGACGCCGAGATGGCCACCACCGATGTCCTGTACGACCTTGCATTTCTCGCGATGGACCTCTGGGCGCGCGGGCTGCGCCACGAGGCCAACGTCGTCGTCAACACATACTTCGACCACGCGGACGTCGACGGTCGAACCGACGACGAGCGCGCGTTCTGCCTCTTGCCGGTGATGCTCGCGGTGCGCGCGACGGTTCGTGCACACGTCGCGGCCGCCGAGGGAGACGTCGTGCAATCGCGCGAGTACTTTTCTCTCGCACGGGGATTCACAGATTCCCACACGCCCCGACTCATCGCGATCGGAGGTGGCTCCGGAACCGGGAAGTCGACGATCGCGCGAGCGATCGGCGGCAGCATCGATCCCGCACCCGGCGCGCGCATCCTGCGGACCGACGTGCTCCGCAAACGGCTCTCCGGAGTGAGCATGGACGACGAACTCCCGCGATCGGCGTACAGCGACTCCGCCCGCGCCGCGGTCTACGCCGAATTGTTCCGTCTCACTGCCGCCGATCTCACCGCCGGGATGAGCGTGATCGCCGACGCCGTGTTCGGTCAGACCGATCAATCCACCACGATCTCCGACCTCGCAGAGGACGCAGGCGTCGACTTCAGCGGAGTATGGCTGGAACTGTCTGAGACAGAGCGCATCTCACGGATCGAACACCGCGGACCCGACGCGTCGGACGCCGACGCCGCGGTTGCGCGCCGACAGACCGAGACTCTCGAACTGCCCGGCCGCCGCTGGCGCCGCGTCGATGCCGCGGGCGGTGTCGACGCCGTGGTCGCAGCGAGCGGACTCGACGCCGTGGTCGCAGCGAGCGGACTCGACACCGAGGCCGATTGACAGCCGCGCTCTCGGATTCGGGCGCACAGCGACGCCTATAACCGGTGTCAGTCGCGCAGCGGCTTGACCAGCGGGAACAGAATCGTCTCGCGGATGCCCAGGCCCGTCAGCGCCATCAGCAGTCGGTCGATGCCCATGCCGGTTCCCGCGGTCGGAGGCATGCCGTACTCCATCGCGGCGAGGAACTCCTCGTCGAGCCGCATGGCCTCGTCGTCACCTGCGGCCGCCAGACGCGCCTGGTCGACGAACCGTTCGCGCTGGATGACCGGGTCGACGAGCTCCGAGTAGCCGGTGGCCAGCTCGAATCCGCGAACGTAGAGGTCCCACTTCTCGACAACGCCCGGCACGCTGCGATGAGCGCGCACGAGCGGCGACGTCTCGACGGGGAAGTCGCGAACGAACACCGGCTGCGAGAGCTTCTCGCCGACCATGTGCTCCCACAGTTCCTCGACGAGCTTGCCGTGGCCGTACCCCTTGTCCTTCGGCACCTCGAGGCCGACGCGGTTGGCGATCGCCAGCAGTTCGTCGACGGTTGTGCCGGGATGCTCCGGCCCGCCGTCGGGCACGATCTCCTGACCGAGCGCCTCCGACAACGATGGGTACATCTGCAGGGAGGTCCACTCGCCCGAGAGGTCGTAGGTGGTGCCGTCGGGCATCTCCGGCGTGAGTGTGCCGAGCGCGCCGAGCGCGACCTCCTGGACGATCTCGCGGGTCATGGTCGCTGCGTCGTCGTAGGTGCCGTAGGCCTGGTAGGTCTCGAGCATCGCGAATTCAGGCGAGTGCGTCGAGTCGGCGCCCTCGTTGCGGAAGTTGCGGTTGATCTCGAAGACGCGCTCGATACCACCGACCACGGCACGCTTGAGGAACAGTTCCGGTGCGATTCGCAGATAGAGGTCGATGTCGAAGGCGTTGGAATGAGTCACGAAGGGGCGAGCAGCTGCGCCACCGTGCAGTGTCTGCAGCATCGGGGTCTCGACCTCGAGGAACCCGCGCGTCACGAGCGCCTTGCGCAACTCGGCGATCACCGCGATGCGCGTGCGCGCGATCTCGCGGGCCTCGGGACGCATGATGAGGTCGACGTAACGCTGGCGGACGCGCGTCTCCTCGTTCATCTCCTTGTGCGCAACCGGCAACGGCCGCAAGGCCTTCGACGCCATCGACCACTCGTCCGCCATCACCGACAGCTCGCCGGTGCGCGAGCTGATGACCTCGCCGTGCACGTAGACGATGTCGCCGAGGTCGACGTCGGACTTCCACCGGGCAAGCGACTCCTCACCCACACCGTTGAGACTGATCATCGCCTGAAGCTGGGTTCCGTCGCCCTCCTGCAACGTGGCGAAGCAGAGCTTGCCCTTGTTGCGCAGGAAGATCACCCGACCGGCGACGCCGACCTGGTGTCCGGTCTCGGTGCCCGCCTCGAGGTCGGGGTGAGCAGCGCGGATCTCGGCAAGACTGTGCGTGCGCCCGATCGACACCGGGTAGGCCTCGCGTCCCTCGTCGAGGATGCGGTCGCGCTTCTCCCGACGGATACGCAATTGCTCGGGCGTCTGGTCGTCGTTTTCCGTGGTCGAGGGGTGGTCACTCACACCCGAACCCTATCGGATCTGATTTTTCGGGCGGTGCGGGACCGACGTGGCCCTGCCCTGCGCTCACACCCCGGCAGGCGCCAGCACGATGTCGAATCGAGTGCGCGACCAGCCACCGGTCACCACCCTGCCGTCGGGTGTCGGCGATCCGGCGGGCTGTTCGACGAAATCGTGCACCAGGGAATCCTTCACCCCGAACACCGAATCGGAGCCCAGCAGACGATCGCCGCGGACGAAGATGTGCGTCACGAGTGTGCGACATCCCTCGTGCGACACCATGAAGTGCAGGTGAGATGCCCGCATCGGGGAACGCCCGACCGCGGCGAGCATCTCACCGACCGGACCGTCGGCCGGGATCGGATACGGCGTGGGTGTCACGCCCCAGAACCGGTACGAACCATCGGCGTCGGTAAACAGATGCGCGCGACCGGCAACCCGATCGTCGCCGTACTGCACGTCGTAGAAGCCGTCCTCGTCGGCCTCCCACACCTCCACCCGCGCGCCGCTGAGCGGGTTCCCGAGGTCATCGCGCACGGTCCCCTCAACCCAGCACGGTTGACCAGACGCGCCGCCCGCGATGTCGCCGCCAAGAGGTATCTGCGGTGAGTCATCGACGAAGAACGGCCCGAACACCGTCGCCTCGGTCGCGTCGCCGTACGCGGCGTTGTTCACGGCAATTGTCTGCATCGACGCGCCCAACACGTCGGAGAGCAGGATGAACTCCTGGCGACGATCGTCGGTGATGTGCCCGGCACGGGTGAGAAAGTCGATCGCGGTGCTCCATTCGGCCTCGGTGAGGCGGGTCTCCCGGATGAACGCGTGCACGTGTTCGACGATGCCGGTCATCAGTTCGCGCAGCCGCGGATCGGCGCAGTCGTCGAACGAAGCCACGACGTCGGCGACGAGTTGCGCTTCTCGGCGCTGCTGCTCGTCGACTGTCTCGACGGCAGGGTCCACGGTGGAGTCGGTGGTACTCATGTGATCGGTGTTCCTTTCCATGCACGGCGAAGCAGCGCCGCGAGGTTGTCTTCGGTCAGCTCGACCGGATTCCCGACGGGCATGACGTCAAGGATGGCGTGGGTTGCGCGTTCGATTCCGGCTTCGGGCATACCCAGTTCGGCGAGGGAGCGCGGCGCACCTACCCGTTGATACAGGTCGGCCAGTCCGTCACTGGCTGTGGACGAACCCAGTGCTCTGGCGATGCGGGTGTCCGCGGCATCGTCGGCGGGTGCGTTGAGCGCCACGACGTGTGGCAGCACCACGGCATGGGTCTGCGCATGGGGCAGGTTGAACATGCCACCCACGACGTGACAGACCTTGTGGTGCAGGCCGGAACCCGCCGATGCGAACGCGACCGCGGCCAGATACGCGCCGTACAGGGTGCGCTCGCGCCCGGAGAGTGCGCCGGGGTCGTCGACGATATCCCTCAGTCCACCCGCGAGTGAGCGGATCGATTCCTCGGCCAACGCCCGGTCGATCGGATCCGACCGCGGTGCCCACATGGAATCCACGCCGTGGGCCAGTGCGTTCAGCCCGCTAGCCATCGCCATGTCCGACGGCATCGACGCTGTCAGCGTTGCGTCGTAGATCACCGCGCGCGGCAGCACCCGCGGATCGACGCCGGTGCTCTTCGTGGCGTCCTGCGTCATCCCCCACATATCGGTGGCCTCCGACCCGGCGTAGGTGGTGGGAACCGCGATGATCGGCAACCCAGTGGTCAACGCCACCGCTTTCGCCAGTCCCGTCGCCGAACCGCCGCCGACACTCACCACCGCATCGACGTCGGCCACCGTGGCGCGCTTTCGTGCGGTCTCGGCGAGTTCGACGGGTACGTGCATCGTGATCTCACTGTGGCGCAGAGCGACGGGCAGGCTCCGGGCAAGCCGGTCCCCCGGACCGCTGGGCGAAGCGATCAGCATCGTCCGCCTGACGCCGAGTTCGTCGATCTCGTCGGACAACGCACGGGCCGCATCCCCGGGCGCGAACACCACGCGCTGAGGGTTGCTGACGTGCACGAATCTCATCGTCATGTGCGGCACAGCAATCGAGTCATGGCCGTACGCAGTTCGGCCTCCGGGTCGGTCGGGAGGTCGTGCGAACGCCAGGCCACGTGTTTGTCCGGTCGGATCAGCAGCGCACCGGCCTCGCCGACTTCGCGCAACCTCGCCCAGTCGAAGTAGAGGTCGGTCACCTCGCGACCGGGTCCGATCACGATGGCCTCCAAAGGGATTCCCATGGTCGCCGACACCTTCGCGGCGGCCTCCTCCCACTGCTCCCCCGCCACGCCGGTGATCAGGGTCCAGCGGCGGTAGGGTGCAAGATCCATCGTGGCGAGCTTGGTGTTCTGATCTCCGACCCACGCGTGCGGCAGGTGGGCACCAGGGCTGGTCGACATGACGTGATAGAGGTCCGGATCGCGGCTCGGTGGTGGCACCGTGCCATCGGAGATGATCGCGTCGGACTCATAGAACTGACCGAGTTCCACTCCGTGAGCGTTGAACTCGTAGTTCTTGGTCTCCAAGGCGTCGACCAGTGCGGCACGCATCGCTGCACCTTCTGGGGTGTTCTCCTTGCGACGGTCCATGGTCGCGGCCATCTCGTCCGGGTCGGTCAGTCCCTCGATATCGAGTGCGGTGAAGATGTCGGCGAACTCCCGTGCGGACCGATTCGCCCGTGTGACGATGCGTTCGGCGACCGGAGCACGTTCTGCGGTGTAGGTGTCGAGCAGCGCCGGCCCGGCCTGGCCGGAAAGCACGGCGGCAATTTTCCACACCAGGTTGTAAGAATCCTGAATGCTTGTGTTCGAGCCCAATCCGTTGCTGGGCGGATGACGGTGGATGGCGTCGCCCACGCAGAAGACCCGTCCTCGGTGCAGACTCGTCGCGTACATTTCGTTGACACCCCAGAGGCTGTAGCCGGTGATCTCCGGTTCGAGATCTGGCATGCCGAGCAGATCGCGAACGATCGCGGTGGCGGCGGCATCGTCGAGAACTGGTGGCGGCTGGTTGATGTCGTATCCCCAGACGATCAGCCACTCGTTCCACGGCCGGACCATCCGGACCAAACCGGTGCCGATTCCGCCGACATTGGAGCCGGGCTGGATGACCCAGTAGAGGACGCTCGGGCGGTGATCGACGAGGGCGGCGATGTCGGCGGTGAAGGTGATGTTCATCGACCCGGCGATGTCCATCGCACCCTCGAACGGCAGATCGATGTCGGCGGCGATCTGCGACCTGGCGCCGTCGGCCCCGATCAGATACTTTGCGCGGATGCGGTAGCGGTGAGCGGTGAGCCGGTCGAGGACATCGACAGTGACCCCGTCATCGTCTTGTGTGTGCGAGAGGTACTCGGTGGAGAACCTGGCCTGCGTACCGCGAACCGTCGCATTGCGCACCAGAATCGGCTCGAGGTAGGTCTGCGGGATGTCGACCGTCAGGCACGGCGACGCGAGCTGATAGTCGGCCTCGCGATCAGGTCTGGTACCCCACGTTCGTATTCTGCCGATCTCCTCGCCTGCGATCGACGTACAGAACACCGTGTCGCCGACGAGATCGTGTGCGGTCGCGTCGGCCAGTACCTGGTCCTCGATGCCCAGATCCCGAAAAACCTCCATCGCACGCTGATTGGTGATGTGCGCACGCGGCGTGTTGGCCGTCCAGCGGTACTTGGTGATCATGATGTTATCGATGCCGAGTTCGCTGAGCATCAGCGACGCAGCCGCGCCTGACGGTCCGGATCCGACGACGAGTACATCGGTTTCGACCACCTGGCCGGTGGGTATCTCGGTCTGGGCCATGCCGTCGTCGAATGCGGGCATTGGTGGCCACCTTTCCACGACCGGCGCGGCCGGTCGTTCACGTTGTTGGTCGCTCGTCTCGCCCAGAGACGCTGGGAGACGAGAGTTGTAGTGGGCTGAGAGAAATCCGTCAGAACACGATGACCGGTTTGATGACCCGGCCGCTCTTGGCCGCGGCGATCGCGTCGTTGATCGAGTCCATGTCGAAGACGGTGACCAGTCGTTGCACAGGTAGAGCACCGGTGCGCCAGTGGTCGACGAGTTCGGGGATCACCTGGTTGGCGTCGCAGTCGCCGATCGCCACACCGGAGATGGAGATGTTGCGGGCGATGAACGTGGTGACATCGGTGGTGAACGTGGTGCCCGGTGGTGGCGCCGATCACACCGCAGTGTCCGCCGGTGATCGTCGCCGCGACCGCGACATCGAGAACTCCTGCCGCACCGCTTGTTTCCAGTGCCTGATCGGCACCACCACCGGTGATCCGCTGAATCTCTTCGACGGCATCCGACGTCGACGGGTCGACGACATCTGTGGCTCCGAGCTCACGCGCCAACTCGCGGCGTGAGGCGACCGGATCGACGCCGATCACCTGTTCAACGCCACGAATACGGGCCGCCATCACAGCCCCGAGGCCGACGGTGCCCAAGCCGAATACCGCCAGGCTGTCCATCGGGCGAGTGGTCTGCGGATAGAGGACCGGTCCGGCGCCGGTGATGATGCCACATCCCAGCGGCGCGGCGACCTCGGCAGGCACGTCATCGGCCACGACCACCGCAGTCGATCGGGGCGCAAGAATCGTTGCAGCGAATGAGGATTGACCGAACCAGTGCGAATGGATCGGGTTGCCGTCCAGAGTGAACGCCGTTGTGCCGTCGGCTCGACCACCCGCGACGTTCATCCCGAAGGCGTTGGCGCACGCCCAGAACCGACCGCGGTCGCAGCTTCGACACTGTCCGCAGTGATCGATTGTCAGCACCACCCGATCACCGACTCCGACGTCGTCGACGCCCTCTCCCACCGCCGTGACGGTTCCGGTTCCCTCGTGGCCGAGCACGATCGGGAACTGTGCCGGAAACTGTCCGTCGCGCGCACTGAGATCCGTGTGGCAGATACCGCTGCCGGTCAGCTCGATCCGAAGCTCGCCCGCGGCCGGAGCTCCGACCTCCACCTCCTCGACAGTCAACGGCGCGCCGATGGTGGCAGCGACCGCTGCACGCACCGTGCGTGACGGGCCGCACGCTTCGTCGGCGGCCGGGTCGGTGACGGAAACACTCATGATCGCTCCTCATGCGATGTCGCGCCGTGTGATGTGGCGCTCTGTGATGTGGCGCTGTGTGATCCGGCGTTCTGAGATGTCGCGCTCCAGGCGCCGAAAGCACTGCGGAAGAACAACAACGGCTCGGCATCGGGGTGGCCGTCGAGCGCCAACACCCGTCCGACGGACAGGTAATGGTCACCGACGGTGTGCTCGGCGTACAGCTCGCACTCGATGTGAGCGACGGCATCATCGAGCAGCGGAGCGCCCGTTACACCGAGATGCCATCGCGCATCGGCGAATCGGTCGATACCACGGCGTGCGAAGCCCAGGGCGGTCGCCGATTGCGTGCTGGACAGCACGTTCACCGCGAACGATCCGCTATCCCGAATCGTCGGATAGGTCGACGACGTGGCCGCAGGCGCGAAGGCCACCAGCGGAGGGTCCAGCGACATACTCATAAACGACTGGCAGGTCATGCCGACGTTCTCGCCACTGCTGGACGCGGTGATCACCACGACGCCGGAACAGAATCGCCCGAGAACATCGCGGAACAGGTTCGAATCGAACTGGTCGCGAGGTGGCCGGGCGGCATCTGCCCGGACGTCGAGTGCGGTCATCGTCGCGGCTCCACAACAGCTGCGACGACTTCGCAGGCGGCCACCTGATCGAGGGCTCCGTCGATGGCGTCGAGGCCCACGGTGGTCGACACCATCGAATCGAAGTCCAGTTCACCGCGTTCGAGAAGCCTCGTCCACACCGGGATGTCTCGCAACAGGTTCGTCTGCCCCCACTGGCAGCCGTGAATCTGCTTGCCGTTCATCGCGGCGTCGAAAGCGCTGATCGGCAGTGTCGCAGTGAGGAAATCCTTGGTGACGCTGGCCAGGACCACATGACCCGTCGGGCGGGTGATGGCCATCGCGGTACCCATGGCGGTGGCGTCACCTGCGGCCTCGAACGCGAACTCGACGCCGCGCTTGTCACCGAAGAGTGCCGGATAGCTGCCTGCCACCTCTTTGACCTTCTCGACGAGGTCGGTGTCGTTGGCGTCGAAGGTGTGTGTGGCGCCGAACTTTTCGGCAAGCTCCCGACGATGCGCGAGTGGATCGATGGCGATGATCGTTTCTGCGCCGAGAACACGGGCGCTCTGCAGGTACGCGAGCCCCGTCATGCCACACCCGACAACCGCGACGCTGGCTCCCGCGGTGACCGGTGCGACGTTGAACGCTCCACCCACGCCACCTGCGCCGCCGTCAGCGAGGACGGCCAGTGCCTGATGGGATACGCCGGTGGTCAGCGGGACCACCTGGATTTCCCTGGTCAACATCTGTTCGGCGTAGGACCCGAGGTAAGAGTGCGCGACCGTGGAACCCGTTCGGGCGAGCTCGATCTCGGGTCCGATGAAGGACAGTTCACCGCACATGTCCGGTCGATCTCGTAGACATGCGTAACAGACACCACACCACGGGTTGGCTGATGCGAGCACGGTGTCACCTACCCGTACACGACTGACGTCGGAGCCCACGGCCGACACGATGCCCACTCCCCCGTGACCGGGAATCTGCGGAATGTGGGCGCCGGGCGGGAACGGAGGATTGTCGAAGGCGATGACGTCGGTGATGCAGGCGACCACCGCGGTGGTGTCGACAACCACTTCATGCGGGCCGGGAGCGGGCAGGTTCACATCATCGACCTCGACGTGACGGCCGTTTCCGTGCCAGAGTGCCGCGCGCATCAGGCGTTCGCCTCGGCGAGTGCGGCAACGGCGTAGCCACTCGCGGTGGCTTCGCGAATGGTCTGCGCGACGTGACTGCGGTACATGGTGAAGTCTCGCCAATACCGTTGCGTGCGAGTGCCGTCTTTCATCGCGCTGGACCCGGTCACCCGAGCCATCAGATCCATCGCTTCGGTGAGCACCTTGCCCGCCTGGATGGCCAGCGACACCAGGCGCTGATTCTCGGCGATGGTGATCGGCCGGCCGGTTGCCGCCGACTCGTCGCACAGTTGGGCGTAGGCTGCGGTGACGCTGAGCAGGCAGGCTTCGGCCTGATCGATCAGCGTGGTGGCCTCGCCATACCACTGCCGGTAGAAGGAGTCCTCGGCGCGCACGGCCATCGGTGGCCACATCGTCTTCTTCACCGGCATCGTCGCAGCGAACTCGTCGAACATCGCCTTGGTCATACCCAATGCGACGGCGAGCAGCTCGGCGAAGAAGAACGGCTGAATCGGCCCGATGTACATCGGATTGCCGTACAGCTCGAGCCCGTAGGTCTGATCCGGACGAATGGCGTTGATGTCGATATCGAGGACGTATCCATGGTCGACGACACAGTGGTCGACCATGACGGAGTTGGAACCACTACCCTTGAGACCGATCAACGTGCCCCAGTCGTCGACGATCTCGTACTTGTCACGTGGCACCAGCGCGAGGCCCGGATGCGGGCGGCCACCGTCGGTCGGCATGATCATCACCGCATTGAAGACGTGGGTGGAGTAGGGAACGCCCGAGCAATAGTCCCAGAGTCCGTTGAGTTCCCAGCCACCGTCGACCGGGGTCGCGGTTACCGACGGAACCACCCGGGAGGGCGCGATGAAATGTCCGTCGGCCCCCATGACCTCAGCTTGAACGTCGGCATCGAACAACCCCGCGAGGTTGACCACGTGAGCAGAGCCCAGACACAGACACCATGCGGTCGACGGACACCCGCGACCGACCTCGACTATCACGCGTAGGAAATCTTGAATGGACAGTTCGTAGCCACCGAGAGCAGCCGGCTGCAGCATCCGGTAGAAGCCGAGCCGTATGAACTCCTCGTGCATCTCCTGCGAGCAGCGGGTGCGTCGCTCGGTGTCGGCTTGTTCCTCGCGCAGCCTATCCCTGAGCCCGCGCGCACGCTCCAGGAAATCGTCAACGGTCAGCCCCGGCTCGGGTGTCGGAATCTGCTTCCGCACAGACGTTTTGGTGGAATCAATTACGGTCATCGACACTCCTCTGATTGAAACCTCCGGCCGACGCCGGCGACGGCGGCAGCTCGTTTCTGTTCTCGAGTGTGATGCGGGGCACATTGAAAGTGAAAGGAGATGGGGCGAGGTTGGCCGAAATCAGCCACGATGTCTGATCACCGGAGGACTAGACCGGATGCCAAAGCCGTTCCACGAGTTCCTCGTTCAGCGCTCGCCCCGAAGCGCACGACGACGTGCGTTGTCGCGCAGTATGTCATCGGGTCTACGTCCGAACCTCGCGTGGTACGTCCGCGAGAAGCTGCCGACCGAACCGAAACCGCAGCGAACCGCGATCTGGGCCACGGTCAACCCGTCATGGGCCCCGAGCAGCATCCCCCTGGAGCGTAGAAGACGTTGCTCACGCACATATTTGGGAACACTGGTGTGCGCGTCGGCGAAGATTCGGGACAGGTGCCGTTCACTGATGCCGACGGCACGTGCCACATGTGGTGCAGTCAGACCTGGATCGGAGAGATTGGCCGCAATGTAGTCACGTGCTCGGTCGAAATGGTTGTAAACGGCCGGCTCCGGGCGTGGCGCGAGGACAGTGGAGATGAGTTCCACCAGGTCGTCCTCGGCGAGCGACTCGGTCGCCGGATCGCGCGTCGCGGCGATCAAACGCGTTCTCAAAGCGGCCCCGGCAAAGTTGTTTCCGATGTCGATGACGTGCGGGGTCACCCCGATGGGCACACCCGTCGAGCGGCGCAGAAGTGGCGTCGGAACGACGACAGCCAGAGCTTCGGTGTCCTCCCCGAAGCCACTGACGAACGGGCGATCGAGGCTCGTCACCAATAGCCGATCGTCCGTGGCGAAGTGGGTCCGCCCGTCGGTGAACAGAAACGTATGGCCTTTGAGGGTGATCGTGATCAACGTGGCGGGCACGCCGTCGTCGGATACAAATTTGCCCGATGTCTCGACGATGTGCGACCCCACTCGCAACGACATGATACGCAGCGAGCCGATCGCGGCCACCGTTCCCGTCGCGTCGAGCCGCTCGTCACCGAGGACTTTTGCGTGCAGCGGCAGAAAGGTTCTGCTGGTGAACTCTTCCCACCGAACCGCGGATTCGTCGCCGAGGCCATCGGTGGTGAAGGCGATCGGATCACGAGCCACGGGTCGTCCAGACGCCCCATGTGCCATGTCAACTCCCACGTCCTCCAGTGCCCGCGGCAGAAGACGCGATGACCGCACTGCCACGCCGCACCTGTCATGTTATCCAGGTCACACGACGGTGTGAACAACGGACGTCAAAGCATGGCGTAAACGACGCCGGATGGCCGATTTCGACAAGACGACCGAATCAGTGCGCGGAAAATACCGCCAGTTCTCCCGCACTGATCTGGCCGTTGATCCCCTCGCGGCGCAATCGCCGGAATCCGCCGACGACGAAGACGGCATTGGTGACGCCGCGTGCCTGTAGGTGCCACGTCAGCCACTCGGCCTCGTGGCCGTCCTCGCTGACCAGAATCCACCGCCGGTCGGCGGTCGCCGTGCGCAGCGCTGAGGGCGAGCCGGGGGTCAGCAGGTCGAGGGCCTCAGCTGCGTCGACCGCCAGCGCACCGAGCAGAGCGCCGTCGAGACGACGCTTGCGATGACCGCGGATATCGACCGGCACGGCGCCCGCGGCGATCGCCGCGCGGTAGTCGGTGGCCTGGAGCGAGAGCGGGGCGTTGGAGACAGTTCGGGTGACCGGCAGTTGGGTGACCGATGACTGGGTGAGCGTACGGATCTGGACCGATGCGGTCATGAGAGATACCTCGGGAATGATCGAAACGAGCGGGGGCGTCGACGAAGGGCAGCCGCATACGCGGACTCAGCCCTGACAACACTCCTGACAACTCTTGATCACGGCGACAAGTGTGCCACAGTGCGCGGCTGTAGACCAGATCGGCGAGGGCTTTTGCGCAGGCGTGCACAAAAATCCTCGCGGGTGCCCGACGAACAGTGGATGCCGGAGGGGCGAGGGCTGCTCCACCCGCGGGCGTCACCGACTGCCGCGGGCACGTCCCTGCTGCTTCGCGCGCTCGGACACCAGTCGCAGCCCTTCGAGGGGCAGATATGAGTGATGCGTGGTGAGCGTGCGACTCTCGGGAAAGATCAGTGGTGCGAGTGATCCGGTTGCAACGACCGTGACGTCGCGCCCGCCGAAGCCGTCGACGCCGCCACGGATCCGGTCGACGAGGCCGTCGACCTGGCCCGCGAATCCGTACAGGATTCCCGACTGCAACGCCTCGACGGTGTTCTTACCCAGCACGCTGCGCGGCGGCATGAGCTCGACCCGACGTACGGTCACCGTGTGTTCGGCGAGCGCCTCGACGCCGAGATTGACACCCGGCGCGATGGCTCCGCCGAGAAACTCCCCCTTCGCCGACACCGCGTCGACCACAGTGGCGGTACCGAACGCCGCGACGATGCACGGTCCGCCGTAGATGTGGTGTGCCGCAAGACAGTTCGCGACGCGATCGGTACCGACCTCTTTGGGGTTGTCGACCAGGAGCGGCACACCCGTGCGGACACCGGGCTCCAGGAGTACGTGATGCACGCCCTCGTAGTATCGCGACACCATGACCCGCAGCTCGCGCAACAGCGAGGGCACCGTCGACAACGCTGCTACGCCGGTGATCTGCTCGATGTCAGTGCCGAGCAATCCGCGGATCGTCATGGCCAGTTCGTCGGCGGTCAGGTGCGGGTCGGTGTGAATCCGCCAGTCGCGTACCAGCGTGGCGTGATCACCCGAACCCGCGAACACCCCCAGATGGATGTTCGTGTTCCCGACCTCGACGGTGAGTAACATCTGCGCGAACCTACACCCCGGTCTCGGCGAAATCGGTTCGCACCGAATCCGCTTCGGGGTGACGCGGGTCGAGGAGTCCCGAACCGTCTGGTGCATGCGCGGGATCGGTGCCGTTCTCGACCACCCGATTGGCCTCGTCGACGAACACGACATGAGGGCTGTACTCACGCACCTCGGCCTCGTCGAGGATGCCGTAGGCGATGATGATCACGAGATCTCCGGGATGAACGAGATGCGCTGCTGCGCCGTTGATCCCGATGACCCCGGTGCCGCGATCACCAGCGATGGCGTACGTCTCCAGGCGTGCGCCATTGGTGATGTCCACGATGGTGACCTGCTCACCCTCGAGAAGGTCTGCCGCGTCGAGCAGATCGGCGTCGATGGTCACCGAACCGACGTAGTGCAGATCGGCCTGGGTGACGGTCGCCCGGTGGATCTTCGACGTCATCATGGTGCGAAACATGCTGTCATTCCTCTGTGTTGGCGTGCATGACGGGCGGGCTGCAGAGTCTGTGGCGGGGTGATCTCGACGTGAATCCGGTGCTCGACGTCGGGTAGATCAGTACGCATCGGGGCTCCCGATGTCCTCCGGTTGGATGCCGATCGACACCCCGACGTTGTCGATCAGTCGGGCAGCACCGAGGCGTGCGGCGACCAGGAGCCGGCCCTCGCCCTTGTCCGGTGCCTCTCCGAGAGCGCGATCGCGCAGTGCGAGGTAATCGAGCTCGATGTCCGGAGACGTCGACAGAACCGCCTGAGCGGCAGCGAGGATCGCGTCCTTGCCGCCGGGCGCGGCATGGGCGCCCGCGGTGAGCGCTGCCGACAACGTGGTGGCGATCTCGCGCTGCTCCGGCGTGAGATAGCGGTTGCGCGACGACAACGCGAGACCGTCCGCCTCACGCACCGTCGGCACACCGACGATGTCGACGTCCAGGTTGAGGTCGGCGACCATCTGCGCGATCAACACCAGCTGCTGATAGTCCTTCTCGCCGAAAAAGGCTGCGTGCGGAACAGCGATGTTGAGAAGCTTGCACACGACGGTGAGCATGCCGGCGAAGTGCCCCGGGCGAGCAGCGCCGTCGAGGATGTCGCCCGCGGGTCCCGGCACGATCGTGGTGCGCGGGCCGAGTGGATACATGTCGTCGACGGTCGGCGCGAATACCAGTTCCACACCGGCCGAACGCAATAGCTCGACGTCGTTGTCGAAGGTGCGCGGATACGCATCGAGGTCTTCGTTCTCGCCGAACTGCAGCGGATTGACGAAAATCGAGACGATGACCACCGCGTTACCGACGCTCTTTGCGGCGTCGACCAACTGCAGGTGCCCTGCGTGCAGGGCACCCATCGTCGGCACCAGCACCACGCGCCTGCCCGCGCGACGCAACGCCTGGCTCACCCGGCGGAGCGTGGCGGGGTCGCGATGCACCGTCAACTCACCTCGGGTGTAGGCGTCCGGACTCAACGGCGCGGTCATCGTTCTCCTCTGACTTGACGCGAAAGGCGTTGCTCAACAACAGGCAGCGGCATCGGTTCGGTGTTCATTCAGCTCTCCAGGACGTCAAGGAGAGACGTGGGAGGATCGGTGTAGTCGGCCGCTCGGCGGGCCAGGATGCGATAGGCCTCGGCGATCGCGTAGGGGCGTCGCCCGCCGGGCAGTGCACGGAGAGCATCGAGGTGGTCGGCCACAGCCTGCGCGTCGCCCCTGGCCACAGGACCGGTCAGGGCTGCGGGTCCGAGGTCGAGCACATTGCTCAGCGCCGCGGTGACCAATGGCGCGAGAATGCGTTCGGCCAACCGCTCGGACGTGCCGTCGACCGTCGCGGTGGCGCGACCCGACTCCCCTTCGCTGCCCTCGATTGCCGCGTTCATGGCCACGACGGCATCGCTGACAAGCGCGACAAGATGATTCGCCCCGTGTGCAAGTGCCGCGTGATACAGCGTGCGGTCGGCCTCGGCGATCCGCACCGGCTCACCACCCATTTCGAGCACGAGCGCCGATGCGATGGCGAGGCCGACTTCGTCGGACGCCGTGACACCGAAACAGGCCTGCGGCAGCCGGGTGGTGTCGTCGTCGGTGCCGACGAACGTCATCGCGGGGTGGACGGCGAGCGGAAGGGCACCGAGCGCGGTGAGCGGTGCCAAGATGTCGACGCCGTGTGCACCCGCTGTGTGCAGGACGAGCGTGCGCGGGCGTAGCCGTCCGCTGTCCACGATGTCGGCGACGACGTCGGAGATGCTGTCATCGGGTACCGCGATGATCAGGAGTTCCGATCGTGCGACCACATCGGGTAGCCCGAGGATCTGTGACTCGGGTAGGCGTTGCGCAGCACGGCGCCGGGAGTCCTGCGACCGGGCGACCACCGCACCGACGACATGGCCGGCACGTTCGAGCGCCTCGCCGAGCGCGGTGCCGACACGGCCGGCCGAGATGATCCCGATGGTCAGCCGAGCAGGGGTGGGAAGATTACTGACGCCTGCGAACTCGGTGGAGAAGGATCCGGGATGCCCTGCTCGCCCCGCGTCGCGGGGCGGCTGACTCGACACGGCGGGATCGCCGTTCGGTGAGGTCACCGGTGTCCTCCCAGATCGTTCCAGTCCCGACTGGTGCGCGGGTACCGGACGTGCATCGCAATGCTAGGCGCTCGACGCAGCGTCGGGCCAATGCCTGTGAGGCGGGTCACCCTCTGGTGGCCGGGAGTCAGTCCTCGCGACGACGACGTCCGCCGCCGCTGCCGCGCGGCGACTGGCGAAGCTGGTTGAGCAACTCCGCGACGGGCAACCCCGCGGTGTGGGCGGCGTCGTGGTCCTCCTCGTCCTCGCGACGACGTCGACCACCGCCGTAGGAGTTCGCGGGTGCACCGTCGTCGCCGGTCTCGTGACGTCCGGCCGACTCCGCGCGCGCCGAGTCTTCTGAGATAGCAGCTTCCGTGCCCGACCCTTCTGTGCCCGACCCTTCTGGGCCCGACCCTTCTGGGCTGAACACTTCTGGGCCGGATGCTTCAGGGCTGGAGCCCGTCGAAGCGGGCTCTTGTGAACCGGCCTCTTCCACAGCAGAATCCGAGGCTTCCCGTGTGGCGGGCTCGGCATCCGAGTCCTGCTCCGGCACCCCAACCGCCTCCGCCGCGGACACGTAGAAGCCACCCGAGAACGGCGCAGCCGAGGTCGGACCCGACGCCACCGGCGCCCCGGCGAAGCCTGCCGAGTACGGCGCGCGCGGCTGATCGTCGACCACGTCGACGACGACCTCCTCTGCGCCGGTCTCTTCCGCGGAGATGCCGGTCGGCGCGACGGTCTCGGCGTTGAACGGCTCGTCGACGGCCTCGACCTCCTCCGCGTGAATCTCCTCTGCGTGAATCTCCTCTGCGCGGATCCCCTCTGCGCGGATCTCGTCGAGCGGTACCTCGGTGGCGATACGACCGGAAATTGGTGCGTCGCCGGGAACGATGGGCAGGACCTCGGTCATTTCGTTGGGATCGACATCGGTACCGAAACGCCGCGGCGCGTCGAACGGATAGGAGTCGCGACGGCGATGTTCGGCGCCTGGAGCGGTCTGCTCGAAGTCGCGGGCGGCCACAGCCCCGTCATCGTGTGCGGTGTAGTCGGTGGCGCCATAGCCGCCGGGATATCCGGATCCGCCAGCGTACCCGGTCGGCGCATGATCCGTCTGGGCTCCCACACCCCCGAGTCCCGATGCCAACTCACGGAGCTTCTCGTTGGGAAGCGCAGCACGCTGGTCGGGCAGCGACTCGCCGAGCAACATCTCCAGGCTCGAGCGCAGAGCGAGGACCTGTGCCTTGAGTTCCGCGAGTTCGACGCCTGCCTCGTCGCTGATCTCTTTACGAATCGTCGACTCGACATCGAGTTCGTACTGTCTGCGCGCCGCGATCTCGCGCTCGAGCTGCAACTCGTAGACCAGCCGGAGATCACGACTCTTGCTCTCGGCGCTCTCTGCCTGCCTGCGGTAGCGCGTCACGAGGATCGCAGCGATCACCGCAGCCCACAGCGCGGCGATCACCGCCAGCGATCCGAGCACCGAGATCTGGTCGGTGAAGAGCATCAGCACGCTGGCCACCACGGCCAGCACGATCAGAAGACCCACCAACCACTGCCCGACGCGACCGGAACGGCGTGTGTCGGCGGCACGGCCAGTCGAGGTCGTCATGCTCGTGAACTTACCCTCTGACAGCCCGCACGACCGCGAGGCTGGTACGGAGAGTCACGATTGGCGCGCGAAGAAGCGCTCAGCCGACTCACGCGGGCCCGGGATGACCGTTTGTACGCGGCTCAGTCGGCTGGTCGGTCGGGTCGTCAGGTGCACGGCAGCAGTACTCGAGCCACAGTGCCGCAGCGACCAGGACGAGTCCGCCGAACGCCCCGACGATCGCACCGGGTCTGTCGTGCTCGGCAGCAGTCACACCATGCTGACTCCATAGGAACACCAGCATCCCCACCCACACGCCAACGGCCACTGCGCCCAGGATCGCCGACGCCTTGGCGAGCGCCAGCACCCGGGCAGCCGTCAGTGGATGCAGTTGCCCACGCGCTCGTCCGACCTGGCGGTCGGCGACGCGTGCGCGCACGACGAATGCCATCGCCGTCTCGATCGCGGCGAGAACGTACAGGACGATGCCGGCGAGCAGCGGCAGCGGCGGCAGCGCCGAGTAGTTGTAGCGAACCAGAATCCACGCCACGACCGCCACGAACACCGCGATGATCAGGAGATCGCGCGGGCGGGTCGGGCCGAGGCCGGGCTCCTCGTCCTCCGGCGGCGTCGACGGGCGCGGCGTGGTCACGGTGTCACCTCGCTCCCGAACCGCTCACGCTCCGGCGACAGCCGGTGCACGCCCGCACGCTCGGCAGCGGGGAGCGCAGCCGCGAGGTCGACGACCCGCCGCACACCGTGCGGGGTCCACAACGTCGCCTCGGGCTCGATCTCCAGCCACGGCACCAGCACGAACGCACGCTCGGCGGCTCGCGGATGGGGCAGGGTCAGCGTGGCGTCGTCGTCGACGATCGGGTTCCCCGCAGGGTCGGTTGCACAGATCACGTCGACGTCGAGCGTCCTCGGACCCCACCGCACCGCACGGATGCGGTCGGCGGCGCGCTCGAGTTCGAATCCCCGCTCCAGCCAGTCCCGCGGAGAGACGGGGGCGTCGACGATGAGCGTGATGTTGTAGAAGTCGGGTTGTTCGACGCCGCCCCATGGTGCCGTCGAATAGATGCTCGACACCGCGACGAGGTCGTCGGCAAACGCCTCGACGACCTCGCGTAGCCGCGCTTCGCGGTCGCCGAGGTTCGTGCCCGCGGACAGTACGGCGCGGGTCATCGCACACCGCCCGCCGACTTTCGGGACCGACGGGTCACGACGGCGACGTCGGCGAAATCGAGCGGGATGGGCGCCGACGGCTTGTGTACCACCACCTCGCAAGCGTGGATGCGGTCGTCGAGCATGATCCGTTCGGCGACCTCGCCGCCGACGGCCTCGATCAGGTTGCGCGGGTCGCCGGCGACGACGTCATGGATCTGCTGCGCGAGCGTCCCGTAGTCGATGGTGTCGGCGAGGTCGTCCGATGCCGCCGCGATCCGGAGGTCGGCCCACAGCGTGACGTCGATGATGAAATCCTGTCCGTCGCGGCGCTCGTGATCGAAGACGCCGTGGTGACCGCGTACACGCAGACCACGCAGTTCGATTCGGTCAGCCATCTCGATGCTCCCGTCGCACGGTGTGCCGGTCACGCCCGCCGGTCCGCCACGCAGCGGCAACGGTCACCGCATCACGATTGGCTGCGACGTCGTGTACGCGCACTCCCCAGGCACCGTTGACCGCGGCGAGCGCGCTGATCGACGCGGTCGCGATCTCGCGGCCCTCCGGCGCACGGTCGTGACCATCGCAGCAGGCGAGCAGAGTGCCGAGAAAGCGCTTGCGCGACGCCCCGACGAGCACGGGGAAGCCGAGCCCGACCAACGTCGGCAGGGCGTTGAGTAGCGCCCAATTATGTTGTGCCGTCTTGGCGAATCCCAACCCGGGATCGAGGATGATGTTGTCCGGGTCGACACCGGCGGCGACGGCGGCGTCGACCTGTCCGAGGAGTTCACGACTCACCTCGGCGACCACGTCGCGATAACCACCCGTGTCGTCGACGCGGTGCGTGAAGCGTCGACCTGCATCCGATTCGGCGGCAGCAGGTCGCCAGTGCATCAGAATCCAGGGCAGTCCGGCGTCGGCGAGAAGCGCTGCCATGCCGGGATCGGCGCGACCGCCCGAGACGTCGTTGACGATCGTGGCTCCCGCGTCGATGGCGGCAGCCGCGACGCCTGCGCGCATCGTGTCGACCGAGACCTGCACACCGTTCGCTGCGAGTGCGGAGATCACCGGTACCACGCGCTTGATCTCGACCGCCTCGTCGACGCGCACCGCGCCCGGACGAGTCGACTCACCGCCGACGTCGACGATGTCGGCACCGTCGGCGAGTAGACGCAACCCATGCTCGACTGCGCGCTGCGGATCGAGATATCGGCCACCGTCGGAGAACGAATCCGCAGTGACGTTGACGACGCCCATCACCTGTGTGCGCGCGCCATCGTCGGTGTCGGCGCCGACCGGATGGACTGTCACCGGGTGATGAGGTCGAGTGCCTCGCCGCGCGAAACGGCGCTGGTCTTGAAGATCCCGCGCACCGCGGACGTCGTCGTGCGTGCGCCCGGCTTTCGGATACCGCGCATCGCCATGCACAGATGCTCGGCCTCGATCACCACGATCACCCCGCGCGGATTGAGCCGACGTACAAGCGCGTCCGCGATCTGGCTGGTCAACCGCTCCTGCACCTGCGGACGTTTGGCGTAGAGGTCGACGACCCGCGCCAGCTTCGACAGCCCGGTCACCTGCCCGGTCGGCCCCGGGATGTAGCCGACGTGCGCGACGCCGTGGAAGGAGACGAGATGGTGCTCGCATGTCGAGTACATAGGGATGTCTTTGACCAGCACGAACTCGTCGTGGTCCTCGTCGAATGTCGTGGCGAGGACTTCCGACGGGTCGGTGTAGAGGCCTGCGAACATCTCGCGGTACGCGTTGGCGACGCGGGTCGGGGTGCGCTGTAGCCCCTCCCGATCGGGATCCTCGCCGACTGCGATCAGCAACTCCCGCACGGCCGCCTCAGCGCGTTCCTGATCGAAGAAGCGTCCCCCGTCAGTCATCAGTTCGCGCGACGTTCCGTCGTGAGCCGCGATGTCGTGGCCCTCGCTGATAGTCATCGATCCGACCCTCAGGCTCCGTCTCCGTGTTGACCGGCCCCGTGTGAACCGTTGTGCTGCGAACCGTTGCCCGCATCGTCACGATGCTGCCCGCCACCGTTGTGGCCGGCGCCGCGTTGCCCCCCGTAGGAACCGTTTCCGTAGCCATAACCGTTCGGCTGATTTCCGTTCGCGCCGTTGGGATTTCCGTTCTGCGGATATCCCGGCTGCTGGTTCGCCCCCGGCTGATTGACGCCCGGCTGGTATCCCTGCGACTGGGGTGGCCAGCCCGGGGCTGACCAGTCGCGCGGGGCGCCGTAATCGGGTCGTGTGCCACCGCTCTGCGGACCCTGTGGGTAACCCTGTTGCGGATATGGCTGGCCATACCCCTGCCCCGGATGAGGCGCTCCGTAGTAGGGCTGCTGCCCACCCGCGTAACCCGTCGGGGCACCGCCGCCGGGTGCGCTCCCGGCTCCGACCGGCTCGCGCACCGGCTCCGGCGGAGGAGGAGGCCACGGCTCGCCGCGCTCGATGGCCAACTCGCCTGGGGTCTTCACCGGCGGCTTGTCGCTCGGGGTCCGCTCGCCGAACTCGTTGAAGGTGGTGATCCGGGGACGCTTCTCGACATCGGCGAGGATTCGCTCGAGGTCCTTGCGGGTGAGCGTCTCCTTCTCGAGGAGGTCGCTTGCCAGCACGTCGAGGGTGTCGCGGTACTCGGAGAGGATGGCCCACGCCTCGGTGTGGGCCGCCTCGATCAGGCGACGCACCTCGTCGTCGATCTCGCTTGCGACCTCGGCCGAGTAGTCGCTCTGGGCACCCATGCTGCGGCCCAGGAACGGATCGCCCTGCTCCTGGCCGTACCGAACCGCGCCGAGCTTCGCACTCATGCCGTATTCGGTGACCATCGCGCGCGCGATCTTGGTGGCCTGGTCGATGTCCGACGATGCGCCCGTGGTCGGCTCGTGGAAGACGAGTTCCTCTGACGCACGACCACCCATGGCCATGACGAGTCGAGCGATCATCTCCGACCGGGTCATCAGGTCTTTGTCCTGCTCGGGCACTGCGAGCGCGTGACCGCCGGTGCGTCCGCGAGCAAGGATCGTGACCTTGTAGATCGGATCGAGATCGGGCATCGCCCAGGCGGCGAGGGTGTGGCCGCTCTCGTGATAGGCCACGACCTTCTTCTCGTGCTCGCTGATGATCCGACTCTTGCGACGTGGCCCGCCGATCACGCGGTCGACCGCCTCCTCGAGCATCTCCGCGGTGATGACGGTCTTGTTCTCGCGGGCGGCGAGCAACGCCGCCTCGTTCACGACGTTGGCGAGGTCGGCTCCCGACATTCCCGGAGTGCGCTTGGCAAGGCCGTCGAGATCGGCGTCCTCGGCGATGGGCTTGCCCTTGGCGTGCACCTTCAGGATCGCTCGACGGCCCGCGATGTCGGGATTGCCGACGGGGATCTGCCTGTCGAAACGGCCGGGACGCAGCAGCGCCGGGTCGAGGATGTCTGGGCGGTTGGTCGCAGCGATGAGGATCACGCCCGAGCGGTCGCCGAATCCGTCCATCTCGACGAGTAGCTGGTTGAGAGTCTGCTCGCGTTCGTCGTGTCCGCCGCCTAGTCCGGCTCCGCGCTGACGGCCGACGGCGTCGATCTCGTCGACGAAGATGATGCACGGACTGTTGTTCTTGGCCTGCTCGAAGAGGTCGCGCACGCGCGAGGCACCGACACCGACGAACATCTCGACGAAGTCGGAACCGGAGATGGTGAAGAACGGAACGCCGGCCTCGCCCGCGACGGCTCGCGCGAGCAGAGTCTTGCCGGTGCCGGGGGGCCCGTAGAGCAGCACGCCCTTCGGGATCTTCGCGCCGAGTGCCTGGTAGCGCGTAGGATTCTGCAGGAAGTCCTTGATCTCGTACAACTCTTCGACGGCCTCGTCGGCACCGGCGACGTCGGCGAACGTCGTCTTGGGCATGTCCTTGGACAGCTGCTTGGCCTTCGACTTGCCGAAGCCCATGACGCCGCCCTTGCCGCCGCCCTGCATGCGGTTCATGACGAAGAAGAACAGTCCGAACAGCAACAGCATCGGCAACAGGAAGATCATGATCTGCCAGAACACCGACTGCTCTGTCACGTTCGTTTGATAGCCGGCCCCCGTCGACTTGACCGAATCGAAGACCTGCTCACCCGCGGAAGCCGGATACTTCGTCGAGATCTTGCTGACGTCCTGGCCGTCGACCTTGACCGGCTCTTTGGTCTCGATCCGCAACTGCTGCTCGCGGTCGTCGATCTGGATGAACTTGGTGTTCTTCGTGTTGAGCTGAGTCAACGCGACAGAGGTGTCGACCCCGGTGTAGCCGCGATCGCCGCTGCGCATCGCGCTCCAGCCCCAAAGGGCGAGCACGATCACCGCCAGGATTGCGAGATTACGGAAGACTGTCTTTCGGTTCATGCGCATTGGTGGAGGTCCAGGCCACGCGTGGGGCCGCCCGGCGCCGTTACCACTGTCCTTCCCATCGGTTCTACAACGATGTGAACGCCACCCAAGGGTTCGGTCGTACACATATGAGGCTACCGGTCAACGATCACGCAGGTGAAACCGTTCCCGTTTTGTCGGCGCGGCCTGCGGCCACCGCTACTTCTGGTAGACCGACGGGCGCAGACGGCCGATGAAGGGCAGGTCGCGGTAACGCTCGGCGTAGTCGAGGCCGTACCCGACGACGAACTCGTTGGGAATGTCGAAGCCGATGTCGGCGACCTCGACCGGAGACCGGACCGCTTCGGGCTTACGCAGCAGTGTGCACACCGCAAGTGACCGCGGCTGCCTGGTGGCGAGGTTCTTCATCAACCAGGAGAGCGTGAGTCCCGAGTCGATGATGTCCTCGACGATCAGCACGTCGCGGCCGGCGATGTCGCGGTCGAGATCCTTGAGAATGCGCACGACGCCCGACGACGACGTTGCCGACCCGTAGCTCGACACGGCCATGAACTCCATCTGTGACGGGATAGGCAGCGCTCGGGCGAAGTCGGTCATGAACATGATCGCGCCTTTGAGGACGCCGATCAGGACAAGGTCGTCGTGCAGATCGGTGTAGCGCGCGGCCACCGACTGCGCCAGCTCCGCCGTTCGCGCCTTGATCTGTTCCTCGGTGATGAGGACTGCTTCGATGTCGTCGCCGTAGTGATGTCCCGTCTCATTCGCCACGGCGTCTAGCTTGTCATGCCCGCACCGGGTGAACACCATCGCCAGCCTCCATTTAGCGCCGAGAGGCGTAACCCGACCGGACTACAAATACATAACAGAAAGACAACACTTCAGCGAACTCCGTCACACCAGTCACAAAAATTCCGCACGCCTCACCTGTTATGCACTTCTTTGACATATGGTCTGAAACGTTTTCGCAACATTTTTGTCCGACCACTCACACAATCACTCCGCAGATTCTCGGCCGACGACCGCGACGTCCTATATAGACCACGTGGTCGCGGTCACCTGCGCCCACCACACAGGCAAGGACGACCATGAAACCCAGCCGCAGCGACGCCCTGCGACCGATCGGAATGAGGCGAGTGACCCGCCGCGCCACCATCTGCATACTTTCTTGTGCAGCATTGTTTTTGCCACTCTTCGTAGCAACCGCACCGGCCTCGGCCACGACCCCCGTCGGGTACACCGTCTCATCATCTGGTGGCACGGTATCCGTCTCGATACGCGGCGGTTCCATCGAGAAATCCAACGATTCGGTGAGCATCAAGAATTCGTCCGGTGCGTCCGTTTACACCTTTCCGCTCGCTTACCGTGTGGACGATCGGGAATTTCCTATCAAGGCCCGGACTGCAGGCAACACCATCACACTGACACCGGTGCGTGCGGCGAGTGCGTCCCGGCCAGTCGACCGCGCAAGTGTCAAGCGATACCGCGCAGAGATCGATAAGCAGATTCGCGGGCCGCAGACCCGCCAGCAGCGCGACGACGAAGCGGCGGCTCGATTCGGGCAACAGATCAGTCTGGCCTTTGCCATCGGCGGGTTCGTCGGAACGGCCATCGGCGCGGCGATCGGCTGCATTGTGAGCCTTCCACTCGCCTGCCTTCCCGGTCTGACGATCGGAGCAGGCGTCGGCGGTGTCGTTGGCACCATCGTTGCCGGCGGCCCGACTCTGGCGATTGCCGCACAGCAGTACTTCAAGACGATCAACTCGCCGTTCAAACCCCAGTACTACTGACATCCGGGGCTGACCGTCCGGGCTGCTGACGCCTGCCACGTGGTGTCGGCGGTCGCGATGCCGGCACAATCGCTGGCAGAGGGACGCTGATTCTCACCGGCGTCGAGTGCTCGAGTACTTCCAGACGCTCGACTTGTCGGTCCGAGTCGGAGAACATCACTGATTCGACAAACGGAAGGTGCGGTGGGCTACAGGTAGCCACCCGCACCTTCCGTTTGTCGGGGTCCTAGTATGGCCACAGCCTCATCGACGGAGGTGACCAGCCGCACGGACAAGATCCCCCGAGTCCACATCGGGGCACCTGCGGCCTTCAGCAGAAGGGTGGCCGCGTGGCGTCTCAAGATCGCCGGACCGCACGCACCCGTCGGCAACTCCGGGAAGCCTTCATCTCGCTGGTACTCGAGCAGGGTTACTCATCGATCACCGTCGAGGACATCACCAGCCGAGCAGACCTGGGTCGCGCCACCTTCTACGCGCACTACACCGACAAAGACGCACTCTTCGAGCAGATAGTCGACGACGTGATCGCGGACATGCAGACACGTCTGGAACCGGTGTTCGCCGCGGACGGCCGCGGATTCAGCGGCCAGGCGATCACCGCCTTGTTTCACCACGCCGCGCAGGAGCGGGACACCTACCGTGTGATCCTGCGCGGAGAAGGTGACGGCCTGGGCTTGCGACGCTTCGTCGACGATCGCGTCGCCCGCGTCACCGAGTACTTCACTCGCCGATCCGACGCCGAGGGCGTGCAGATGCGCATCGACCCCGACATCCTGGCGCGCGCGTGGGTCGGCGAGATAGCGACGGTGCTGGCGTGGTGGCTCGAATCGGAGACGCGCCTTCCGCTCGATGACATCATCAACCAGCTCCTCAACCTCTCGCTACATGGTCGGTACTGGGCGTCAGGGTTCGACGCAGCGAATTCCCAGTCGCCGGCCTCCTGACCGCAGCGGTTACTCGAGCCAAGGAACCCCGACCTCTCTATACCGGGACCTCAATACCCGCATCCGCAACACCGCCCACTCGACGCCCGTCCCTCGCCGGCAGGCCAGAGCGGAACAGCGCGCGTGTTCACTCTTGCCGCCGCGAGGCGACGCGGTACCGACTGACCCGAGAATCCCTGTGGTGTGGCCCATAGTGATCGCCTTACGTGACACGGACCTCTTGTCCCCTTTCAATACATGACGTATGTTTTCAGACAGCAAGTCTGCTTCAAGACACAAAGTCTGTTTTCGAAGAGGTCATCCATGGTTGCGCAGCAGTGCGACAGTGACGACGCCACGTCGGCCGGTACACCCGCAGACAGCGTGGTCGACTACCGCTTCACGCTCGCCAATGAACGAACGTTCCTTGCGTGGATCCGTACCTCGCTCGGGCTACTCGCCGGCGGAGTCGCCCTTCAGTCGCTCGCAGCCCAGTTCGCGACAACCGACTACCGACGCGCGATAGCCCTCACCTGCGCATGCCTAGCTCTTGCGTTGTGTTGCTTGGCTTTTCGACAGTGGAAACGGGTGAACCACGCCATGCGCCGCGGAAGCGAACTCCCCGGCAATCTGGTCGTCCCGCTCGTGGCCGTCGGGGTCGTCGTCATCGGACTCGCGGCGGTTCTGGCATTGGTTGTGTCATGACCACACAGTCTCCGTGGCCCGCAGATCCCGGTTTGGCCATTGAGCGCACCGCGCTCGCCTGGCGCCGAACGACGCTGACCGCAGTGGTAACCGTCTCACTGCTCGCACATGCCGCAGTCGTCAGGGCGCCGGTCGCTGCAACGTTCTGCGTCGCCGCAGCCGGCTCGTGCGTCGTCGCGCTGGCGTTTCTTTGTCTTCGACGCAGTCACATGCTGGCAAGGCGCATCTCCGAACCTACGCATGTCCACTTCACCACCATCACAGCACTGGTTGCCGTTGCCTGTATCTGTACCGCCATTGCCGCGGCAGTCGGCTAGGTCAGCACACGGAAGAGATTCGAAATGACTCATGAACTCGATGCGGAAGCGTGCGCGGCATTCGACAGCCCGGACGGCGGTGCCCGAGCTTGTTGCACCCCACAGCGCCTGCCCACTCCGAGCATCGGAAGTGATCGCGAAGCCCCACAACAGATTCGAGCGAGCAGCCAAGCGCTCTCGGGCGACCAGATGATCAGCCTGCCCACCACAGACTTCTGGATGGGAGACGACGGACCATCGAGCCACGCCGCCGACGGAGAGGGCCCGGTGAGATCTGTGAGGGTCGACGCGTTCGCCATCTCCGCACACGCCGTCACCAACGCCGAGTTCGACGAGTTCGTGACGAGCAGCGAATACGTCACCGACGCAGAGCGTTTCGGGTGGTCCTTCGTCTTCGCCGGTTTTCTTCCCGCAGCACTAAGACGCGCCTCGCCCCGACCCGAGGGCACCCCGTGGTGGTGCGCGGTCACCGATGCCACCTGGCGGGCACCAGAAGGTCCGGGCAGCGATGTCAGCGAGAGAGCCGACCATCCCGTCGTGCACGTCTCATGGAACGATGCCCGCGCCTTCTGCCGATGGGCCGGTGTGCGCCTGCCGACCGAAGCCGAGTGGGAGTACGCCGCACGAGGCGGGCTGAGCAGAGCGCGCTATCCGTGGGGTGACGAGCTCGACGAGGACGAGAGCTTTCGGTGCAACATCTGGCGGGGCTCCTTCCCGGCTCGCAACACCGCCGCCGACGGATACCGATCGACGGCGCCGGTAGAAGCGTTCGAGCCCAACGGATTCGGCCTCTACAACATGGTCGGCAACGTCTGGGAATGGACGGCCGACGCATGGCGCGTCGACCACTCCGGCACTCCACATGAAGCGCCGGAGTCCCGAAAGGCCATGCGCGGCGGCTCACACATGTGCCACGACAGCTACTGCAATCGCTACCGAGTCTCCGCGCGCACCTCGAACTCCGCCGACGGCAGCAGCGGGAACATCGGCTTCCGCATCGCCCTCTGATACACACGCACTTCTCTTTCCGTTCGGTCATTCCACCGAAGACCTGAAAACCCGCAATCCACGCCCCACAAAAGGAAGTGAGACAACCATGTCCTCTACCCCAACGAACGTGTTGCTGATCATGTCCGACCAGCACAATCCCAAGATCATGGGGTCGGCAGGCAATCCGCTCGTCGCAACGCCGAACATGGACCGCCTCGCCGCGCGCGGAACGAGATTCAGCGATGCCTACTGCGCAAGTCCCATCTGCGTGCCGTCCCGCGCCTCGGTCGCCACCGGCCTGTACCCGCATCAGACGCGGTATTGGGACAACGCCATGGGATACGACGGCGCCGTCGAGAGTTGGGGACACGAGTTACAGAGAGCCGGGCGGCGCGTCGAGTCGATCGGAAAGCTGCACTATCGCAACGAGACCGACCCGACCGGATTCGACGTGCAGCACCTGCCGATGCACCTCAAGGACGGTGTCGGACAGATCTGGGGATCAGTACGAGACCCGTTGCCGCGCAGAGACAATGCCCCACTCATGGTGTCCTTCTCCGGTGGCGCGGAATCCGACTACACACGCTACGACGCCGCGGTCACCGACCGCACGTGCGAGTGGCTCGCCGACGAGCACAACCACGACGAACCGTGGGTACTGTACTCGGGACTGCTCGCACCGCACTTCCCCTACCTCGCACCACCCGAGTTCTTCGAACTCTACAACCCCGACGACATGCCCACCCCGACCATGCGGCCCGAGCACGGTCACGCCCGTCACCCGTGGGTCGAGGCCTTCGCAGGAGTCCTACCGGGCCTCGACGACGCCAACACCGAGGAGGAGCGTCGACGCGCCGCTGCCGCCTACTACGGTTTGGTGAGCTATCTCGACCACAACGTCGGACGCATTCTCGACGCACTCGATGCCAGCGGGCAGGCCGAGAACACACTGGTCATTTACACCAGCGACCACGGCGACATGGTCGGGAGCCGTGGGCTGTGGGGAAAGTCGTTGCTCTACACCGAATCAGCCGGAGTGCCGCTGATCATCGCGGGACCAGGCGTCGAAGCAGGCACGGTCAACTCCACCCCGACGAGCCTCCTCGATCTCTACCCGACGATCCTCGACGCCGCCGGAGTCGCCGCTACCGGCGCACCGCGGCCAGGAACATCGCTCCTACAGATCGCCGAGTCACCCGATCCCGAGCGTGCCGTCATGAGCGAGTACCACGCGATGGGGGCGGCCAGCGGCGCGTTCCTGTTGCGCAAGGGCGACTACGTCCTGCACCACTATGTAGGGTACGACGACGAACTCTACGACGTCGCAACCGATCCGAACCAAACGAAGGATCTGGCACACGACCCGGCCTACCGGGAGACGCTCGCAGCGCTCCTCGCCGAGATCGAGTCCATCTGCAACCCAACAGATGTAGACGCACAGGCCAAAGCCGACCAGGCCGCACTCGTCGAGCGATTCGGTGGCCCCGCTGTCGCAGCAACCCTCGGTACCCCCGGCGAGACCCCGCCGCCCGCGGTCTGACACCGCACCGTGTGCACGACGACCTTCCGACTCGCACACACAGACAACCACCGAGCACACCTAGAGAGATCCCATGACACATTCACCAGAGGCCGACGTCCTCGTCGTCGGAGCAGGACTGGCGGGTCTGGTCACCGCCACCGAGATTGCGGCCACCGGCAAGTCCGTTCTGATCCTTGATCAGGAGAACGCAGCCAACATCGGGGGCCAGGCATTCTGGTCGTTCGGCGGTTTGTTCCTCGTCGACAGCCCCGAACAACGCCGCGTGGGAATCCACGACTCGTTCGACCTCGCGTGGACCGATTGGCAAGCCACGGCCGGTTTCGACAGGCCCGACGAGGACGCGTGGCCGAGGCGCTGGGCCGAAGCCTACGTCCACTTCGCCGCCGAGGAGAAGCGACAGTGGCTCTCCGAGTTGGGGATATCGTTCTTTCCGGTCGTGGGCTGGGCCGAGCGTGGCGGCGCAACAGCACTGGGGCCGGGCAACTCGGTCCCCCGTTTTCACATCACCTGGGGCACCGGCCCAGCGCTGGTCGAGGCGTTCACCAATCGCGTCGCGGCGTCAGGCGGACGAATCCGCTTCGCCCACAGGCATTGCGTCGACGAGATCACCACACGAGACGGAGCGGTGACCGGCGTTCGAGGCCGGGTACTTGCGGACTCGCCTACTGCACGGGGCGTTGCATCCAACCGGACCACTGTGTCGGAGTTCGAGTTTCGTGCCGACGCCGTCGTCGTCACGTCGGGAGGCATCGGCGGAAACCCGGAGTTGGTCCGGAAACACTGGCCCGCACGACTCGGACCCTTCCCCGAGCGGATGCTATCGGGCGTTCCCGCTCATGTGGACGGACGAATGCTCGAGATCAGTGGAGCAGCGGGTGCACGTCTGGTCAATCAGGACCGCATGTGGCATTACACCGAAGGCATTACCAACTACGACCCGGTCTGGCCGAACCACGGGATACGAATCCTCCCCGGACCGTCGTCACTCTGGTTGGACGCCACCGGCAAACGTCTACCCGCCCCGATCTACCCCGGCTCGGACACCCTCGGCACCACCGAGGCCATTCTGGCCACCGGGCACGACTACAGCTGGTTCATCTGCACCGAGAAGATCATCGAGAAGGAGTTCGGTCTCTCGGGCCAGGAACAGAACCCCGACCTGACTGGCAAAGACCTCAAGCTCCTGACCACACGAGCCCGCGGTGGGGTGCCCGGACCTGTCGAGGCGTTCACCCAACGAGGCGTCGACTTCCTGGTGCGCGACAACCTTGACGACCTGGTCGTGGCGATGAACGACCTCACCGGGTCGGCATTGCTCGACGTGGACACCGTGCGAGCCGAGGTCACCGCCCGTGACCGTCAACTCGACAACAGATTCAGCAAGGACCACCAGATGGCGGCAATCGCCAACGCGCGCAGATACCTTCCTGACAGGATCACGCGAGTCGCGTCGCCACATCGACTTCTCGACCCCAAGGCTGGTCCGCTCATCGCGGTTCGACTCAATCTGTTGACCCGCAAGACCCTTGGCGGCATTCATACCGATCTCAGCGCGCGGGCACTACGAGCGGACGGTACTCCCATCGGTGGCCTGTACGCGGCGGGCGAAGTCGCGGGGTTCGGCGGTGGCGGGATGCACGGTTACCGCGCTCTGGAAGGCAGCTTCCTCGGCGGATGCCTGTTCTCCGGACGGACCGCAGGCCGCGGGGTCGCCGCACAACTGTGAACCATCACCGCTCCCCCACAATCGTTAGGACACAACATGACTGCCGCAGCAAGCCCGCCACCGGACACCACTGATGAGACCATCGGAGTCTTACGTCGGATGCGAACGAAGATCCGCGAAGTGGGCGCCGTCCGACACCTCATCGACGGTGGCGCACCCATCCTCGCCTTCATCATCGGTTACCAACTCGGCAACATCGTTGCCGGAATCGTCGCAGCCATCGTGACTGCAGCGATCATCGCCGGTCTCCGGCTCTGGCACGGCGACAAACCTCTCACCGTCGCCATCTCAGCGGGCCTGATCCTCGTGTTCTCAGCCATGGCCGCAACCACCGGCGAGGGCAGAGACTTCTTCTTGCCGCCGCTGATCCTGTACACAGCCCTGACCGTGGTCTTCGGTATCAGCCTGGCCACCCCGTCACCACTCTCGCTGCCCATCTGCCGCTAGCTCCGACTCGAGCCGCAGAGCGGCCAACTACCCGACCCCGCCGATCGAGTTCGATTTCATCGGCGCCTCACGCTGGTGTGGGCGCTGTTCTGCCTCGCGCACGTGCTGATCATGGGCCCCGTCTACCTGGCGAACAACGTCGTCCTCCTCGGCGCACTCGCACTGGTCCTGAACAAGCCCGCGCTCATCGTGGCCGTGGCAGGTACCGGAATCTGGGTGCGGGCCAGTGTCAAGTCGGCGTCTGTTTCGGGCAACACCCACTGAAACGCCCGCTGACCGCCTGGTCACCGGGTGACGCCGCGGACCCGCAGGACGTCGTCGACCCGAACCACCACCAGCCGGTGACCAGGCCCGCCCCCGATGGCCACCTGTCCTCCGCGCAGCCCTCGAACCACCTCGTCGACGGCCACGATCACCCGCGTCGTCGGCTCCGTGGCTCCGACCTCGCGCAGCCAGCGGAGCACCACACGTGTTCGCACGGCATCAGGGGACCCCGTGACCGCTGAGACGTCGAGCTCGATTGTCGTTCCGTTCTCGCGTGACGCTCTCGAGTAGGTCTCGTCGGCGATCTCGTCGAGTGCTGTGACGTCGGACTGCAGCGAAGCGGCGGTGCGCGCCAGGGCTTCGACGACGCCTCCCTGCAGCACTTCGTCGAGCAGCGGGATCACCTCTGCTCGGAGACGGACTCGGGTGAACCGCGGGTCACGATTGTGCGGGTCGGCGTGCGCCGGTAGTGCCAACTCGGTGCAGGTGCCGACCGTCACCCGTCGACGCACACCCAACAGCGGCCGACCCCACGGTTCGCGCCACGCCCTCATCCCCGCGAGCGAGCGCGCGCCCGAGCCCCTCCCGAGTCCGAGCAACACGGTCTCGGCCTGGTCGTCCATCGTGTGTGCCAGCAATACCGGTAGCCCATCGCGCGCGGCGTCGAGCGCCGCGTAGCGGGCATCGCGCGCCGCCGCCTCCATACCGCCGTCGGTTCCGACGCTCACGCGCAGCACTTGCGCAGATGCACCGAGGCCCACAGCGGTCCGCGCCGCCTCGGCCGCGACCGCGTCCGATCCGGGCTGCAGCGCATGGTCGACGACAAGTGCGCGTACGGTCAGCCCTGTCCGGAGTGCTGCAGCCGTGAGCGCAAGCGAGTCGGGTCCGCCGGACAACCCGACGCACACCTCGGTGCGCCCGGCGAGGTGGACGGCCGCGAAATCAGCGACCGCTCGGGTCACAACACGCGTGCAATCCATCGCGACGGCTCGTCGATCTCGTCGGGCCGGGGCAGGGTCTCCGCGTCGGTCCAGATGGTGTTGAACCGCTCCATTCCGACGGTCGAGACCACCTCGTCGACGAAAGCCTTACCCCGGATGTACTGCGCCAGTTTGGCATCCATCCCGATCAACGCTCTGATGATGCGCTGCACAGGATTTCGCGGCGCGGTACGTCGTTTGTCGAACGCTGCGCGAATCTGCTCGACCGTCGGAACCTGCGCCGGGCCAACGGCATCCATGACGTGATCGGCGTGCCCCTCGAGCAGGGTGCCGAGCATCATCAGGCGGGTGAACGCCTCGTACTGCTCGGGCGTCTGCAACAGCTGCATCACCCCGATGATGCCCTTTTCTCGCTTGGCGCCGGCGCCACGAACTGCCGCGTTGATCCGCGCGACGACGTCTGTCACCGACTCGCCCGCATCGCTGGTGAGGACGCCGATGTTGTCGAGCATGTACTGCCGCAGCCAGGGATTGGCCGAGAACTGCACCCGGTGCGTCACCTCGTGCAGACATACCCAGAGACGAAAATCCGACGGCACGACGTGCAGACTGCGCTCGACCGCAATGATGTTCGGCGTGACCAACATGAGCACGCCCGGATCAGTCGCTCCGCTCCCGGCGCCGGGATCATCGGGATCATGCGGTGTGAACGGGTCGTACTGGCCCAGGATTGCTCCCGCCAGGAAGGCGAGCAAGCCCCCCGCCTGCAGGCCGCCGACCTTCCCCGACAGCCCTCCGCCGGATTCGCTTTCGCCGTCGCCGTCGAGCATCGAACGCATCGACTGTGACGCGGCGTCGACCCAGCCGCGACGATCGACCACGAGCGCGCTCGGCACGCGCAGACCATCGGCAAGCCCGGTGACCTCACGGACCGGCGCCTCGGCGCGCACCGCGGCATCAGCAAGCTCCGCACGCGCGGCGTCGAGGGTGTAGGCGGTCGTCTTGGGTCCCGGACGGACCAGTCGCTTGCCGACCGTCGCCGCGAGCGACCAATCGATACGCGCACCGATCGAGTCGCCGCCCGGCCGGGCCTGTACCGGTTCGAGCTCGTCAGGGCCACTTCTCACGTCGTCGGTCGGTTCGGTCATCGGCACCCGCACTCCCTCAACTTGCCCGCGACGGTGTCGAGTGCCGGACGCGCATCCGCGGGCGATGTTCCCCCCGAGATCAGCGCGAACGACAACACACGACCGTCGACCGTTTGAACTATGCCGGTCAACGAACTGACACCGGTCAGTGTTCCGGTCTTCGCGCGGACCCAACCCGCGCCGGGATTCTCGCCCACGGTGAAGCGGTCGGCGAGTGTGCCCGTGCCTCCGGCGACCGGCAGACCGTCGAGCATGGGGCGAATCTTCGTGTCGATGGGCTGGTCACCACCGGTGGGTCCACTCGCGCTGGCCATGAGTCTGTCGAGGAGTGCGGCGGGAACGAGATTGCGATACGAGAGCCCCGACGTGTCGCGCAACGTCACGTTGGAGACGTCGAACTTGTTGTCGGCGAGCGTCTGTTTGACGGCCGATGTCCCGCCCGCCAGGGTCGCGGGGCCGCCGTGCGCGACGGACAGTTCGATACCGAGGGCCTCGGCGAGCACGTTGTCGGAGTAGCGGAGCATGTCGTTGACCCTCGTCACCAGGGGCGCCGACCGCACCGACGCGACTGTCCGTGCGCCTGCGGGGGCGGTGGCCTGCCTGACCGGGGCGTCGACGTCGAGCGACTTGGCGAGTTGTTCTCCCGCTGTGATCGCCGGTGTGTTGACGCGAGGCGAATACTCGTTGAGTCGGTCGATGCGGGCACCGTCGGTCATCAGTGACTCGATCGGCGCGATGTCACCGCCCGCGATGTCCTCCTTGCTCCAGCTGCTGTCCATCGTCGGACCGCTGTATGCGCTGGTGTCGACGGCAACAGAGGTGACCGGAACTCCCGACTTGCGGATCTGGTCGGCGAGGTCGGCGATCCGTCCCGGATCGGTGTAGAAGGTCTGCGAGCGCTTCGGTTGCGCGGACAGGGTGGGGTCCCCGGCGCCCTTGACTATCACCTGGCCGTCGGCTCCGACGACGACGCTTGTCGTCAGGCGGGCGTCGTGCGGCAGGCCGAGCAGCGCCGCTGCCGCGGTCAGGATCTTGGTGTTCGACGCGGGCACGCGCGGCGTGTTCGGTCCCTTCGACCACAGGATCGCGCCGGTCAGCGAGTCGCTCACCTGCCCGGTGAACTCACCGAGCTGCGGCGCGCGGGAGGCTGCGGAGATCTGCTTGGTCACGCCGTCGGCCGTCGGTAGTGGGGCGTTCGCCGCCACCGGGCTGATCTCGGGCTTGGCCGCGATCGGTGCGGGTCGCGGCGGCACCCCGGCGGGTAGGTCGTCGGATCTGTTCGCACGCAACGCCACGAACAGCACGCTCGACGCGATCAAGGCCAGCACGATGACCGACACCAGAGTCCACACGACCGCCCGACGACGCCCGCGCAACCGACCGCCCTGAATCCCCTCGCCCACTCGACCTCCGGTCTCAACCGATCTCTTCCGACGCCCCACAGTATCGTTGAGGCGATTCGCACAGCCGGACCGCGGCTGTCGACACCCGCCGAAGGCGCACCGATTCCCGCCGGAGGCGCCACGATCAAGGAGGAACCGTGGAATTCGATGTGACCATCGAGATCCCCAAGGGAAGTCGCAACAAGTACGAGGTCGACCACGAGACCGGCAAGGTCTTCCTCGACCGCTACCTCTACACCGCGTTCGGTTACCCCGCCGACTACGGCTACATCGACAACACTCTCGGCGAGGACGGCGACCCGCTCGACGCGCTGGTCCTGCTTCCCGAATCGGTGTATCCGGGTGTGGTGGTCAAGGCGCGCGTCGTCGCCATGTACACCATGACCGATGAGGCAGGCGGCGACGACAAACTGCTGTGCGTTCCGGCGAAGGACGTGCGTTGGGACCACATCCAGGACGTCGGTGACGTCTCGGAGTTCGAGCTCAACGCCATCTCGCACTTCTTCGAGCACTACAAAGACCTCGAGCCCGGCAAAGAGGTCACGCCGGGCGGCTGGGTCGGCAAAGACGAGGCCGAGAAGGTCGCCCAGGCAGCCGTCGAACGCTTCCCGGGACACTGAGCGGCACCGGGCGCCATAGCCAGAACGAATTCACAGCCTGAAACGAATCCACCTCATCTGTTGCGCGACACCTTTGGCACTGCCGAAGGTGAAACGTCACAGATGAGGTGGATTTGTCTTAGCCGGGTCCAGCCGGTCAGCTCACTCGGCGGCGGCAGGCTCAGCGGCGGGCCGCCCGCGTCGTAGCGGGAGTTCCTTCCACGTGACGGTGCCGATGATCGCGAGCAGCGACACGATCGACACGGTCAAGAACACCGAGTCCATCGAGTGGGCGAAGCCCTCCTTGATCGGGTCGCCGAGCTCCGCGGGCAGCTTCTCGATGATCGACGTATCGCTCATCACCGTGTCCGACGACCCGCCCGCGCCGTCGGGATTCTGCGACGCAGCGATAAGGCTCTTGGCAAAAGCACTGACCTGCGGGTCGTCGCTGCCCGCGGCCTTGACGACTGCGGCCCGGTACTCGGGAGTACCTGCGGCCGACACCATCTCGTCCTTGATGTTCGGCCCCATGAGGCTGAAGAGCAGCGAGAAGAACACCGCGACACCGAGTGTGGCGCCGATCTGACGGAAGAAGGTCGCGGTGCCCGTCGACAGACCCATGTCCTTGGGCGGCAGGATGTTCTGCATCGCGAGCGTGATCGGCTGCATCAGATTGCCGAGTCCGAAGCCGAGCAGGAACGCCATGAGCATCACGATCCACACCGGCGTCGACGTCGAAACCAGGTGCAACAAGAACGTGGCGACGGCGATCAGCACGGCACCGATGATCGTGAACACCTTGTACCTGCCGGTGCGCGAGATCATCTGGCCCGACGCGATGGAACCCGACATCAGGCCGAGCACCATCGGCAGCATCTGCAGGCCCGCGACCATCGGGGACGATCCGCGCAGTACCTGGAAGTACTGCGGCAGCATCGAGATCCCGCCGAACATCACGGCACCGACGACCATCGAGATGACGATGCCCTGCGCGAAGACCCGATTCTTGAAAACGCGCAGCGGTATCAGCGCGTCGTCGCCCATCATGTGTTCAATCCAGATGAACGCGGCGATACCGCAGATCCCGACGGCGTAGCACAGCAGCGACCATCCCGAGAACCATCCCCACTCGCGGCCCTGTTCGGCAACGATCAATAGCGGCGCGATCCCGACCGCGAGCGCGAAGGCACCCCAGTAGTCGGTACGGCCACCCTGCCCCTTCTGCTGGTCGTAGTTGAGTACCTTGGCGACGACGATCAGCGCGACGATGCCGATCGGCACGTTCACGAGAAAGACCCAGCGCCACCCCGACACCCACAGGATCGACGACTGGCCGGCGAAGAACCCGCCAAGCACCGGACCCAGCACACTCGACGTTCCGAACACCGCGAGGAAGTAGCCCTGGTATTTGGCGCGCTCGCGGGGCGGGACGATGTCGCCGATCGTCGTCAGTGCGAGCGTGAACAGACCGCCCGCACCCAGCCCCTGCAGCGCACGGAATGCCGCGAGCTCGTACATCGACGTCGCGATGGAGCACAGCAGTGACCCGACGATGAAGATCGAAATGGCAAGCAGGAAGAAGGGTTTACGTCCGTACAGATCGGACAGCTTGCCGTAGAGGGGTGTGACGATCGTCGACGTCACCAGATAAGCGGTCGTCACCCAGGCCTGCATGTCGTAGCCGTGCAGGTCGTCGGCGATGGTGCGGATCGCCGTCGAGACGATGGTCTGGTCGAGTGCCGCGAGGAACATCCCCAGCAATAGGCCCGCGAGGATCGTGAGGATCTGCCGGTGCGTCAGCCCGGCGCCCGCGACGTCGTGTGACGACGCGGAGACCTTCGTCTCGTCTGTCATGTCGTTTCCTTCCCGGCGTGGTCGGCGGCCGGCACGATGAGTTGCTCGGCGGCGTCGACGAAGCGGTCGAACAGCACCACCAGCGTCGACAGTTCTTCCTGACTCCAGTCAGCCATCGCGGCGTCGAAGGCCCGGCGCCGAATCGCGCGCATGCCCTCGACGCGTTGACGTCCCGCCTCGGTGATCACCAGCAGGGTTGCACGTCCGTCATCGGGGTCGGCTTCCCGACGCACCAGACCGAGCTCGACGAGCTGCGCCACGTGGCGCGAGACAGTCGACGGATCGGCGCTCAGCGCCACGGCGAGTTCACTCGACCGCATGGCGTGTCGGTCGAGATGGAACAGTCCGCGGAAGGCCGCGGTCTCGAACTCGCCCTCCCTGGTGCGAAACGTTGTGTGTATGGCACGGTCACGAATGCGCAGGTAGCGGCTGAGTGATTCGAAGAGCTGATCGATCGACTCCGGTTCGAGCACGGTCACCACCTTCTGCGCTGGTCTTTGATTATTGGTCGCTGGAGCATCCGCCGACGCCGGTTGTGTGCCGATGGGCTGCATCGGTACCGAGCGGACAAAGCCGACAGATGTTGTCGACTGCAAATAGTTGCATGTTGCACGCAAATGCCGTGCGCAAGTATGCGCTCCGATTCTCCACCTGGCAAACAGCCCACTACCATCGACATTCGTGACTCCTCAGCCCCCACCGCCGTCAGGTAGCCGCCCGCACTTCACGTCCATGCCCGACCTCGCCCTGCGCGATCTCGGCGGAGCGGTGGTGTGGACCAACGACGACCTGTTCGCTGAGGTGCAGAACCTGATCAAGACAGGCCCGGCGGAGTACCGTCCGGCCACCTTCGGACACAAGGGCCAGGTCTACGACGGGTGGGAGACGAGACGACGCCGTGTCGATGGTGTCGACCAGGCGATCATCCGGCTCGGCGCCCCCGGCGTGATCTACGGCGTCGTCGTCGACACGTCGTGGTTCAAAGGCAACTATCCGCCCGAGATCTCGGTGGAGGCGACCGCCGTCGAGGGCGTTGTCTCTGCACAAGAACTCGTCGACGATGCCGCGTGGACCACCATCGTCGAGAAGACCCCCGTCGACGGCGACACCCGCAATCCGTTCAAGGTCGACGCCAAGGACCGCTTCACTCACGTCAGGCTCACCATGCACCCGGACGGCGGTATTGCTCGCTTCCGTGTGCACGGGCGTGGTGTACCCAACCCGCACTTCTTCCGCTATGGCCACTTCGACCTCGCGGCGCTCGAGAACGGCGGCCTCATCACCGCATGCTCCAACATGTTCTACAGCTCGCCGAACAATCTGCTGATGCCCGGACGCGCGCGACACATGGGCGAGGGATGGGAGACCAGTCGTCGCCGTGACTCCGGAAACGACTGGGTACAGGTGCGCCTCGCAGGCCAAGGGCGGGTCAGCCTCGTCGAACTCGACACCAGCTACTTCATCGGCAATGCACCGGGCGCCGCAACGGTCCGCGGCCGCGACGGCGAGGACGGCGATTGGTTCGACGTCTTGCCGCGCACCGAGTTGCAGCCGGACACCCGCCACCGGTTCGTCATCGACCTCGACCGGCCGATGACCGAGGCACG
This sequence comes from Gordonia aichiensis NBRC 108223, assembly GCF_000332975.1. Classification (GTDB taxonomy): domain Bacteria; phylum Actinomycetota; class Actinomycetes; order Mycobacteriales; family Mycobacteriaceae; genus Gordonia; species Gordonia aichiensis. Next base: position 169,138 of record NZ_BANR01000001.1, on the reverse strand, counting down.
CATGGACATCTTCCCTGACGGCGGTATGGCTCGGTTCAAGCTCTACGGGCTGCTCACCGAGGAATCACAGGCCGGTCTGATCGAACAGTGGGAGCGTGGCGAGGCCTGAGCCCGGCCTGAGCAGTCTGGTCGCTCACATATCTCGCCCACTGTGCCGGCGGCGGCCGCAGGTGGTCACTTGTCGTTCACCTGAACTACCCGATCCAGTCACCTATCGGGTTTTGACTGACACCTCGTGGCTCTCAGACTTCCGAAAACCGTCGAAACCCCCTCGTCGCAACACGCAGGTGTGACGCGCAGGACGTTCCTGAAGTCGGCAAGCGTGGCCGCTGGTACAGCCGCCGTCGCGTCGACCGCGGTCCCCGCCGCAACGGCAGCCCGTGGCGGTTCGAGCGCTTTCGTGCATTCGGTCGCGTCTGGCGATCCACTCCCCGACCGTGTGATCCTGTGGACGCGCGTCACGCCCCATGCGCGTGCGACGCCCGGCTCAGGACTCGGCGATCCGACAACGCTGCGCTGGGAAGTCGCACGGGACAACGCATTCGGCAGCGTGGTCGCATCCGGAAACGTGGCGACGTCGGCGCAACGCGATCACACCGTCAAGGTCGACGCCGCAGGACTCGCCCCAGCGACACGTTACTTCTACCGCTTCACGGTCCTCGACGGCCCGGCCGCGGGAGCGGTGTCGCCGGTGGGCAGGACCAAGACCGCACCGGCGAACTCGGCGGCCATCGACCGTCTCCGGTTCGGAGTCTGCTCGTGCTCCAACTACGAAGCAGGACACTTCATCTCGTATCGAGCGATGGCCGACCGTGACGACATCGACTTCGTGCTGCACCTCGGCGACTACACCTACGAATACGAATCGGGCGGCTACGCAGGCGCATTCGGTGAGACGGTACGCAGAGTCGAACCACCACATGCGACGGTCACCCTCGCCGACTACCGCATCCGACAGGGAAAGTACCACCGCGATCCCGACCTGGCCCGTGCACATGCCGCGCACCCGTTCATCTGCATGTGGGATGACCATGAGTCGGCCAATGACTCCTACAAGGACGGCGCCGAGAACCACAATCCGCGCACGCAGGGCAGCTGGGCCGCACGTAAACGAGCCTCGACGCAGGCGTACTTCGAGTGGATGCCGGTGCGCCCCAATTCACTCGAGAACGGCGAGCACCTGTATCGGCGACTGCGCTTCGGCACGCTGACCGAGCTCATCATCCCCGATCTGCGCTCCTATAGGGACAAGCAGTCGTCGACACGCGTCGACGATCCGGCCCAGAGCATCACCGGCGCCGAGCAGTACACCTGGCTGGAGACGTCGGTCACGACGTCGTCGACCCGATGGCAGGTGATCGGTAGCGAGGTGATGATGGTGCCGTTGACGATTCCCGAATCCACCGACCCACGGCTCGCCGATTGGTTGCATGAGAAGGCCGGGCTGCCGCAGGACGGTATCCCGGTCAACAGCGATCAGTGGGACGGATACGCCGCGGAGCGTCGGCAACTGTTGTCCGCGATCGACCGGGCAGGCAAGCGCAACGTGGTGTTGGTCGCGGGTGACATTCACAGCTCGTGGGCAAGTGAGTTGCCGCTCAACGTTCCTCACTACGGCAGGGACCGCTCCGGGCGGACCGTCGCATGCGAATTCACCGTCCCGAGCATCACCGCCGCCAGCCCGCACGACACGATCGCGGTCAACCGCGCGCTCGACGCTCCGACAGCCGCGGTGCTCTCCGCCGGACAGGAGGCCATCAAGCTGGCCAACCCCTGGATCAAGGATGTCGAACTGACACGTCACGGATTCGGGGTGATGACCGTGACCACTGCCCGCGCCACGATGGAATGGTTCTACGTCGACGATGTGCTCGATCCGAGATCGACGGCGCGGCGGGCATTCGGCTGGTCGACCCGCGCGGGTAACCCGAAACTTATTCGTGCGTAGCTATTTACAGGAACAACCAGCATCCAGACCACACCTCGATCGACAGGGACTCCGATGAGATTGACCCGACAGCTCGCAACCGGACTCGTCATGGCAACGACGGCACTGTGTGCGATGTTCGGTGCCTCCGCGGCGGCACAAGCCGCGCCACCCAAGCCGACCCCCTCGCCCTTCCCGGTCGGGGCACTCGCCACCGTCTACCAGTCGGACATACACGGCAGCGACGTACTCTACTGGCCGGTGATCTCGGGTTTCACCGACATCCGAGCACACCACCCCGCCACGATCTCGGAGAACCTGGCGAAGGCGATCGCCATCAACAATGCGGCGCAACATGATCCGGCACTGCAGAAGCGAGCGCTCGACGATGCGTATGCCATCGACGGAGTGTCACAGACCCAGCTGTACGCCATGACCGACGCGTTCGGCACCGAACTGGGCGCCGACATGCGTCGCGCACTGACCGAGAAGCGTCTGCCGAAGGTGACCGCACTCGTCGACACCCTTGCCGCACGCGGTCAGGGTGTGGCGGCGTCGACTCTTGTGGAGAAGGAGATCTCCGACAATCCGCGGCCCTATGTGGTGGCACCGAACCGGATCAAGGTCTACAACCTGCCGGGCAAGACCGACAAGGACGTGCTGTCGACCGGTTCGTCATTCCCGTCCGGCCATACCGCCTCGGCAATGATCCGCACCGGACTCCTCGCCCTGATGGTGCCCGAGTTCGCCCCGCAACTCCTCGCCCGCGGCAGTGAGGCCGGCTACCACCGGGTGGTTCTCGGCGTGCACTATCCGCTCGATGTGATCGGCGGACGCATGGTCGCTGACGCCGCCGTTGCCGACAGGTATGCCGACCCGAGATTCCGACCACTGATCGACGCCGCGGGACGCGAACTGCGCGCCGAACTCGAATGGCGTTGTGGTGCAGCACTGTCTGTGTGCATCGCACGCGACATCGCGTATCGCAGCGACGCCGCAGCCGTCAGCGACTACCGCGAGCGCATGAGTTACGGGCTGAGCCGTATCGGATCGGCGGACGCGCCGTTCGTCGTGCCGCAGACGGCCGTCGATCTGGTGCTGCGGGTGCATCCCGGGCTGACCCGCGCGCAGGCAACCGACCTCCTGCGCCGCACCGCTTATCCCGCAGGCTATCCGCTCGACGACCAAAGTCGCGGCGCTCAGTCGTGGCAGCGTCTCGACCTCGCCCGCGCCTACGCGGCCCACTGAGACCCCGGCACTGCTCAGTTCTATCTACGGGTCGTCGGGATCACGCGGCGCGTCGGGTCTCGAACTGCGGCAGCACCTCTGCGCGTACGCGATGCTCGGTTGCCGAGCCGTCGATCGGCACGATGATCACGGCGTCGGCGACCTCGGCCGCGTAGATGTCGCGGATCAGCGTGACCAGGCCGTGCGGAGTCCCGACATAACGCACGGTCTCCGAGGCGCTCTCGTTCACAGGCACCGCCGACACCGACGCGCGCGCCGAACCCGGATGAGGTGCGATGGCGACCTCGACCGCGAGCGCTACCGAGAAGTTCGCCGTGTCACGGGTTCCTGCCCGGAGCAACGACCTGGTGCGCTGGGCGTCGCGCAGCGTCGAACGTCGCACCACGATCGGCAGTTCCGCTGCCGCTGCGTCGCCGACGACGGCGACGCGCAGCGCGGGGCGGCCGATTGTGATCAGACCTGTGTCGGCAGCGAGTAGCTCGCCGGTCACCTGATCTCGCGGAGAAGTGGTGTGGATAGTCATCGGTGGGCCTTTCGGTGGCGGGGTGCGGAAGCGTCGGCAGTGTGATCGCACAGGCAGCGCAGCGCATGGAGCAGGCGGTCGACATCGTCGGAAGAGCTACCGAGACCGAAGCTTGCGCGCACCGCGCCATCGGGATGGCCGAGGCGATTGAGCAGAGGGTGCGCGCAGAACTTGCCGTCGCGCACACCGATGCCGTGCTCTGCACTCAGGTACTCCGCGACCTCGCGCGGGGTGTGACCGTCGACGGTGAACCCGGCGATGCCGACTCGCTCGACACCGTCGTCGAAGACGCGCAGGGGGCGCACACCCTCGATCTCGGCGAGTCCGTCGTCCAACAGCGCGCACAGGTACGCCTCGTGTGCACCGATCCATTCGTGCCCGAGCTCGGTGATCGCCTCACATGCCGCCGCAATCGCGATGGCGCCCAGTACATTCGGAGATCCTGCTTCGTGCCGCGATGCGCCCGTGTGCCACGAGACCGATGCGCAACCGGACTCGACGTCGACGTCTGCAGTGGCGCCACCACCGGCGAGGTAGGGCTGCGCGGCGTCGAGCCAGTCGGTGCGTCCGATCAGCACACCCGCGCCGAACGGTGCGTAGAGCTTGTGGCCCGAGAAGACCAGGTAGTCGATGCCGTGGCTGACGATCGACACCGGGCGATGCGCGACGAGTTGCGCTGCGTCGACCAGGATTCGGGCCCCGTGCCGGTGCGCGATCGATGCGAGTCGCGAGATGGGAAGGACCTCGCCGGTCACATTCGACGCCGCGGTGACCGCGAGCAGCGAAACGGGCTTGGCTTCGAGCTCACGCTCGACGGCGGCCAGGGTCTCGTCGATGGTCGAAGCCACTTCGACGATGCGCGTCCACTTGTCCTTGCGTTCAACCCACGGAAGCAGGTTCGCGTGGTGTTCGATGTCGAGGACGACGACGTCGCCGGGTGTCACATGCGCCGCGAGGTTGATCGCGTCGGTGGTGTTTCTGGTGAACACGACGGCGTCGTCGGCTCGTCCACGGACGAAGCGTCGAACGGTCTCGCGGCACTGTTCGTAGCGTCGCGTCGTGATCTGCGAGAGATGGCCCGCACCGCGGTGCACGCTGGCGTACGTGCGCAAAGCCTCGGTGACGGCGTCGGCGACCGCGGTAAGAGCGGGAGCGCTCGCCGCGTAGTCGAGATTGGCGTAGCGCACCGTCGTACCGTCGGCGAGCGGCGCGCGTTCTGTTGCGCCGACGACCTCGGCCAATGCGGCGATCGTCGGGGTCTGATCAGGCGAAACAGCCTCGATCTGTGAGAAATCGGTGAACGAACGGGTGACGACAGCAGTCATCGAACAATCTCCTTGGAATCCACGCTTGCCATACCCACCTCGGATATGGCCAGGTCGTCACCCGGAGCACCCCACCGCGGAGGAGGGTTGCCGACCAGCTAGCCGGGGCTTGTCGCTGGCACTCATGACCTGTTCCAAGAATCACCGATGAGCCGCAGGGCTGTCAATTTCTGCTCAGCGTGCACGAAACTCGCCCGTACGACGGCACGATGCGCGACTCCGGCGCATGTGGGTAGCGTGATTCCATGCCAGCTTCGGAGGTCTTCGTCCTGTCCCGGCCGCACGGCACTGTTCGAGCACGCGGCGCATCACAGGGATTCACCGATGCGACCGAGGCTGCCGAGGCACTGCGTTCCGGACGAATCGGCGCGGTCACCGGAGCGATCCCTTTCACCACCGCCGACGACGCCGCGCTCCTGGTCCCCGAGACCATCACACACAGCGGCTCGGCGATTGGTGGCAGTGCGCCGGCAACCGCTCGCGCCCGACACGTGACGTGGTCACCCGACCCGGCGGTGCATCGAGATCGCGTTGCCCGCGCGATCGACGAGATCGATTCGGGCGCGTTGTCCAAGGTCGTTCTCGCACGCTCCGTCGAATTCGACGTCGAGGAGCCCGTCGATCCGGATCGACTACTCGAGGCGCTGGCATACGGCAATGCCGAGCACTCAGCGTTTCTCGTCGACCTGAGCACCGACGAGAACTCGGATCCACGGGCTCGGTGGCTGCTCGGCGCAAGCCCGGAAGTGTTGCTACGCAAGCAAGGGCTGGAGGTGACGTGTCGCCCCTACGCCGGATCAGCAGCACGATCCACCGATCCGGTCACCGATCATGCTACGGGCCAATCACTTCTGGCATCGACGAAGGATCGGGCCGAGCACGCCTTCGTCGTCGATCACCTCCGCGACGCGTTGGAACCCATCTGCCGCGAACTCGATGTTCCCGACGAGCCGGTACTGGCATCCACGGGTGAGATGTGGCATCTGGCAACACCGATCCGTGGCGTTCTGGCCGATCCGACGATCACCGCACTGGACCTCGCGTTGCTGTTGAGCCCGACACCCGCGGTGTGCGGGACTCCGGGACACGCTGCCGCAGAGTTCATTTCCGCACACGAGGAACCACGCGGGTTCTATGCGGGCGCGGTCGGGTGGTCTGGGGCGGCGGGCGACGGCGAATGGATGGTGACGATCCGTGCCCTACAGCTGTCCGACGATAGACATCACGTGCGCACATGGGCCGGCGGCGGCATCGTCGCCGATTCGGACCCGCAGGCAGAGCTCGACGAGACATCGGCGAAGCTCGCGACGGTCTTACGGGCGCTGGGCGTCCAACTGTAGGAAGGCGTCACGGTGATGGGCCGGAGCTAGAGCCGTCGCGCGGAAAGTAGGGAGAGGATTCCTTCCCCGGGTTCTGCGCCTTTCCCGGGGTTACTTCTAGGAGAAGCGCGCAAAACCCGAGGAAAGACCGTATCCCCTACTTCTGCGCGCGCCGTCGGCCGAGCTACTCCCTAGACCGATGCCGCCAGCGCGTCGGTGAGGATGTCGAGCCCCCGGTGCAGTTCGTCGTCGCTGATTGTCAACGGCGGGGCGATGCGGAAGATGCCGCCCATGCCGGGCAGTTGCACGATGTTCATGTGCAGCCCGCGCTCGAGGCAGGCGGCGGTCACCTTCGCGCCGAGGGCATCCGCCGGGGCTCGAGATGCCTTGTCCGTCACCAGCTCCACGCCCTGAAGCAGTCCACGGCCACGTACGTCACCGACAACCTCGACATCGTCGCGAAGCCCGATGAGCCGCTCGCGCAACTGATCACCGAGCTTGGCAGCGCGGTCGACGAGACCTTCGCGCTCGATCACATCGAGAACCGTCAGCGCGACAGTCGCCGCGAGCGGATCCGATGCATGGGTGGTGTAGAAGAGGAATCCTCGCTCGGCACAGCGATCTTCGATCTCCGCACTCGTCACCACGGCCGCAACCGGCAAACCAGCACCCAGCGTCTTCGACAGCGTGAGGATGTCGGGCGCGACACCGTCGCGCTCGAACGCGTACATGGTGCCGGTGCGGCCCAGCCCGGTCTGCGCCTCGTCGAGGATCAGCAGCATGCCCCGCTCGTCACACATCTGCCGCAGGCGCGCGAGGTAGCCCTCGGGCAGTTCTATGATTCCGCCGGACGACAGGATCGGTTCGACGATGCACGCCGCCAGTGAGCCGTTCGACTGCGTGTCCACGGCCGCGAAGCCGTATTCGAGCTCGGCCTCCCAGTCGTAGGAACCATCAGCATGCCGGAACGGCGACCGATAGGCGTTCGGAGTCGGCAGTGTGAAGTTTCCCGGCAGCGTCGGCCCGTACCCGCGTCGACCTGCCGAGAACGTGGCAGCCGCTGCTCCGGAGGTCATTCCGTGCCACGAGCGGTCGAACGACACGATCTCGTAGCGTCCGGTGGCTAGCTTGGCCATCTTGATCGCGGCCTCGTTGGACTCGGCGCCGGTGGTCAGCAGTGCGGTGCGCGTGAGGTTGTCGGGCAGGGTCGCAGAAAGCCGAGCGGCGAAGTCGACGACGGGCCTGCTGAGCATTCCGCTGAACAGGTGGTCAAGCGTGGCAACCGAATTCGACACAGCCTCGACGATCGCAGGATGCGAGTGGCCGAGCACGGCACTCATCTGCCCCGAGGTGAAGTCGAGGATGGCGTTGCCATCGGAGTCGTAGACGTAGGAACCTGCGGCGCGCTCGATGATGCGCGACGAGAACGCCGGGATGTAGCGGATCAGGTGGTCGTGGGCAGCATCCCAGAAGGCGTCGTCGGATGAAGCACTGTCGGTCATGATCGGTCCTCGCGAGCTGGTGGTCGTGCGATGTCGTTCAACTATGCCCGGTGGTCCGACCCCGCGCGATCGATGCGTTCAGCCCAGCGCCTGATCCAGATCGCCGAGCAGGTCGTCGACGCCTTCGAGACCGACGGACAGCCGGACCACGGAGTCACTGAGTCCTATTGCAGCCCGTCCCTCCGGACCCATTGCACGATGTGTCGTGGTGGCGGGATGGGTGATGAGTGATTTGGAGTCGCCCAGGTTGTTCGATATGTCGATGACGCGCAGCGCGTTGAGTACCTCGAAGGCTCGCTTCTTTCCGTCCACACCGTCGCGATCGTTGAGCTCGAACGTGACCACGGTGCCGCCACCGGACATCTGCCTGGTCGCCAGTTCGTACTGCGGGTGCGAGGTGATGAACGGGTATTTGGTCCATCGCACGCGTGGGTCGGCCTCGAGGAATTCGGCGATGCGCAACGCCGATGCCACCGACGCGTCGACGCGCAGTCGCATGGTCTCGAGTCCCTTCAGCAGCGTCCAGGCGTTGAACGGACTCAGCGCCGGCCCGGTGTGACGCATCAGGGTCTGCACCGGACCGTCGACGAACTCCTTGGTACCCAACACCGCGCCACCCATCACACGGCCCTGCCCGTCGATGTGCTTCGTGCCGGAGTAGACGATCACATCGGCGCCGAGATCGAAGCCGCGCTGCAGCAGCGGAGTGGCGAAGACGTTGTCGAGCACCACCTTTGCGCCCGCAGCGTGCGCAAGTTCCGACACCTTGGCCACGTCGACGAGGGTCTGCATCGGATTCGACGGTGTCTCGAAGAACACGGCGTCGGCGGGGGTGGAGAGCGCCTGCTCCCACTGGTCGAGGTCCTCACCGTCGACGAAGACCGTTTCGACGCCCCACCGGGGCAGGATCTCGTTGCACACCACGAAGCACGACCCGAACAGGCTCCGCGCGGCAACAAGCCGATCGCCCGCCTTCAGCAGCGCCCCGAGCGCGACGAACACAGCGGCCATGCCGCTCGCAGTCGCGAAACACGCCTCGGCTCCGTCGAGCAGACGCAGCCGCTCCTCGAACATCGCCGTCGTCGGATTTCCGTAGCGGGAGTAGACGAATCGCTCGTCCTCGCCGGTGAACGCACGCTCGGCGGCCTCTGCGGAGTCGTAGACGTAGCCGCTGGTGAGGTACAGCGCCTCGGAAGTCTCGAAGAACCCCGACCGCGCCAGGCCGCCGCGCACCGCAAGAGTGTCGAACGAAACGCCCTCGGGCAGTTCGTGGCTCACGACTGCCTCCACGGGAGATTCGACGCACGCCAGCCCGCTCGGCCGCGGTGGTCGTTCTCGTCGAGCGCTCCCTCGAATCCGTCGAGCACGTTGTACGCCTTGGTGATTCCGGCGGCCGTCGCAGCCTCGGCAGCACCGATGGAGCGATGCCCGGAGCGGCACAGGAAGATCACTTCGTTGTCGTCCCGGATACCCGCATCGCGCAGTTCCGCGATGAACGCCTGGTTGGGAGCGCCCTCCGGGAAGGTGTTCCACTCGACGAAGACGGTCTTCTTCTCGATGACCTCGAGGTCGGGGACACCGACGAAGGCCCATTCCGCTGAGGTGCGACAGTCGACCAGAACGGTGTTGGGGTCGTTCTCGAGCTTCTCCCACGCTTCGACAGGCGTGAGGTCTCCTGCATAAGTCACGCCTTCCAGGGTGTCATATCCGCCGGAAGTCGCACGTTTCAGCCCTTGCACACCTTCCAGTCCCCGTCGTCCTTCACGACGACGACGCTGGTGGTCTGTTCGTCGTCCGGAGTCTTGTCGAAGTGCCAGTGCACACGCGCTGTAGCGCGGTCGCCGTTGACCGTCACATCGGTGATCTCCGGGATGACGATGCGACCCTTCGACTCGACCGATGTCCGGTTCTGACGCACGAATTCGGCCTCGGAGATGAATGCTGACGACGACGTGTCGGCAGCGCACGTCGTCTGCTTGTATTTGCCGTAATCGACGTTGTTGCGCGCGGTGTAGTTGTCGTTGATCGCGAACTGGACCTGGCCGGAATCACTTGCCCGCTCTTGCGCAGGACGCAACACGTTGGACAGCACGACACCGAGAATCGCCAGCGCGACGACGACCAGTGCAATCCAGAACGGCCACGCGTCTTTCCAGGTGCGCGGGCTCTGCTCGCCCTCGAGTTCGTCACCGGCGGCTGACTCACGTGCACCTTTGGCCATGCCGGGCAGTGTAGTGTGCCGGCGCGCCGGCTCATGTCACCCCCGATCCGGACATACACGGCAAGCGATCTCGTAAGGTGACCCTAAGAGCGGTCAGCACCACCGAGAGGATCACCCCGTGCGCCACCCACTACATCTCCGCCCAGCTCTCGCAGCACTCGCAGCTGTCGCGGCGTCGACGTTGGTCCTCGTCGGATGCTCGTCCCCCGACGAGGAGCAGTCCGCGGGCGCCTCGTCGGCACCTGCTGCCGAACCCGGCGCGCTGCCGGTCACCATCGATCACAAGTACGGGTCGACGACCATCTCCACGCAACCATCCCGCGTTGCCGCGATGGGTGTCGGCGACGGCGATACCCTTCTCGCACTCGGCATCACCCCGACGACAATCGCCCCCTTCGCCGACCCGACGCAACGCAGCGCTCCGTGGAACGCCCAACTCCTCGGCGACGCGGACCCGGAGATCCTGCCCAATGTGTCGGCCGAGTTCGGCGCGCAGATCGCGAAGGCCCTCTCGACCAACCCGCAACTGGTCACTGCCGTGGGCGCAGCCCCGACGCGTGAGCAATACGAGACCCTGAGCAAGGCCGTACCGACGATCGTCCGACCTGCGCAATACCAGGATTGGCAGGTTCCCTGGGACGTGCAGACCACCGAGATCGGCAAGGCCGTCGGACTCCCGGACGCGGCGTCGAAAAAGACTGCCGAAGCCAAGAAGCACGTCGCCGACCTCGTTGCGAAGCACCCCGAATTGAAGGGCAAGACGGGTGTCGTGGTGACCGGATCGCCCGACGGCGGTATCTCCATCTACGGGCCGGGCGACGGACGCGCCCAAATGCTCGCAGACTACGGCCTGAACTTCCCCGAGGCACTGAAACCGACGATCACCAATGGCTTCTACGGTTCGATCTCCGCGGAGCGACTCGACCTGCTCAACGCGGCCGATGTGGTCGTCACGGTCGACTGGTCAGGCGCGAACGCCAAACTCAAGGCCGACCCCACCTGGAACCGTCAGAGCTACGTAGCCGAAAGCCGCGTCGTCTACCTCGACCAGCAGGTCGGCAGCGCGATGTCGGTGCCGACAGTGCTCACCGTGCCCTGGGTGGCGGACAAGACGATCGAACCGATCTCGGAGGCTGCCCGGAAGCGGACACAGGGGTAGTCGGACAACTGAGGCAACCCTCACAGATGATTTTGGCTATCGCTGTCCAGCGCCTACCGTAGAGGGGATAAGCGTCGACGCACCACAGCGATATCCTGGCGCGTCGAGACACCCCTGAGTACGAGGTAGACGACACTCTATGACTGATCAGAGCCGCCCGCTGCGGGTTGCCATCGTCGGAGCCGGCCCGGCCGGCATCTACGCGGCCGATGCCTTGATGAAGTCCGACACCGCCAAAGACCGCGGTGTCAGCATCGATCTCTACGAGCGGATGCCCGCTCCGTTCGGCTTGATCCGGTACGGCGTCGCCCCCGACCACCCGCGCATCAAGGGCATCATCACCGCACTGCACAAGGTCCTCGACAAGCCGCAGGTGCGTTTGCTCGGCAACATCGACTACGGCACCGACATCACCCTCGACGAACTCAAGGCGCACTACGACGCCGTGATCTTCTCGACCGGCGCCACCGACGACCGCGCACTCGACATCCCGGGCGTCGACCTCGACCGCAGCTATGGCGCGGCGCAGTTCGTCGCCTGGTACGACGGCCACCCCGACTTCCCGCGCGAATGGCCGCTCGAGCAGGAGAAGGTCGCCGTCATCGGAGTCGGCAACGTCGCGCTCGACGTCGCCCGCGTACTCGCCAAGACCGGCGACGAGTTGCTCCCCACCGAGATCCCGGCCAACGTCTACGCAGGCCTCAAGTCCAACAAGGCCGTCGAGGTCCACGTGTTCGGCCGCCGTGGCCCGGCACAGGCCAAGTTCACGCCGCTCGAACTCAAAGAGCTCGACCACTCGCCGAACATCGAGGTCGTCGTCAGCCCCGAGGACATCGACTACGACGAGGGCTCGGCGGTCGCACGGCGCGGCTCCAAGATCACCGACCAGGTCGCGACGATCATCGAGAACTACGCGATGCGCGAGCCCAAGCAGGGTGCGATCCACAAGCTCTTCCTGCACTTCTTCGAGAGCCCGATCGAGATCCTCGGCGAGAACGGTGAGGTCGTCGGACTCCGCACCGAGCGCACCCAGCTCGACGGCACCGGCAACGTCAAGCCCACCGGCAAGCACACCGACTGGGACGTCACCGCGGTCTACCGCGCCGTCGGCTACCTGTCGGACAACCTCCCCGAGATCCCCTTCGACTCGCAGGCGGGCGTGATCCCCAACGAGGCCGGGCGCATCTTCGACGACGGCACCCACCTCACCGGCCTGTACACCACCGGCTGGGTCAAGCGCGGACCCGTCGGTCTGATCGGCCACACCAAGGGCGATGCGAACGAAACCGTCGAGTGCATCATCGAGGACATGGGCAACGACGCGCTCCTCGAACCGACGAATCCGTCGGAGGACGCCATCATTGAGCTGCTCGAGTCCAAGAGCATCCCGTTCACCACCTGGGACGGCTGGTACCGACTCGACGAGCACGAACGAGCTCTCGGCGCCGCCGAGGGCCGCGAACGCGTCAAGGTCGTCGAGCGCGAGGACATGGTCGCCGCATCGGAGCCGCACAAGGTTCAGAAGGCCTGACTCCGTCAGGGGTTCAGAAGGCCTGACTCCGTCAGGGGGTTCACAAGGCCTGACGCTCGAACCCCGAGACAGACAACAAAGAACGCCGACCGGGATTCCGGTCGGCGTTCTTTGTGTGAGAGGAAACCGATCGCCAGGCGATCGGGTCGATCAGTTCTGTGCAGCCTTCACCGCGGACGCGGGCGGAGCCTGGTCGCCAACCTTGGCCTGCGACGGGTCGACCCTCTTCGTGTTCGGCGCAGGCTTGCGGTCGCCCTCGAACTGCTTGAGGTTCCACCAGAAGCCGGCGTTGTTGAAGATGTTCTCCACCTGAGCACCGATGGTGTAGCCGGAGATCGACGACGGGAAGCAGCCACGCCAGGTCGTCTCGGACGCCATGAAGAACTGCCCCGCCTTCAGAACGCCCGCGGGCTGATCCTTGAGCGCGACCTTCTTCGTCGGGCCACCGAACTCGGTGACATTCACGTTGGTCATGGTCGCGCCACCGATGTTCTTCACGCCCATCCAGCGGTGCATGCGCCAGCCGGGGAGGTTATCCCAGGTGGGTCCCCAGCCCTTGAAGTAACAGTCGACTCCGCCGACAAGCGCGAGGTCGCCCGGAGCTGCAGCGTGGGCGGGTGTCGCTGCGGCTACCGAACCCGCAGCGAGACCGCTGGCGGCGGCGACCGCGGCGATAGCGCGCTTCACAGACTTCTTCATGTCGTATGACCTTCCTGATTCACGTGTCGTCGTGCATTGATCGACCTGCAAGGTGCCGATACGCACCGGGGATGCGGCTGTAGATCTCACCCCCGACGGTTCGTTCCGTCTGAACATGCATATCGGAAACTCACAGGAAATTGTTACCCCCGCCGAAAGATCTTGCCCTTTCGGACACCACCTCGTGACTTCGCCCCACCATCCGGGGGTCCGGTACCAACTCAGGTAAGGTTGCCCTTCGTGCGTCGTATCTCCGGTTTGTTGCTGATCGTTGCGGTCCTCGCCGCAGCGGTCATCGCATCGGTGATCATCGGCACGCGTAGCGTCCCACCTGCCCAGACATGGGATGCGCTCACGTCTGGGGTCGGCCAGATCTGGAGCTCGATCGTCCATCTGAGCGCTCCGACGGTGAGCAAACCCGACGACATCGCCGGCATCGTCTGGGATCTACGCATTCCGCGAACAGTGCTCGGCCTGATGTGCGGTCTGGCGATCGGCGCCGCGGGAGCCATTACCCAGGGGCACACCCGCAATCCGATAGCCGACCCCGGGATGCTCGGCGTCAACGCAGGGGCGGCATGTGCGGTGGTATGCGGGGTCTATGTGCTCGGGATCTCCTCCCCGATGGCCTTCATGGGGTTCGGTCTCCTCGGCGCGATCATCGCCTCGTGTGCGGTCTTCGGCGTCTCGGCGCTGACCGGAACAGGTCCGGTCACCCTCGTCCTGGCCGGCACGGGCCTCTCGGCGATGCTCACCGCGATCACGTCGGCCATCGTTCTCTCCGACACTGCGTCGCTCGATGCCTGGCGATTCTGGAGCGTCGGCTCGACGTCGGGGCGAAGCATCGACGTCTTCTGGGCAGCGCTGCCATTCGTCGTCGTCGGTCTCGTCCTCGCACTGGCCAGCGGGTTCTTTCTCAATATCCTCAGTCTCGGTGACGAGATGACGACGGCCCTGGGATCTCGGGTGCTGGTGATCCGCGCCGTCGGGATCGCAGCGATCACGCTGCTGGTCGGGGCCGCCACGGCCGCCTGCGGGCCCATCGTCTTCCTGGGGCTGGTCGTGCCGCATATCGCTCGTGCGTTCACCGGCCCCGACTACCGCTGGATCATCCCCTACTCGGCACTCATCGGTGCCGCCCTCATGCTGATCTGCGATGTCCTCGGGCGCGTGATCGCCCGGCCAGGTGAGGTGCAGGTCGGCGTCATGCTGGCCATGGTCGGGGCGCCGTTCCTCATCGCCATGGTCCGCCGACAGAAACTGGCGAACGTATGACGACCGAATCGGACACCACAGAGCGCGAATCCGCTGGAGATGCCGCGCTCGCCGACGCCGGGTCGTCGACGTCACGCTCCCGCCGACGTCTCGTCGTCCGGCTCGGGCCGTCGTCGTGGGTGGTACGCCCTCGCATGGTCGGCGTGACCCTCATCGGGCTCGCCCTCGTGGTGCTGCTGTTCCTCCTGAGCGTCGGCGTGAGCGACTATCCGCTGTCACCGCTCGACGTCGCACGCATCCTGCTCGGCGGCGGCACCCGCATCGAGAACGTCGTCGTCCTCTCCGATTCGCTGCCCCGTGCCCTGGTGTCGGTGCTCGTCGGCTTCGCGCTGGGGTCAGCCGGGGCACTGAGCCAGCTCATCGCACGCAACCCGCTTGCCACCCCCGACATCCTGGGCATCACAGCCGGATCGAGTGCAGCCGCGGTCGCAGCGATCGCTTTCGGAAACAGTTGGGGCGCATGGCTCTCCGACATCGGGGTTCCGGCAGCAGCACTGCTGGGCGGCGTTCTCACAGCCGTCGTGATGTACGTGCTCGCATGGCCGGGGCGCAAGGCCAACCACGGCATCAACCCCCTCCGACTCGTTCTCATCGGCGTCGGAACGACCTGGCTACTCCAAGCCCTCACGTCGTTCCTCCTCACCCGCGCCGACATCAAAGACGTTGCCCGCGCACAGGTCTGGCTGGTCGGATCGGTGTCCCAATCAACCTGGTCGAGCGTCTGGCCCGTCGCGATCGCCGTCGCGGTGGGCATTGTCGTGATCGTGACGATGTCGCGCCAGATCGACGCGCTCTCACTCGGCCAGGACATGGCACGAGGGCTCGGAGTTCGGACCGCGGGCGTGTCGACAACCGTGCTACTCGTCGCAGTGGGGCTCACCGCGCTTGCGGTGTCGGCGGCAGGGCCGATCGCGTTCATCGCACTGCTGGCACCGCAGATCGGGATGCGCCTTGCCAGAACGCCCGTCCCGACCCCGTTGCTTGCCGGTGTGATCGGAGCGATTCTCGTACTCGCAGGCGATCTCCTGTGCCGCACGCTCCTGCCCGATGGATTGCCCGTCGGCATCGTCACCGCGGCGGTGGGCGGACCGTTCCTCATCTATCTCATGGTCTCGATGTCACGGAAGGCGACAGTATGAGCAGGCTCGTCGGCCAAGGACTCAGCGTCGGATACGACGATCGCGTCGTCATCGAGGGGCTCGACGTCGAGATCCCCGACGCCGCGGTGACCACCATCATCGGCCCGAATGGCTGCGGTAAGTCGACGCTCCTGCGGGCGATGTCGCGCCTGCTGAGTCCCCGTGAGGGCGTCGTGCTCCTCGACGGCACCGACATCAACCACACCAAGCCGAAAGAGGTCGCGCGCAAGCTCGGCATACTCCCCCAGAACCCGGTTGCGCCAGAGGGACTGACCGTCGCCGACCTGGTCGGGCGCGGGCGGTTCCCCCACCAGAAGTGGTATCAGCAGGCGTCACCCGACGACGAGGCCGCCGTGGCGGCCGCGTTGGAGATGACCGGGACCACCGAACTGGCCGACAGACACATCGACGCGTTATCCGGTGGTCAGCGTCAGCGCGTGTGGATCGCGATGACACTCGCGCAGGGCACCGACCTCCTACTGCTCGACGAACCGACCACCTACCTCGACCTCGCGCACTCGGTGGAGGTCCTCGATCTCGTGTACTCGCTGCGCACCGAGCACGACAAGACCGTGGTGATGGTCCTGCACGATCTGAATCTCGCTGCCCGATACAGTGATTCGTTGTTCGTGATGACCTCGGGACGAATAGTCGCCCAGGGTAGTCCCGACGAGGTCATCACCGAAGAGCTCCTCGACGAGGCGTTCGGTCTCACCGCGCGGGTGATCACCGATCCCGTGTACGGCGACCCACTGATCGTCCCGATCGGGACGCGCAGTGCGCGAAGCGACATGGGCGCGTCCGCACACTGAGCCCCTGCGCCAGACGGCTCGACTGCCCTACGCCGACGGCCCACCATCGGGGGCATCGCGACCACCGGCCGCGGGAGGCCCGGCAGGCACACGCACCTCTGACTGCTGGCCCGGCCCGCCCGGTGCTACCGGTCGACCTTTCGGATTCACGGGACGCGCGTCCGGCTGGCCGGGGCCGGGGCGCTGACCTACAGCGTCACGTCCGACCGGCGGCGGAACCCTCCGGTCGCCCTGACCGGGCTGACGTGGCGGCTGCGCTGGACGCGGCGCGGGCTGCGGCGGCCGTTGCCCGGCAACCTGGGGCCCCGGTGGGGTCGCCTGAGGACGCGGTGGTCCCGGAGGGCGTTGCCCCACAGGAGGTTTGGGCGGGCTCTGCGGTCCCGGACCGCGAAGCGGTACGACGACCCCGCGCCGGGCGGGCCTGCCGGGCACGGGCGTGACGATCGACGCCGCGCGTACGGCACGTTCGCGGGCGGTCTCGACGTCGTCGGCGGTCGCGGTGACCACCCCCATCCTGCGACGGCGGAAACTCTCGGGCTTACCGAAGAGCCGGATATCGGTCTCGGGCACCGCAAGTGCCTGCGCGACATACTCGAAGCCGATGCCCTTCTCGTCGAGCCCCCCGTAGATCACGGCCGATGCCCCCGGCGAGGCAAGCGTCACGTCGACGGGCAGACCGAGGATCGCCCTCGCGTGCATCTCGAATTCCGAGAGCCGTTGCGTCGCCATGGTCACCAGCCCGGTGTCGTGCGGGCGTGGTGAGACCTCGGAGAAGTAGACGTCGTCGCCCTTGACGAACAACTCGACGCCGAAAATCCCACGGCCACCGAGCTTTCCGTCGCCCATCGCTGTCGCGATACGGGCGGCTATCGACGTCGCGGCGCCGAGGGCGAAGGCACTCATCTCATGCGGTTGCCAACTCTCGACGTAATCACCGTTGACCTGGCGGTGTCCGATCGGGGCGCAGAAGTGGGTGACCAGTTGGCCGGTTGCCGGGTCGACGGCACGCACCGTGAGCAGGGTGATCTCGTAGTCGAACTCGATGAAACCCTCGACGATGACACGTTCACCCGCGACCCGACCGCCGGTCGTCGCGGTGTCCCACGCCTTGTCGACGTCCTCGGGCCCGCGAACAACGGTCTGACCCTTGCCCGACGACGACATCACCGGCTTGACCACACACGGGTACCCGACCTGTTCGGCGGCAACCGTCAGCTCGTCATGCGATCCCGCAAACAGGTACGGCGACGTGGGAAGTCCGAGCTCTTCGTCGGCGAGGCGTCGGATTCCCTCCCGGTTCATCGTCGCGACGACCGCGGACGCCGTCGGGATGACCTCTGCGAGTCCGCGCTGTTCGATCGTGACCAATGCGTCGGTCGCGATCGCCTCGATCTCAGGAACGACATAGGCGGGCGAGTACTTCTCGACCAAGCCGATCAACGCGTCGGCGTCGGTCATGTCGATCACCTCGGCGTGATGGGCAACCTGCTGCCCGGGAGCACCCGCGTATCGGTCGACTGCGACCACCTCGACGCCGAGCCGTTGGAAGGCGATGATCACTTCTTTACCGAGCTCGCCGGCACCGAGCACCATCACCCTGGTGGCGTTCGGTGACAGCGGTGTTCCCAGAATGTCCGGCGGCCCCACGGTCGGCTGCGCGGGCGACACGTTCGGTGTCGCCGCGCCGGTGGCGTGGTTGTCCGCGCTACTCCCGTTGGTCGAGGTCATACCGCAATCTTACGTGCCGGATTTGTCGTTCCGCGTTCGATCACCGGTAGCTGCACCGGCCGGGCGATCGGGCTCAGCCCATCACCTCGTGGATGTAGCACCAGCGCCAGACCTCACCCGGCTCGGCTGAGCGCATCACGGGATGACCGACGTCGTGGAAGTGGGCGGTGGCGTGCCTGCGGGGGCTGGAATCGCAGCAGCCGACGTGACCGCACTCGAGACAGATCCGTAGATGTGCCCAGTGCTGCTCGCCGAGTTGCACGCAGTCCTCGCAGACGCTGATGTCCCCGGTGGCCGGACCCGGATCGGCGGCCGGGTCAACCCCGATCTCGGCGAGCTCAGGGCACCTCGCCTCGACGACTCCGGCGTTGCCACGCGTGTCACCGACGCGGGGACGGGATCGACCGAACAGACGCATACCTCCATTATCTCCGACACCGCCGGCCTCCGGTGCCGCGTCGAGTTCGACGACTCGGGTTAGGTTGACGCGGTGAGCGCTTCCCTTCTGCTGGTCGCGGTGCTGTCGGTGGTGATCGCAGCGCTGTCGCGGCACTACAACCTGTCGTCGCCGCTGGTGCTGGTCGTCGTCGGGTTGGCAATCGGGTGGATACCCGGACTGTCCGCGGCCGAGCTCGACCCCGAGTTCGTGTTGTTCGTCATCCTGCCGCCCCTCCTCTACTCGGCCGCGCAGGACAGCTCATACCAGGAGATCCGTGCGAATCGCCGTGCCATCGGCCTGCTGGCGATCGGACTTCCGCTGTTCACCGCGGCGGCCGTCGGCGTGGTCGCCTACCTGTCAGTGCCCCATCTACCGCTGGCCGCCGCCCTGGTCCTCGGAGCGATCGTTGCGCCACCCGATGCCGTCTCCGCACAGGCGATCGGGCGCAGGGTCGGGCTACCGCGGCAGATCATGACCCTCCTCGGCGGCGAGAGTCTGCTCAACGACGCGACAGCTCTCACCGCGTTGCGGGTGGCGCTGGCCGCGGCGGTCGGTGCGACGACATCGGTGTGGGGCGGCGTCGAGACGTTCCTCCTCGCAGCTGTCGGGGGACTCGTCATCGGCCTGCTGATCGGCTATCTGGTTTTCAGGATCCGTGACTGGCTCACCGACCCGACGATCGAGACGGCCATCGGTCTCATGGTGCCGATCGGGACGTACTTCGTCGCCGAGGAACTGCACACATCCGGGGTGATCGCGGTCGTCGTGGCGGGGCTGTTCCTCGGGCAGCGCTCCGCCCGCGTCGGCTATGCGACACGAATCCAGGACGCCGCCGTCCGCAAGTCGATCGACGCGTTGCTCGAAGCGTTCGTCTTCCTGCTGATCGGGTTGCAGCTGCCCGATCTCATCCGGGGGCTCGCAGGACAATCCTGGCTGCACATCGCGTTCGACGCCGCGATGGTGCTGATCGCGACGATCCTGGTGCGCTTCGTATGGGTCTACGCCGCCACCTACGCGGCCCGTGTGCTTCCCGGGGTTCGACGACGAGAGCCCCCGCCCAAGCCGTCGTGGCTGTTCGTCGTCGGATGGTCGGGTATGCGCGGAGTGGTCTCGCTGGCGGCGGCGTTCTCGATCCCGCTGACCACGGAGTCGGGTGAACCGTTCCCGGCTCGCGCGGAAATCCTGTTCCTGACCTTCGTCGTGGTCGTCGGCACACTACTGATCCAGGGCGTCAGCCTGCCGTGGGTGATCCGACGACTCGGCGTCAGCAGCGAGGAGGACGCGGCCGCCGACCGCCTGGCCTATGCCGCGGCTCAGGATCGCGCGTCACGCGAGGCCGAGAGCTACCTCGACACGATGGCGCGGGACATCGACGACCAGGACCCGAGACAGCTGCAGGTGGCGATGCTCCGCAAATGGATCACCACGCAACGCAATACAGCGTGGGAAGAACTCGGTCGCGGGCCCGAGGACATCGGCGAGAGTCCCACTGCGGCCGGAAATCGTATGCGCAACAAGATGCTTGCGATCCAACGAAGGGTGTTCATCGACGAACGCGACGCCGGGCACATCGACGACGAGGTCCTGCGCACCGCGCTTCGCCGTCTCGACTTCGCCGAGGGCGTCAACGATCGGGAGACGTAACAGCCTGGTCTGCGTCGTCAGGCAGCGCGGCGTCGTCAGGCAGCGCGGCGTAGACGTGGGTCTCCTCGGTGCGTCCGCGCAGCGAGGTGGTCTCCTGCTCCTCCCAGTGAATGGCCTCCTCGGCATCGGCGACCTCGACGGGCCGCCCCGACGCCAGCGGGCGGCGCGGATCCCGCTTGGCGAGTTCGGAGAGCCGTGCACTCTCGTTGACCGGATCTCCGATGATGGTGTACTCGAACCGTTCGATCGCGCCGACGTTGCCCGCGACGACAGGGCCGAACCCGACCCCGATACCCGCCGACAGCTCGGGAACCCGACGCTCGAGGTCTCGCGCGATCTCGCGGGCGGTGCACAGCGCGGCACCCGCGGCGTCGTCGAGGTCGATCGGAGCGCCGAAGATCGCGAGCACGGCGTCGCCCTCGAACTTGTTGACCAGGCCGTGATGTCGCTCCACCTGTTTGACGATCACCGCGAAGAACCTGTTGAGGATCTCGACGACCTCGGTCGGTGAGCGCTCGGCGGCCAGCGTCGTCGAACCGATCACGTCGACGAACAGTGCGGCGACGGTGCGTTCGGTGCCGCCGAGCGCCGGATCGGAGCTCAGCGCGGCTTCGGCGACCTCACGACCGACGTGTCGACCGAAGAGGTCACGCATGCGCTCGCGCTCCCGGAGCCCGCCGACCATCGAGTTGAAGCCCACCTGGAGGTCACCGAGTTCGGTGCCGTCGTAGACCACCAGGTCGACCTCGTCGCGGACGTCTCCCGCCTGTACCTTGTTCATGCCGTTACGCACGCTGCGCAGTGGCCCGGTCACGCTCAGGCTGGTCAACACCGTGAGGAGCAGGCCGGTGGCCAGGGAGATGACGGCGAGCACGAACACCCCGACGAACAGGTCGAGCTTGCTCGTGTCCTCGCGGAATGCACCGAACGACACGACGAGCAGGATGCCGACGATGGGCGTCGCTGATCCGACGATCCATGCCACCACCGACCGCGACAACACACCCGAGCGCTTGCGTCGGCGGTATCCGGCACTGATGAGATCCGCCGACACCGGGCGGAGCGCCAGTTCGATCAACAGGTAGGAGACACCGACAACGACGGTCCCCGACAAACCGATGACGAAGAGCATCTTCGGGATGAGCATCGGACTCTGGACGCCGTACATGATGGTGAACATCACGACGGCCCCGAGCCACAGCATCGCCTGCAGCCCCAACAGTCGGATAGGGACCCGCTGTGTGCGTTTGACGTCGGCCTTGGTCGGTGGTTCGCGCCTGATCGCCCACCGCAGATCGCGCGTGACAGTGAACGTGCCCCACCCGATACCGACGACGAATGCCAGGGAGACATACAGCGGCACGACGATGAAGTTGACCCACCACAACTCGGAAAGGAAAGTCGACGGTTCGGGGATGCCGACGGTAGACAGCGCGATCGCGGCGACTGCACCCACGAGATTGGTGACGACGATCGTCGCGGTCAGCACCGTCTGGACGCGAACCCGTCGTTTGATTCGTCCTTCAGCGGCCGACCCCAGCAGGATCGACCCGTAATCGCGCTCGGATCGACCCCGGATCATCCACATACTGTGTCACAGTCGCGTTCCGCAGCGACAGACACTACAGCGACATGTATCGGCGGAGCATGCGACAGACGGGCGGCGGGACGGTCGCACCGTGCCAGAACTCGTTGACGGCCCGACCGAACCCGCCGCGCGATGGACAGATTCCTCAATTGACTCGTTGCGGTATCCCACCCCCTTCGTTAAGTATTCGCATTTACCCGTCAAAGGATTTGTGCGGCAGAGTCTTCCACGGACATCAGCCCACGAGGGCAGTGCTCAGCCGCTCGCATTCGCGGTGATGGCCTGCTGCCGGCCGGTGGACTCGACGACGATCTTGCGTGGTTTCGCCTCCTCGGCGAGGGGGATCGTCACCGACAGCACACCGTTGTCGTAGTTCGCCACGATCTTCGTGACATCAATACCTTCACCGAGGGACACCTGCCTTCGGTATGTACCCGAAAAACGTTCGCTCGCAAGCCATTGCACACCATCGTCGGATGGCGCACTACGCTGAGCGGTCAGCGTGAGCACGCCATGGTCGACGTCGATGCCGATCGAGCCGGGGTCAGCACCGGGGAGGTCGGCGACGAGCATGTAGTGGTCGGCGACCTTGTACAGATCCAGCGGCATGAACCGGGGCGCTCGAACCGACCCCACGGAGGAGCCCGTCATGAGCCCACGAGCAAGCGCGTCAACATCGCCGAACGGATCAAAACGAAGCACAGCAACTCACCTCCTGAATTCAGGCTGCCCGCCACCCGATTCGACGAGCAGCACATGCTGTACGCAATAAAAATAGCACTGCGACCGACTCTCGTCTAGCACTCATTCGATAGGAGTGCTAGAACATTTCTCATCACCCGCGGGATGCACTTCCCACACCGGAAGGCAAGGAGGACAACATGACTGGAGATACGACGGCTAGCCGCAACTGGCCGGGAAACACCCCAACCGATCACGATGGGCATCATCATGTCTACGTTGTCTGGCCCGAACCATCCCCACTCGAGAAATGGTGGGTATCGGTGATGAAACAACCCGACCGCGAGGCGTCGTCGAACAATGGTCGGGAACGACGCCTCGCGACCGGGTTCAGCTGATCCTGATCATCTTTTTGTTGACGAACTCGTCGATACCGAAGCGTCCCAGTTCGCGGCCGAAGCCTGATCGCTTCACGCCACCGAACGGCAGTTCGGCCCCTTCCGCGCCGACCGCGTTGACGAAGACCATGCCTGCCTCGATCTTGTCGGCGACGCGTAGAGCCTGGTCGGGATCGGTGGTGAAGACGTACGAGCCGAGGCCGAACGGGGTGTCGTTGGCGAGTTCGACCGCGGCGTCCTCACCCGACACCTTGTACACCGTGGCGATCGGACCGAACAGCTCCTGTTTTGCGGTGGCCGACTCGGGGTCGACGCCGGTGAGCACGCCCGGCGGGAAGTAGGCGCCCTTGCGCTCGCCTGCCGATTCGAGGGTGGCACCCGTCGCGAGCACCGACTGCACCTGTTCGTCGAGGCGCTCGGCCGCAGCCACCGACGACAGCGGCCCGAGGTTATCGGCTGCGGCCTTGACCTTCTCGGTGAACTTGACGATGAAGTCGTCGTAGACGCTTTCATCGACGATGAACCGCTTCGCGGCGTTGCACGCCTGCCCGGTGTTCTCGAATCGCCCGTCGACCGCCGCATCGACGGTGGCGTCGAGGTCGTCGGTGGAGAGCAGGATGAACGGATCCGACCCGCCGAGCTCGAGGACGACCTTCTTGAGGTTGCGGCCGGCCACCTCGGCGACCGCGGCTCCCGCACGTTCGGATCCGGTCAGCGAAACGCCTTGCACGCGCGGGTCGGCGATGGCCTCGGCGATCTGCTCGTTGGTGGCGTAGACGTTCACATACGCACCCGCCGGATACCCGGCGTCGAGGAAGATCTGCTGCAGAGCAGCCGCCGACTCAGGACACTGCGGGGCGTGTTTGAGCACAATTGTGTTGCCCAGCACCAGGTTTGGCCCGGCGAACCGCGCGACCTGGTAGTAGGGGTAGTTCCAGGGCATGATGCCAAGCAGTACACCGACAGCGCTGCGTCGAATGAACGCCGAGCCCTCACCCTCGAGCAACGTGATGGGCTCGTCGGCGAGGAACTTCTCCGCGTTGTCGGCGTAGTACTCGTAGATCGCAGCACTGAACTCGACCTCACCGACGGACTGGTCGTACGGCTTGCCCATCTCGCGGACGATGATCTTGGCCAGCTCGTCCTTGCGTTCGGTGTGCAACTCGCCGACGCGCCGGATCAGGGCGGCACGCTCGGCCACCGTCGACTTCTTCGACCACGTGTTGAACGCGTCGTACGCCGCCGTGATCGCCGCCTCGACCTGCTCGTCGGTTGCGGTCGGATACTCCTTGACGACGTCGCCGGTCGCGGGGTCGACGACTTGGTACAAGCTCATTGCGATTCTCCTCGTCTGCACGCACGGCCGCTCGGCCGACTACACCCTCGAATGTAGTTGCCGACGGCGCCGCGCGCCGAGTGAATCGACGATACCAGGAGGCAATCGTTGCGGAATCCGTATATTGACAGCGCAGACTATCCGCTTTTTAAAGGCAGCTGCGGGAACCAGCGACGAATTCCGCAGTCGCCAACGCTGACGCAACTCAGACGATGGCCCTGCGGACGACACCCAACCGCCGGCCGCCGACGCTGACGCAACTCAGACGATGGCCCTGCGGACGACAGTCTGGTCACGACCGGGGCCGACGCCGATGCACGAGATGTGCGCGCCCGAGAGTTCCTCGAGTCGGAGCACGTAATCCTGCGCGGTCTGCGGCAGTTCGTCGAAGGTCGTGCACTGCGAGATGTCTTCCCACCAGCCGGGCATGTACTCGTAGATGGGCTTGGCGTGATGGAACCCGGTCTGGGTCATCGGCATCTCGTCGACGCGCTCGCCGTCGACCTCGTAGGCGACGCAGATCGGCACGCGGTCGAGGCTGGAGAGCACGTCGAGTTTGGTCAGGAAGTAGTCGGTGATGCCGTTGATGCGCGTCGCGTAGCGGGCGATCACGGCGTCGAACCAGCCGCAGCGTCGGGCACGGCCGGTGGTCACACCGACCTCGCCGCCGGTCTTCGCAAGGTACTCGCCCCACTCGTCGAACAGCTCGGTCGGGAACGGACCCGAGCCGACGCGCGTGGTGTAGGCCTTGAGGATGCCGAGCACCGTGGTGATCTTGTTGGGCCCGATACCCGACCCGACCGCAGCGCCGCCCGCCGTCGGATTCGACGACGTCACATAGGGATACGTGCCGTGGTCGACGTCGAGCAGCGTGCCCTGCGACCCTTCGAGCAGTACGGTCTCGCCGCGTTCGAGCGCCTGATTCAGCAACAGCTGGGTGTTGGCGATGCGGTGTTTGAAGCCTTCGGCCTGGGCGAGGACCTCGTCGACGACCTGCGCCGGTTCGAGTGCGCGGCGGTTGTAGATCTTGACCAGGATCTGGTTCTTCAGTTCGAGCGCCGCCTCGACCTTCTGCGCGAAGATCTTCTCGTCGAGCACATCCGCCGCGCGCACACCGACGCGGGCGATCTTGTCCTGGTAACACGGACCGATGCCGCGGCCCGTGGTGCCGATCTTCTTGTTGCCCAGAAACCGCTCGGTGACCTTGTCGATCGCGACGTGGTAGGGCATCAGCAAGTGGGCGTCGGCAGAGATCATGAGACCGGAGGTGTCGACGTCACGATCCTCGAGTCCGCTCAGTTCGGTGAGCAGCACACCGGGGTCGACGACGACGCCGTTGCCGATGACGTTGTTGACGCCGGGGGTCAGGATTCCCGAAGGGATCAGGTGCAGGGCGAACGTCTCACCGTTCGGCAGGACGACGGTGTGACCTGCGTTGTTGCCGCCCTGATAGCGAACCACCCACTGCAGCTTCTCGCCGAGCAGATCGGTCGCTTTACCCTTGCCCTCGTCGCCCCACTGGGCGCCGATAAGCACGATCGCTGCCATGTCCCCTACTCCTTAGTCGCACACATACCGACGTCGAGTCGCAGGCATGCGGTGCGCGCCGTAACGGAACCACCCTACTTGCTGACCGGGTAGAACCTGCGAGGACGTCCCCGGGCGTCCCGACACCAGTGCTCGCGAGCACGACTACGCTCGTCCGCGTGTCCCATGCAGTGATCTCGTCGGTGGCACTCGTCGACGACGCCCGGCAAGTACCGCCGACCCGCAAGGCCGTGCGCCGGGTAGTCGATACCGCGCTTGCCGACGACCCGTCACGACTCGTCGTCGAACCAGGTGACTCGGCGCATCCGGACGTCCTGCTCGCCGAGGTGGTCGCCATCCTGATGATCGCGGACCGGCTCGACGTCGAGGTCGCGTACGCACCGACCTCGGCCACTCCCGCCACCACGCGGTACGGGTTGCCGCACGGCGCTCGTGGGGCCGACCTCGCACGACACGGCGTCGCCCGCGACCTGCCACTCATCCGCGACGACGCCGCGACGGTGCTCGTCGGGAGCGCCCGGCACCTCGGCGCCGAGTCCTCGGCGCTGCACGGCGAGACGTACGTCGACGATGCCCGTCTGTTCCGCGGGTCGGTGCGCGGTGTGCGTATCGAACCGACCCGCGACGCACCAGGTGTGCGAGCCCGCGTCGAACGCCCGCTGCTGCCGGGCCGGTGGCACAGTGGCCGGGCAGCACAGACCGGCGGAACCAACCTGGTCGTCGAGCGCGAAGGTGTCCTGACGCCGCGAATCGTGAAGCGCTCGACGTACTACCGCCACCACGTCGACTGGAAGCTGGTGTGCCCGTGACGGATGTGCTGACGATGGCTGTGCCCTCGACGGATGTACCCGTGCGGGAGGCCTCATGACCGGCAACGCGTGGGCGGGCGATCGCCCGCAACGACCGACGAGCCGCGAGATCGTCCGGGCGATACGTCCGGGCTGGCTCTTCCTCGCATTCGTCGCGGTCGCGGTGCTCGGTGGATGGATGTGCGCGGTCTCGGACCCCGGCCGCAACGCGATGTCGATCGGCGGCACGTTACTGCTGGTCCTCGCGGGCTGGGTCATCTCCCTGTGTCTGCACGAATTCGGCCACGCTGTCACCGCATTCCGGTTCGGCGATCGCAATGCCGAGCTCCGCGGCTACCTCACACTCAATCCGATGCGCTATACGCACCCGGGCCTGTCCCTCGGCCTGCCGCTGCTGATCATTCTGCTCGGCGGCATCGGATTTCCCGGTGGCGCCGTATATCTCGACGAGCGCGGTATGACCAATCGACAGAAGACGCTGGTCTCGCTGGCCGGGCCCGCGATGAACGTCGCACTCGCGGCGATCCTGCTGCTCGTCATCCGGGTCGCCGCACCCGATGCCTACGTCCCGCTGCATTCGGGTGTGCTGTCGGGGATGCTGCTCGCCGTGGACGGCGTGAACCTGTGGGCGGCGCTGGGCATGCTGGCCTTTCTGCAGATCACCGCC
The DNA here is from genome assembly GCF_000332975.1 of Gordonia aichiensis NBRC 108223. GTDB lineage: Bacteria > Actinomycetota > Actinomycetes > Mycobacteriales > Mycobacteriaceae > Gordonia > Gordonia aichiensis. The sequence continues at coordinate 141,620 of NZ_BANR01000001.1, read as the reverse complement.
GCCGTTCTCAACCTGATCCCCATGCCCGGATTCGACGGCTACAACGCGATCGAGCCCTACCTCTCGCAGCAGGCGAGAGCGAACGCCGCGAAGATCGCGCCCTACGGATTCCTGATCGTGTTCGCGCTACTGTTCATCCCCCAACTGAACGCCGCATTCTTCGATCTCATCCGATGGTTGTTCGAGTTGTCCGGTGTACCATCGAATCTCGCCACCCAGGGGTGGAACGTCTTCATGTTCTGGCGAACATAGCGCCGCCCTGCCCGGCGCGGCGTCGGATCACGTTCTGCGCGTTGCGAAGTAGTCGTCGAGTGTGACCATGTTGAGTCGACGCTCCCGGATGATCTCCACCAGTTGCGGGTACACGTGGGTCACCGGCGGATGATTGGCGTGGCCGATGATCACGGTCTGCGGATGGAAATACCGTCGGGCGCACTGCACCAGATACTTTTCGGTGATCACCCCCGAGTCCGAGAGCGACCCGAACCACAAGACCGGCGTCAGGTATCCCAGGTCGGCGGCCACGGCGTCCACAGTGGCATTGTGGTAGCCGTACGGAGGCCTGAAGAACGGCGTGCCGTCGACCCCGAATCTGTTGTGTAGAAATCGTTTACACCGTGTCAGCTCGTCTGCGACACCCGCCGCCGACAACGACGTGAGATCGGAATGGGTCCACGTGTGGTTTCCCAACTGGATCTGCCCGGATTCAACCAATGGCCGCAGTTGCACCTGGTGGTCGGTCCACGAGTCGAAGGACCCGGTGACGAAGAACGTGAAGCGGGCACCTGTGTCTCGGGCGAATCGGATGTATGCCCCGACGACATCCGAACTCGCACCGTCGTCGACGGTCAACGCGAGATGCCTTCCCGTGCCGGGAAGTGCGGTCAGTGTTCCGGAGGGAACCCGAACCTTTCGCGCGACGTCGGGCGGCGGCACCTGCATTGCCGTGCTCTGCGCCACCGGCGTCGGGATCGGCGACATCGGATTGGTCGACGGCAACGCCGATGGCGCAACCGCGTCGACACGTGCTGTGGCGCATCCCCCCAGCGCTGTGGCCGCCCCGGCAGCCAGGACGGTCATGAACCCCCGACGTCTCACGACAGCGAACATAGCCGACCGCAACGAGGAAGGCCGACCACGACGCGCGATCGGGCTTACGCGTCGCGCGTCACCACCCCAGATCGTCGCGGCAGCGCTTCTCCATCTGGTCCGGATCGACCTGGATCGTCGCGTGGGTGAGTCCGTGCCGGGCCAGCACCGCCCGCGCCTGCGGGAGCACCTCGTCGTTGGGGCAGTTACTCGCCAAATGCACTGTCGCGACGTCCATCCCGGTGGTCAGCGACCAGACGTGGAGGTCATGCACGTCGTGCACCTCCGGGATGGCTGCGAGTTCGTGCTCGAGTGCATCGACGTCGACGTGGTCGGGTGCCTGCTGGTTGAGGATCCGCAGGGCGTCACGAGCGAGCCGCACCGCCCGCGGCACCACCCAGAGGGCGATCAGGACCGCGACGACGATGTCGGCGTACCCCCACCCCGTTGTCATCGTCACGATGCCCGCGACCAGCACGCCGACGCTGCCGACGGCGTCGGCCAGCACTTCCATGTACGCCCCCCGGACCGCGATCGACTCTTTCGAGTCGGCACGCAGCAGCATCATCATCGCGACGTTGACAGCCAGTCCGATCAACGCGACCACGATGAGCGTCAGCCCCGGCACCTCCGGGTCGGAGCCGATGCGTCGAATGGCCTCGTAGAGCACGAAGACGGCGACACCGATCAGTAGTACAGCGTTGGCAACTGCCGTGAACACCTCGGCGCGGTGCCAACCGAAACTGCGCTCGGCTGTCGTCGATCCGTGGCGCGCGAGCAGCAGTGCGACGAGCCCCATCAACAGGGCGACGACGTCGGTCAGCATGTGCCCCGCATCGGCGATCAATGCCAGGGAATCGACCGCGATTCCGACTGCGAGTTCGACGACGAAGTATGTGCCGATCATCGCGACGGCGACAGCCATCGGCCAGATCCGACGATTCGACGTCGAGGCGTCGGCGACGTGCGAGTGTGCGTGTGAATGCGAGTGGCCCATGGTGCAGCCAATATATGCGCGAACTCGCATATATGACAAGGGTTAGGTTCACCTAAATCGCAACGTAGGCGGGAGGGGTCGCCTAGATGTCCCCCTCGCGAATCCCGGTGCGGTCGTGCCGGCCGGGTCCGGTCAGCGCAGCGTCGCCTGCGCGGATGAGCGTCGGAGCCCGCAGACCATCAACAGGTCGATCAGCAGCGAACGCGTCTCCGCCAGCAGAGCCGTCTCACTCATCCCGCTTTCTGCGACGAGCTCGGCGCGCGCCTTACGCGCTATCGTGCGCAGTACGCGAGCCGCGTCTGCCGGGTCGGGCGATTCACCGGGATCGGCGAGCATCATCCGACGCAGAGTCTCGAAGGCGTCGCCGAGGTCGTCGACGATCTCGATCAGTTCGGGTCGAAGTTTCTCGCCGCGCTGTGTCATACCCAGTGCGCGTCGCGCGATGATCCGGAAGTTGCGTACACCGTTGTCGATGGGGTCGGCCGTCGCGGCAATTCTCTGCAACCGCAAACGCTGACGCCAGTGCAGCGGTGAGATCGTGCTGATCTCCTTGCCGCCCCGCATGTCCGACCGCATCGTGTTGATCGCGGCCTGTGTGCCGCGTGCACTCTCGAGTGCGGAGAACACCACGTCGGCGTCCCCGACGCGGAGCCCTGCCGCGAGCGTCTTCGCGGCGTCGCGCATCGTGGCGAGGATGCCTGCCGCGTCGCGTCGCCCGCGAGACGCAGGATTGGCGGGTAACAGCGCTCCGACGACGATGCCGACCAGTCCTCCGATCAGTGCGTCGAACGCACGGTAGTAGCCGCCCGCCTGCCCGGGGGGCAGAAGCGTGGCGACCAGGACAGCCGACGACGCCGCCTGCATCGGGATCAGCGGACCGTCGTCGAGAAAGACCGCTGTAGCCATCGCCAGCGCGACGACCACCATGATCTGCCAGGTCCCCGAACCGATTCGCGAGACGAGCAGATCGCCGACAAGGATGCCGATGGAGACACCGACGACGAGCTCGACGGCACGACGCCATCGCTGGCCGAGCGACAGTCCGAGTGAGATGACCGCGGCAATCGGCGCGAAGAACGGACGCGAGTGGTGGAGCAGGTCGAGCGCTATCCACCACGCCAGCCCCGCGGCGATCGAGCACTGCAGGATCGGTTGCAGCGAGAGGTACAGCCGCCGGACACGGGTGCGCAGGGGACGCGGGAGCGCGTTGACCCTGGCGCTGACCCGCGCGCGCAGCGTTGCGATCACACCAGGCCGAGTTGTTCTGCCGCGCTGGGGTCGCTGTCATTCAGGAGATCGAGGCAGCGCAGGTACTCCTCGTTCTCACCGATGACGCGAGCGGCTCTGGCCAGCGCGCCGACACATCGGAGGAATCCCCGGTTGCCCTCATGCGACCACGGCACGGGGCCGAAGCCCTTCCACCCGTTGCGCCGCAGTTGGTCGAGGCCGCGGTGGTAACCGGTGCGCGCGTAGGCATACGCCGCGATGACGGCGTCGACGTCAGGTGTCTGTTCACCGGCGGGCTGACCGTCGTCACCGACGCCGCCCGACGTCAGTGCCGCTTCTGCCAGATACGCCCAGGCGATCGACGCCGTCGGGTGCGACGCTGCCACCTCCGCGGGTGAGGCACCGTTGAGTAGGTCCGATTCGGCGTCGTCGTCTCCCGGCAGGAGTGTCGGTTGGGGTCCCAGCAAGTCTCCGAAGGAAGTCACTCCCCTATTCAAGCATCGAGTCGCGGCACGATGTCCGCTTCGGTCGACCCGCAAATCCCCCGTCGGCCCCACCTGCACGGGCCGCCGACGCAGCACCTCGGCGGTAGTAGTCTTCGCAGATGCTCATCTGCGTGCCCGGATGCCCGTGACACCAACGATTCGCTAGGGTGAATGGCGCACTCGGTCGGTGAACGACCCGGATGCCCACGACCCCGTTGCCGCAGTGCACGGCGTAATCCACTTGTTCGAGGAAGGAATGGTGATCGGCGATGCCGCAATCCGGTGATCGGAAATCGGCTGTCACCAAGGCCTTCTCGGTGATACGCAAGAAGGCCGCAGAACGCCTGGAGGGGGCGTCGAACCGGCCGCGACCGGCACCGCCGACGGGTTCCACACGGCCCGCGCCCGTCACACCGGATGCCAGGCCCGCCACACAGGATGCGCCGACGTCTGAGAAGTCGACTCCGAGTTCGGGCTCGACACCAAGCGAGACGTCGACATCGGGTGACGACCAGGCACCGGACACCGCGAGGTCGGACGCGGATACACAATCGGGGGAATCGGGTTCATCTGTGGACAAGTCTCAGGTCGAGGAAGCAGGCGCAAGCGGCGCCACGAGTACGCAGTCACGCCCGAGCGGACCGACGCCCCGCGGCGGCCGGGGCATCGACTCCGCGACCAAGGTGATCTCGCGCGATCAGCTCCCCGATCCCAGCACCCTCGACGACCTCGACGACATCGATCCCCTCGCAGGCGGCACCACGACCGGCGAGCAGGAGAACACCGCACAGGAGAGCGGCGCCGAGGCTGACGCCGGCGACTCCGACACGGCGAGAACCGGCGGCGGGGACACGGACGACAAGCCTTCAGCCGTCAAGCCCACAGACGAAAAAGCCACCGTCGCCAAAGTCGCGGGTACGGCGTCACCGAGCGCCACCGACACCACGGTGATCAAACGCGACGACCTGCCCGACACCAGCGACATGCCCGACCTCGACGACGTCGACATCACGGGTACCGCCGACGGCACCGAAGAACCCGCCGACAGCACCACAGACTCCGACGCCGTCGAGGACGTCGAGAAGCCTGCCGACGGTATAGCGCGGAAGGCTGCGGCTGCAGGTGTGGTCGCGACGGGTGCGGCAGGTGCAGCGGCGGCGGCAGCGCACGATTCCGACGAGGAAGATACCGACGCGAGCGTCGACGAAGATACCGACGCGAGCGTCGACGAGCACACCGACGCGAGCGTCGAGGACGAAGGAGCCGAGGAGTTCCCCGCTGCCGACGAGTCCTCGGCTGCCGAGATCGAAGACGCCGACGACACGGCCGATGCGGTCGCAGCCGATCAGGCCGGAGCGGAAGCCGAGGCGAAGGCGGAGGCAGAGCACGACGAGGCCGACGCGGAATCCGGGGACGCCGAGGGCGAGGCCGACGCCGAGAAAGACGGCGAACTCGAGAAGGAAGACGCCGAAGCCCGACTCGAAGCGTTCGAATCGACGACGGACGCGGGCGACGCGAGCATCGAAGAAGCAGCGACCGACGGTGACATCGGCGATTTCGAACCGATCGACGAGGTCGACAGCGATGAACAGACCGACGAGGTCGGCGGCGATGCAGACGCCGACGCCACCGCGGATGACGCCGACGAAAAAGCAGATGAGGCCGCCGACCCGGACACGGCCGACGACGAGCCCGGCATCGACACCGCCGAGAACGACGAGGAGCCGTCGGACGACGAGCCGATCGACGGCGACGCCGAGACGGTAGCGCTCAAGGCGCAGAAGCCCGACGTAGATGCACCGGCAAGCAGCGGCACGACCGATGTGTCCGACGAGAACCCGGCGGCAGACAAATCGGCGGTCGGCGGAGCTGCGGTCGCGGGGGCCGGTGCAGCGGCAGCTGCGGGTGCCGCCACTGCCGCGACGCAGTCGTCGACGGCCCGTCCTGCAACGTCAACCGGCTGGTCGACCACAGCCCACCAGCCGAAGGTGATCCCGCCGGCAGGTACCGCGGCTCCGACGAGGACAGAAGACGGCACGGGTTCCAGCCGTCGCCTGCTGCTGGTGATCGGCGCCGTGATCGTGGCGGCACTGGTGGTGGCGGGAGTCGTGTGGGGCGTGCTCGCATCGCGCGCCAAGCCCGCCGCTGACGAGGCTGCCGACACGGCGTCGAAGTTCTCCAGCGCCCTCTACAACGGCGACCTCTCGACACTGCGGTCGGTCACCTGCGGGCAGGAGAATCAGTTCTACACCAACATCTCCGACGCCGATTTCCAGAAGATCTACTCCGCGCAGAAGGCGCGCAACGAGCTGGTCCGCACCGGAGACATCAAGGCGTCGAAGGTGACCGACGATGGCAATAAGGCGGTCGTCGAAGTGACCGCCTACCAGACGAGCAAGCCCGACGAGCCCCAGACCGTCACCATCAACCTTCAGAAGGACGGCAGCGACTGGAAGGTCTGTACGCCGCGGTGACCGCTTACCGGACACCGATGCGCGACGACCTGCCCGGCACCGGGTGGGTGCCGGGCAATCACGCGCCGGTCCATCGACCGACGACGCAGCCCTTGCGGGTCCAGCAGCGCCCACCCCGACGCGCCTACATCCCCTCCACGGATGCTCCCGGCGCCATCCCGCTGCCCCGTCGACCCCGCGAGCCCGCGCGCGCCGCCTACCGTGCGCCTAGTTCGCGTTCGCAGCGGGTTCGTGTGCACCGGAGCGTCGACCCGGCGGTGGTCTGCGCTGCAGTCGCGATGGCCGCACTGGCGTTGACCGTCGTCGTCGGGCTGATCTGGTCCTGACACGCGAACGAGGCCAACTCGCCTAACCGTCAGCCACTCGCGCGTCAGTTGTGAAGCGCGGCAACAATGGAACAACATCGCGCCCCTCCCGTAGGGAGGGGCGCGATGTCAATGATGCGGGGTCAGGCGCTGATCGACTTCCCGTTCGACTTCAGGTCGTCGCACGCCTCGACTACGCGCTCGGACATACCCGTTTCGGCCTTCTTCGACCACGAACGCGGGTCGTAGACCTTCTTGTTGCCCACCTCGCCGTCGACCTTGAGGACGCCGTCGTAGTTGCTGAACATGTGCCCGGCGACCGGACGCGTGTAGGCGTACTGCGTGTCGGTATCGACGTTCATCTTCACAACGCCATAGCTCAGCGCTTCTTCGATCTCGCTCTTGAGCGAGCCGGATCCGCCGTGGAAGACGAAGTCGAAAGGCTTCGAGCCGTCGGGCAGTCCGAGCTTCTTGCTCGCGACTTCCTGCCCCATCTTGAGTACGTCAGGACGCAGCTTCACGTTGCCCGGCTTGTAGACGCCGTGGACGTTGCCGAAGGTGGCGGCGAGGAGGTACTTGCCCTTCTCGCCTGCTCCGAGCGCGTCGACGGTCTTCTCGAAGTCCTCTGCCGAGGTGTAGAGCTTGTCGTTGATCTCGGCTTCGACGCCGTCCTCTTCACCACCGACGACACCGATCTCGACCTCGAGGATGATCTTCGCAGCAGCCGCCTTGGCGAGCAGTTCCTGGGCGATCTCGAGATTCTCGTCGATCGGCACGGCGCTGCCGTCCCACATGTGCGATTGGAACAGCGGGTTCTTGCCCGCGTCGACGCGCTCCTGCGAGATGGCGAGCAACGGACGCACGTAGGTGTCGAGCTTGTCCTTCGGGCAGTGGTCGGTGTGGAGTGCGATGGTCACGTCGTACTTGGCGGCCACCACGTGTGCGAACTCGGCGAGCGCAACCGCACCGGTCACCATGTCCTTGACGCCGAGTCCCGAACCGAACTCGGCACCACCGGTAGAGAACTGGATGATGCCGTCACTTCCGGCATCGGCAAAGCCCTTGATGGCCGCATTGATCGTCGACGACGAGGTGCAGTTGATCGCGGGGAACGCGTAACCGCCCTCCTTCGCCTTCGCGAACATCTCGGCGTACTGCTCTGGGGTTGCAATGGGCATGTCACGGCCTCCAACCGGGTGGGATCTCACGCTTCGAGCTCTGTTGAGTCCCTCTCAGTATGGCAAGTGCCACTCACGCGTGTGCAGGACGCTCTCACCTGCAGTAGAACAATCGGCCCGACGGCGCACACTCGGGCAGATAAGGCGTTTTGTCCGTTTCCGCTACCCTCGGTGCCGTGACCGCACCCGACTTCGCCGCCACGACCACCCACCTCGCACTGCTCCCCGGCTTCCTCGATCCCGTCAACCTGCTGAACTCCTTCGGCACGTGGATCCTCGCCGGCCTGCTGTTGGTGGTGTTCATCGAGTCCGGGCTTCTGTTCCCCCTGCTCCCCGGTGACTCACTGCTGTTCACCGCCGGCCTGATCGTTGCCGCGAAGTCTGCCGACATCGAACCCTTCGCTCCGCTGTGGGTGCTTCTCGTGACCATCCCGATCGCCGCTTTCTTCGGCGACCAGGTGGGCTACTGGATCGGCAACAGACTGGGTTATTCGCTGTTCAAGCCAAACGCGCGGGTGCTCAAGGAGGCCTACATCATCGAGGCCAACGAGTTCTTCGACAAGCACGGCCCGATCACCATCTTCCTGGCCCGCTTCGTCCCCATCGTGCGCACCTACGCGCCACTGGTCGCCGGGGCCGCCAAGATGCGTTACCCGGTGTTCCTCGCCTACAACGCGATCGGCGCAGTCGTCTGGGGCGCCGGCGTGACCTTGCTCGGTTATTTCCTCGGCCAGATCGCCTTCATCCGCGACAACGTCGACCTGATCTTCCTGCTCATCGTCTTCCTCTCGGTGCTCCCGATCATCTCCGAGGTGGTCAAGCGGTGGCGACGCTCGCGCCGACTGGTCGTCGAGCAGGAGGTTGACCCCGCGTAGCGGCCAGGACGAGCCCCGGCTCGTTCCAGACAGCCGCTCATTGGCTCTCCCACAGCTTGGCCAAGTAGCCTGGTGACCCGTGATCGACACCGCACTTGCCCATACGACCACCGTGGTCGCACTCCCCGGCATCCTCGACCCCATCAACGTGCTCAGCTGGTTCGGCGCCTGGGCGTTCTGGGGACTTCTCCTCGTCGTCTTCATCGAGTCGGGTGTGCTGTTTCCTGTGCTGCCCGGCGACTCGCTGCTGTTCGTCGCGGGCATGGTGGTCGCGGCCGGCGGCAAAGAGGGCATCGACAAGTTCGCGTCGCTCTGGCAACTACTGGTCTTCGTGCCGATCGCAGCGATCCTCGGCGGACAGGTCGGCTATTGGATCGGCCGGTTCATCGGCACCGAGATGTTCAAGCCCGACGCCCGATTCCTCAAGCAGCGCTATCTGACCGAGGCCCAGGACTTCTTCGAGAAGCACGGCCCGATCACCATCTTCCTGGCCCGCTTCGTGCCGATCGTGCGCACGATCGCTCCGATCGTCGCCGGCGCCGCCCGTATGCGGTGGTCGGTGTTCGCGCTGTACAACGTGATCGGTGCGATCGTCTGGGGCGCGGGCATCGTTCTGCTCGGCTACTGGCTCGGCCGATTCGAGGTGGTGCAGAACCTCATCGAGCCGATCTTCATCCTGATCGTCGTCCTGTCGATCGCGCCGATGTTCATCGAGTGGTATCGCCGACGCCGCGCCGCGAAGAAGGTCGCCACCGACGCAGTCGCGACTTCCGAGGCGACGGCCGCTGCCGATTCTGTCGATCCCCACACTCCCGACAACGTCTGACGCCGACGACGCCACGAGCTACGTCGAGCGCACCGTCACCACGCGTCGTCGAGGTCGGCGTGCTGCCGTATCCAGGCGTGCATCGCGATCCCGGCGGCCACGCCTGCGTTGATGCTGCGCGTCGACCCGAACTGCGCGATCGACACGGTGAGATCTGCCTGCGCCTGGGCGTCGTCGCTGACACCCGGCCCCTCCTGACCGAACAGCAAGATGCACGCGCGCGGTAGGTCCGCGGTTTCGAGCGGCACCGACCCAGGGGTGTTGTCGACGGCAACCACCGCAAGCCCTTCCCCGCGCGCCCATGCCATCAGCTCCGACACCGAATCGTGGTGCAGCAGATGCTGATAACGGTCTGTCACCATCGCTCCCCGACGATTCCACCGCCGCCGCCCGACGATGTGCACCGCCGAGGCCGCGAACGCATTGGCCGTCCGCACCACGGTGCCGATGTTGGCGTCGTGGGCAAAGTTCTCGATTGCCACGTGGAACGGGTGGCGGCGGGCGTCGATGTCTTCGACGATCGCCTCGCGGCGCCAGTACCGATACGCATCAACGACATTCCGGGTATCGCCCTCGGCGAGCAACTGCGGGTCGTAACGCGGGTCGTCGGGCAGCGGACCGTCGTGACCGACATCCCACGGCCCCACCCCGACGGCAGGTCGGGCCTGCCACTCGGTGGGTCCGGGTTGCTCCGGGACCCCCTCCGAAGGCATGGCGTCAGCCGAGTCCGAGGTCGGCGAGGCCGAGCAGGGATCGGTACGGCACACCGAGTTTGGTGATCACCTCGTCGGCGCCGGTGGCACGGTCGACGACGGTCGCCACGCCCACCACCATCGCTCCGGCCTCACGCGCAGCCTCGACAGCGGTCGCGGGCGAGCCGCCCGTCGTGCTCGTGTCCTCGACGATGAGCACCGCACGACCCGCGATGTCGGGACCCTCGACCCGTCGCTGCATGCCGTGCGCCTTGGCGGCCTTGCGCACCACGAAAGCGTCGATCGGGCGCCCCGGAGCGTGCATGATCGCGGTGGCAACCGGGTCGGCACCCAACGTCAGACCGCCCACCGACTGATAGCCCCAGTCGGAGGTGAGCTGACGCATGAGCGTGCCGATGAGCGGAGACGCCTCGTGATGCAGTGTCGCCCGACGCAGGTCGACGTAGTAGTCGGCCTCACGGCCCGACGACAAGGTCACCTTGCCGTGCACCACCGATAGTTCGCCGACGAGCCGAGCGAGCGCCGCGCGGGCGTCCTGGTCGACCTCTGGTGTCGAGGAGGCGGAGGGCGTTGAGGAGGTCACAGTCGGTTCAGTCTTCCTGCTCGTACGTCGGATGCTCGATGATCGCCGGATGTCTCGAGGGTCGCCCGGTGTCTCGGGGAGATCCTCGGCGTCAGTCGCGCCGATGGTGCCGGTTCGGCCGCTCGCCGGTGTCGGGAGGTTGCGCGCTGCGCGATCGCCGCACCGGCATCGGTGTCATGCCCCGACCCGTCGTCGGCGACGCTGCGCGCCGGGCTCCGGTCTCGCTCTGCGGCGGTGGCGATGGCTGGCGACGCGGCGCGGGCGCCGACGCCTCCCGCGCCTGCACACGGGCACGACGTTCCTTGTCGCGCATCGACTCGGTCTTCTCGTCGGCGAACTCCTCGCGCGTCGGCCCGTGCGGATCGCGGGGATCCGGCGGATCCTGCGGGTCCTGGACCGGCGGCAGCACGCGCAGCAGGTCGGCAAAGCGTCGAACCACTTCGAGTCCGGTGTCGAGCTTGGTCGCGTCATCGGTCAACGGCATCGAACCGAGCGCCCAGTTGCCCTCGTCCCACAGCACTTCGACATACGACGGCGCATTGTTGGCCAGTGCGACCATTCTGCGGTCACACACGCGCCGCGCGACGTCGAGATCATTGGAGAACATCACGCGTGGCCCCATCGCACCGAGCAGTTCGACGTCGTCCTCTGCGGGCGCGAGCACGTCCTCGTGACGCAGGTCGACGATCACGTTCGACGGCGCGTTGCGGCGTACCGCGATGACGGTCGCCGTGTCGGCGAGGTCGAACACGACAGCTTCGGCGCCACCGTAAACCCCGTATGCGACATCCTGCACACCGACCGAGTCGGGCGCATTCATCGTTGCGCGGTGAAAAACCTTGCGCAGTTTGGTGTCTGACGCCCGGTAGGAGAAGTCGTGGGCATCGCCCCACACAGCACGCTGGTGACGGGTGCCGCTGGAACGCTGGCGGTCGAGCCACAACAGCGCCGCCGCACCGGCGAGCGCCACGGCTGCGATCACGAAATAGACGATGGTCATCGCGCTACAGCCTACTTCAGGCCCCGTCCGCCGGACGAGTACCCGCGCCGCTGGTCGAGCCACGTCCAACCCGCTGCTCGAGCAGGCGCCTCCCCACAAGCCAGGGCCGCCGAGATCACCTGCCCGACGCGACGTACCCGCGATGCTTGTCGACCACGTTCTGCAGCGTCGCCGACAAAACGTCCGCACCACGCGCAGGGGACGCCTCGACGTATCGTCGCAGGTTGTCGAGGACCTGATCGGCAAGTTCGTCACGCCAGCCCACCACGTCTCCGCTCATGTGCGCCGAGATCGACACGTTCTCGAGGTCCCACAGCGGGCTGTCGACGGGCAGCGGCTCGGTGATGAACACGTCGAGCGACGCCGCGCCGATCCCACCGCTCCGCAGCGCGTCTGCCAGCGCAGCCTCGTCGACGAGCCTGCCCCGCCCGACGTTGATCAGATGTGCATCGGAGCGCATTGCCGTCAGCACCGACGCGTCGATCATCCCCTCTGTCTGGGCAGTCAGCGGTGCGACGACGACCACATTGTCGAACTCCCCGACGTAGGTGGTCAGCTCATCGGTCGCGCGCACCTCGCCGAAGTCGGGGTCGTCGTGTCGCACGGTCCGTCCGGCCCCGGTCACTCGCATCCCGACGGCCCGCAGCAGACGCGCGACCGCGCGACCGATACCACCGGTCCCGATGACCAGTACCGACGAACCCGCGGTGCGCGTCGTCTCACGCCACAGCCACTCGTGCGCAGACTGCAGGCGTGCGGATTCGTGCAAACGCTTGTCCCGCGCCAAAATCGACGCCAGCACGAACTCGGCGATCGGCTGATCGAAGACACCATGCGCGTTGGTGACCACGATGTCCGAGCCGGCCAGTTCATCGAACAACAGAGAGTCGACGCCTGCCGCGCAGACATGCACCCAGCGCAGCGATTCCGTCGCAGGACCCCAGTTGTCGCGCAGGGCACGGGAGAAGAAGTCCCACACCACCAGGACATCGGCACCCGGCAACGCCTGCGGCAACGTCTCCACGGTGCACTCCCGCACGTCGGCGAGGGCTGCGAGCTCGGCGAGGTTGTACGGGTCGGGCGCGTCGTCGGCACCGAGGAGAACGACTTGCGGCTTCGTGGACGTCACACCCGACACCGTAACCGCATCGGATGCCCGTTCGCGCGCCACTGTCTAATTGTTGACAATCCGACGATCCCGGTACACCGTGTACGCATGACCGTCGCCGAATCCCCCCGCACTCTCGCGGCACAGACAGCCGCACCCCAGACCGCATCGCTGTCGCCGATCCTCAAGCAGGCAACGCCGGTCGTCGTCGACCACGCGCTCGGCTCCTGGATTCACGGCACCGACGGCAACGCCTACCTCGACTTCACCACCGGCATCGGGGTCACGAGCACCGGCCACTGCCACCCGCGCGTCGTCGCCGCAGCGCAGGAGCAATGCACCAAGATCATCCACGCCCAGTACACAACGGTGATGCACCAACCGCTCCTCGAACTCACCGAAAAGCTCGGCGCAGTGCTACCGCTCGGACTCGATTCCGTCTTCTACGCCAACTCGGGTTCGGAGGCCGTCGAGGCGGCGGTGCGGCTGGCCCGCATGGCAACCGCGAAGCCCAACATCATCGTCTTCCAGGGCGGTTTCCACGGGCGCACGGTCGCCGCCGCCAGCCTCACCACCGCGGGTACCCGGTTCTCCGCCGGTTTCTCTCCGCTCATGGGCGGCGTCCACATGGCACCCTTTCCCTACGCCTACCGCTACGGCTGGGATACCGACACCGCCGTCGACTTCGCGCTCAAAGAACTCGACTATCTGCTGATGTCTCGCGTGGCACCCAACGACACCGCAGCCTTCCTCATCGAACCGGTCCTCGGCGATGGCGGCTACCTCCCGACACCGCCACGCTTCCTCGCGGGACTCCGCGAACGTGCCGACCGTCACGGCATTCTCGTCATCGTCGACGAAGTGCAGGCCGGTTTCGGCCGCACAGGCAGATTCTGGGGACACCAGCACGCCGATCTCACACCTGACATCCTCATCACCGCAAAGGGTCTCGCATCCGGCTTCCCGATCTCGGCGATCGCAGCACCCACCGAGTTGATGAGCCGGGCATGGCCGGGGTCACAGGGCGGAACCTACGGCGGAAACGCCGTCGCGGCAGCTGCGGCCATCGCGACCCTCGACGTGATCGACGACGAGGGACTCGTCGAGAACGCCCGGGTCCGGGGTGAGCAGTTGCTGTCGGGAATCCGGGACGTCACCGCAGCCTTCGACGTTGTCGGCGATGTGCGCGGTCTCGGCCTCATGGTCGGCATCGAGTTCGTCTCCCACGACGGCAACACCACGATCCCCGACGCCGCAACGGCTCTCGCCGTGCAGCAGGCCACCACCCGACACGGACTGCTGACCCTGACCTGCGGACCGGAAGGCAATGTGGTCCGGCTGATTCCGGCGCTGGTCGTCACCGAGGACGAGATCACCACCGGTGTGGCCCGATTCGCTTCCGCGCTGGCCGACGTCGCTGCCCGCAACGGCCGTTCCTAGCCTGCGCAAATGGTTCTGCACCCACTACCGACCCCGACGATCTCCACCCCGGACATCGTCACCGAACTCACCGCACTCGGTGCCGAGGTCGACGCAACGTCGCGTCGTCTGTCCGAATACTCTTACGATGCATCCAATTACCGCGTCCGTCCGGTCGCAGTGACCTTTCCCCGCGATGCCGACGAGGTCGCCGCCATCGCAGCGTGCTGCCACCGACTCGGCATACCGCTGACGGCACGCGGTGGAGGAACGTCGATGGCGGGCAACGCCATCGGCGCGGGCGTCGTGCTCGACTTCTCCCGACACATGTCTCGCATCGGGAACATCGACGCCCGGACGTCGACGGCCCGCGTGGAACCGGGTGTCGTACTCACCCACCTGGCCGCTGCAGTGCGCATGGCAACCGACGGTCGCCTGACCTTCGCTCCCGACCCGTCGTCGGCCTCACGTGCCACCATTGGTGGGGCCATCGGCAACGATGCGTGCGGCAACCACTCGGTGCGCCACGGTCGCACCACCGATCACGTCGAGGCGCTCGATCTGGTCACGGCAGACGGAATACGGCTGACAGCAACACGATCCGGTATCGAGGCGACCTCTTCTGCCGATTCGGTGGCGCTTGCCCGGGCGGCAGAACTCACCCGTGCGCTCACCGAACTGACCAACCGCAACCTCGCACCGTTGCGCACCCAGCTCGAGCAGATACCGCGGCAGGTCTCGGGCTATCATCTGGCACATCTGTTGCCGGAGAATGGCTTCGACGTCGCGCGCGCACTCGTGGGCAGCGAGGGCACATGCGCGATCGTCGTCGGCGCCACCGTCCGTCTCGTGGCGGCTCCGACATCACAACTACTCGTCTGCGTCGGTTACCGTTCGGTTGCCGACGCCGCGCGCGACGTCCCCGACATCCTGCCGTTCGCGCCGTCGGCGATCGAGGGTATCGACCGCGGCATCGTCGCCACGATGGCGGCACGGCGCGGGCCCGACACCGTTGCGGGGCTCCCGGCAGGCGACTCGTGGCTGTTCATCGACCTCGACAACGAGAGCGCCGCAGCCCAATCCGAGCCCGACGTTCCCGCAACCGCGAAACGCCTCATCGAACACCTCCGCAGATGCGGTCGCATGGTCGACGCGGCGTTCGTCGACGACGAGGCGAGACGCCGTGCCCTGTGGCGTGTCCGTGAGGACGGCGCCGGGCTCTCGGCGCGGCTCGTCACTCCGGAAAGCACTGGCCCGGGAGCCGGTACGGTCCCGGGAGGTGAGGAGCAGACGACGCACGAATCGTGGCCCGGATGGGAAGACGCCGCCGTAGCCCCCGAGCGCCTGGCCGACTATCTGCAGGAGTTCACCGCCCTTCTTGACGAGTTCGGTCTGACGGGCGTGCTCTACGGCCACTTCGGCGCGGGTTGCATGCACGTGCGCATCACCTTCGACCTCCGCACCGAGCAGGGGCGCGAACAGATGTCCCGCTTCTGCACCAGTGCCGCGGAACTCGTTGTGGCGCATGGCGGCTCGCTGTCGGGTGAGCACGGCGACGGGCGCGCGCGATCGGCACTGCTGCCGATCATGTACTCCCCGGAGATGCTGCGCGCCTTCGACGACTTCCGCCGGATCTGGGACCCCTCGGCCATCCTTAACCCGGGCAGCATCGTCGATCCCGCACCCATCACGACCGACCTCGCGCTCGCCGACGTACCGAATCGTCCATGGCACGCCGGGCGCGGCCCGATTCACACGACACTCGATCCGTTCATCCACGCTGTACAGGGTTGTATCGGCGTCGGCCGCTGCCGGACAACCAGCGGTGGGGTCATGTGCCCGAGTTATCGCGCGACCCGCGATGAGAAGGACTCCACCCGCGGCCGTGCACGCGTGCTCCAGGACATGGTGCGCTCGGCACCCGACGTCGAATCCGGTTGGCAATCGCCCGATGTCGCCGACGCTCTCGATCTCTGCCTGTCGTGCAAGGCGTGCTCTAGCGACTGCCCAACCGGCGTCGACATGGCTTCGCTGAAGTCGGAGTTCCTCTCACACCACTACCGGCGACGCCTGCGACCGCTCTCGCACTATTCGCTCGGCTGGATGCCTGTCTGGCTTCCCGCGGCGACCTCCGTTGCACCACTACTCAATCGAGTGCTGCAGGCCCCGCTCCCCCGACGTCTCGCCGCCGCTGCCGGCGGCCTCGACGCTCGACGGTCCATGCCCGGATTCACCAGTCGTCGCGGCAGGCGAGAGGCACTCGGCGAACTCCGATGCCCTCCCGACGCCGAGGTCGTACTCGTCGTCGACACCTTCACCAAGGCGTTCCGGCCGCAGGTCGCCGCCGCGGCGGCACGCGTCCTGGGTGCCACCGGCGAATCAGTGGCCGTCCGGGACGACGTGTGTTGCGGGCTGACCTGGATCTCGACCGGCCAACTCGACCACGCACGAAAGGTACTTGCCCGCACCGCCGATCGACTCGACGACGGCTCCGATCGTCCGATTGTCGTCGCCGAACCGAGCTGCGCCGCCGCACTGCGAAAGGATCTCCCCGAACTCGTCGACTCTGCTACCGCCCGTCGTGTCGCCGCGCGAATCACGAGTTTCGCAGCCCACGTCCCCGCCCTCCTCGAGAACGGCTTGGAGTTCGCACAGCTTCCCGAGGAGGTGACGGTCCAGACGCACTGTCACGAGTACGCCGTCTTCGGTGCGCACGCCTCGACCGCCGCGCTCCGGTCGCTCGGCGTCGACGTCACCACTGCCGACGGATGCTGCGGTGTGGCAGGCAACTTCGGCTTCGAGAAAGGGCACTACGAGGTCAGCATGGCGGTGGCCGAGAACGCTCTCGCCCCTGCGCTGCGCGCCGCACCGCATACCCCGGTCGTCACCGACGGATTCAGCTGCGCGATGAGCGTCGACCATCTGAGCACCACCGATCCCAGCATCGATGCCCGTGGTCGCCATCTGGCCGAGGTCCTCGCGCATGCGCTCGCCGCGCCACATCCACCCGAGAAAGGAACCCCGTGACAACCATCGAGACACCAAGGCTGGTGGTCCCCGACCTGCCGACAGACCTGTTCGTCGGCGGTTCGTGGGTGTCCGCGGCGTCGGGCCGTCGTTTCGACGTCGAGAACCCTGCGACCGGCGAGATCATCGCCACGGTTGCCGACGCCGGCGCGGGCGACGCGCTCGAGGCCCTTCGGGTTGCCGCGTCGACGCAGGCCGCGTGGGCCGCGACAAGCCCGCGCTCACGAAGTGAGATCCTCTACCGCGCATACGAACTCATCACCGCCCGCGCCGACGAGTTCGCCACCGTGATGACCACCGAGATGGGCAAACCGTATCCCGAGGCGCGCGGTGAGGTCGCCTACGGCGCCGAGTTCTTCCGTTGGTTCGCCGAGGAAGCCGTGCGCATCGGCGGTGACCACTTCGTGACGCCCGATGGCAACAACCGCGTGGTTGTGCGGCATCGGCCCGTCGGCCCCTGCGTCCTCGTCACCCCGTGGAACTTCCCCCTCGCCATGGGAACACGCAAGATCGGCCCGGCGATCGCCGCCGGCTGCACAATGGTGTTCAAGCCGGCAGAGCTGACACCGCTGACCTCACTGCTCCTCGCCGACGTCCTGCGCGAGGCCGGGCTCCCCGACGGCGTCCTGAACGTCGTCACCACAACCGATCCCGGCGACGTCGTCGGCGCGTGGATGTCATCGGGACTCGCCCGCAAGGTCAGCTTCACAGGTTCGACGGCGGTCGGAAAACTGTTGTTACACCAGGCATCCGACACCGTGATGCGTACCTCGATGGAACTCGGCGGCAACGCCCCGTTTATCGTGTGCGACGACGCCGACCTTAACACCGCACTCGACGCGGTGATGGTCGCGAAGATGCGCAACACCGGCCAGGCCTGCACCGCGGCCAACCGGATCTTCGTGCACCGGGGCGTCATCGACGAGTTCGCCGAACTGCTCACCCGACGCATGTCGGCCCTGCGGGTCGGCGACGGAATGGTGGAGGGCACCGACGTCGGACCACTCGTCGAGCGCAAGGCCGTCGACAAGGTCGCCGAACTCGTCGACGACGCCGTCTCCCGCGGCGCCACGGTCCTGTGCGGGGGCACACGCCTCGACGGTCCCGGACACTTCTACCCGCCCACCGTCCTGCGCGACGTGCGGCCGGACTCGGCCCTCATGTCGGCCGAGATCTTCGGCCCCGTGGCGGCCCTGATCCCGTTCGACGGCGACGGCGACGAGGCCGACGACGCCGTCGTCGAGCTCGCCAACGCGACCCCCGCAGGCCTCGTCGGATACGTCTGCAGTCGGGATGCCGAGCGTCTCGACGCCATCTCTTCTGGCCTCGCAGTCGGTATGGTCGGGGTCAACACGGGCCTGGTCTCCAACCCCGCCGCCCCGTTCGGTGGAATCAAGGAATCCGGTCTCGGCCGTGAGGGCGGACGCCTCGGCATCGAGGAGTTCCTCGACGTCACCTACACATCCACCCCGATCCGACGGAGGCGATAGGTTGTACCTCGGCGCCCAGCTGTTCACCGACAGCGAGTACCAGCAGCGCTTGACCCGCGTGCGCGAACGAATGGATCTGCAGGGGCTCTCGGCGATCATCGTCACCGACCCGGCGAACATCTTCTACCTCATCGGGTACAACGCGTGGTCGTTCTACACCCCGCAGATGCTCTTCGTCCCGATCGAGGGCGACATGCTGTTCTTCGCGCGCGAGATGGATGCCCATGGCGCACACCGCACCACATGGCTGCCCGAGGACCAGATCATCGGCTATCCCGAGAGCTATGTGCATCGCCCGCATGTGCACCCCTTCGACTGGGTCGCGTGGGCGCTGCGGCAGCGCCATCAGATCGCACCGGCGTCGAAGGGAGGCTCCGTCGGACTCGAGATGGACTCGCACTTCTTCTCGCCCAAGGCGTATCGCGCGCTGTTCAACGCGATCCCCGAGTGGAAGCTCGTCGACAACTTCGAACTCGTCAACTGGGTGCGCTCGGTGAAATCCGACGCCGAGGTACAGCTCATGCGGCAGGCGGGCATGGTGTGTTCGGAGGCCATGCGCGCCGCCATCGAGACAATCGATGTCGGTGTGCGGCAATGCGATGCGGCTGCCGCGATCTCGCAGGCACAGATCACAGGCACCGACCAGTTCGGCGGCGACTACCCCGCGATCGTGCCCATGATGCCCACCGGTGCCGCCGCGGATACGCCCCACTTGACCTGGCACCAGGGCACGTTCACCGCAGACGAGGCAGTCGTTGTCGAGCTCTCCGGAGCGCACAACCGGTACCACTGCCCGCTGGCCCGCACCGTGGCGCTCAGCCAGCCGTCGAAAGACCTCGACTACGTGGCGGGCGCGACGGCTGAGGGCCTCAACAACGTTCTCGACGCGATCAAACCCGGGGTCGCCACGCGTGAGCTGGCGTCCACCTGGAACTGGACCCTCGCCAAGTACGGTCTCGAAAAACCCTCTCGCCTCGGCTATTCCATCGGGATCGGCTACCCGCCCGATTGGGGCGAACGCACCATCAGCATCCGCACCGAGGATGAAACCATCCTCGAGACCAACATGACCTTTCACATCGTCTGCGGAATGTGGATGGACGACTACGGATTCGAGCTCTCCGAATCCGTCCGCGTCAGTCCGACCGGTGTCGAGACCTTCACCGGGTTCCCGCGGGAACTGATCAGGAAATGAGGTGCCAGCAGTGACCATGACCAACGACACGGCCAACCCCGCAACCGAATCCCTCCACGACGTCAGACGCGGCGCCCCGACACTTCCACTCGCCGGGCGCGCAAAGGATCTCGTCGGCTCGATGATCGACTCGTCGACATCGCTTCTGGCCTCCCAGACACACGACATCGTGCGCTTCGCGATGGGTTCGCCCGCCGATGAGGCAGTTCCTGCGGAGGAGTTCCGCCAGATCGCGGGCGAGGTCCTCGACAATTCGTCGTTCACCTACGGAGCCACCGAGGGCGAACCGCGTCTGCTGCAACTGCTCGTCGACTATCTCGCCACCACACCTGACCCGTCGAGCCACGATCGTCTCGTCATCACCACCGGTGGCATGCAGGGTCTCGACCTCGCGTCCAAGCTGTTCGTCGACCCCGGTGATCTCGTCGTCGTCGAATCCCCCACCTACACCAACGGAAGCGCCACGGCCCTCTCTTATGGCGCGCAACTACTCGAGGTTCCTGTCGACGACGACGGCATGCAGGTCGACACGCTCGAGGAGATCGTCGCCCGCACCCGACGCACCCCGAAGGCGATCTACACGATCCCGACCTTCCAGAACCCGTCGGGCGTGACACTGTCGGAGGAGCGTCGACGTGAGTTGTTGCGGCTGGCGCACGAGTGGGGCGCGATCATCATCGACGACGATCCCTACGGCCTGCTGCGGTTCTCCGGCGACGACGTCCCGACCTTCCAGACCCTCTCGCCGCACGATCCGCTGGTCTTCTCGGTCCGCACGTTCTCCAAGATCCTCGCCCCCGGGTGGCGTGTCGGCTGGGTCGACGCCGACCCGTCGCTACGGCAACTGCTGATCAACGGCAAGCAGGCGATGGACACCTGCACCAACGTGCCCAACCAGCACATCGTCGCCGAGTACATCGCGCGCGGCGGGCTCGAGGACCATCTCGCCGGGCTACGCGTCCTCTATCGCGAGCGCCGGGACGCGATGCTCGAGTCCATCACACGTCACTTCGGCGATCGGGTGTCGACGACCAACCCCGAGGGCGGCTTCTTCCTCTGGCTCACCCTGCGCGGTGAGTTCGCCGAAATCGACACCCGTGAACTGTTCGAGACCGCTCTTGCCGACGGTGTCGCGTTCATACCCGGACCCGCCCTGTCACCGACCGGACGGTTCCGCAACGCCCTGCGCCTGTGCTTCGCGTCGAGCACTCCGGAACGGATCGACGAGGGGATTCGACGTCTCGCCGGGAGCTGCGAGAAGATGGCACACGACAGATGAGCCCGGCCATGCCCGGCTGACGACACGGGAGGAGTCCAGTGACGGTGAGCGAGTCCGAGGCCCTGGTGGCGCGAATCCGTCCGGACGAGATCGTCGCGCTGACCAGAGCGCTGGTCGACGCCCCGAGCGAGAATCCCGGCGGCACCGAGGCACAGGCTGTCGCGGTTCTCGAAACCGCCTGCCGCGAGGCTGGATTCACCGTCAGCACCTATGAGGTGGCACCCGGTCGTCCCAACCTCGTCGCGACACTTCCCGGCGGCGACGGTCCTGGGCTGATGTTCCTCGGGCACTCCGAC
Organism: Gordonia aichiensis NBRC 108223; assembly: GCF_000332975.1. Taxonomy (GTDB): domain Bacteria; phylum Actinomycetota; class Actinomycetes; order Mycobacteriales; family Mycobacteriaceae; genus Gordonia; species Gordonia aichiensis. The sequence continues at coordinate 120,054 of NZ_BANR01000001.1, read as the reverse complement.
GTCGTGCCCGCGGGACCGGGTTGGACCGGCGATCCCTACCGCACCAGACTCTCCGACGGCGTGTTGACCGGACGCGGCACCGTCGACATGAAGGGCGGGCTCGCCGCGGTCGTCGCGGCGATGTCGGCGTTGGCTCCGCTTTCCGCGCAGGGCCTCCTGTCCGGCCCGGTGCAACTGGTCTGCACCGTCGATGAGGAGGAGCACGGGGCAGGAGTCCGCCATCTCGTCGCCCGCCCGGACGCGGTCTACCGGAACGCGTCGCGCGACTTCGTCGGATGCGTCGTCGCCGAACCCACCGACCTGGCGGTCGTGCGAGGTTGTCGCGGGGCGTCGTATCTGGAGATCGACATCGTGGGCAGAGCCGCCCATTCCGGCAGACCCGACGACGGTCGCAGTGCCATCTACGCGGCCGCGTCGATCATCGACATCATCCGCGCCGACCACCAGACCATGACCGCAGGCGCCTCGGGCCTGCTCGGCTCGGGAACCTGGAATGTGGGGACGATGAGCGGCGGCCAGGGCATCTCCGTCGTGGCCCCGATGGCGTCGCTCGGCATCGACCGCAGGCTCATGCCCGACGAGAGCGCCGAGGCCGTCGCCGAGTGGCTACGGGGTCGGATCTCTGCGGCGGGGATCGACTCCGACGGCATCGAGGTCGACGTCGCGGTGACGATGGAGATGCCCGGCTTCGAGACCCGGGCCGACGACCCGCTGGTCACCTCGGCGGTCGACGCACTCACCGACGTCGGTGCACGGACCTCGATCGGCGGCTGGACCGCGGCGTGCGACGGTGGGTTCGTCAGCCGGGACCTAGGGATTCCCGCGATCGTCTGCGGCCCGGGCAACATCAACACCCAGGCGCACCAACCCGACGAGTCCGTCACCGTCGCCGACCTGCACACCGCCGCACAGGCGTACGCGCTGATGGCCCTCGACCTGCTCGGCAGTCCTAGCAGCTGATCGAGCTTGTCGAGCTCACGGCTAGCCCTTCGACACAGCCGCTCCATCCGACACGGCGATGTCGTCGGTCTTCTCCGGAATCCCGGTACCGCGCAGCGACGCGCCGGCCGTTTCCTTCAGGAACACCAGCGCCACCATGCCGATCGCGCAGGCGCCCATCATGTACGCCGCGGGGAACAGATTCCAGTTGGACACCTTGATCACCCAGTCGTTGACCAGTGGTGCGGTACCGCCGAACGCCGCGGTCGCCACGTTGTAGGAGATCGCAAATCCCGCGTATCGCACCTGGGTCGGGAACATCGCCGGGAAGGTAGCCGAGATCGTCGACAGCTGCGGTATGTAGAGCACACCCAGGATGACGAATCCGACGATGGCCCACGCAAATCCCTGGCCCATCAGCCAGTACAGCGGCAGGGCGAACACGAACAGGCCTATCAGCGAGAACCACCACATCGGTTTTCGGCCGGTCCTGTCCGACATCGATCCGAAGAACGGGATCAGCAACATCATGACCAACTGCCCGATGAGGACGACGATGTTGCCCGCATCCTCGGAGAGGTTGATCGTGTTCTTCAGATATGTCGGCTGATACGACAACAGCGTGTAGTTGGCGACGTTGAGTGCGATCACCATGCCGAACATGATCAGGATCGGACGCCAGTAGTTGCTCAACAGATCGACAAAGCGTGACCACGCCGAACCCTTGACCACGGCCTGCTTCTCGATCTCCTGGAAGACCGGGGTGTCTTCGACCTGCGAACGCAGGTAGAGCCCGATCAAACCCATCGGCAGCGCCATCAGGAACGGGATACGCCAGCCCCAGGTCTGCATCTGCTCGTCGGTGAGCGCCAGATCCAGAATCAGCACCAACGCGGTTCCGAGACTGAACCCGGCGAGCGTCCCGAACTCCAGGAAGGACCCGTAGTGGCCGCGCTTCTTGTCCGGTGAGTACTCGGCCATGAACGTGGCTGCGCCGCCGTACTCACCGCCGGTCGAGAATCCCTGGATGACACGGAGCAGGATCAACAGAATCGGAGCCCAGATCCCTGCCACTGCGTGCGTCGGGAGCACACCGATGAGTGCTGTCGCTCCTGAGATCAGCACGATGGTGATCGCGAGTACCGACTTTCGGCCGATTCGATCGCCGATCGGGCCCCAAATCATGCCTCCGAGCGGGCGAAGCGCGAAGGAGATCGCAAAGCCGAGCATCGTCAGGACTGTCCCCCAGCTTCCGGGGAAGAACGCGTGCGTCAGGTATGTGGTGCTGACGCCGTAGACGCCGTAGTCGTACCACTCGGTCGCGTTGCCGATCGCCGACGCGCCGATCGCTTTGCGCAGCAGCGCCTTGCCTTCTCGCGATTCCGGATCGGGCGCGAGTTCCTCATAGGTTGCCGAGGAGTTTGCCGTAGCCATCTGTGCCTTCCTGGTGAAAATCAGGGCCAGTCTGTCTTACCGGTGACTCACATCGGTGGGCGGTGATCGACTCGAGCGGTCACACCGCTACAGAACTGCTTCTGCGGGCGAGGCATCCCGGTCGGCGTCGCCGACCAGACGATGCAACCCGTCCCGCATGTGTTCGATCATCAGCGCGTCGGCCGCCCGCGCATCCCCCGCTGCGATGGCGTCCACCAATGCCTGGTGTTCGTCTGTGCGTTCCTTTCCCGAGGAGTACGTTCCCCGCATCGCGCGTAGGCACATCCTCGTTTCGACGAGGATCGTGCTGTGCAGCCGCGACAATCGTTGACTTCTCGCGTACTCCACCAGCGTCTGGTGGAACCGCATATCCGCCTCGGCCATATCAGCGCCGTTCGGATCGTCTATGTGGCGTCGCATCACAGCGACCGCGTCACCGAGGGCATCCACCGCTTCCGGATCCGCGTGGGCTATCACCTGTTCGATCGCAGCGCGCTCAACTGCGGTTCGTGCGACATACATGTCGCGGATGTCGTCGTCGTCCATCGAGACGACGAACAGGCCCCGGTTGCGGTGGCTCACCAGCAACCCCTCGGCGGTGAGGCGTTGCATCGCCTCCCGCAGCGGCCCCCGACTGACCCCCAGGTCTGCCGCAAGGCCCGCCTCTGTCAATTGTGAACCGGACGGAAAGTTACCGTTCGCGATCGCGTCATGCAACTTGCGAGCGATGATCGCAGGGGTCGACTCCTGCTCGATCGGCTCGAGCACCCGCCGGCGCCCTGCCGATTCTCCCTGGTGTCTCCGCGTTGCCATCGTGATCATCCTCTTCTTCGTACTCTATGCGCGCGCAAATGTCAGGGTTTCGCCACGAGCGCCGCCCATCCAGATGTCGTTGCATGCGGAAGCAAACTCGGCGAGCCCATCGGTGATGGTGGCGAACACATTTCCCGGAACCCAACCGACGTCGCCGTTGACCAGCAGGTTGTTTCGGCCGTAGAACACGGCGAGGTCGATGAGCAGCGAGTGCTCGGAGGGTGCAGCATCCGACTCGTAACCATATGCGGGATTGTCCAATACACCGTCGAACGTGAAGTAGCACAGGTCACCGGGGATGGGTGTCACGGTGGTGTTCTCCTGGCCTGGCTCCTGTTCGGCGAATGCCGGGGTGAGTGTATAGATCTCGTTTCGCGCGAACTTGCCGTGAAAGACCTGGCCACCCAGTGGCAGTGCATCCCACACCGCGGCGGCGGTTCGCGGGGCCTCGTCGTCGAGCAATCGGGCTCGGGCACTGACCCCGCGCGACGCGAGCGTGACGATGATGAACCTGTCGGACACGAATCATCCTGACTGTCGTTGGGGTGCAAGGGAAGAGATCGACGCAAACGGCGCTGCAGCCTCGTACGCTGCGGCCACACGCAACACCGTTGCATCGTCGTGGCGTGCGCCAACGAACTGTATCCCGGTGGGCAGCAACGAGTCTCCAGACGCGGCCAGCCCGCTCGGTACGGTGATCGCCGGTTGACCGGTGAGATTGAAGGGGTAGCTGTAGGGTGTCCACGACGTCCAGTCCTGCGACTGCGACCCGGCGGGCACGTCGACACCCGCCTCGAACGCGACGGACGGCATCGACGGAGTCACCACGATGTCGAAGTCCTCGTGCAGGGCACCCATCTGCGTCCCCATCGACATCCGCAGCGCAGTGGCATCGACGTAGTCCTGCGCACTGAAGTCGTGGTGCCGGTCCAGCGCGGCAAGCAGTTTCGGATCGACGAGTTTGCGCGCGGCCGGGTCGAGGGCACCGACGACTGCGGCGGCCCCTGCGAACCACACGGTGTGGTAGGCCCAGGCGGGATCGTCCCAGCCGATGTCGACTTCGTGTACCTCCGCACCGAGTCCGCGTAGCACTTCGACCGCTGACTCGGTGTTCGACTGCACTGCTTGATCATTGGTCGCGTACCCGAGATCGGGGCTGTAGGCGATGCGCACTCCGACGAGGCTTCCGTCGCCCGCGGCAAGTGACGGTGCAAGCGGGTCGGGGGCAGCCAGGGCAGACCAATCACGCGAGTCGAATCCACTGAGCACGTCGAGCAGCAGCGCGCAGTCGAGAACCGTGCGTGACATGGGTCCGACGTGGGCCACCGGCGCGAACGGGCTCGGCGGATACATCGGGACACGGCCGAGCGTCGGCTTCAGTCCGACGACCCCGCAGAACGCCGCGGGAATCCGGATCGAACCACCTCCGTCGGTACCCACAGACAGTGGCCCGAGACCCGCGGCAAGCGCTGCTGCGCTGCCGCCGCTCGATCCGCCTGACGTCCGGTCCGACGACCACGGGTTGCGCGTGACCCCGGTGCGCGGACTGTCGGTCACTCCCTTCCAACCGAACTCAGGTGTCGTGACCTTTCCGAGCGGAACCGCGCCGGCTTCGCGGAGCCGAGCCACCGCAGGGGCGTCGACACTCCACGACTGCGCGTCCGGCGTGATCGTCAACGAACCGCGCAGCGTCGGCCAGCCGTCGGTGAGCAGGAGGTCCTTGATCGACACGGGCACGCCATCGAGGGGGCCGAGAGCCGCCGACTCCGCGTAGCGCGCCGCTGACTCCCGCGCGGCGGCCATCGTCGTGTCCGCGTCGACGAGGCAGAACGCGTTGATCTCGCCGTTCACCTCCCCGATGGCGTCGAGTAACTCGGCAGCGACGTCGACGGGGCTCAGTAATCCACTGCGATAGGCGTCGCCGAGTTCCGACGCCGACATCGCGCGCACCGAGTCCTGCATGGTCACCTCGTATTCCGTTACGGTGAGACCAACAATTGTTGGATTGTTGACAATCTAGTCGGGAGGACTACACGTGACAACCGCTGCGATCGCAATTCTCTATCCGGGCCACGCTGCCGAGGACGACTACCGACTGATCGAGACCGCCCTCGGACACACGATCACACTGCCCGTGGTCATCACCGAGATCGATTCCGACGATCACACCGTCGACGCCATGCGTGCCGTCGGCGAGGACGATCGACTCCTCGAGGGCGCGCAGCGCGCAGGCGAGCATCACCCTGCGGCGCTGATGTGGGCGTGCACCTCGGGCAGCTTCCTGTACGGCTGGGACGGCGCGCACAGCCAGGCCGCGGCGCTGGCGGAGGCCACAGGACTGCCCGCGTCGTCGACATCACTCGCATTCGCACACGCGTGCCGGGCGTTGGGCATCGACACGGTTGCCGTCGCGGCGAGCTACCCCGCGGACGTGGCATCGGGTTTCACGACATTTCTCGCGGGCGCCGGCATTGAGGTCATCGGCATGCGCGCCAACGACATCCTCACCGCGTCGGACGCGGGCACCATCGACGGCGACGCTCTGTTCGACATGGTTGTGGCCGCCGATCATCCTGCAGCACAGGCTATTCTGGTTCCCGACACCGCATTGCACACCGCCACCTGGATCTCCGATCTGGAGGCCCAGATCGGCAAACCCGTACTCACCGCGAATCAGGTGACCGCGTGGGAGGGTGCGCGACTGGTGGGCATGACCCCGCCCACCGACAGGCTCGGTCAGCTGTTCACGGCGTCGCCGCTTGTCCCCGCACGAAGCGATACCCCATCCCCGCCTCGGTGAGCAGGTGCACCGGATGTGCCGGATCGTCTTCGAGTTTGCGACGCAGACTGGCGAGATAGACACGCAGATAGTTGGTCTGATTGAGGTACTTGGGACCCCACACAGTACTCAAAATGTCTCGCTGCCCCACCAGTTTTCCCTCGTTACGCACCAGCAGTTCCAGAATGCCCCACTCTGTCGGGGTCAGGTGCACCTGCTCTCCGTGACGTGACACCTGCTTTGCGCTGAGGTCGACGACGAAGTCGCCCGCGTCGACCACCGGCACCTCAGACGCGTCCGGAGCAGCAACCCCACGACGCACCGCTGCGCGCAAGCGTGCCAAGAACTCGTCCATCCCAAAGGGTTTCGTGACGTAGTCATCGGCACCGGCGTCGAGCGCAGCCACCTTGTCGACAGACTCCCCGCGCGCCGACAACACGATGACGGGCACGTTGGTCCACCCGCGCAGTCCCTCGAGGACGGTGAACCCATCGATGTCGGGAAGTCCGAGGTCGAGCACCACCACCTGCGGATTGACCTTGGCGGCCGCCGTCAGCGCTGCGGTTCCCGTCGACGCCGTGGTCACGGCGAAACCGCGGGCGCTCAGGTTGATCCGCAGCGCACGCAGCAACTGCGGCTCGTCGTCGACGACCAGCACGCGAATGCCGTCACTCATGGTCGTCTCCTGCGGGCAGCGAAACAACCATCGTGGTTCCGCCGCCGGGGGTCTGCTCGACGCCGAGAACACCACCGATGGCCGCGACGAAACCTTGCGCCACAGACAGACCCAGGCCGACGCCGCCGTCGGCTCCGTTGCGGTCGCCGCCCTGCACAAAGGCGTCGAAGATCTGGTCTCGCCGATCGGCAGGAATACCCGGCCCGTGGTCGATCACACGAATGACCGTACGCGCCAACCCGTCGTCGTCGCTCTCGGACTCCGAGGTCACCGCGACACCACCGCCGCCCCCGTGGCGCACGGCGTTGTCGATCAGGTTGGCCAGCACACGTTCGAGCAGCCCACTGTCGGTGAACGCCCACATCGCATGAAAGGTGAAGGCGATCTCCGGGATTGGCCCACCGACCCAGCTCACTGCGGTCGCGGCACGATGCACGACCTCCACGAGGTAGGTGCGCTGTAGCTTGGGCCGCACCGCACCCGCTGCGAGCCGCGACGAATCGAGAAGATTGCCCACCAGCGCCGACAGATGATCCACCGACTCCTCGATCGTGGCCAGGAGCTCGGCGGTGTCCTCGGGGCTGAACGTCACGTCGCTCGCACGCAGACTCGACACGGCGGCCTTGGCGCCCGCCAGCGGTGTCCGCAGGTCGTGGCTGACGGCGGAGAGCAGCGCGCGGCGCATCTCGTCGGTCTGGGCCAGCGCACGAGCCTCGGACGCCTCACGCTCAAGTCGACGCCGCTGCACAGCGCCTGCGGCCTGGATCGCCACCGAGGTGAGCACCCGCCGGTCACGCCCGCCGAGTTTCGGCCCGCGCAACAACAATTCGTATTCGCCACCGGGCACCGGGCAGACCGTGTCGGCATCCTCGGCTCGCCGTGGCGGGTCGTCGCCGACAGCGGCGTCGACGACGTGACCGCCATCGGCCGTGTGCACCACAGCAACCGCGCCCTGGTCGTAGGTCTCACGCACCCGCTGCAGCAGCGCCGAGACGTCGGCGCCGCCGAGCACCGCGTCGGAAAACAGTGCCAACAGCTCCGCATCGCGGCTGGCCAGGTTCGCCTGCCGTCGTCTACTCGCCGCCGAATCGACCAGCGCGGCAACCGCGATCGCGATAACCAGCAGCACAAGGATCGTGATGAGATTGTCTGGCTGGTTGATGGTGAACGTGAAACGCGGATCGGTGAAGAAGTAGTTGAGCAGCAGACCCGACACCACCGCGGACAACGCTGCCGGGCCGATTCCGCCGAGCAGCGAGACGGCGAGCACGGTCACGAAGAACAGCGCGGTCTCACTGGCGAATCCGAGCCAGCGATCGAGAAACGCGAGCACACCGGTGACGACGAGCGGCACGACGATCGCGGCCACCCAACTCAGTGGTCGGTGAAAGCGCGTGTCGCGGATGTCGAGTCGGTTGCGGCGTCGCGTCTCGTCGTGGGTGACCATGTGGACGTCGATCTTGCCGCTGCGCGCAACGACGTTCGCGCCGACACCCTCATCGAAGAGGCGTTGCCAACGCGGGCGTCGCGAGGTTCCGAGAACCAGCTGTGTTGCGTTCACGCCTCGCGCGAAATCCAACAGCGTCGACGGGATGTCGTCACCGACCACGGTGTGGATGCGCGCGCCGAAGCCCTTGGCCAGTTCGTGAAGTCGTGACAGTTCGGCGGCCGGTGTCCCGACGAGCCCGTCGCCGCGGACCACGTGCACCACCACGAGCTCGGCACTCGACCGCGATGCGATGCGGCTCGCTCGCCGCATCAGAGTCGCTGATTCGGGCCCACCGGTGATCGCCACCACCACACGTTCGCGCGCCTCCCACGTGTCGGTGATCGCATGCGCCGCCCGATAGTCGGCGAGATTGTCGTCGACACGATCGGCCAGCCACAGCAGCGCCAGCTCGCGCAGTGCCGTGAGATTGCCCTGTCGGAAGTAGTTCGAGAGCGCGCCGTCGATGCGTCCGGCGGGGTACACCTTGCCCGCGCTGAGTCGTTGCCGCAGCGCCTGCGGCGCGATGTCGACGAGTTCGATCTCGTCCGCCGCACGCACGACGGCGTCGGGGACCGTCTCGCGCTGGATGACCCCTGTGATCTGGGCGACGACGTCGTTCAGACTCTCCAGATGCTGCACGTTGACGGTGGTCAGCACGTCGATGCCCGCGTCGCGCAGCTCCTCGATATCCTGCCAACGCTTGGCATTTCGCGATCCGGGGGCATTGGTGTGCGCGAGTTCGTCGACCAGCGCCACCCGTGGAGCGCGGGCCAACACCGCATCGAGGTCCATCTCCTCGAGGACTGCGCCGCGATAGACCTCCTCGCGTCGCGGGATCTCCTCGAGTCCGTCGGTGAGGGCAGCGGTGGCCGACCGCCCGTGCGACTCGACAACCGCGATCACCACGTCGACGCCTTCATCAGCGAGACCTCTTGCTTGCGAGAGCATTTCGTAGGTCTTGCCCACTCCGGGCGCACACCCGAGGAAGACTTCGAGCCGTCCCCGGGTGTCGGCACCTGAACCCATGGATGCGAGTCTAATCAGAGCGGCCGGTGATCACTTGCACACCGTGTGTCCCAGGGCGAGGTTCACCTCGAGCACGTTCACGCGCTGCTGTCCGAGGAACCCCCACTGCCGCCCGGCTGTGTGCGCGTCGACGATCTGACGGACCGCTTCCTGCGACCGCCCGCTGGCGCGAGCGATGCGCGGGATCTGGATCGCCGCGTACTCGGGACTGATCTGCGGGTCGAGGCCCGAGCCGGAGCCGGTCACCGCCTCCGCGGGCACCGCCGACGGAGCGACACCCTCCCGCTGCGCTATCAGCGCACGACGGGCGGCGATGTTGTGAGCGAGGGTCTCGCTGTTGGGGCCCTGGTTGCTCGCGGCCGATGCCGCCGGATCGCCGGGAGCCATCGGATCATCGTCGGATCCGAGGACCCGGGCGTGCAGGTAGCTGTCGGGTGTCGCGGCAGGTGCCTTCGGATCGAGTCCGATGAGCGTGGATCCTGCGTTACACCCCTTCGCGTCGGTCACCTGCGAGCCCTCGGCAGAGTTCGAGCCGACCCGCGATGCCGCCCAGACGACCGCCGGGTAGGCGACGCCGAGGATCACCGTGAGTGCCACGAGCATCGAGAACGCGACAGCGCATTGGCGAAAGAATCCGGACGTGATGGTGTTCATGCGCGATTACCCCATTCCCGGGAGGAAGCGGACGACGAGATCGATGAGCCAGATCCCCACGAACGGGGTGATCACACCTCCGACGCCGTACACGAGCAGGTTGCGGCCCAACAACTTCGACGACGAGCTGGGGCGGTAACGCACGCCACGCAGTGACAACGGGATGAGCGCGACGATGATGAGGGCGTTGAACACGACCGCCGACACGATGGCCGATTGCGCCGAGTGCAGCCGCATGATGTTCAGCGAATCGAGCTGCGGATAGATGCTCACGAACATCGCGGGCAGGATTGCGAAGTACTTCGCGAGATCGTTCGCCAGCGAGAACGTGGTCAGCGCACCCCGTGTGATCAGCAACTGCTTGCCGATGGCAACGATGTCGATGAGCTTGGTCGGGTCGGAGTCGAGGTCGACCATATTGCCGGCTTCCTTGGCCGCAGACGTCCCCGAGTTCATCGCCACACCGACGTCTGCCTGTGCGAGCGCGGGCGCGTCGTTGGTGCCGTCACCGGTCATCGCAACCAGTCGCCCACCGGACTGCTCGGCGCGGATCAGCGCCAGCTTGTCCTCCGGTGTCGCTTCGGCGACGAAGTGATCGACGCCCGCCTCTTGTGCGATTGCCCTTGCGGTGAGCGGGTTGTCGCCGGTCACCATCACAGTGCGGATGCCCATCTCCCGCAGTTGCGCAAAACGCTGCGTCATACCGGGTTTCACGACATCGGAGAGCTGGATCACGCCCAGCACACGCGGCGTCTGCGCGTTGAGAGCCACCACCAGCGGCGTGCCTCCACCGCTGGAGATCTCGGCGACCCGCTCGGTCACCTCGAGCGGCATCTCGCCGCCGAGCTTCGTCACCCATCGGGCGACCGCGTCGGCCGCGCCCTTGCGGTACTCGACCGTGGTGCCCATCGCGGTGCGCACGTCGATCCCGCTCATCCGTGTCTCCGCGGTGAACGGCACCACCTCGTACTCAGGGTGCTCGTGCCCCCGCGCCGCGGCCAGCGCATCCGCATCGGCAGGCACCACATCGTGCTCTGCCAGACACAATTCGACGATGCTGCGGCCCTCGGGAGTGTCGTCGGCGAGGCTGCACCGGTAGGCGACATCGGCGAGTTCTGCCGTCGCGGTCCCAGGCCCCGGGAAGATCTCGGTGGCCCGGCGGTTTCCGAAGGTGATGGTGCCGGTCTTGTCGAGCAGCAGTGTGTCGATGTCGCCTGCCGCCTCCACCGCGCGCCCGGACATGGCGAGCACGTTGCGCTGCACGAGCCGATCCATACCTGCGATGCCGATCGAACTGAGCAGGGCGCCGATGGTCGTCGGGATCAAACACACGAGAAGCGCGATCAGCTTGATCGCATCCGGGCTCTGCCCCGCGTACTGCTGCATCGGACCGACGGCGACCACTGCCAGGAGGAAGATCAGTGTGAGGCTCGCAAGCAGGATGTCGAGTGCGATCTCGTTGGGCGTCTTCTTCCGCGACGCCCCTTCGACGAGCGCGATCATGCGGTCGACGAAGCTGTCCCCCGGCGCAGCGGTGATCTTGACGACGATGCGGTCGCTGAGCACCACGGTTCCCCCGGTCACGGCGCATCGGTCACCGCCCGATTCGCGCACGACCGGCGCGGATTCGCCGGTGATGGCCGATTCGTCGACTGTCGCGATGCCGTCGACGACGTCCCCGTCGCCCGCGATCACCTCGCCTGCCTCGACAACGATGAGATCGCCGACCCGCAGTGCGGTTCCCGACACCTGCGAGATCGAACCACTCTCTTCCAGTCGGCGAGCCATGGTGTCACGCTTGACTTTTCGCAGCGAGTCAGCCTGCGCCCGGCCACGTCCCTCCGCGACAGCCTCAGCCAGATTGGCGAACAGGACGGTGAACCACAGCCACGCGGCGATCAGCCATGCGAACCACGACGGCCGCCAGACGGCGAGCACGGTGGTGACGATCGATCCGACGTAAACCACGAACATCACCGGATTGCGCGCCTGGTCACGCGGATTGAGTTTCCGCACTGCCTGCGGGACCGAGGTGAGGAGTTGGCGAGGATCGAACGATCCACGTGAGACCAGCTGGGTCTCCTCGTGCTGCTCGGCCGACGCGTCCTCGCGTGTCACGTCGGACTCGATGGTGTTGACGCTCACAGAAGTGCCTCCGCAATGGGTCCCAGCGCCATGGCCGGGAAGAAGGTGAGACCGGCGACGAGAAGTATCGTGCCGAGCAGGAGAGCGCCGAAGAGCGCTCCGTGCGTGGGGAGATTCGATTCCGTCCGGACGGCTTCCTGCCGCTCGAGCACGGCAACCATCCCCGCTCCGACCACATCGCCGAGGCCGGTCCGGCCCTCGCCGGTCGAGTTCTCGACGCCGGTCGATCGCCCAACGACGGTCGGGCCATCGGTCGAACCGTCCGCGGCCGACGCCGAGACCGCGCCCCGCGGGCGTTGTCGGCCGAGCAGCCCGGCGAGTGCCAGGACGAACACGATCGGCAAGAACCGACCGAACAACATGGCCAGACCCAGTGATGTCTGGAACCAGTCGCTGGTGACCGTCAACCCGCCGAACGCGCTGCCGTTGTTGTTCGCGGCCGACGTGTAGGCGTAGATCACCTCGGAGAATCCGTGGATCGACCCCGGAGTACCCGGGTCGCCGCTGTTGCCCTGTGCATCGAGTGTGGAACCCATGGCCACACTGACACCCACGCCGATCAGCACCAGGGCAGGCATGACCAGCACGTACAGCGCCGCCATGGTGATCTCGTTCTGCCCGATCTTCTTCCCGAGGAACTCTGGCGACCGTCCGACGAGCAGGCCACCGACGAACACCGTGACCACGGCCATCATCAGGATCCCGTAGAGACCGGTGCCGACACCGCCGGGCGCGACCTCACCGAGCAGCATGTTCCAGATCACCGCGCCACCGCCGCCTGCCGACAAACTGTCGTGCGCCGAATTGACTGCACCCGTTGATGTTCCGGTGGTCGACACCGCGAACAACGCACTGCCGGCGATGCCGAAGCGTTGTTCCTTGCCCTCCATCATCGCGCCTGCCGCCTGCGCCGCCAGCCCGTTGGTGTGGGATTCGAAGCTCCACACGATAGCGAGCATGATGCCCCAGATGGTCGCCATGACCCCGAGCAATGTGAGACCTTGACGGTGATCGCGCACCAGCGTTCCGTACGTACGCGTGAGGCAGACCGGGATGATCAGAATCGCGAGTATCTCCACGACGTTGCTCAGTGGCGTCGGGTTCTCGAATGGATGCGCCGAGTTTGCCGAGAGCGTGCCACCACCGTTGGTACCGAGTTCCTTGATCGCCTCCTGGGATGCAAACGGGCCCACCATGCTTCGCGCGTGCTCACCCGACATCGTCGTGAAGCCGAACCCGCTGTGCCACGACTGCACCACCCCCTGGGTCAGCAAGATGATGGCAATGATCACACTGAGCGGCAACAGGATACGGACGCAGGTTCTGGTCAGATCGACCCAGAAGTTGCCGATCAACCCGTCGCCCCGACGGTTCACCAGTCCCCTGATGAACGCGACGGCAACGGCCATACCCACCGCGGCCGACACGAAGTTCTGCACAGCGAGGCCGAGCATCTGCGAGAGATTGCTCATCACTGCCTCGGGCGAGTACGACTGCCAGTTGGTGTTGGTGACGAACGAGATCGCGGTGTTGAACGCCGTGGCCGGGTTGACCCCCGGCTTGCCGTCGGACCAACCCAATACACCCTGCAGCCGCTGCAGCAGGTAGAGAAAGAGGAAAGAGATCACCGAGAAGGCAAGCACCGCGAGCACGTAACCGACCCAGGTCTGTTCACGTCGGGAATCGACCCGGGCCAGCGCGTAGATCGCGCGTTCCGGTAGCAGGTCGCGGGTGCTGCGGTACACCCGCGCCATGTAGTCGCCCAACGGCACGTACACGACTGCGAGCACCAGGACGACGAAGCCCGCCTGGAGTACCCCCGCAAGGGTTGAATTCACGGTCAGAACCTTTCCGGCTTGATCAGCGCGACCATCAGATAGATCGCCGTCACGACGGACAGGACTAGAAGAACAACGTTCACGACTCCGTCTGCGGTCATCGGCCGATCCTCGCGTCGACGCCCCGGACCACCAGGACACAGATCGCGAAGCCGATCAGTGCGGCGAGTACATAGAGCACATCGGCCACTTCTCACACTCCTTGGCTGGGCATGCCGAACGTCGGGCTGGCGATCGGCGCACCACAGCTTCTGTCGTATTCGTTGATGCGGGAAGGGGCCTTAACGCGTTCCATACGCGGCGCCGGGGTTTGTTGACGCAACCTTCGCACCGGGGCCGCTCGACGTACGCCCCACGGGCGTCAACGTCGCATCAAGATCTGCCGGCGCGGCGTCGAGATGGCGTCAGAAACGGCCACGTCGGCGAGTGACGGGATTAGAACCGATCACATGAACGAGTCTGCGCAGTCACAGAGCGGAACGGCCCGGTCGGGGTCTTCGCGGTGGGGGTACCTGCAGGTCGGTTATGCACGCCACTGGGTGTGCCATCGCCTCGTCGTGTATCCGCCGGGCGTCACCATTGACGACGTCCGTTGGCTGCGTGCATGGCGCGTTCTGCCGTTTCTCGTGATAGCGACGGTGCTGGCGAGCACCGCTGCCGCGGCGTGGGCCGGAGCCTCAGGGCTCGTGGGCCTCGTGACGGGTTTCGTCGTCGCTGGGGCGACGCTCGTCGTCGTCGGCCATCGGACGCGTCGGGTGCGCGCGCACATCCGAGCTCTGGAGGCGTGGACCGGCTACGGGTCAGACGCTTCGGCCCGCGCAGCGCGACGCGAGATCTGCAGACTCGCCGCGCTTCTCCACGACGCCGATGAGTGCCTCGCGTCAGGTGCGATCTCCCCCGTCGAGCACGAAGTGCTGTGGGCACGTTGCTATCACGAGCTACCAACGGCAGTGCGACGTCGTCGGCTCAGCGTTGCCTGACACCGATCAGCTGCGGGTGATCGAGATGCCGACGGTGCCCGACTTGCCTCGACGCAGCAGGCTCGCCTTGACCAGAATCCAACCGAGGATGCCGTACTTCTTCGTGATCGCGTTGCGTGCGCGGTCGGTACCTGCGGAGTCGAGAATGGTTGCCGTTCCCTCCACCGCCTGACCCTGCAGATTCTTGCCGCGAACGTCGCAGGCCTGGACGACGACGTGGGGGTCGCGGCGAATCCGCTTGACCTTCCACGAGTCGGTCTCGGTCCACATCACCAGCGTGCTACCGTCGGCGGCCGCCCAGAGCGGAGAGGCCACCGGCGTGCCGTCTTTACGAAAAGTGGTGAGCTGCACGTACTTTGCCTGGGTCGCCGCATCGAAGGGCTGATCGGTGAACATAAGCCACCCTACGTCGAGTCGATCACGCGGCGTGCGCGAACAGCGCCTGGTCGGCTGCGGGCATCGCATAGGGCTGCGTGATCCCCGGCGACAGCACCCCCGCGTCGACGAGCGTCGCCCAGGCGGTCACCTGGTTGGCCGAGAGCACCGGTTTGCCGAGTTCGGCCTCGAGTGCGCCGAGCACATCGTAGGTCCACAGATTGGTGCACGAGACGAAGATGGCGTCGGCGTCGGGATGGTCGGCACCACGGATGAGATCAGCGGTCACCGAATACGGGATGGTCCAGATGTCGTGGTCGCGGCCGAGCCCCGCCTGTGCGACGACGCTGCGCCCCGACTGTGCGAGGAAGTCGCACAGTAGCCCGGTCAGGCCATTCGTGTAGGGCGTTGCGACGGCGATCCGACTGATTCCCAACGCATCCAGTGCGCGCAACAGTGCCTCCGACGTCGTGACCGCGCGCTGTGCACCGGCCCCCAGCATGCAGTTGGAGAGTTCTACCGCTCCGGAGATTCCGTACACGAAGCTCCCCGACGCACACGCGTAGGCATACGCACTGGGTCGCACCGCCGAGATGGAGCGCACCGCGGCCGCGATCTCCGCGTGGTTGTTGAGGTCTCGACACATGTCGATGTCGACCGGCGCGTCGATGAATCCGGTGCGGGTGAAATGCAGCGAGACGCCATCGGGCATCCACCGCCACAGCTCGCGGTCGAGGGCCATGTCGAACGGGCAGACGATGCCGATTCCGACCTGCTCGACGGGGCCGTCACCCCACCCGAATTCATGCTCCATGCAGGCATGATGACACATTGTCGGATTGTTGACATTCTGAGCGCGCGCCATACATGTGTCGGATCGCGGGATGTGTGTGCTGCAGCACCCACATGCTCATGGTGGACACAGAATGACGCGGCGTCGCCAACCGTCGCCGTGCCGATCGGCGCGATCACTCGATCACCCGCTACTTCTCGATCGCCCGTTACTTCTCGATCCCCCGGTACTCCTCGATCGCCGCCGCGACCCTCGGCCGGATCACGCAGTCGTTGGCATGGTCGTTGACCATCCCCGAGGCCTGCATGAGCGCGAACATCGTCGTCGGCCCGACGAAACGCCAGCCACGCTTCTTGAGGTCCTTCGAGAGCTTCGTCGATTCGTCGGACAGCGTCATCGATCCCGGAACATGTTCTGCGGCAGGCGCATACCGCCAGAAGAACGACTCAAGCGATCCCTCGTCGTCGATGAGTTCCGCGGCCCGTCGCGCGTTGTTGATGGCGGCCTCGATCTTGCCGCGGTGACGGATGATGCCCGCATCACCGAGCAGGCGTTCGACGTCGCGCTCGGTGAACCGGGCGACCTTCTCGATGTCGAAGCCGGCGAAGGCTGCACGGAAGTTCTCGCGCTTGGTGAGGATCGTGCGCCAGCTCAGTCCGGACTGAAACCCTTCGAGGCAGACCCGCTCGAACAAGGCGTTGTCACCGGTGAGCGGGAATCCCCACTCCGAGTCGTGGTAGCTGGTCTCGGGCTCGACCGCAGCCCAGGTACAACGTGCCAGTCCGTCGTCTCCGACGATCACATCGGTGTTCACGGCCGCAGGTTACTCCGAGGCACCGACACCGTCGGCGACGGTTGCAGGATACGGTTGATCCAATGAGCGACTACATCCTCAACTCGCCGGGCACATTCATCACCGACTCGCTACGCGGGTTCGTTGCCGCTCACCCCGATATCGCCTGGCAGCCCGACCCTGGCTTCCTGCATCAGCGCGAGCGCACAGGCGACGCCACCGTCGCCCTGGTCTCCGGAGGCGGCTCAGGTCACGAGCCCATGCACTCGGGCATGATCGGCGTCGGCATGCTCGACGCCGCGTGCCCCGGACTGGTGTTCACCTCACCCAACGCACTGCAGATCGTCGGCGCCACACGCTGGGCTGATCGCGGCGCGGGTGTGCTGCACATCGTCAAGAACTACACCGGCGACGTGATGAACTTCCGCATCGCCCGACACCTGGTCCGCGACGAGATCGCGACCGACCACGTCATCGTCGACGACGACGTCGCCTCCGACTCGGCCACCGGACCGGGACGTCGCGGAACGGGCGCGACGATCGTCGTCGAGAAGATCTGCGGCGCGGCAGCGGCTCGCGGAGACGAGTTGGGTGCGGTCGCCGAGATCGGACGCCACGTCGTGGCCAACGCGCGCAGCATCTCGGTCGCCTATCACGCATGCACCATGCCATCGAAGTCCGAGCCGACCTTCGAGCTCGACGCCGACGAGATGGAATTCGGGGTCGGTATCCACGGCGAGGCCGGACGTGAACGCACCGCCCGGGTGGGGGCTCGCGAACTGGTCAACCGCATGGTCGATCCCCTGGTCGATGCACTCTCGCTGGTCCACGACGAGCAGGTGATCGCCCTGGTCAACAACCTCGGCTCCGCTCATCCCCTCGAGCTGGATCTGGTCTTCGGTGAGGTCGTCGCCGACCTCGACCGTCGCGGGATCACCGTCGCCCGACCCATGGTCGGCACCTTCGTGACCGCCCTGGACATGCGCGGGGTGTCGATCACCTTAGTCCGCGCCGACGACGAGATCCTCTCCCTCTTCGACGCCCCGACCACCGCGCCCGGGTGGGCCGCGAGCCCGTCGCGCAGCACCGCACCACTGACCGACACGACGTTCGCCGAGCCGTCGGATTCTGCCGACGACGGCGAGGAGAACCAGTGGTTGACCCGGTTCGTGCGGCACGTGCAGGAGTCGATCGACGATCTGACCGAACTCGACCAGCGCGCAGGTGACGGCGACTTCGGTACCAACATGGAAGCCGCGCTGGCACACTTCGACCTGCCCGTGCGCGGCACCGACAGCCAGGTGCTGAGCGCGATCAGCACGTCGTACCTCGTCCGCTCCGGCGGGACCTCGGGAGTCATCTTCGGTGTGTTGTTCCGCGAACTGGCGCACGCGTTCTCCGACGGCGATGATTTCGAGGCGTCGGTGCGCGATGGTTCGTCGCGCGCGCTCGCCGAGATCCAGGATCTCGGAGGGGCACAGGTCGGCGACAACACCATGGTCGACGCCCTGAGTCCCGCCGTCGACGCACTCGACAACGGCGCGAGCCTCGCCGACGTCGCACGCGCAGCAGCCGATGGCGCAGAATCCACCCGCGACACCACCGCCACCAAGGGGCGTGCCAGCTACGTCGGAGAGAACGCGCGCGGCGTCGTCGATCCGGGTGCAGTCGTCGTGTCCTGGCTGTACGAAGCGATGCCCAGCGACACCAGCGGCTCGTAACCCATAACCCCCCATCGCGTTATCACTCCGTGATCAGCCTTGTGTTGAGTTTCGAGTTCGTCGCAATCGTTCGTCACCCCTGACGCCGACAGGGCACGACGCCCTAGCGTTGTCGCCACGATCGGGGGAACGATCGCGTGGACGGGAGCACAACGATATGAACGAGGCAACGGACCGTCTGGCGTTACTCCTGAGCCGGGTCGCAACAGGCGACGCCGGCGCGTTTGCCCAGTTCTACGACGAAACCAGCCATCGCGTGTACGGCATGGTCCTGCGGATCGTGCGCGACCGGGGCATCAGCGAAGAGACCACGCAGGAGGTCTTTCTCACCGTCTGGCGCTCGGCCCACACGTTCGACGCCGAATCCGGCTCCCCCCTCGGTTGGCTGATGACCCTCGCGCATCGGCGGGCCGTCGACCGTGTGCGGTCGGAGACCGCCGCGAAGCGTCGGCTACACGTCTACAGCACAGCCGAGCAGTCCACACGGATCGAACACGATGTCGTCAGCGAGTCCGCCGAGCGTCGCGAAACGGTCCGCGAGGTGCGCTCGCTGCTGTGCCGGCTGACCGAATTGCAGCGCGAGGCAATCGAACTGGCGTACTTCCGCGGAATGACCTACCGCGAGGTCGCCGACGAGCTCGGCGTCGCGCTACCCACCGCGAAATCGCGAATTCGGCAGGCACTCAAGCGGCTCGAGCCGCACATCACGGCGACCGCGGCCTGAGCGACCCCGAACAGCACACAAGACCCCCGACCCGGTGCGGGTCGGGGACCTTGTCATGTCAGTGCTCGGTCATGTCAGTGCTGTCAGCCGAGAACCAACGAATCTCCGTCGGCGCTCACGTTGACCGGCACGACGTCGCCGTCGCGGACATCGCCGGCGAGCAGCGCCTTGGCGAGCTGATCGCCGATGGCCTGCTGCACCAGTCGACGCAGCGGACGTGCGCCGTAGAGCGGATCAAATCCCCGCTCGGCCAGCCATTCCTTCGCCTTCGGCGTGACCTGCAGTTCGAGTCGACGTTGCGCGAGACGCTTCTGCAGTTGGCCGAGCTGGATGTCGACGATGGACACCAGCTCCTCGGGGCTCAGTGCCTCGAAGATCACGACGTCGTCGAGCCGGTTGATGAACTCGGGCTTGAACGCGCTGCGGACTGCCGCCATCACCTGGTCGCGATCGCCTCCTGCACCCAGGTTCGACGTCAGGATCAAGATGGTGTTGCGGAAGTCGACCGTGCGCCCCTGACCGTCGGTGAGTCGACCCTCGTCGAGCACCTGCAGCAGGATGTCGAAGACGTCCGGGTGAGCCTTTTCGACCTCGTCGAAGAGCACCACCGTGTACGGACGGCGACGTACCGCTTCGGTCAGCTGACCGCCCTGCTCGTATCCGACATAGCCGGGAGGTGCACCGACAAGCCTTGCCACGGCGTGCTTTTCGCCGTACTCACTCATGTCGATGCGCACCATCGCGCGCTCGTCGTCGAACATGAACTCCGCCAGCGCCTTGGCCAGCTCGGTCTTACCGGTGCCGGTCGGGCCCAGGAACAGGAACGATCCCAGTGGCCGGTTCGGGTCGGCGACGCCTGCACGAGCACGTCGGACGGCGTCGGACACCGCGACCACGGCCTCTTTCTGACCGATGACGCGCTTGCCGAGTTCCTCTTCCATGCGCAGCAGCTTGGCGGTCTCCCCTTCGAGCATCTTGCCCGCGGGAATGCCCGTCCACGCCGACACGACCTGTGCGACGTCGTCGGGTCCGACCTCCTCCTGCAGCATCACGTCCTCGTCGGGGTCGGTGCCGGTCTTCTCGATCGCGGCTTCCAACTCCTTCTCCAAGCCGGGGATCCTGCCGTAGCGAAGCTCGGCCGCACGCCCCAGATCTCCGTCACGCTCGGCGCGATCTGCTTCTCCACGAAGGCGTTCGAGCTCTTCCTTGGTGTCGCGGACGGCGTCGATGGCGGTCTTCTCCGACTGCCAGCGCGCGGAGAGCTCGTTGAGCTTCTCCTTCTGGTCGGCCAGTTCCTGACGCAGCTTCTCCAGACGTTGCTTCGACGCTTCGTCGTGCTCCTTCTCGAGTGCGACCTCCTCGACCTCTAGGCGTCGGACGACACGCTCCACCTCGTCGATTTCGACGGGTCGCGAGTCGATCTCCATCCGCAGGCGCGAGGCTGCCTCGTCGACGAGGTCGATGGCCTTGTCGGGCAGGAATCGCGAGGTGATGTAGCGATCGGAAAGCGTTGCGGCAGCGACCAATGCGGAGTCGGTGATGCGCACACCATGGTGCACCTCGTACCGTTCCTTGAGGCCACGAAGGATGCCGATGGCGTCCTCGACACTCGGCTCACCGACATACACCTGTTGGAACCGACGCTCGAGGGCGGCGTCCTTCTCGATGTACTGGCGGTACTCCTCCAGCGTCGTCGCACCGACCAGCCGCAACTCACCGCGAGCGAGCATCGGCTTGATCATGTTGCCCGCGTCCATGGCGGAATCGCCTGTGGCACCGGCACCCACGATCGTGTGCAGCTCATCGATGAAGGTGATGACCTGTCCGGCAGAGCCCTTGATCTCGTCGAGCACGGCCTTCAACCGCTCCTCGAACTCACCGCGGTACTTTGCACCCGCGACCATCGATCCGAGGTCCAACGAGATGACGGTCTTGTTGCGCAACGACTCCGGCACATCGCCTTCGACGACGCGCTGCGCAAGACCTTCCACGATGGCCGTCTTGCCGACGCCGGGCTCACCGATGAGCACCGGGTTGTTCTTGGTACGACGGCTGAGGACCTGCACGACACGACGGATCTCGGCGTCACGGCCGATGACCGGGTCGAGCTTGCCCTCACGGGCAGCAGCGGTCAGGTCGGTGGAGTACTTCTCCAACGCCTGATAGGTGGATTCGGGGTCTTCGGATGTCACGCGCGCGGTGCCGCGGACGGCGACGAACGCCTCCTGCAGAGCCTGCGGGGTTGCGCCGTTGTCGTGCAGCAGCTTGGCGACGTCGGAGTCGCCTGTGGCCAGACCGACGACGAGGTGCTCGGTGGAGACGTACTCGTCATTGAGTTCGGAAGCGAGCTGCTGAGCAGCGGTGATCGCCGCGATCGACTCGCGGGAGAGCTGCGGCTGGGCACTGGAACTCGACACCGTCGGCGCCCGGTCGACCATGGCCTGAGCCTGCGCCCGAACAGTCGACGGGTTCACTCCCACCGCCTTGAGCAGCGGCGAAGCGATACCGTCGGACTGGTCCAGCAGCGCGACCAGGATGTGGGCCGGACGTACGTCGGGGTTACCAGCAGCGGCCGCCGCCTGCACAGCAGCGCTCAGCGCCTGCTGCGTCTTCGTGGTCGGGGTGAAGCTGTCCACTTGGTGGTACCTCTTTCTCTACGTGTTCTTGCGTTCTTAAGTCTCTGTGGCTCAATTATGGCCACTCAGGTCCTTCAACGCACATAGAGTTGAGTCCATTCCGCTCAGGTTTGTAGAGTGTGTGACTTGCATCACTAGCCGCGGCTGCCGCGCTCGATCAGTTCCTGGACTGGCGAACGCGTTTTCTGGATTTCTGGACTGGAAAGTCACATCAGTCACACAGGCCACGGTATCTGGACCGAGCGGCAACAGAGCCTGCTCGAGCGTGAGTTGGTGCGGTTGGAAATTCGCCAACGACGCTAGCCATCAGTTCTCATCTTCTTGTCGGCACCCCGACAAGAAGATCGGTTATGAGCAGAGGAAATCTATGCGCCCCACGACTTGGCCATGGCTGCTACTCGCGTTAGCTGCATTGGCTGCGCTCATCTCAAGCCCTACCGGCGATGAGGTGGGCCAGCGCGTGATGATGTTACTCATCGCTGCAGCCCTGATCACGGCGATACAGCAGCGCCCGGGCCGTCGATCCCACTCCTCCGAGGACACGCCCGAGTAGCAGTGGAACGAGATGAACCGCAACAGGGCCCACATGCCGGGCGGGTAGCCACATACGCGAGTACCACCTGCAGGGGTTCGTGTCGACAGGGTGGTGGCGTATGTGGATCTTTGTCGTGATGGCGCCCAGTACGGCGGCTGCCGTGCACAGAGTCGCGCCGACGATCCATACCGGAGTGTAGGTGCCGTCGACCTCGCGGATGACGCCGCCGACGGCGGCCATGGTTCCGGCTCCGAGCTGGTGGAAGACATTGACCCATCCGAATGCGAGTGCGCTGTCGGCGCCAAAGTAGTGGCGGCACAGGGCAATAGTCGGCGGGACAGTGGCGACGTCCAGGATGCCGAAGGCCACAGCAAACGCGATGAGGCCCGCATCTATCTCACTGGTGAAGATGGTGGGCAGGATGGCCAGGGCGGTTGCACGGATCAGGAAGAACACCGCGAGCAAAGCCCTGGGTTCAATCCGATCAGTGAGCCATCCCGCCGAGATAGTGCCTGCGATGTTAGCGAAGCCGATCAATGCGAGCAGGCTTGATGCTGCGGTGGGGGCCATACCGTGATCGTGGACGGCGGGGGTGAAGTGTGACCACATGAGTCCGTTGGTGGTGGCCCCGCAGAGAAGGAACATCGCGGAGAGTAGCCAGAAAGCTCGGTTACGCACACAGGCGAGCAGTACACGCAGACTTCGGCGCAGCGCGTTCTCCGTCCCCTCCGTGAAGCGAGTAGTCGCGGTGGGGATGTCGCCGTATCGCGTGACGCCGAGATCAGCGGGTTGGTTGCGTAGGCCGATCGTGACCAGGAGCGCGGCGACAACCGCGAGCGCGCCGCAGGTGATGACCGGCGCATGCCAACCGTGATGTGTCATCAGCGTCGAGAGCACGGGGAGCACGGCGAACTGTCCGACGACACTGGCAGCGGTGAGAATCCCTGTGGCGAGTCCGATGCGGTCGATGAACCAGCGGTTGGCCACTGTCGCGCCGAAGACCATGGTGATGGAGCCGGTTCCTGTGCCGACGAGGATGCCCCACCAGAGCGTGAACCAGACAGCCGTCGGCGTGAAGGTGACGAGCAGCACCGAACTGAGCGTCAATAGCGTCAGGGCACCTGCCGCGATCAGGCGAAGGCCGTAGCGATCCATCAGCGCAGCGCTGAACGGCGCGATGGCGCCGTACAGGACCATGTTGACCGAGCCTGCGATGCCGATCTCGGCGCGGCTCCAGCCGCACGACGTCACCAATGGATCGGTAATGAGTCCTGCGATTGTGGTGTAGGAACCGGCAGCAACCAGTGCGGCAGCAGCGATGACCGTCATCCGCCACGCGGGGTGAATCAGGTGATGGCCCTCCGGTGCCTCCGAGGATTCGCGCATACTCACTGAATAGTGCACTGAGCACATCAGCGGTAGTATGTACATTTTCGTCCATAAGGTACCGTTTGGTCTACTAGCTGTTCACAGGAGTGGAGGCGGTCAGGCGATGCCAAGTGACGAGCGCGAGGTTATCCGCGACTCCGTGCGCCGGGCGTTTGATGTGTGTCCTGTCGAGGTCAGTATCGCGGTGCTCGGCGGCGCATGGAAAATGACGATCGTCAAGAATCTCCTGGGCGGTCCAGTGCGGTACGGCGAACTACGACGCGCGGTCGGTCCGGTGACCCCGCGCGTACTTACTCGTCAGCTACGCGAACTCGAATGCGACGACATCGTGCAACGACAGGCTTATCCCGAGGTCCCCCCGCGCGTGGAGTATTCGTTAACAGAGTTGGGATACGCGCTAGCACCGTTCGTAAGAACCCTCAACGAGTGGGGCACGAAATACGCCGTCGAGGTCATCGAGCCCAAGAAGCGGCGCCTACCGACAACCGACTAGCAATACCGAATCCGGTAGTGGCGCGGAGTCTCCTGTCAGACCCGGGATCTAGTATTCAGCCGAGTTCTCGATCCATGATAGGCAGCCGTCGATGGAAGGTTCGTCCATGACCGCAGGAGCAAGACCTTCACTCCGCGTGTGTGCGCTCGGAGCGCTTACACTGTGCATCATCCTCGTCGGTTGCTCCACCTCCCGTACCGGCGAGGCCGTCGGAACCAAATCCACTGTTACCGAACAAGTCACCGCAACCCCCGCCTCGCCATCGACGGAACAGTCGTGCGCCGCGGCTCCCGCTGTCTTGTCCGGTGGAGTGTTTCCCGAGCGCAGCAGCAATGCGAACATCAGAGACTTCTACGCTCATGTCGACCCTCAGCCGAAATCTACGAACTACACCGGATGCACGCAAGGCCTTTCCTACGCCGTCGTCACGGGTTCCAACGGTACGAAAGACCAACCCGGAGGGACCGGGTCGTCGATGTTCGAGGCCCTCGTCGTATTCGTCCACGGTGAGGTGTCTCGTGCGGTTACGCCCTATGTGATGCATAGCGTGACAATCGAATCCGCTTCTGCGCAGAAGATCGTGGCGAGCTTCGATTCCCGCTACAACGGCAACCACCCGGCGGAGAACACCACTGTCACCATCACGCTCGACGGCGACGACGCGAGCGTCTCACCCGGTCTCTCGAATACGTACGGGGACCGGCTTTACATCGACCTGGCATCAGCTCCGACGAACAGCGGGACGGCCAAGGGTCCGCACGGCGATGACGCCACGTACTCGCTGCGGCCGAGCACTGACTTCACCGGCGGCGGAGGCGCCACGTATTCGTTCGCCACGCCATCAGGCAATATCAACTGCTTCGTCAATTCCGACTCGCTGCTGTGCGAGACCAGATTCAGCGTGACGCTCGGTTCTGACCGAACGTGTCACATACCCGCATTCGAGGGACACGAGAACTCCGCCGACATCTTCGGCTGGGTCAACTACGACAAGCCCGCGTGCGGGTCAGTCATTCAAGGCAATTACCGTGACGGGCGAGCAGTCCTCCAGTACGGCGAGGCGGTTGCGTTTCAGCCGAGATCGAATCTCAAGATCGTCTGCTACTCACGCAGCGTGGGTATCGCCTGCGAGAACCCAGAAGGTTACGGCTTCTCTCTCGCCCGCGAAGGATTCACTTTCTATCATGTCTAAGGTGGAAAGCCCTTCCGCGAGGCCAACGCGGAAATCCGACCCGAAGCCTCAGCCGGGCGCTGCCGGTGCGCGGTAGCCTGCCTCTACCAGCGGCACGAGGAGTGGCACATGTCCCGACTGAGCACTCGCTATCGCGCCAGCGGCGCCGACCTCCCCTTCGGCGATCCGCTGGCAGGGCACGGCGTGGCGATGGAGGGATACTTCTGGCGTTTCACTCAACCCGACCGTGGACGCACATTGATCGCGCTATGCGGGGTGAACACTGCGCCCGACGGCGACCACTGGGTGACCATAGGGCTTGCCTCCCAACCAAATCGGTTCTTACGCACGACCGCACATCCAGGCGGTCACGACAATCCGCATAGCCTAAAGGTCAGCGTCGACTCCGCGTTCCGCGCCGACGTGGCCGACGTTCGCCTCGACCTCGGCTCGGACGCGCGTCTCGACGTTCACGTCGACGATCCCGTGCCGTGGCCGCGTCGCGTCTACGGCGCCTCCGGACCATTCCACTCCATTCCCGGACTGAACCAGTACTGGTCTCCGTGGCTGCTGGGCGGTCGGGCCAGCGGTACGGCAACTGTGGGCGATGAGACGTGGGATCTCGACGGCGCCCAAGTGTACGCCGAAAAGAACTGGGGCCGCGAGGGTTTCCCGGAAAGCTGGTGGTGGGGTCAGGCCCAGGGATTCGCCGAACCTGAGGCGTGCGTGGCCTTTGCAGGCGGAACCGTCCGGGCGGGGCCAGTGCACACCGAGGTCACGGTCATCGTGGTCCTACTGCCCGACGGTCGTCTGGTGCGTGTCGGCGACCCGCTGATCTCACCAGTACACGCAGATGTCAACGACGAAACGTGGTCACTGCACAGCACCGGCCGTCGGTACGTCGTTCACGTCGAAGGGTCTGGACGTTTGGGCGATGCGCACGTCTTGCCGGTGCCTCTCCCCAGCGAGCGACGCAACATTCCCGGCGCGATCGAGCATCTCGGCGCGCACATGACCGTCGAGGTTCGACGACACGACGGCGAGACCGTCTGGGCAGGCGAATCCACCCTGGCGGCACTGGAACACGGCGGCATCGCCCGAGCGCAAGCGGAGGTACTGCGCCGCGGCGGCACAGCGAGCGACACCGGCGCTCCCCCGATCCCCTGAATCCGCGGACCCGCCCCGCGTTCACACCCGAACGCATCCACCCCGGCTGCACAGGCCGATCTGCTTCGAGCCGTCGCTCGCGCGAATGAGGACGTCGACTCACTCGTTTACCCGATAGGTAGCATCCCCGGCGTGCGCAGAGCCCCCGACCCGGACGCCCGAGAAGTCACAGCGTCAGCCGCTGAACAGCCAGAGGGCCCGACCAAGCACCGCGGTTGGGTCGACTGGGTGGTCACCGGCCTTGGCCTCGGTGCACTGCTCGGAGCGTCCGCCGTCGCCCTGATGGTGATCCTGTTCGGTACCAAGAACCTGGTGGACAGCTCGACGACGGGCGGCAAGGTCCGCTTCAGCGACATCCGGCTCCCCGTCAACATGGCGACGATGGTGCTGTCTCTGGTCGTTATCGCGCTGACGGTCGTAGCCGTACTCACACGTTCGCAAACTCTTCGGTATGCCGCGAAACTCGTGTGCCTCGTGGCGCTGCTCTGCCAGGCCATCGTGGGCCTGTTCTACTTCACTCACGCGCCGTCGATGAACGACGCGGACATCCACGGCACCGGCTACGGCGGCACACTCGCCGCATTCTGGGTGGCACTCGTCGGGTTTCTTCTTCTGCCCTTCGGCCTCGCAGGGCGCGCACCCCGCAGGTCGACGACGCGCGGAATCACCCTGACCGCAGTGATCGCACTCGCCGCAGCGGCAACCGCGACAGCGGTCTTCGCGCCGCCGACCGCCAGTGCCGACGATCAGATGATCGAGATCGATCTCGGTGACCGCCATCAGGTGTCGACGCCTCCTCCCACTGCTGTCGTCGGTGAGCCGCGTCAGCTCGCCGACGGCGTCGTGGCCGCATACCCGGTGGGTCCAGGCTTCGTGACGGTCGACAAGGCCGGACTTTACAACTCCCCGAGCAGTCTGACGATGTACAACGGCGACGACCTCACCACCAGATGGAACCTGCGAGTGGTCGGCAATCCTTCCCCTTCGATACGCGTCCACGTCATCACCGCCAAGGGAATCGTTGCGGTCACCGTCGGCGGATTCCCCGGAGGGACGAGAACATTCGGTATCGACGCGACAACCGGCGAGAGAATATGGAAGAACTCGACAACGTTGTCGCTTCCACAAACGAACTCGGATCGCGACGTCGCGGGTGGCCCACAGGTTCATCACCTCCTGGAGGCAACGGACGACAGCACCGTTCGCGAGTACGACCCCACGTCCGGCCAACTGCGCTGGAGCCACGACGCGGGAACGACGTGCAGCATCGACGACGTCAGAGATCTGGACGACACCGTCGAGCTCACGCTCACCTGCCCCGACGGCAGTCACACCCGCGTACTCGACGCGGACACCGGCGCAGTGCTCCCGAGCCGCGCGGAGCGCGATGCACGCGACCCCGACCGACCACCGCTACCAGAGGGATATCACTACGTCACCGACCAGCAGGCTCACTACCCCGCCGCTATCGCCGACGCCACCGGCAAGCATGTCGTGGAGTTAACTGACAAACGAATCATCAACTGCGACAACACCTCTAAGAACTGCATCGCAGAACCGGTCGACCGTGCGGAAATCGAACTCATCTCGCTCGCCGCACCCACCACTCCTCTGCGAATTCCGGTTGAGGGCAGCTACTCCTCCTCGCTCTTCCTGCACGATCAACTCCTGATCGCCACTCTTTCCTGGGACGGGAGTCAGCCGCGCTCGGCATCCACGGGACAGATCACCACGGTCGACCTGCACACGGGCACCCATGAGAGCCGACCCGGCCGGGCAGAGTCGATAGAGCCCTTCCCAGGCGGTGTCGTCATGGGCTTCGACGACACCATCTCAACGATGCGAGGTACCCGATGACCGCTCAGAATAATCGCGACGACGCGGTGACGGCGTCGGAAGCCGCACAACCGACGGACGAATCGACTCCGTCACCGACACAGGACGCACCAGTCGAGTCGAACGTCGTCAGTGCGCCGGTGCTCGTCGGCTTCTCGATGTCGCTCGCACTGCTCGCAATTGCTTTCGGGGTGACCTCGCTGATACTCCGCACCGATCTCCACCTCGCCGGTGTGCCGGGTGCGATCGCACGGGCGCTCGCATTCGGCGCTCTCATCGCTGGTGCTCTCGCAGTGCTCGCGCTGGCGGTCCGCCGACGAGCGTGGACCGCGGAATGGTGGTCGGCGAGCCTGCCGCCGGTCGCGATCACGGCCGTGATCGCGGTGATTGCCTGCGTTGTCGCAGGATCGAAGAACCGGGACGTCTCAAGACTTTTCGACAGCCATGGTGCGTTCGTCTACGCGATCGTCGCGGCTGTGTGTGGTTCGGTCGCACTGTGCACAGTCGCTGCACTGCCCATCTCCGCACCACGTCGGGCCCGGACCAGCGCTGTCGTCGCTCTTCTCGTCATCGCGCTCGTCGTGCCGTCGACGATCACCCTCGCACGCTCGTACGCGAATCCATGGCGACCGCACCTCGCCGCGGCCGAGCCGACGGCGCCACTGCCGACCGATGTCACCGAAGTCGCCTACCGCACAAGGCTGAATGGCGACGGCCGAGACCCACTCGCTCGCGCAGGCGACGGATTCGTGGCGGTCCACGACAACACGGTGACCGCCTACGACGGGCGCACCGGATCACCCCGATGGTCGTTCGATTTCGCTGATCTCACCGTCGATGACCAGAACGGGCGTCAGGTCACGTTCACCGTCGAACCCGACGGAACCGTGTCGGCGCGCCGCGCGAACATCACCGTCGGACTCGACCCTGTCACCGGCGAGATCCGTTCGCGCTCTGTCGACGACGAGAGCCGTTCGGATCAGTCCGACGAGGACTGCTCTGGTGTAGAAACACACGCAGCACAGGCGACGTGTCTCGACGGACAGCTCGAGCTGACCGATCGTACGACGGGTGCACCCATTCGTCTGCAGTCCAACCTGCCGTCAGGCAACGTCGTCGACGTTGCCGCGGTCTCCGTGGATGAGTTCGCGGTTCTCGTCGCGCCGACGAGCCCAGCCGACTCAGCACACGTCGTCGTGATCAACGATCGCGGGCAGCAGGTCGACTCCGCACCCGTCCCCGGCAGCGTCGGGCAGCTCGCACGCGGCCCGCGCGGCACGGTCGTTCTCATCCCCACAGACGTGTCGGCCGATTCGGTATTCGTGCGCTCATACGCACAGCGTCACACGGTGGAAGTGCCTGCTTATCCCGCACGACAGCCAGGTGACTTCGCACTCGTCGGTGACCACATCGTCGCCACGCTCGACGGGCACAGCCTCTCGAGAGTCAACCCGCTCACCGGCGCTGTGCAAGCCATCGACGTCACGACCTGCACCGGTTCCCGTCAGTACATCCGCCAGGTGCTGACCGTGCCCGGTGCCGTCATCGCAGTATGCGAACTGTCGTCCGGGACATTTGACATCATCGGCTTCCGTTAACTGCTCGACATGATCGTCACGTGTGCAGCGTCCGCCCCCTCCCAGAATTCCTTGCGGATCTCGCGTTTGAGGATCTTGCCGGTCGAGTTGCGCGGCAGATCGGGGACGATGTCGACCGACTTGGGCACCTTGTATCCGGCGAGCCGGGCGCGGCAGTGGGCGACCAGTTCATCCTCGGTGACCTCGGCGCCGGGGCTCAACACGATCACCGCTTTCACGGACTCACCCCACTTCGTGTCGGGCACACCGATCACCGCAACATCGGCGACGGCGTCGTGTTCGATCACGACACGTTCGACCTCGACGGGATAGACGTTCTCGCCGCCGGTGATGATCATGTCCTTGACCCGGTCGGAGATGAACAGGTAACCGTCGGCATCCATGTGCCCGGCGTCCCCGGTACGCAACCAGTCGTCACCGACGAGTGTCTCCGCGGTCTCCTGTGGCTTGTCCCAGTAGCCGAGCATGTGCTGCTCTGACTGTGTCCAGAACTCGCCAACCTCACCGGGAGCCACCGTCTTTCCCTCTGGGTCAACAACTTTGACGGTGACTCCGGGAAGCGGTCGACCCGCGGAGACGAGCCGTTCAGGATGTTCGACGTCGCGATGGTCCGCGGGGTCGAGCACGCAGAACACACCGGACATCTCTGTCATGCCGTACACCTGGTAGAAGTCGACACCGGGCCATGTCTTCAGGCATGCGCGGATCGTCGGCAACGGCATGGGCGAGCCGCCGTAACCGAAGCATCTCACCGTCGAGTAGTCGCGCTCGGCTACCTGTGGATCGGCAAGCAGAAAGCCGTATACCGCCGGGACGAAGAAGGCGTGCGTGACGGCGCGCGCGACGATCTCGTCGAGTATCGCTGCCGGTATCGTTTCGCGAACGATCACCGTCTGGGCACCCACGGACATGGCGGCGAGCGCCCAGGACGAGCCGCCGACATGGAACAGCGGCATCGCGACCATGTTCACGGAGTCGCCGGTGAAGTGGAACCCGGCTACTGCGGCCGCGCTGTGGGCTCCGAGACTGTGGTGAGTGAGCATGGCGCCCTTGGGATGCCCCGTGGTGCCGGAGGTGTAGAGCTGCAGGAAGGCAGTTTCGGGATCGAACGGTACGGCCTCGAACGGGGCGGCGGCGTCGGCCAGCCATCGCTCGTACTCGTCGTCGGGTCCACCACTGACGATCACCCGCGTCACCGTCGGCAGTTCGTCGCGCAACGCGGCGATGACGTCGACGAACTCCGCTCCCACGATGACGATCGACGCCTTGGCGTCATTGATGATGTAGGCGACCTCGGCAGGCGAGAGTCGGAAGTTGATGACGGCATTGGCCGCACCCGTCAGCGAAGCCGCCATCGTCGTCTCCAGACAGGCGATGGAGTTCTTGTCCAGGAATGCGATTCGGTCGTTCGGGCCGATTCCTGCAGCGGCCTGAGCGGTCGCGTTGCGCCCGATGCGCTCGCGGAACTCGCGCCAGGTGAACTGTCGCTCGCCGTAGATCACCGCGACGTCGTCGGGCTTGCGCGCAACCCAGCGATCGACGGTCTCGATGATCGGTTGCACGCCACCGTCTCCGATACCGCCCAGAAGCGCGGTATCGACACCGTTGCTGATTTCGGAGTCCTGTGCGGTCATGAACGAGTGTCCTCCTCGTCTGAAGTTGATGGCACCAGAACCGGTTTGATCGATGTGCCCGCGCGCAGATCCGACAGAGCTGTCGCGATGTCGTCGAAACGGTAGGTGGTGATCAGCGTGTCGAAGGGAAACTTCCCCTCCCGCCAGAGCCCGATCAATTCGGGTATGAATCGATGCGGGTCGGCGTCACCTTCGATGACGCCGGTGAGGGTCCGACCCAGCAACAGATGACCTTGGTCGATGGTGATCTCGTTCTCCAGCTTCTGCAGCCCGAGCGTCGCGCACGACCCGGGCGACCGAAGCGACTCGAGGGCTTGGCGCACAACGAGTCCCGACCCCACCGCATCGACTGTGAAGTCGAGTCCGCCGGTCAGTTCCATGATCTCCCAGACGACGTCGTCGGTCGCCGTGGGATCGAACGTGTGAGTCGCACCGAGTTTCCGGGCGACCTCCAGTCTTTCCGTGTTCGGATCGACGGCGATGATGGGATCGCACCCCGCCGCCTTTGCTGCCATGACCGCAGACAGCCCGACCGTACCGATCCCCCAGATACCGATGCTCTGGCCCTCACATGGGCGGTGCACGTTGAGCACAGCACCTGCGCCGGTCAGCAACCCGCACCCGAGTGGTCCTAGAATCTCGATCGGAAGATCGTCGTCCACCTTCACGGCATTTCGAGCGCTGGCGACCGCGTGGGTGGCGAATGACGACTGCCCGAACCAGCTTCCGTGGATATCCTCCTCACCACTGCGCAGGGTCGCACTGCCATCGAGCCGGGTCCCGAAGTAGTTGAGCGCGGCGAACAGCTCGCAATACGCGGGGTGCCCTGATCGACAGCTGGCACACTCACGACAGTGATCGAATGTGAGCACCACCCTGTCGCCGACCGCGAGATCGACGACGTCGCTGCCGACGGCCTCGATCACCCCGGACCCCTCATGTCCGACGACGAAAGGTGTTGGTAGTGGCACTGTCCCGTCGATCGCAGTGAGATCGGTATGGCAGATCCCCACTCCCGCAACAGCAACGAGGACCTCGTCCGGTTCCAGGTCGGTTGGGACGACCTCTTCGACGGCCGGCGCGACGTCGTAATCGTGGAACACGGCTGCGCGCATCGGCCCGGCCTGCACGGTTGTCGACATCAGTCCCCCTCGGGCACGACGAGGTCGTACACCTTGCTCTCGATCCGGCGAGCGAGATCGACGTGGATGAACTTCTCCTCGGTGTACTCGTCGAGTGCGTGCGGTCCGAGTTCACGGCCGTTGCCGCTCTGCTTGTATCCCCCGAACGGATACAGCGCGTTCACCATGTGCCAGTCGTTGATCCAGACCGTGCCCGATTCGATCTGCGCCGCCACGTCGAGTGCGGCGTCGATGTCCTCACTCCACACGCCTGCCGACAAGCCGTACTCGCTGTCGTTGGCGATCTCGATGGCCTCGTCAACCGTTCGGTACTTGATGACAACCAGTACCGGCCCGAAGACCTCTTCCTGCGCGATGGTCATCGAATTGTCGACATCGGTGAAAATCGTGGGGCCGAACCAGTTTCCGGCGTCGAACCCTTCACCGGTCAGGCGAGTGCCGCCATAGACCAGCGTTGCGCCCTCTTTCTTGCCCAACTCGATGTAGTGCTCGATGCGCTGACGCTGCTCAGCCGAGATGATCGGCCCCATGTCGGTGTCGAAATCGTCTGGATCGCCGACGCGAATAGCTGCGGCACGCTCGACAAGCCTCGCGACGAACTCATCGTGCAACGACTCGGGCAACAGTAGCCGCGTCCCCGACTCGCAGGCCTGGCCCTGATAGAGACAGAAGGCGAACAGCGCAGCGTCGACTGCCTGTGACATATCGGCGTCGGGCAGGATGATGTTGGCACCCTTGCCACCTAGCTCGAGCGTGACCTTCTTGATGTTGGCTGCCGAAAGTTCCGTGATGGTCCGGCCCACCGCAGTCGAGCCGGTGAATGCGACCTTGCGGACGTCCGGATGAGCCGCCAACCGCGCGCCGACCACCTCCCCGGGACCGGTCACGACGTTGAACACACCTGCCGGGACTCCCGCATCGTGCGCTGCGCGTGCCATCTCCAGCAGCGTCAGCGGAGTCTTCTCGTCCGGCTTGAGCACGATGGTGTTACCGGCGGCGAGTGCCGGTCCGAACTTCCAGACGGCGAGCAGCATCGGGAAGTTCCACGGCACGATCCCCGCGACGACGCCGAACGGTTCGCGCCGCACGAGCCCGGCGGCGACGGTCGGGTAACCCAGCATCGGTCCGCTTCGGCTGAACTCATACGTGGCCGCGAGATCGGCGAAGTACTGCAGGTGCGAGATGGCATATCCGACGTGAAATGCCATGGCCTGTCTGCGCGTCACCCCGTTCTCGGCGACATGAAGATCGACGAACTCGTCCATCCGCTCGTTGAGGATCTCGACCCACCGCGTCATGATCTTGGCACGTTCTTCGGGCGGAGTGTTTCGCCATTCACCGTCACGGTGCGCGCGCAGTGCGGCAGCGACAGCGCGATCGGCGTCGTCGGCGTCACCGTGGGCTACGGTCGCGACCAGTGCATCCGACGCCGGGTTGGTGACGTCGATCGTGGTGGACGAGTCCACCCAGGCACCGTCGATGTACATCTGATAATGCGGAGGCGTCATCACGCGCAATCCTCTCTCGGCCGGGGTTCTCAGGCGTTCTCGGAGTCCTTCGCGGACACCAGGTCTCGATAAATTGGGAACACAGGCTTGGCGGCCGGGATCAGCTTGAGAATCTTCGAGACGGGCCCCTTGGCCTTCACCTGCCCCTTGGCCAGCCCGACGGCGACGTTGTACTCGCCTCGCCAGAACTTGTTGCCGTTGTCGGCCGACATCGACATCCGCACATCGGGAGTCAATTCGCTATCGCCCTCGATGACTTCGATGGCCGGCTCTTTCAAGACGACGGTGATCGACGAATCGGGCGCCGAATAGTCAAGCCGCAGAACGATGTCGGCGGCTCGCAGCGTCGAACCGACGCCGTCGGTGTCGTTGGCCTGACGAAACACGCCGCCCAGATACTTGTACACCTCTGATGCGTCAGCGAAGTAGCTCATCGTTGATCCCTCTCCTAGCGATTACCGCCGTTCAGTGTGTGACGACTATCTCACTGACCGTACGTACAGTCAAGGGTCACAGCGCGACTCGACAGACCCGCTTTCTGGATATGAGAAAACCGCTCTCAGCAGGGCGTAGCGCCTCCGTCGAGGACCTCGTACACCACCGCACGGACACGGCCGGCCGGATCAATCACGGCATCGATGCCCTCGCTGGACAGCATTAAGCCTCGAAGGATCAGCAGGACGTACGTGGCGGCGACGTCGTCGTTGGACTGCGAACCGGCAGGGTTGAACCACGTCCACATCCACTGCGTACCGCCAAAGATCTGCAACGCCAGGATCGACGAGTTGCCGTCGTGAAATACTCCCGTGCTCATCCCCTCGTCGAGGATCGATTTGACGAGATCCCGGTATTCATGGCGGAGGTCGCGGGATCGTCGCATCGACGGCGCATCGTTGAAGCGCACGATTTCACGCTGGAACGCGACCGTTTCAGTTCGCCCATACGTCTGATACATCGTGAACGCCCAGACGAGACCCGCGAGACGTTCCTCGACAGCGTCGAGGCGAGCGACAATGTCCTGCGCCTCGCCGAGCCGCCTCTCCATATACCGCTCGTGGGCGTCAGCGAACAGCCGCTCCTTGGTGCCGAAGTGGTGGACGATGGTGCCCTTGCTGATGCCTAATTCGTCGGCGATCGACCCAAAATTGGTGCCGTCATATCCCGACTCCGCCACGTGGCGAATGAATGCGTCCCGAATCTCGTCACGGCTACTCGGGCGCGCGTTCGCTGTCGAGCGCCGTTTGCTCGTCGAAACCGATTCCGTCACCACCTCAGTGTGCCCTCCCCCGGCGCCACGCGACCAGCCGCGTCAACGCAGCCCACATGTGTGTCGTATCGAAAGAGTTGGGTGCTACAGCACCCACATCCTTACATTCGGCACACGTCTACAGCCCCCACTGGCCCGCGAGCCACTCCCGCGCCCGCCGAGCGGCCCTGTCCACGGCGCGCCCAGAGTCGGTTCGAGAACCCACCACCACGACGACGCCCACCAGCAGCCCGCGCTCGAAGACCGGAACACCCCCGGCGCGGATCTCGGGATCGGCGAGTCCGTCGCTGATCGCATAGCCGCGACGTCGAATCGCGGCGACCTCGCGCTGGAAGCCAGCGGCGCCGGCCGGCCCGGCGTGAATCGCCAACAACCGGTCGCGCTCGCCGTCGTCGGCGAAAGCAAGGAACGCACGTCCGGCCGCTGTGCGAAGAAGGGGCCGCGGTCGGTGCTCCCCGACCACCGCCGCCGCATAGTCAGACACCTCGCCGACGCTCCCGAGATACACGACGTCGGAGCCGACGAGCACCGCAAGCGCCACCGGCAGACCGGTGAACTGCGCCAGCGCCGCAAGTCCATCCGATTCGATCGGCGGCGCATCGGCGCGGGCCGCGATCAGTCGCAACGTCATCAACCGCGGGCCCAGACGGTACCTCCGATCGGCTCGAACCAGGTAGCCACACGCCACCAGGTCATCGAGCAGATCCGACGTCGACGACACGGGTGCGCCGACAGATCGAGCAATCACGCTCAGTGACAAAGGAGTTGACGCACGCGCAACCTCTTCCAGCACTCGGTCGGCTCGCACGACGGCGCGTTGTCCACCCACGTCGATATCTTACGTATATTCGGAAGATCACCGGCCGCGCATGGTCGACGCGAAGAGTGAAGCCATGCCAATCACCTCGCCGCCCGTCTCCGACATCGTCGACGGCCTGACCGCACTCACCGGAACCGCCGTCGGACCGACGCGTATCAGCGGAGCCGACCCGATCACCCCGTCTCCACACCGCATCGGCGACGCCTCGGCTGCGGCCATCGCTGCTTTCGGGGCTCAGATCGCAGCGCTTGGCGACAGCTCAGTTGTGTCCGTGAGCGTCGCCGACGCCGTAGATCAACTCCGTGCCGCGTACCTCACGACCATCAACGGACAGCCGACACGACTGATCGCCGAGGACCCGACGGCGCTGCGCAACAACGACTTCTATCGCACCGCCGACGGTTGGACGTTCTTGATCACCACCTTTCCGCACCAACGCGATGCCGTGTGCGCCGTCCTGGACTGTCCGCCGACAAAGGAGCGGATCGCGCAGGCCGCTCTCACATGGAATTCCGTTGCCCTCGAAGAGGCCGTGGTTGCGGCGGGCGGCGTTGCGGCCGCTGCAAGAACCGCGCAGCAGTGGGCCGGGTCGCCGGTCGGTATCGACGTCGCACGACGACCGGTCATCGACCTGGAACGCATTGACGACGCCGAGCCCGAATCCCTCACCGCACCACGAGAATGGCCGCCGCTGACTGGCGTTCGAGTTGTGGATATGACTCACGTGATCGCCGGCCCCGTGAGCACCGAACTGCTGGCAACGTTCGGAGCCGACGTCGTGCACGTCACCCGACCCGACCTCGTCGACCCCCACCCCATGCCGGCACTCACCGGCGGCGGAAAACGTAACGCCTACTGCGATGTTCGCGACCCGGATCAGTTGGCCGCACTCACCGGCCTGATCGCTGACGCCGACGTCTTCGTGAACGCCTACCGCGGCCTGCAGCGTCACGGCCTCGATGCCGAGCACCTCGCGCAGCGACGACCGGGCATCATCGTCGTCGAATACCACTGCTGGGGCTCCGACGGACCGTGGGGAGATCGCGGCGGATTCGATCAACTAGCCTGTTCAGCAACCGGTTTCAGCCTGGAGGAGGGGCTCGGAGGACCGCCGAAATTACCGCCGACACATCTGCTCAACGACTATCTGGCCGCCTACCTCGGTGCCACGGGAATCGTTGCCGCACTGCGCCGCCGACAGTCCGAGGGCGGTTCCTGGCGGGTCCGGATCAACCTAGCGCGCGTCTGCACCTGGGTGCACTCTCTCGGGCTTTCGGGCGCCGCCCCCGACACCGACTGGGGCACGAGGTCGATCGATCTGACGACAGTCGACGGTCCGTTCGGGCGTATCGACGAACCGGTCATCCCCATCTTTTTCGACGGCAAACCCACGCCGCATCCACTACCGGCTCGACCATTGGGAACGTCGCCGCTGACGTGGTGATGTGTTGCGAAGGCACCCGCTGCCGTATCCATGAGTCACATATCGACTCCTGGGTACGGCGCTTCCGGGCAGTCCGGACACCGACTGAGTGTTCCCGGCCACCCCGCCTTCCCCAGTGCGCGTGCGATCTTGGCCGCTGTCGCACACGGCCGGTCGTAGACCTGGCCCCACCCCAGGCGCACCGTCTTCTGATCGGCATCCACCGCGGCGTCAAGATCGCGCTCGAGGTCGCGGTCGCGAGCCTGCGGCCCATCGTGCCCCAGGCGCCCGTCCAGTTCGACGATGAGCCCGAAGTCCTCGTACTCGACATCGCGAAACCCTTTTCGCCCCACAGCGGTCGGCGCCTGCCGCACGGGTGCCGGAAGCCCGTGCGCACGTTCGATCTTCGTCAGGTAACCGTGCTCGAGAACCGAGCACGTACCGTCGCGTACGTCGCGCAGGACGCCAACGACGTACTCGCGCGATGGCATCCGTGGGCGCCTCTGCAGTGCACCAAGCAGCCTGTCGGCAGTGGTTCTACGCGCTGAGACGACGTCGGCGAGGCAGGCGATCAGGCTCGTCGTCGACGACGCGTCGGCCGCGACGTCCAGCACAGCCTCCTCCAGTCGAACCCGCGGAGGCCGCAAGTGCCAGGCAACTCGCTCGTCGAGACGGGTTCCGTAATGGACGACGACGCCGGGACGTCGACGCACCCGGCGTTTCCGATCGACGACGATGTGGATGGGTTCCGCACCGATCGCATCGCCGACCGCGATCGCCGAGCGGTGACTCAGCGCCGCAGGGTGGGCGTCGAGAACTGCGACCCACGCGCGCTCCGAAGCGGTCAGGGGCCCGGTGTGGTTGACGTAGATGCCGGCCGACACCGCTACCCACTCCCTGCGGCGCACCTTGCGTCGAATGTACGGCGCCGAGAATCCCGCCTCGATGACCTGGCGACGCGCGATCACGCCGTCCTGTTCGTCGAGTACTGCGTCAATGAGTTCTGCGTCAATGAGTTCTGGGTCGATACGTTCTGGGTCGATACGTTCTGGCGATGGCCGTGGTGTCGGCAGGGTGGTCATGGACAGCAGTGTGGGCTCCCGGAGCCTCTGTACGACGCCGCGCTCCGCAATCTGTGGACACACTCGGACCGGTTCACAAACAGTGCCGTACCCAGGTGCCACCACCTGACACCTGGGTACGGCACTACTGAGGCACGACGAAACCTAGTGCGCTTCCTCAGTGCTCCGCGAGTTGGTCAGCGCCAGCGCACCCCCGCCTGCAACGAGTCCGACGACCACGGCCAGCACCGCGTAAGCAATGCGCTCTCCGTGATAGAAGGTCTCGGTGAACGCGCCGGTCCACACGCCCGAGGGCAACTGGGTGGCGACCAGTGCGGCGAGAAAGGTCCCGATGACGGCGGTGCCGATGCTCGTGCCGAGTTCCTGGGCGGTGTCGTTGAGCGCGGTGCCCATCGACGTCCGGTTCTCCGGCACCGAATCGACGAGCGCGACGGCGCAGATCGTCATGACCGTCCGTAGCCCGATGGTCATCACGACCATCGAGATCGCGATGGCGAGGTAGCCGTGTTCGACGCCCCACGCCATCCCGACCAGTGAACCCGCGAGTGCCATCGCGCCGATGAAGCAGGCGATCCGGTGACCGAAGCGCGCGGCGAGCCGTTCCGAGAGCGGGGAGGCCAGCAGCATCGTGGCAATCATCGGCAGGTTGGCCAATCCTGCCTTCATCGGACTCCACCCGTAGGCGTATTGGAAGTGCAGGATGAGGCCGAACATGACGGCTGCCATCGCGATCGACGTCCCGATCTGTGCGACGGCGGCCCCGCTGACCGTGCCCCGCCCGAACAGGTGGAGATCGAGCATCGGAGAGGCTGCACGCCGCTCGTAGACGACGAATCCGACCGCTGCGACAACGGCACCGACGATCGCCGCAACGGTCAGCGCCGAATTCCACCCGTGATCGACGCCACTGGTCAGCGACCAGCAGCCGAGTCCTATCGCGGCGATGCTGAGCAGCGCTCCGGGAAGATCGAGCTTGTCGTCGGTCAGGTCCTCACGCCGGTCCGACGCGACGCCGAACCAGATGCCGATACCTGCGATCAGTGCGATCGGCGCGTTGACGACGAGCAGCCACTCCCAGCGAACGTGGGCGAGTGCGGTGCCGCCGAGGATAGGGCCGAGCACGAACCCGGCCATGCCGACGACGATCATCACGGTCATCGCCCGCATGCGCAGCGTCTTGTCGTCGAAGAGCCGGAAGACCAGCGAGTTGGTGATCGGCGCCATCATCGCGGCTGCCACCCCGAGCGCCGCACGGAGTCCGATGAGCTCGCCGGTACTGGTCACGAACACCACGAGCAGACTCAACAGCCCGAAGGCGGCGAGACCGACCATCAGCACGCGTCTGCGACCGAATCTGTCGGCGATCGATCCCGCGGTTAGCAGGAGCCCGCCGAACGTGAGCGAGTAGGCGCCGGTGATCCACTGCAGCGCAGTGGTGCTGCTGCCCAGATCACGGCCGATCGTGGGCAAAGCGATCGAGAGCAGGGTGTTGTCGACCATTTCGACGAAGAAGGCCAGGCAGAGTGCGGCCAGGGGAATGGCTGCCGCTGCCAGCGAGGTGTAGGTGCGCGACGAACTGGGCGTCGCAGCATCAGTGGTGGTCATGAGGGCACCTCCTATCGGTAGTCAGGATTTATTGACACCGACGCTATGGTCGCCCGCTTACACGACGCTGCCGTCGGCTGTCGTGGGTCTGTCGCGGACTGCCCGGCGCCTTGTTTGATAGTTTCGTAATTACGTACTTACGAACATCCGGGAGATCCTGATGCGCTTCGTTTCCTTGCTCGCCATCGCGTTCGCCGTGATCACGGGAGTCACGATTCCCGCGGAAGCACACGCCGTCCCAACCGCCTCATCCGCGCACTGCGCGGCGCCGAGAGCGGCCGATACCTCGTCCATACAGGGTTGGATCGGCTATCTCGCCTCGCACCCCGACGACTACGCACTGCGCGTCACACCGATCGACGGCGCGCCGATCTCGCACGACTCCGGTGCGGTGTTCCCCGCGGCGTCGTCGGTCAAGCTGATCCACCTCGCGGCCTACGCGAGCGCCGTCGCCGACGGCCGTCTCAACCCGGAGGCTCGCGTCAGCGTCAACGAGTGGCAGCGCTGGTACCTCGCACTCGACGGTGGCGC
Source organism: Gordonia aichiensis NBRC 108223 (assembly GCF_000332975.1). GTDB lineage: Bacteria > Actinomycetota > Actinomycetes > Mycobacteriales > Mycobacteriaceae > Gordonia > Gordonia aichiensis. The sequence continues at coordinate 79,038 of NZ_BANR01000001.1, read as the reverse complement.
TCACGCGCGTGCACTCGCCTACCTGAAGATCCCCGCCGTCGACGGCATCCCCGTCGACGGCACACGCACGGTCACCTACGAGCAGCTCGCTGACGTCATGATCCGATTCTCCGATTCCGCGGCGCCAGACCTGCTGCGCAACACGTTGGGAGACAACTCTTTACGCTCGGTGATGGATCGCTTCGGGTTCTCCGACGACGTCCCGAGCTTGCTCGGCGCCTACCTCGCCACCATTGACCCGACGTTGCAGCGACCAGACGATGCGTTCCGTGCCGCTCAGCGCTATCACGACGATCCCGCGTATGCCGCCGCGATACGCGCCCGCGTGGCGACCGGCGACCCAGAAGCGGCGCGGGCGAATGCACTGTTGCAGGCCACGCCGAATGCTCTCCACTCCCTAATGACGGGCCTGGCCGACGGCTCGTTCGGACCGGGTGCCCCCCTCGCACGGCGCGTGCTCGAATACCAGGGGCCGTCCTCCGACGGTTCAATTCTCGGCTTCAAGGGCGGAAGCCTGCCGGGAGTGATCACCGAGGTCTTTGAATACCGCACCGCCGACGGCCGGATCGGCGTCGGCACCCTGATGGTGCGTGGTCTCTCCGATGCCGACACCAAAGCCGACAACTTCGCACACCAGAAGCTCCTGCTGGCAGCCATCACGGATCCGGCAGTTGCGCACGCGCTACGGTGCATTGCGTGACCAGTCAGTCGTCGGACGATCTCGAGGCACGCATCGCGCGGCTGGAGGCTGCGGTCTTCGCCTCGGGGCGACCCGACGACCACGCCGATTCCTCCGACGACGACGGTGCCGAACGCACGACGTCGGGGATACTCGAGTATTCCGGGGCCGTGGACTTCACGGGCCCGGTCACCTGGAACATCGCCTACTCCGCGGACGCCGCTGTCGACCTTGCACCAGAAGCACTTTCGTCGACGTTCGCCGCACTCGGCCACCCGGCACGCATCGAGATCGTCCGTCTGCTGGTCCGCGGTAACGCCTCGGTCACCGACCTCCAGGAGGCAGGCGACTTCGGTACGACCGGCCAGCTCTACCACCACCTGAAGATCCTCACGACGGCGTCGATCGTCACCAAGGTCGGACGTAACGACTACGGCATCGCCCCGACCCATCTCGTACCCGTACTCGTCAGCATGCTCGCCGCGGGCGACATCGCCGGACTGTTGTGACCTACGCTGAGATGCGACGCCCCTCGACGACCAGGAGAGCCCGATGACGCGCACCCTGCCCGATGAGTTCACCGTTCTGATGGCCCGCGAGGCCGGCGACTCGGTTGCGCTCACCAGCGAGCGACTCGCTGCAACCGACCTGCCCGACGGCGAGGTCACCATCGCCGTCGAGTACTCGGGCGTCAACTACAAAGATGCGCTGGCCGTGACACCGCGCGGTGGCGTGGTCCGCGACTACCCGATCGTCCCGGGCATCGACCTCGCGGGCGAGGTGATCGCATCATCGACACTCGACTTCGAGCCCGGCGATCGCGTTGTGGCACACGGTGGTCCGATCGGCACCGGCCAGCACGGCGGTTATGCCGCCTACGCCCGTGTCCCCGCAAGCCAGGTGGTCGCACTCGACACTCTCTCCACCCGCGAGGCCGCCGCGATCGGCACCGCTGGATTCACTGCAGCGATGAGCGTCGTCGCCCTGCTCGATCGTGGGCTGACACCCGACGACGGGCCTGTGGTCGTCACCGGCGCAAGTGGCGGTGTGGGCAGCGTCAGCGTCGACCTCCTCAGCAGCCTCGGCTTCTCCGTGACCGCATCGAGCGGAAAGACCGACGCCACAGGGTTATTGACCGAGCTCGGTGCAGCCGAGGTCGTCGGTCGACTCGTCGACGCCGACACCAGGATTCGTCCTCTGGGAAAGTCCCTGTGGGCTGGTGCGGTGGACTGTGTCGGGGGTAAGACACTCGCGTACGTTCTGTCGACAATGAACCACAGTGGGACCGTCGCTGCGAGCGGGCTGACCGGCGGCGCCGACCTGCCCACCACGGTCATGCCGTTCATCCTGCGCGGCGTGGCGCTGCTCGGTATCGACTCGGTACTGATCGGACCCGAACTCCGGCGCTCGATCTGGGCGCGACTCGAGACCGACCTGCGCCCTGCACATCTCGACAATCTAATCACCGAGATCGGCCTCGACGATCTGCCGTCGACACTCGAAGCCATTGGTGCAGGCGGGATCACGGGCCGCACCGTGGTGCGCATAAACGGTTAGACCGGGACGCGGGACACCGTCAGATCGCGTCGAGGACCGTCGTCGGCGCTTCCGACCACCCACCGCCCTGGGTGTTGGCGGCGTGGTGCGATCCGTACGTCACCACTCCGTAAGCGATTCCGGCGACGATGAGTGCACAGCAGACAGGGAGCGTCAACAGCTGTCGTCCGCGTGGAGGTCCCGGAGCCTGCTCCGACGCAGTGCCATCCGCGGAGCGTGAGCAACAACGCGAAGGACGCGCAGGCGCTGGCTAGGAACGATTCCGAGCACGCGAATATGCAGGAACTCTCTCCACCTGAACCGCGATGTGAAAAGGCAGCGGAAAGTCTCGAGACTCGTCGCGTAGAACCGTCCGATCGCTCGCGGCACGATCGGTGCGACGCGGCTACGCCACGGTGTATCCGGCTCGAAAAGCGCAGCGCAACCGTGGCCACGACCGCGTGAGCGGGAACGTATTACCTTCCGGCTGCGAAGATCTGTTCCAGAATGTCCGGTAACTCGGTGAAAGGCCCAGGAAAGAACTGCTCGTTGATGAAGAACGCGGGCGTGCCGTTCACACCGCTGCGCAGGCCGCTGTTGATATGTCCTTGGATTCGATCCGCGAACTCTCCGGAGTTCACCGCATTCTCCACGGCCCCCTGATCGAGACCCAGTTCGACCGCCAGTTCGCGATACACGCCGTCGCCGAGTCGGTTCTGGTTCTCGTACAGCCGATCATGCGCTTCCCAGAAACGACCCTGACTTCCGGCGTACTCGGCGAACTCCGCGGCGGTCAGCGCCTGCGGGTGGATCTCGGGAATGGGAAAGTTGCGGAAGCAGAAGCGAAGTGAGTCCGGGTACGTCTGCTGTATCTCTTTGACGATCGGATAGGCCTGCCCGCAGTAGGAGCACTCGTAGTCGCCGTACTCGACCAATGTGATTGCAGCGTCGTGGGGTCCCTGCGTGTAGTCGTCGGGTCCGACGGATGGGGTCAATGTCATCGTGGGCTCCTCACGCATTCTTCTTGAGCGCTTCGAGCGCGTCGAGCACTCCGTTGACACCAGGATTGATGGCCATCGGCGACAGATAGCTCCAGGCGATCACCCCGTCGGCGTCGACGACGAACAGTGCGCGCTTGGAACATCCCGCGGCCTCGTCATATGCGCCGTACGCTCGCGACACCTCACCCTTCGGGTTGTAGTCGGCGAGCAGATCGTAGCCGAGCTTGCGGGATTCCTTGAAGGCCTGGTGACTCCACGCGCTGTCGACCGAAATCCCAAGCAGCACCGCGCGATACTCCTGTAGGAGCGGCAGAGACTGGTTGAACACGGCCAGTTCGTCCCCGCACACCTGACTCCAGTCGGCGGGATAGAACACGAGCACCACCGGGTTGCCTCTCAGTTCGGACAAGCGCAGGGACTGATCCGGCGTCGCCTTGAGTGAGAAATCGGGGGCCGTGGTTCCGGCCTCCAGGATGCTGTCGGGTGCAGTTGCTGTGTCGGCCATGAATCGATGGTTGCACGACATCGGACCACATCGCACCCGAAAACACCACTAGTTGGGTACACCGTTTCCCGCTGGTCGAGATTTCCCTCCAATTGCATTCGGACCTATACGCAACGGTGACGTCGCGACGGTAGGGCACGACCCGAAGCCGTCAGCCCATGCGTATCAGCTCAGCGTCGGCGTGCGCGCTCGGTGCGGACACCGGCGGCGCGGCCCGGCCCGCGCGGAGGAAGCTGCCTGTCCTCATGGTCCCCACCGCCGACGAGAACCGGCCGTCGGCAAAGACGGTCCGTCCACTGACCATGACGGCGCGCACTGCGCCGTCGTTGCGATTGACCATGCGCGACATACCACCGAACTGCTCGATAGGTGCCTCCACATACGCCTCGAGTTGCTCGTCGAGATGCTCGGGATCGATCACCACGAGGTCGGCGCGGTCGCCGACACGGAGGTGCCCGGCGTCGATGTCGTAGAAGTCGGCCACCTCGCCCGTCAGGCGGTGAACTGCGTACTCGCTACTCATGAAAGGCTTTCCCGTCTGCTCGGCATCCCGAACGTGGCGTAACAGCCGCAGACCGCTGTTGTAGAAGGCCATGTTGCGCAGGTGGGCGCCGGCGTCGGAAAAGCCCATCTGCACCGTCGGCCACGTGGCGATCTTCTTGAGCATCTCCGGCCGGTGGTTGGAAATCGTCGTACGCCAACGCAGTTGTCTGCCATGCTCGACGACGAGGTCGAGGAAGGCGTCGACCGGATGCAGGCCACCACGATCGAGTCCCACCTGGCCGAACGACTTGCCTATCACGGTTTCGTCGGGACACGCGACGATCTCGGCGTCGAAGAAGTCGCGGTGCCACACCCTGATACCGAACTTCTGCTCGTAGTCTTTGCGGAACCACCGTCGATAGTCTTCGTCCTGAATCAGTGCGTCTCGTTCGATGTCGTCGCGCAAATGCAAAGCGGCTGCGCCCGAACCGAATTCCTCAAAGATCACCAAGTCGATGCCGTCGGCGTACACCTCGAACGGCACGGGTAGGTGCTGCCACCGGAAGTCTCCACCGAGTCGATTGATCAGCGCTGTCGGGTGATCCATCAGGAGCAGTGCTTTCTCGTTCGACTTCACATCGGCAGCCGAGAGGAGCGAGGTCTTCAGCACCGGACGCCCGAACCCGATCGACTGCACCATCTGCGAGACCAGGTTCAGGGGATTCTGAATGTCGGGACCCGACTGCAGCACCCGCCCGCTGTGACGCAGCATGCTCTTGAGTCTGCGGAGTTCTTTCGGCTTGGCGTAGGTCGACGGCAGAGTGCGCGATCGGCAGGTCACCCCGTCGAGCTTGTCGAACTTCAGCTGCTGCGACGAGAGTCCAACGAATCCCTCCACCAAGGCATCACCGAGCATCTCCTCCATCCGCGCCTGCTCGGCCCGGGACGGTCGCACGTCAGGACGTGTCGCCCGATCGAGCCCCATCACAGCCGTCCGCATGTCCGAGTGCCCGATGAAGGCTGCGAGATTCGCACCGAGCGGCAGACTCTCCAGTCGATCGACGTATTCCTTGGGTGACGTCCAGTCCTTGTGCTCATCCACCGCTGAGATGACGTGATCACGCGGAATCGCCTCGACACGCCCGAAAAGGTCGCCTGCCTCTTCGCCGTTGACATAGATCGTCGAGAGCGAACATGACCCGATGAACACGGTCGTCACCCCGTGCCGGAGCGACTCGGTCAGTTCCGGAGTATCGAGCACCTCGACGTCGTAGTGGGTGTGGATGTCGATCAGTCCCGGCGTCACCCATGCGCCCTCGGCATCGATGACCTGCGCGCCGCTGGTGTCGAGAGGCTCGGCGCTGATCTCTGCCACACGGCCGTCGCGGATGCCGACATCGCGTATCGCCGAGGCCGCCCCCGTCCCGTCGAACCACCGGCCACCCCGGACGACTGTGTCAAATGTGGGCATGGGACTCCCTTCGCACGCGGTCATAGTGGCACAGATCACAGTCAAAGTAGACACTTTTCCGAGAATGTATAGTCGCCGCGATGAACGCCTCCGATATCGCACCCGATCTCCGCCGCACCGCACGCTGGATACCCCGCGGAATCGGGCTGCGCTACGCCCCGAAACCTCTTCTACGCGTCGGCGGGGTGCAGTTGTCGAGACTGCGGGGCACCCCGACCGTTGCGATCAGTCCTGGAATCTCGGTGCGCCTGCACCGCCCCACCGCAACCGCCGACACAGGCGCAGCGATGCTGTGGATCCACGGCGGCGGTTACGTTCTCGGCTCGGCGGGGCAAGACGACGTCTACTGCCGCGACCTCGCCGACACCACGGGCGTCACGGTGGCTGCCGTCAACTACAGACTTGCACCGGCATTCCCGTATCCGACGCCACTGGAAGACTGCTACGCCGCACTCTCCTGGCTGACCGAACAACCGTGGGCGGATCGCGACCGCATCGCGGTCGGTGGTGCGAGCGCGGGCGGCGGACTGACCGCCGCGCTGGCCCTCCTGGCCCGGGACCGTGGTGACATTCCGCTTGCCGCACAGGCTCTCGTGTACCCGATGCTCGACGATCGGACGGCTTCCACACCCACCGGACGCCGATACCTACTGTGGTCCGAGCGCGACAATCAGCGGGCGTGGGATCTCTACCTCGGCTCCGCGGACAGAAACGTCGCGGTGCCCGCCCGCCGAAGCGACCTCGGCGGTCTCCCGGCGACCTGGCTCGGTGTCGGAACGTGCGACCTGTTCCACGACGAGACACTCGATTATGCTCGGCGTCTCGCCGACGCAGATGTTCCGTGCGAGGTCGAGATCGCGTCCGGCGCCTTCCACGCGTTCGATCAGTTGGTACCGAAAGCGCCGACCACCCAACGGTTCAACGACTCACTGCGCAGGTTTCTGCGTACGCGACTCGGGGTGGTCGTGAGCTGACAGCGCAACGGGGTTTCGCCCGCCAGTCGGCCGATGTCACCCGTCGAGGCTACCGAAGTCCTTGTGCGCCAACCCCGCAACCACCCCACCGTCGACGACGAACTCCGAGCCCGTCGAGTAACCCGATTCGTCCGACGCGAGATACACGACGAGCGCCGACACCTCCGACGGTTCGGCGGCCCGTCCGAGCGCTGTCTGGAAGATGTCGTCCGGCACCCACTCGGTCATGGGTGTCTTGATCAGTCCCGGATGGATCGAGTTGACCCGAATGCCGCTGGGACCCAGCTCCAGCGCCGCAGACTTGGTGATGCCCCGGACACCGAACTTCGACGCCGTGTAGCCGTGCGATGCCATTGTCCCAGCAAGCCCCTCGATCGACGAAATGTTGATGATCGATCCTGCACCCTGCTTCTTCATCTGCGGCACAACCGATTTGATTCCGAGGAAGACGCCCGTCAGGTTCACGTCGATGATGCTGCGCCAGTCGTCGAGCGAGTAGTCCTCGAAGAGTCCGAAATTCACGATGCCTGCATTGTTCACCAGCACGTCGAGCGAACCAAACTCCTGCACCGTCAAGTCGACGGCGGCACGCCAGTCGTCGGGCTCGGTCACGTCGAGGTGGACGTAGCGCACCGCGTCCCCGACCTCTTCGGCGAGCGCCTTTCCCTCGTCGTCGAGGATGTCGCCTGCGACGGCCCGCGCGCCCTGCGCGACCATCGCCCGCACGTGCGAGGCACCCATTCCCCGGGCTCCGCCACTGATCAACGCCACCCTGCCGGCCAGTCGGTCACTCATACTCTCTCCCTTGTCATCCGGTGGCGAGGTCGAACCAGTCGTGATCCTCGGGAGTGACGCGTCTGGTCCAGCGCCGGATGTCGTCGAAGAGCGGGCCGATCAATCGGTGCAGTCCCGTGCCGGGCTGCCCGCGTTCGGCGACATCTGCGCTCACATACGCAGACCATACGCTTCGACGAAGGGTGTATGACGTCTCTTCGTGGTTTCGGTCCGAACCGGTCGCGCCTCAGATCACCTTGTCGATGTCTCCGGTCAGCTTCTCCGGCTTCACCGTCGGCGCAAACCTGTCGACGACCTGCCCGTCGCGGTTCACGAGGAACTTGGTGAAGTTCCACTTGATGCGGTTGCCGAGAACACCTGACTTCTGCTCCCGCAGCCACGCGAACAGTGGATGTGCATCCGAGCCGTTGACCTCGACCTTGGCGAACATGGGGAAGCTGACGTCGTAGGTGAGCGAACAGAAGTTCTTGATCTCCGCCTCATCGCCCGGCTCCTGATGCGCGAACTGATCACACGGGAAACCGAGCACAACCAACCCGCTGTCGGCGTAGAACTTGCTGAGCTCTTCGAGTCCCCTGTACTGCGGCGTGAACCCGCATTTCGACGCCGTGTTGACGATCAGCAGTGGCCGACCACGATAGTCAGCGAGGTCGACGGAGTTGCCGTCGATGTCCGTGACGGTGAAGTCGTAAGCAGTTGTCATGGCGAAACCCCCGAAGTCGACCAGCTTTCGGAGCAGCCTATCCGACGACCGAATAGCCTTGAGGAGTGCGCACCGCAGATCAGATCCGACGAACATGGCACGCCGTTCGCACGTCGCGGTTTGCACCCGCACTGGTGATCGTGGTCATCCTCGGTATCGCCGCGGCTCTGTTCGTTGGCTCGTATACGTATTCGACGGCCAATCCGAAACCCGAACGCGTACCGATCGCCGTCGTCGGCACACTCCCGGGAGCGCAGTCGGCGGAGGTCGAGGTGAAGCTGGCACACGAACTCGGTAGCTCGCTCGACGTCCGGCATGTGGCCACCGATGCCGAAGCGTTCGACCAGTTGCAGAACCAGCAGGTCTTCGCCGTCGTCGACATCGATGTCGCCACGCGGACGGTCGACGTCGCGGTGTCGAGTGCGTCCGGTGCCACGGTGGCGCAATTGTTGGAACAGGCAACGCCCCGCGCGACCGCGGGCCTGGGCTACACGGTCAACGTCCGCGACGCCAATCCACTACAACCGCGAGATCCTCACGGACTCACCATCTTCTACATGATGCTCGCCGCGGTGATCATCGGGTTCGTCGGCGCCATCCAACTCGGCGTACACGCCAACAAGCTGCGCCCGTGGGAGAGAATCGGCTTCACCGCCCTCTACTCGCTGTTGGGCGGCTTCACCATCTGCGCAATGATCGACTGGATCATAGGGGCACTCACGCTGCCGGTATTCGAGGTGTGGCTCATCCTGGCGTTGACCATGTTCACCTGCGGCATGATCTTCACGATGTTCAGTTCCATGTTCGGCAGGTGGGCGATCCTGCCGACCTGGGCCGTCATGGTGCTACTGGGAAATCCGTCGTCGGGAGGGTCGGTGGCGTGGCCGCTCCTGCCGCGGGTCATCGCGACCATCGGCGGTTGGCTGCCGCCGGGTGCGTCGGTCAACGCACTACACACCGCAGTGTATTTCCGCGGACACCAACATCTCTGGCCGTTCCTGGTGCTCGCGCTGTGGTCCGCGGTGAGCGTTGCGGTCTACCTGTTCGAGCGACGCGTCCGAGGCTCCACGACCGCGCACGCGTCGACAGCCGACATCGGCGCCGCCTGAACCTGCGCCTCCGGAGGCCTCGCCTCCAGCTTCCCAGACCTCCGGGCCCGCGGCCCCTTCGGTATCAAAAGCCCACGGCGCGAATCTGTCCGGGAGACCACAGTCCGTTGTGGACATCGGTGGTCACCGTGAGCTCCGCCGGCTTCTGTGGAACCAGCGGCGTGAGGCGCTGGAGCATGCCCCAGTCCTTGGCCCAGTCGTTGCGCAGGTAGGACGGCAACACCGTTGGACGGAGCTGGTTCTCGACGATGCCGAGTGGTCCTCCCGCGGTTCCCGACATCCAGCGCTGCGAATTGACGCGCTCACCCTCGCGGTCCGGCGAAATGCGCCACTCCGGCGTCTCCAGCACACCGTTGTGTACCTGCGCGGGACGCTGACACGGGAACGCGAGCGCGGCCTCCCAGTCGATCATCACGGGAGCCTCGCGACCGACGAGATCGTTGAGCGTCACCATCTTCGACACGCGGGGCGGTGTCACGGCCAACCACTGATCGGGGTTGGTGGACGTGTCCTGCGCCAGCACGCGGACCACGGTGGCGCCCTGCGGCGCGGCGTCGAGCGCGAATCGCAGGTTTCGCCATGCGGGTGCACCGCCGATGTCCATCGGCGTCATGATCCCCGCGGGTGTCACCGCGCCGTCGGGACCCACACGACCGAACTGGAGGCGGACCTGCTGGCCCGATCGGGTCACGGCGAGGTCGTCGACGTACTCGATCTGCCCGGCAACCGACATGGTGATGAGCGGGGCGTCGGCGCTTCGTGGCGGAAGCTGATACCAGTCAGAGGTCAGCGAGCCTGTGCCCGAAGGAGAGCCGTACGTACCGAGCACCGGCGTCCGCTGCGGCGAGAGTCCGAACGGCAGCTTCACCCTCGAGCCGTTGACACCCGTCGTCGACGTGGTGCCGCCCGCGGTATCGCTCGACGGACTCGACGAGTCCGAACCCGACTGATCGGTCGCATCCGACTGCGTACGGTCGATCTCGGCCGACGACGTCCCGGTCGACGAGTCCGAGTCCGATTCGGTGCCGTCGTCGGAGAGATCCGATCCGACACCGTTCGGGTCGAACCCTGCCGATCCTGCACCGGCAAGCGCCGCGCCCGGTGACGGATTGTTCTGTCCGGCAACACCTGCCGGTGACAACAATCCTTCGTTGACATCCTTCTCGACGAGCACCGAATCGGCGAGCGCGCACGGTTGTCCGCGTACCGCCGCCACGTTCGAGCTCAGCCACGACCATGAATGCCGTTGCGTCCAATCCGCTTTCGCGAACGAGACCAGCGTGAACAGCAGCATGATCACCGACACGACGATGATCGACGGCGAACGCAGCCACGATGTCCACCGGTTCTTCGAGACACGCTCCTCCCCGCGCCGGATGTCGTCGGACACGTAGTCGTCACGGAAGTGCTGCCACAATCCCAGGAGCGTCAACAGCACCGCCACGGCGAGAATGACGGCCCAGACGGGAATGCCCTTGACGTCGGGAACGGCATCGCGCCACGGAATTCCGTAGCTACCGACGTACCACCACTGGTTCCGTCCGGAGAATGCGAGCGCGAGAACGTAGGCGCATGCCGCCGCGAACAGCGTGCGGTTGCGACGTCGACGCATCACCGCGCGATCGACGCATACGGTCGCGACAGCTGCCAGAGCACCTGCGATACAGGCGTACACACCCATTTGGTGGGTCCACTTGGTCGGCAGGAACGCCATCATCACCGCGGTACCGGCGACGGTCGCGACCAGTCGCCACGTCGGCGCCGACGCGATACCGGCCAGCCTGCGACGATTGAGGAGCATGACCACAACGACGATCAGACACACAAAGGTGATGAGGACACCGAATCGGCGCGCGATACCACCGTCGGCGGTGGGGTTCATGAGCATGTAATAGCGCATGCCCTCTTCCCACCACTTGTTGGTGGGGCCCACCGCCGCGTTGACCCTGATGGCCTCGCGGATCGAGGCGAGAGTCTGGTCGGCGAAGATCTCGTAGAGCACCACGACGCCGGCTGCGAGTATTGGTACGAGGATGGGCCATAGCCCGTCTCGACGTCGGCGGATCATCAGTCGCTTCAGCAGCGGTCGGATACCGGCGATGAGCGGGATCGCCGCGATCACACCGGTCGGGTGAATCGTCAGCGTGAACGCAGCGACCACGACCGCCAACGTCAGCGGGAAGAATCTGCCGGTTGCGATCGCCCGTTCCACCAGGACCCACGCGAGCAGCGTCCCGACCGCGATGATCGGTTCGACGCGCAGCCCGTTGTTGAACGGCATCCACACCGCGAGGAACACCAGTGCTGCGGCCCAGATCGCCGACTGCGAGGTCCGGACAGCGTGGCCGAGCCGCGGAATCGCATATCGACTGATCAACCACCAACCGACGACCGCGTAGAGGAATGGCAGCAGACGCAGCCACGGCGTCGCGGTGCTCACCTGCATCCACAACGAGAGGTACTGGTAATGCCAGCCGAACGGGTCTTGTGGCACACCGAAGTATCTGTAGTAGTTGTCCAGGTAGCCGGCGTTCCGCGCGACACGGGCAACCGTCACCTGATAGCCGTCGTCCGCGGTGTTCCCGCCGACGAACAACCAGATCAGCAGGACGAGAGTCACGAATGCGTCGACCCAGCGCGGTCGCCACCACCGTGACCCGAAACGCCGATGTGCACTGCGTCCATCGCGTGCGTCGAGGACCGCGAGCGCCAGCATCGACGCGATCGTCATGACGACGCCGATCACCATCAACCAGAACTTCAGCGTCGTGGGGGTGGACACGAACCGCGTGTCCAGTGTCGCGCGGAACGACAGACCGTCTGTCGGCGCGTTCTCGGGCAGCTGTGAGTAGACGCCGATGATCTGCGGACGCGCCGTCGCGTCACGCAGGTCGAAGGATCCGAGCCCGGAGTCAGGGTTCGACAGATTGTCGAATCGACCTGCGGCACCGTCGGTGTCGGCGTGGAAGACAACCCGGCAGTCCGGCGAATTCTCCGCGGCGGCACGTGGTGCGCTGAGTAACACGATGTTTCGCTGCGTCAATTGCAGCGAGTCGCGGGTGGCGCGGACGAAGAAGCCGACCTTGTTGGCGTCTGCTCCGTTCCACGGAACCGTCGACACGATCACGCCGCCCGACGCGGGCATGCTCTTGCCGAGCGCACAGGGAACGGTGACGTCCATCGACACCGGCGAGAACGACACACTCGGTGCGGCCACGCTTCCAACCGAATTCTGTTGCGGCCAGGACAGTTCGGTCTTGGTGTAGTTGACCGGCAGGAACGGGGTCAGCAAAGCGATGACGATGCCGACGATACCGGCGACCACCGCCACGATCTTCGCGATCCTGATGCGTTGAGCAAACTTCGCTGACGAGTCCGCGTCCACCGATCCGCCTGCCCCCGTACTCTGTGCGTTCACCGATGTCTCACTCATCATCTTGCGGCACCACCTGCATCGCTCCGGGGCGATCGAAGCCCCATCTGGTCGACGTTCCGGTACTCACCGCCGCCGGCACCGCATCGGGCTCAAGCGGCGACAACCGCTGCAGGCTGCCCCAATCGCGGTACCAATCGTTCTTCAGATACGTCGACATCGTCGACGGTGTGGTAAGCGCTTCCGCTGTGGTGAGCAGCCCGCCGTTGACCGTCGCCATCCAGGTCTTCGACTGCGAGTTCGCGACCGGCAGCTCCGGCAGGATGCGCCACTGCGGAATCTGGTTGATGCCGTTGGTCGCATCCATCGGGTGCTGACACGGGAAGGCCGCTCCGACGGCGAAATCGACGAGCACCGGAGCCGACGACCCGACGACCTCCTGCAAGGTCTTCAACTCCGGGGCGCGCGGCGGAGTCACCGCGAGCCACTGATCCGGGTCGAGGTTGTTGTCGGTGGCCACGATCCGCATCGCGGTCGCCTGCGCGGGCACCGCCGACATCGGGATGCGCAGGTTGCGCCAGGGCCGGTTGGCCTTGCGGTCGGCGTCGATGGGCTGCACCGGCGCCCCCACCTGCTCGAACTTCCCGGCCCGGTCGACGCCGAATTCCACCTGCAGTGACTGTCCGTAGGTGCTCACCCCATCGGGATCGGTCGACGCGAGCGCACCGGCCGCGGTGATGACGAGCAGTGGTGACGAATCACGCGCGGGCAACCGGTACCAGTCGGTCGTCAGCGACGCCTGGCCGTCGCCTGTCCCGTAGCTACCCATCACCGGGGTCGTCGCGGGGTCGAGTCCGAAGGGCAGTGCGGCGGTGCTGCCGTTGACGCCCTGCGGCCCGCGCCCCCCGGTCGTCCCCGGCGCGCCACCGGCGATCACAAAGGTCTTCGACAGATCAGCCGATGTGTTCTGTGTACCGGGCTTGATCGAATCGGCCTCCGGCGTGAGGTCGTCGGCGACGCCCTGGGACGAGAATCCCCGGGCTGTGCCCTCCAATGCCTTCGACGCCGGGGCACCGTCGACCGGGACCAGAGTTCCCTTGTTCGAATCGGGTTCGACCAGAACGTAATCGGCCATTCCGCAACCACCGGTCACGGCATGTACATTGCCCTTCAACACGGAGTACGTGTCAGCTCGAGCAGCGGCAGCCTTCGCGAACACGGCGAGTTCGGCCAGCAGGATGATGACCGCGATGACCGCGACCGGCGACGACGCGACACCGATGCGCCACCGCTTGGGTGGCTTGCCCGCGTCGTGGTGAAGTCCTGTGTCGGCGACGTAGTCGAGCCGCAGATGCTGCCAGATCGCGATGACGAGCGCGATCACGGCCAGCGCCAACAGAATCGACGAGACCTGCAGACCCGCAACGACCGGCGCCTTGTCGAACCACGAGATACCGAAGTCGTATGCCCACGGCCACGCGTTGTATCCGGCGGCCGCGGCAGCGCAGGCGACCAGTAGACCGGCGATGAGAATCGACAGGTTGCGTGTATTGCGTTGCGCCACCTGCCCGATCGCAACGCAGGCCACTGCGGCCAGCGCGGCCGCCAGGCCCGCGAAGACACCGAACTGGATCGTCCACTTGGTAGGGGTGAGCGAAAGCAGACCGATGGTGATGAGCACCGCGCCGGTGATACGCCACACCGGACCGCCGTCGACTCCGCGTATCTGCTTGCGTCGCAGCATGATCACCAAGACCACGAACACCGAGACCAGCAGCAACAACACCGGGACCCGACGTACCAACGACCCGTCGCGGGTGTTGACGGCCAAGAAGTAGTAGCGCAGCAGCTCCTGATACCACTCGAGGGTCGGGCCGACGGTGTACCGCACCCGAATCGCCTCGAACACCGATGCAAGCGTTTGATCGCGGAACACGATGATGAGCACGATCGCGGGCGCTGCCAGCAGTGGCAACAGCAGAGACGCAAGACCGGATTCGCGGCGTCGTCGAACCAGGATCTTGAGCATCGGCCGCGCACCGGTGATCAGCAGTGCGATCGCGATGACCCCGGTGGGTGCGGTGGCCAGGGTCAGCGCGGCCGCGAACGCCGCACCTGCGGCGGGCAACATGCGCCGGGTGGCGATGGCCTGCTCGACGCCCCACCAGGTCAGCAGACTGCCGAGCACAACCACTCCCTCGCTGCGCAGCCCCGAGCACATCGGTAACCAGAACGCGAGGAACACCGCGGCCGCGGTCACCATGGCCCACTGTGAGGTACGCACTGCGCGGCCGAGTCGCGGCAACAGCACGCGGCTCAGGATGAACCAGCTGACCAGCCCGATGACCAACGACGGGAGTCGCATCCACACGCCGGTCGCCGACACCGTCGACCAGTGCGCCAGGAAGTCGTAGTACCAGTCGAACGGCGCTTCCGGGATGCCGTAGTAGCGGTAGTAGTTGGCCAGGTAGCCCGCGTGCTCGGCGTTTCGGCCCATGTTGAGGATGTATCCGTCGTCGGATGAGCCGGCACCGAGGAAATGCCAGATGACCAGGATCGCCGTGACCGCGATGTCCGTGGCGCGCGGACGGAGCAGGGCAAGCCAGCGCACACGGCCGATCCGTCGGTGATAGCCGTGGATGTGGTCGAGCAGCGCCAGGGCGGCGAGCGCGACGATCGCCGCCAGCACCCCGATGATCATCACGAGCCACTTGATGACCGAAGGACTCGAATCGAAGCGATCGTCGACGACGATGCGCACCGAGAGGCCGGGCGTCGACGTGATCGTCGACGCCCCGATGTCGGTGAACACGCCTGCGACCTGGGGCCGGTCGGCTTCGGGAGCCATCTGCGCCGGCCCGAGTCCGACGAAACGCGCGCCCGAACCCGCCGCCGACGAGAAGATGTGCAGCTGCGTGCAGCGATCGGACGCGATGTCTGCGCGCGGGGCGGACGCAACCGTGTCGCCGCGCATCGTGACCGTCACCGCGTTGGCGTCCGCTGTCACGTTCAGCGCCGATGAGCGCTGGTTCTTCGCAGCGGACGGCATCGTGGTGAGCACGGTCGACGCCGCGTCCGTCGGTGCCGAGCGCAGCAGAGCGCACGGAATGGTGATGTCGAGGTCCTGCGCCATCTGCGCGACGAGCGGCGAGGTGATGTCGGCATTGTCCGCGCCCAGTTGCTGCCCCTGCGGCCAGGTGATGGTTGCCGTCGTCGTCGTGACGGGCAGAAACGGGGTCAGTACGGCTGCAACGACGGCGATCAACCCCGCAACCACCGAGACGATCGCGGTCGTCGCAGGTGAGAGCTTTGTGGCGCGGCGCTTCGGGTCGTCGGATCGACGGGTGGGCAGCCCTGCTGTCGTCTTCTCCGGCGATTCGGTCACACGCGAATGCTAGTCAGGTTGTCTGTGACAAAACCAAGTCGGTCCCGTTTCGGGCCCGACGTGTCTCCCGCCACAGTCGCATGCGCATTCGACGATGCGTCGGCACGCTGGATGAGGTGAGGTGCCCGCGGCACCGGCAGATCGTCGCGCTTCCCGCGGACGCCGGAGAGGGAACCACCATGACGACAACCGTCAATGCGTTCTGGGCGACAGCACCCGATGAGCCCCTGTCGAAGACCACCATCGAACGCAGGGATCTCGGCCCGAAGGATGTTCTGATCGACATCGCGTTCGCGGGGATCTGTCACTCCGACATCCATACCGCCCGCAACGAGTGGGGCGGCACGACCTACCCCGTCGTCCCCGGACACGAGATCGCCGGAACAGTTGCCGCCGTCGGCGACGAGGTGACCAAGCACAAGGTCGGCGACCGCGTCGGCGTCGGATGCTTCGTCGACTCCTGCGGCGAGTGCGAAGCGTGCAAGAACGGCGACGAGCAGTACTGCACTAAAGGTGTGGTGCAGACATATAACTCGTCTACCTACGAGGGCGAGTTCACCCACGGCGGTTACTCGCAGCAGGTCGTCGTCACCGAGGACTTCGTGCTCAAGATCCCCGAGGGCGTTGAGCTCGACGTCGCAGCACCCCTCCTCTGCGCCGGCATCACCCTGTACACGCCGCTCAAGCACTGGGGAGCAGGTCCGGGGAAGAAGGTGGCGATCATCGGCATGGGCGGTCTTGGGCACATCGGTGTCAAGATCGCGCACGCACTGGGCGCGGAGGTCACCGTGCTGAGTCAGACCTTGTCCAAGGAGTCCGACGGCAAACGATTCGGCGCCGATCACTATTACGCAACCAAAGACGCAGACACCTTCAGGGCTCTGCGCGGCGAGTTCGACCTCATCATCAACACGGTGTCGGTCAATCTGGATCTCGACAGCTACCTCGGCCTGCTGGCCGTCGACGGCACGCTCGTCGAGCTGGGCGTGCCGGAGCACCCCCTGGAGATCAAGGCGTTCTCGCTGCTGGCCAACCGCCGCTCGATCGCGGGGTCGATGGTCGGCGGTATCCCCGCCACCCAGGAGATGCTCGACTTCTGCGCCGAGCACGGCATCGGAGCCGAGATCGAGAAGATCAGCGCAGACGAGATCAACGCGGCCTATGACCGCGTCGTCGACAGCGACGTGCGGTATCGATTCGTCATCGACACCGCCACCCTCGCAGACTGACCGCGGAGACGTACACAACCCGGACGTCAGCGCGAGGCCATCACAATTATTTCGATGGCCTCGCGCTGACGTAGCAGTTGTGTACGTATGACGGGCAGCGGCGCCGGGCCTGTGGAACCGTTGACCCATGAGCGACCCCGAGTTCGACGTCACCAAGCTCTTCCCGGGAAAGTTCTTCATCAGCACGACCCTCGACGTGCTCGAATCCAAGAAGAAGATGACCGGTCACCTTCGGCGGCGCTTCATCCAGCGAGCCGCGATGGCCGGGATATCATCGCGATCTTCTACGTCATCAACTACACAATCGTCGCGGCGTTCGACACGATGACCGATCCGCCGGGCCAACTCCACGCAGTCGGCAAACTCATCGGGGCGCTCGCCTTCGGCTGGGCACTGGTCTTCATCTACTACACCAAGTCCGAACTGCTCACCTCGAACATGATGATCGTCTCGGTCGGCGCCTACTACCGCCGCGTGACGCCCGTGCTGATCATGCGCATTCTGGTGTTCTGCTACCTCGGCAACATCCTCGGCGGCCTGTTGATCGCGGTGATGCTGCGCGGCACGACGCTTCTCGACGGTCCCGTACTGAACGCGATGGTCCACGCGGTCGACGTCAAGACCGGTTACCTCAGCGACGGGTTCAGCGGCTGGTTGGATCTCTTCATCCGCGCCGTGCTCTGCAACTTCATGATCAACCTGGCGATGCTGCTCGTCTACAACGGCTACCTCACCGAGGACATCGCCAAATGCATGGCGATGATCACCGCCGTCTTCGTGTTCGCCTTCCTCGACTTCGAGCACTCGGTGGCCAACACCGTGCTGTTCATGATCGTCGGATTCCAACACGACGTCCCGGTCGGGCTGGTTTTCGGCAACCTCGGGACAGTGCTGCTGGGCAACTTCGTTGGCGGCGGGATCCTCATCGGCTTCTACTACGCGTGGGTCAACGACGAGCGCGACACACACCTGGTGCATCTCCGACGGCACCGCCACTGACTCGTCTCCACTCCGGGCGGTCTCGTCACCGTTCCGGGCGGTCTGCCTGCGGTGGACACGACTGTGTGCGTCGACACCGAACAGGGACATCCGAGATGGGTCGTTTGCCCGACATTTCGATTGGATTACGACGCGGCTTGCGTGGAACCGCATAACCGTTCCGCAGCCGTACGTTGGCTGAGGGGCCGTCACGGATGTGTCGACGAGTCGACGCTCCGTCCATGAAGCAGTCGTGGATCGTCCAAGCGGATCAGGCCCCGCCAACGGAGGAGTTTCACGTGATCGGAACAATCATCAGCGCCATCGTCGTCGGCCTGATCATCGGCGCGCTCGCACGGCTGTTCATGCCGGGCAAGCAGGACATCGGCATCATCATGACCATCGTTCTCGGTGTGCTGGGATCGCTCATCGGTTCCTGGCTCACCTACCAGTTCGGGTACAGCAACTCGAACGGCGGTTGGGAGGTCATCCCGTTCATCGTCGGCGTCGTCGTCGCGATCGTGCTGATCGCCGCCTACCTCGCCATCCGGGGGCGCACCGTCCGCCAGTGAATCTGACGCGATGTGTGGCCGGGAGCGTGCGCGCTCCCGGCCACAGTCGTCTCGCCGGTTCACATCGACCGTCCAGCACAGAACCAGCGTGATCGCCGGTCTGGCGTCACCACTGACGCCGGGGCACAGTGGGGAAATGAGTTTCGACGCCGCCCCGATCACCAATCCAGCTGTGGACTATGCCGAACTCGACAACGCCGCACGCGCACTCGTCGACGGCGAATCCGACCGGGTTGCCAACGCGGCGAATCTGTCGGCACTCGTTTACCAGGCACTGCCGCAGGTCAACTGGGCCGGTTTCTACTTCTTCGACGGCGATGAGTTGGTGGTCGGCCCCTTCCAGGGCAAACCCGCATGCGTGCGTATTCCCCTCGACCGCGGTGTCTGCGGCGCCGCGGCGAGGACCCGCACGACACAGCGCGTTGCCGACGTGCACGCTGTTCCCGACCACATCGCCTGCGACGCCGACAGTCGATCGGAGATCGTCGTGCCGCTCGTTGACGACGACGGTGCTCTGATCGGGGTCTTCGACCTCGACAGCCCGGTGCCCGACCGGTTCGACGACGACGACCAGGCAGGTCTGGAGGCACTAGCGGCGACATTCGTCGCCTCGCTGCGCTAGACAGCCTCGCTGCGCTAGAGCGCTACACAGCCTGCGCGAGACGGCCGAAACCGCTGCGGTGGAAGATCAATGGATTGCCGGCCTCTTGATGGTCATCCCCGGTCTCCGGATGGTCGACGCCGTGAAGTTCGAGTAGCACGATGACGTGATCGCCCGCCTCGACCTCGCGGTAGATGGTGCAGTCGAAATGCGCGAGTCCGTCGTCGAGGGTCACCGCACCGCCGTCGGACGCCTTGACGGGGATACCGTCGAAGCGGTGTTCCACATCTCCGGCGAGTTGGCGGCACGCGGCGCCCTGGTGGTCGGCGAGGATGGTGACGCCGAGATGAGCGGCGCGTCGGAGATCGGGCCATGTCTTCGAACCGGCCGCAACCGACACCGACACCAGCGGCGGATCAAGGCTGACACTGGTGAACGAGCTCGCGGCGAGCCCGGTCAACCGACCGTCGACCTCCGCGGCGACCGCGACCACTCCGGTCGGAAAGATGCCGAACGCCTTGCGTAGACGCGCTGGGTCGAGATCCTGGTTGGTGCGTAGTTCGCTCATGAGCCTGCCTTCAGCAATGTGGACACGAGTGGTTTTGTGGCGGTGAGCCATTCGGCGTAAGCGTCCGGATCGTCGTATGCGGTGTCGACGACGTAGAGCCCGCGTCCGGGGACCGTGCCACCGATCTCGGTGAGCACCGGGCGTAGCGCGAGTTCGGGTGCGAGGGAATGCGCGGGGCTGCCGCCGAGCATCAGGGGAATCGCCACTCCCGACAGTCCGGTTCCGCCCGCGAACCTGTCGAGGAAGAGCTTCAACAGTCCGGTGTATGCGGCTTTGTATGTGGGACTGGCGAATACGACGAGATCAGCAGCTCCGACCCGCGTCACCAGGTCGCCGACCGATTCGTCCGACCAGTCCAGTAGAGCCGAACCCAGAGCAGCGAGGTCGACAGTGAGATCGGGTTGTCGGCCGTCGGCGAGCTCGGTAGCCAGATACGTGGCGGCGCTCAGTGTTCGACTACCCGGGCGCGGGTTGCCGACGACGACTGCCGTCGTCACGATGCCGACACCCGCGTGAGCGGAGTCGGCGAGCCGAAAGGCACGGACGCTGTAGTCGCAACCGGCGCAGGGTGTTCCCACAGTCCGCGACGTGTCAGCTCGGGGAGCACGCCTTCACCGAACCAGTAGGACTCCTCGAGGTGCGGATAACCGGATAACACGAACTCGTCGATACCGACCTCGTGGTACGCCTCGATGAGGTCGGCGATCTCGGTGAACGAACCGACCATCGCCGTGCCGGCTCCGCCGCGCACCAGTCCGACGCCCGCCCACAGATTCGGGTAGATCTCCAGGCCGTCCTTGGAGCCTTTGTTCAGTGCGAGCATGCGCTGCTGCCCCTCGGATGCCGAACGCTTCAGACCCGACTGGATTCGCGCGATGTCGGCGTCAGAAATGTTGGCCAGCAGACGATCTGCCTCGGCCCACGCCGCCGCGGACGTATCCCGCGCGATGGTGTGCAGTCGGATTCCATAGGTCAACTCGCGCCCCTGCGCCGCCGCGGCAGCACGGACCCGAGAGATCTTCTCCGCCACAGCCTCCGGCGGCTCACCCCAGGTGAGGTAGACGTCGGCATGCTTTGCCGACACCGCAATCCCCTCGGGTGACGAGCCGCCGAAGTAGATCTGCGGGAGGGGGTCGGGAATCTGGTGCAGTACAGCGTTGTCGACGGAGAGGTACTGGCCGTCGAAGTTCACGGTGTCACCGGTCCAGAGCCGTCGCACGATCTCCAGGAACTCATCGGCACGCGCGTAGCGCTGCTTCTTGTCGAGGAAGTCGCCGAACATACGCTGCTCGGCATCCTCACCACCGGTGACGACGTTGAGCAGCAGCCGACCTCCCGAGAGGTTCTGGAACGATCCAGCCATCTGAGCAGCCAGAAACGGAGCCGTCATGCCCGGCCGGAACGCCACGAGGAACTTCAATCGCTCGGACAGAGCGTTGATCATCGCCGTGGTGACCCAGGCGTCCTCGCACCAGGCGCCCGTCGGAGTCAGCGCCGCCTCGAATCCGAGTTGCTCCGCGCTGCGCGCGATCTGTCCCAGATACTGCACCGATGCCGGTCGACCAGCCGCTTCGGCGGCGACGCCGTGACCTCCTCCGACGACATTGCGGCTGTCACCGCCGTTTGTCGGCAGGAACCAGTGGAACTTCAGGGAGCTCACAGAAAGCCTCTCTCCTCGACGTCGGGTGGCGCGACGTACGCGCAACTACACCAGTTCAGTCGAGATGAGGGCCCGTTCCAAGGGTTGCGGTCGCGGTGATTACTACAGTTGCGTCGCGTCGATCACCGCGACCGCGGCACGGCTACTGTGCTTGCGACATGATCACTGGGCTTGCGATACCACCGCGCGTTCGTCTGAGCTGACGAGTTCGTGGATGAACTCCATCTTCTCGAGGACCTTCGGCGGCAGAACGAACGGGTAGAGATCTTGATGTCCCATTGAGCGGTTGATCTGGTTGAGCGCCCAGGTCAACGGCAACCACCAGTCGATGATCCGCTCGAACCCGACCTTGCCCGGCAGATCGGCCTCCAGGGTCGCACCCGCGGGCGCCAGCGCAAAGGCGGCTGCTGTGTCAAGGGTGTCGCGAATGTGCAGGTAGTGGGCGAAGGTCTCGGCCCAGTCCTCGAAGGGGTGCATCGTGGCGTACGAGGAGACGTAGTCCTCCTCCCAATCCTCCGGCGGACCGTCGTTGTAGTGACGGTCGAGCGCGTCCTGGTAGCTCGTGTCGGGGTCGCCGAACAGCTCGGTGTAGCGCTCGAGATTGGGCCCCTCGCCGACGAGGACCATCTGATAGAAGTGTCCGATCTCATGGCGGAAGTGTCCGATCAGCGTCCGGTATGGCTCGTCCATCGACACACGCAGCTGCTCGCGGTGCACGTCGTCGCCCTCGGCGAGGTCGATGGTGATCACACCGTCGGCGTGGCCGGTGGTGACCGGCTGGTCACGGCTCGACAGAAGGTCGAAAGCGAGTCCGGTCTGCGGGTCGGTGTCTTTGCCGAAGATCGGCAACTTCAGTTCGTCGAGCTCGTAGATCACCCGACGCTTCGCGGCTTCTGCCTCGGCGAACGCGGTCATGGCCTGCGCGTCGGAATCCGACGGCCTTGTGCGCGTCAATCGACACGATTCACAGAGCGCAGGCTGATCCGGCCCCTCTTCGACCATCCAGTTGCAGGCGGCGGGAAGGTTGTTGGCGCACCGGATGATGGTCGCCCCATCGACCGTGCCCTTCTCGTCGTCGTCGAGAACCTGAATTGTCCGGCTCGGCAGGTGGAATCCCAGATTCTTGCCGCAGCTGAGACAGATCGTGTTCTCGAACGACAACTGCTGTCCGCAGTTGGAACAATGGAAATCGCGCATCTACTCACTCTTTTCGTTTGTCGGGCCGAACGTAGCTCGGTTGGTCGGTCCGAGCTGGTCACGTCGTGGCTGCATGTGTCTCGATAGAGGTCGGAGCCGCGCGGCCTTCTGCACGCGTTCGTGACCAGTGTCACCCCGCCGTCGCGGGCCGTTGGCTGGATTCGGGCGGGTCGGGTTCTGCGAGTTCGAGTTCTGTCAGTTCGAGTTCTGCGGGTTGGACTTCTGTCAGTTCGAGTTCTGTCCCGTTTCCGCGGGCCGCGCGGGGTCTGCCGACCACTGCGACCACGACCCAGGGAACAGCGTTCCCGTCAGTCCCGCGATCTCCAGCGCCGCGATCTCGTGTGCCGCGTTGACACCCGACCCGCAGTAGGCGACGACGGTCGTCGCATCCGTGACGCCGGCACGCGCGAACCGTTCCCGTAGCTGCGGAGCCGCATGAAAACGCCCGTCGGCGTCGACGTTCTCGGCGGTGGGGAGAGTGATCGCGCCGGGAATGTGTCCAGCGCGCGGATCGACGGGTTCGACGTCGCCTCGGTAGCGTTCGGCTGCCCGGGCATCGACGAGCACCACATCCGGACCGCGCGACGCGACGTCGTCGATGGTGGCGACGGGCAACGAGCCCGCTCGCAATGTGACGCTTCCGGGCCGGACGGGGGTGTCCCCGGCCGACAGGCGCATTCCTGCGTCACGCCACGCGGCAAGGCCGCCGTCGAGAAGCCGGACGTCTCGGTGGCCTCCCCAGCGCAGCAACCACCAGGCACGTGCCGATGCGAGGTTGCCGTTGTCGTCGTAGACCACCACGGGCGAGGTGTCGTCGACACCCCAGGAGCGAGCTGCCTCGGTGAGTGCGGTGATGTCGGGTAGCGGGTGCCTACCGACGTCCGGCGCCGGCGGACCGGCCAGTTGGGTGTCCAGGTCGACGTACACGGCTCCCGGAATGTGGCCGGCTCGGTAGTGCGCATGGCCGTCGGCGTCACCGAGCTGCCACCGTACGTCGAGCACGACGGGCGGGGTATCGGAGAGCATGGCGTCGGCAAGCTGGTCGACGTCGATCAGCACGGATGACACACGGCACCTCCCTGGAGAGAACGAACGACTCTGGACGCGACGTCACGCACTTGTCGTGACGGAATACGGACCCATGGCGACCCGCGCATATCAATCGTGCCCTGTCGGTGGGCGAACTCGCCACCACCAGCGTCCACCCGTGTGTCGACTCGAGCCCGCAGCCGCGCGCGACTCCGTAGGATCGTCGCCATGAGGCAGGCAGACGGCACATACTTCGTGACGGCCGAGGAACTGGCCGCGTTCTACGACTCCGGCCAGAAGTACTGGTACATGCGCGACGACGGCTCGACGGACCTCTACTCCGACGAATTGATCATCACGCACGGCTGGCCGATCTACCTGATGGATCGCGACGAGAAGTGGTTCGCCAAATGGAACGGCAACTATGAGAAGGCCGTCGAGGACGAGCTCAACCCGCATCTCCTCAAGAACTTCGAGGACCTCATCACCGAGGGTGACTGGCCCAAAGATCACAACGAGTAGCCGGTCCTCGTCACTATCTGCTACCCGGAGCTCTCCCCATTCTGCTCGGCTCGAGATGCTGGGTGGCCCGCTGTCGCCGAGCCACTTCCGAGGGTCGGCGGCCCGCTGCGATAGGTGACCGGTGTCGCCGACAGCCTGATCGGGTTGGCGGCGGTGACGACGGGGCTGTCCGGAGTTGTCGCCCTCGCGTCGACGCCGAGGTCTTCGGCGAAATCGAATGCCTCGGCTACCGAGTTGATCGGACCAGCAGGCACTCCCGCCGCGGTGAACTCCGCGTACCAGTGATCGGCATCCCTGGTCACCAGTACCGCGGTGATCTCGTCGATGAGGTTGTCGCGATGCGCCACCCGCGCCGCGTTCGACGTGAAGCGCTCGTCCGTTGCGAGATCGGGCCGCCCGAGCACGTCGACGGCTTTCGCGAACTGACCGTCGTTGCCGACCGCCAACGCGATCGGGCGGGTGGCCGTCGAGAACACCTGATAGGGGGCGATGCTCGGGTGACGATTACCCATCGGCTGCGGCACCACTCCGGCGTTGAGGAAGCCGGAGGCCTGATTCACCAACGACGACAACGACACCGAGAACAGGTCGACGTCGACGCGTTGGCCCTCGCCGGTCCTGTCCCGATGTCGGAGGGCTGCGAGGATTCCCATTCCCGCGTGTAGGCCGGCGAGCACGTCGACGACCGCCACACCCACCTTGACGGGCTCCTCTGGCCCGGCGCCGGTCACGCTCATGAGTCCGCCGACGGCCTGCACGAGGAGGTCGTATCCGGGCAGTGCCGCGCCGCCGTCCCTGCCGAACCCGGTGATCGAGCAGTAGACGAGATCTTTTCGGTGCGAACGTAACTCGTCGTATCCCAGACCGAGCCGGTCCATGGTCCCGGCACGGAAGTTCTCGATGACGACGTCGGCGGTCAGTGCGAGATCGCGTGCACGTGCCAGGTCGTCGGCGTCACGCAGGTCGAGGGTCACCGACTCCTTATTGCGGTTGACGGACGCGAAGTAGGTGGCCATGCCGTCGTCGGTGAACGGTGGCCCCCACGACCTGGTGTCGTCACCTGCACCCGGACGCTCGATCTTGACCACCTCCGCGCCGAGGTCGGCGAGCATCATCGTCGCGTAGGGTCCTGCGAGCACGCGGGTGAAGTCGGCGACCACCAGGCCGTCGAGAGCTCCCGGCGACCACGAATCCGCTGAGTCGGGTGCGGGATCAGTAGGTGACAACGCGTCCCTCCTTGGGAGCCCGGTACATACGCCACAGGGTGCGGGGAACCTCACGCAGCGGCAACGGGGCCGGCCAATCGCGCGACCGCAGGTACGCCTCGGTTCCTCCGTCGACCGTGACGACGGAGCCCGACATGAAATCGGCGTCGGACGACAGCATCAGCATGACCCACGCGGCGAGCTGTTCCGGTGTGCCGTATTCGCGCACCGGCACCGGGAACGAACGGACGTTCTTCCCCGACGCGCCGTCGAGTTGTGATTGCAGTAGAGGTGTCATCACCGGCCCGGGCGCGATCACGTTGAGCCGGATACCCGCACCCGCCCATTCCAGATCGGTACCGTGTTCGCGACACCACTGCGTCACAGCAAGTTTCGACGCCGCGTACGCGATCGGACCCGACAAGGTCGTACCGCGTCGTCGAATGATCCTCGCCGCGGCCTCGGTGTCGCCCGCGATCAGTCTGCGCACTGCGGACTTCGGCACGAATGGCGTCGATGTCGTCGAGTTCGAGCCGAAGACAACCACTTTCGCCTTGTCGGAGGCGGTGAGCGCATCTCGGATCCCGGTCAACACCTCGGTGACCCCGAGAGTGTTGACCTCGGCGATTGCCCGCTCGGCACCAGCTCTCGGTCCCACCCCGGCTGCAAGTACCGCGCCGGCGAGCGCCCCGTCACTCAGCTCGAGGATGGCCGCGATCGCCTCCTGCCTGCCTGCCGTGGTCGAGAGGTCGGCGACGACCTCGACTTCTCGCTGGTCCACGCCGATCACCGTGTGCCCCTGCGCCCGAATCGATTCCGCTACAGCCAAACCCATCCCGGAGGCTGCTCCGGTGATCACGTACCTCCGTGGAGCGTCGAGTGCGCTCTCGTCGGCTGTCGAGCCGTCGGACATCATGCTCCTATCCGTGCCGCCTTCTGTTGCGGTCGTCGTCGGCCAGCGTACGGTCATACGCGTCGTTGAAGGCGTGGAGTTCGCGAAACAATGCTTCCGGCGAGCCCGGTCCCATGTCGGAGAGCACGCGCTCGAGTCGCCTGGCCCGCAGCAGCCCGTCGTGCTCGAATGCCTCGCGCCCGAGTCTCGTGGGCCTGACCTGGCGACTGATCGCACCCTCGACATCGAAGCGTTCGAGATAGCCGTGCTTGATCGCGGCGTTGACCTGGCGGTTGACGGTCGACTGCTCGAGTTGCATGGCATCGGTCAACTGTCGAAGCGTACGAGGCCTGCCGTCGGACAGTATCCACAGGAGATTGAACGCGGAGACCTCGAGGATCGAGTCGGGATCAACGTGCGAACGACGGCGCGCCATGCGGAGGAACTCGTCGGCGAGATCGCGATACAGGGGCGACGGCCAGGGCGCGTACTCATCCCGTGAGTGGTCCGCGCCGCCACTCCCATCGTCACTGATCACCCGAATTCCCTTCTCCCTCAACAGTGTCTGTTATGTCCGAAATACACGAGTGAATTAGGCATATGTAGCTTACATATGTAATCTGCATATCCCAAGGAGGTGTTCATGTCCGACACTCACTCATCCTCTACTGCGCAGAACTCGCTGCCGCACGTGGAGAACAAGACCACCACTGGCGCCATCGCCACTGTGATCGTCCTCTGCCTCGGCGGACTCGTCGCCGCGTTGATGCAGACGCTCGTGATCCCGATCCAGCCTGAATTGCCACACTTGCTCGGCACGTCGCGCTCGAACGCCTCGTGGGTCATCACCGCAACGCTGCTCGCCGCAGCCGTGGCCATGCCCATCGCGGGCCGACTCGGTGACATGTTCGGAAAGCAGCGAGTGCTGGTCGGCTCGGGCGTCCTCCTCGTCGTCGGCTCGGTGGTGTGTGCACTGAGCGACTCGGTCATCCCGATGATCATCGGTCGCGCCATCCAGGGCCTCGCGATGGGCTTCATCCCGGTCGGCATCAGCCTCATGCGCGAGGTGACCCCACCGAGGATCACCTCGATGGCCATCGCTGCGATGAGTGCCACCTTGGGTGTCGGCGGCGCGATCGGCCTGCCGCTGTCTGCGTGGATCGCACAGACGTGGAACTGGCACGCCCTGTTCTGGGTCGCCGCGGCTCTCGGTGCCGTCGTGCTGGCGCTCGTCATCGTCGTCGTGCCGCATGTTCCCGACGCCACCGGTGGCCGCCTCGACATCGTCGGCGCCATCGGCCTGGCGATCGGACTCTGTGCAGCGCTCATCGCTGTCTCGAAGGGCAACGACTGGGGCTGGGCATCCGGCACGACCCTTGGACTGCTCGCCGCAGGCATCGTCGTCCTGGTCGCGTGGGGCTTCTATCAGTTGCGTACCACCGAGCCGCTCGTCGACCTGCGTACCACCGCGCGGCCGGCGGTGCTGCTGACCAACATCGCCGCCATCGCGATCGGCTTCGGCATGATGGCTCAGTCGGTGGTCATCCCGGCGCTGCTGGAGATGCCGAAGGAAACCGGGATCGGACTCGGCCAGACCATGCTGGCGGCCGGACTCTGGATGGCACCGGGTGGACTGATGATGCTGGTCTTCTCTCCGGTGTCGGGCATCCTGATCAACAAGATCGGCGCGAAGTACACGCTGGCCATCGGTGCGACCGTTCTCGGCGTGGGTTACCTGATTGCACTGTTCCTGATGAATTCGCCGTGGCAGCTCATGATCGCGTCCATCATCGCCGCCTCCGGTGTCGGTATCGGGTACGCGGCGATGCCGACCCTGATCATGGGCTCGGTTCCCATGACCGAGGCCGGTTCAGCGGTCGGCCTCAACGGGCTCATGCGATCGATCGGCACGACGGTCTCGTCTGCCGTGATGGCGGTACTGCTGACCACGGCAACCGTCTCGATGGGTGGTCAGGACATGCCATCGCACACGTCTTTCCGCCTGTGCTTCCTCGTCGGAGCCGTCGCCGCGTTCGTGGGCGTCGCGATCACGCTGACGATTCCGAAGCGCGGTCCGCAGCCGGTACCGACGGCGACGCCGTCGTCCGACGACGCTCCTGCGGTGCCCGCCGCGAACTGAGGGCTTGCCCTCTTCTCACCATCCGACGCGCAGGTGGGGGACGAAACCTCGTCCCCCACCTGCGCGTTCGTATTCTCGCTGTTGTGTTCTCGTTGCGGCTACCGGTGTGCGAGGTAGTCCGGTCGGGGCGCATCGGCGGCAAAAGGTTCTTGCAGCGCATTCGATTTCGCGTTGAACACGACGAAGAGATTGCTACGCGGGTACGGCGTGATGTTGCCCGACGACGCGTGCATGCAGTTCGAGTCGAAGTAGAGCGCCGACCCCGCAGGCCCGGTGATCATGTCGATGCCGTGTTCGTCTGCGAGCGTTGTCACGTCGGATTCCTCGGGAGTCCCGAACGGCGGACGATAGGAGACCAACGACTGGTTGTGGTAGTCGTCGGGGGTCCGTCCAACACATCCGACGAACTGCTTGTGCGACCCCGGAATGATCATCAGGGCCCCGTTGGTCAGAAGGTTGGGCGTGAGCGCGAGCGAGACACTGAGCGCACGGGGCGTCGGCATGCCGTCCTCGGCGTGCCACGTCTCGAAATCGGAGTGCCAGTAGAACGGACCACCAGCGAACCCCGGCTTCAGGTTGATCCGGCTCTGGTGGATGTAGACGTCGTCTCCGAGTATCTGCCGTGCGACGCCTGCGATCTCGGTGCGCTCACAGATCTCCGCGATCGCGTCGCTGAGATGGTGCACCGCGAAGAGTGATCGCACATCACCGTTCGACGATTCGCGGATCACGCGCTCGTCGTCTCCCAACCTGTCCGTGATCGAGGCGACCTCGGTCAGGCATGTGTCGATATCGTTGTCGGACAATACCTTTTCGGCTGTGTGGTATCCCCGGTCGCGGTAGCCATCGATCTCCGCGGTCGACAGCGGCCCCTGCTGGTCCTGTGCCCACACGACGGGATGTGGGCGGGGTTCGATCTCTCCGTGATCCGCGAGCCGTGTTCGGTACACGTCCACGGGGCGGCTGGCCGTTCGAGTTTCTGTGATCAACGCTGATCCTTCCCTCAATCTGCATTTCGCCATGGTCGAGTGCTGGCGCAGCGGGGCCGCAGGGAACTCGTACCGGCCTGCAGACGGCGGGTGGGCACGAAACCACACCGCGGCCCATGCACTCGCGGAGTCTACGTATCCAAACCCGCCACGTCGAACACCGGGTAGCCCGACGACCTCCGAAAACAGTCCTTCACCTGCACCGAGACACCGAGGAAAGATCAGTTGACGTTGAGGGAGATCCGTTGAGCCGCACACCCCGTGTCGGGGTGGCGGCGCAACGTCACGGTGCCGTCAGCGTGGTACCCCTCCGAAACTCGCGTGTTCGAGCCTCACGCGGTGATGTCACGTCCCAATGCCACGCGGGCGATGGACCACAGTTGCACCTCGTTGGCGCCCTCGTAGATCTCGCCGATCTTCGCGTCGCGCCAGATCGCCTCCAGGTGATTGACGACGCCGTCCGCGGTGAGCTCACGGACGAATCCGTACCCGCCGTGCACCTGAATCGCGTCTCGCGCCACGTCCACACCTATCCTGCTTCCGGCAACCTTCGCCATCGCGGCCTCCGGTTCGGCCCGGCCAGTCGTATCGAACTTGCGCGCGGCCTTCTGATAGAGCGAGCGAGCAGATTCGATCCCGATGGCATGTTCTGCGGTACGGAACTGCCAGTGCTGGAACTCGCCCAACTTGTGCCCAAAGGCTTCTCGACGACGCAGGTGCCGTGCGGCGTGGTCGAATGCACTCTGCGCCATACCGACTCCGACCGCACCGATACCGATGCGTCCAAGTGCAAGGCTGCCCAACGCCGCGGCCAACCCACGACCCGGCTGCGCGATCACATGCTCCTCCGGCACGAACACGTCGTCGAAGACGATGTCAGAGGTGAGTTTAAGTCTGTTGCCCATCTTCTTGTCGGGCTCGAGAACCGTGATGCCTTGCGCAGACATGTCGACGAGCACCATCGCCTGTTGCCCTTCGGCCACGCACAGAACCGTCGTGATATCGGCCGCACAGGAATTGGTGATCCAGCGTTTACGCCCGGAGAGCCGGAACCCGCCGTCGACGCGTCGGGCCGTCGTTCGCATGTGTTCGGCTGACAGGTCGGTACTCGCATCGGGCTCGCTCGTTGCGAACGAACCGACGATCTCCCCTCGGATGAGGCGCGGAAGGAATTCGGAACGAATAGCTGCGGGAGCCGCGTCGAGAGTGTGACCGACCAGCAACGCCTGGCCGTCATAGAGTGCGGAGGCGATGCCCGCGCTGTAGTACCCGAGTTCTTCGAGAACCGTTGCGGCAGCGAGCATGGGGAACTCGAGCCCCGCACCCCCGACGTCCTCTGCGAAAGGCACCGCATACAGACCCGCCGCAGCGATCGCGTCGACGATGTCACGCGGGAACGCCGCTCGCGATTCCTCCGCGCTGTTGAGCTCCGCCGCGCGCGGCGCCAAGATTGACGTGGCGAACTCCCGCGCCCGGGCGCGGACCTTCACGGTTTCTGGTGGGAGCAGCAAGTCGTCGGACAAGCGATCTGCCACGCGTGGCAGATCTTCGAGCGACGAAGTCATCTTCACGTCCTCCTGTGTTGTCGTCATGCGGATACCCGCGTTCCCGAGTCGGCATGGTCTGGATGAGCGGGGTCGGCATGGTCGGGGTCGACGAAGATGTCGAAGCCGATACCGTCCGATGCGCCGTAGCCGGAGAGATCCCGAATGCCGTGTTGCTCGAGGACCTCGACGTCGAGGAACGTCTGGCCGGTGATCTCACCCGGCTCATGAGAAACGAGCGCGAGCACGGCGTCGGCCATGATCTGCGGGTCGCGGGCGCGCGCGAGCGCCTCGTCGCCTCCGTAGAGATTCCGCACCGCGGACGTCGCTATGAGACTCTCCGGCCAGACACAGTTGCTCGAGATCTTCCGGTCGGCGAACTCCGCGGCAATTCCCATCGCCGCCAAAGACATTCCGTACTTGGCCAGCATGTATCCCGGGTGTTCGCCCAGCCAGCGTCTGCTCAGGTTCAGCGGCGGCGCCAGTGTGACGACGTGACCACCGCGCTTGAGCAGTTCGGGGAGAGCAGCCTGCGTGAGCGCAAAGGTACCGCGCACATTGACGCCCATCATGAGATCGAACCGCTTCATCGGAAGATCCAGCGTGCCTGAGGTATTCAGCACACTGGCGTTGTTGACGACGACATCGATCCCGCCGAATGCCGCCACCGCCTTCTCGACGGCTTCGGCGATGTCGGCATCGTTGCGGACGTCGCCGACGACTCCGATGGCCTTTCCACCCTGGTCTTCGATTTCGGCAACAGCGGTGTGGATGGTGCCCGGCAGCGTCGGGTGCGGCTGATCGGTCTTCGCAAGCATGACGACATTGCCACCGGACGCCGCGAACCGCCTGGCGACAGCCAAGCCGATCCCCCTACTACCTCCCGAGATCAGCATCGTGTATCCGGTGAGATCACGCACGGATGCGATATCGGTCAACGTTTCGCCGGTCATCTCACACCCCAGCACGATCGTCGGTGAACTTCTGGCGCAATGGCCCCTTCACCAGCTTTCCCGTCGGCGTGCGCGGAAGGTCGGTCACGAATCGGATCTCGCGCGGCACCTTGTAGCCGGCAAGCCGCTCACGCACGAAGTCACGCAGACGGTCGGCGACCTCGTCGTTACCGGTGACCCCCGGCGCAGGTGTGACCGCAGCGAGAACCCGCTCACCGAACTCGGCGTCTGGCACTCCGATCACCGCGACGTCGTCGACGTCGGGGTGCAGTGCGAGGCAGTTCTCGATCTCCTGCGGATAGATGTTGACACCGCCGGAGATGATCGTGAACGCCTTGCGATCGTTGAGGAACAGATATCCATCGGCATCGACATACCCGATGTCTCCGGTCGTCGTCCATGTCGGATGTTGCGGATGTTGCGCCGAAGCCGTTTTGTCCGGATCGTTGTGATAGCTGAACGGCAACACATCCCGCTCGAAATAGACCGTCCCCGACTCTCCCACACCGAGTTCGACACCGTCGTCGTCACAGATATGGATCGTGCCGAGTTTCGCTGTGCCAACCGTCCCCGGTTTGGCCGACCACTCGTCGGGATCGACCATCGTGATGCCGTTGGCTTCTGTCGACGAGTAGTACTCGTGCAGGATCGGACCGAACCAGTCCATCATCTGTTGTTTGACCTCTGGTGGACACGGCGCAGCAGCGTGCACGACGAACTTCTGCGTACCGACCTCATAGGTGTTGCGGACCTGCTCGGGAAGTCGCAGCATGCGAACGAAGTGGGTGGGCACCCACTGCGAATGGGTCACCCGGTATCGATCGATGATCTTCAGGCACTCCTCGGCGTCGAACTTCTCGGTCGTGATGACCGTGCCGCCGAGGCTCTGGGTGATCATCCCGAACCGAAGCGGTGCGGCGTGATAGAGGGGCGCCGGGGAGAAGTAGACGGTGTCGGCATCCATCTTGTAGGTTCCGCCGAACACCATCACGTAGGGGTCGCCCGGATCGCCCACCTGACGGTCGGGAAGTGGAGGCTTCACACCTTTGGGCCTGCCTGTTGTGCCCGAACTGTAGAGCATGTCGTTGCCGCGTCGCTGATGCTCGGGCGGCTCCGCCGATCCCGAGGAGAGAAACTCTTCGTAGTCGTCGAAACCGGGCACCGAGCCCGAATAGGCCAGAGCGATCTGCAGCGCGGGACTCGACTCACGCGCACTCATCGCAGACCCCGCCAAGTCCGCGGACACCACCAGTGCACGCGCACCGCAGTCGTCCACGATGTAGGCGACCTCCTGGGCCGACAAGTGTGTGTTGACGGGGGTGAGGTAGAGACCGGAGCGCAGGCAGGCCCAGTACACGACGAACACCTCGGCCGCGTTCGTGCTCAAGAGTGCGACGACGTCACCGTCGCGCAGACCTGCATCCCGGAAGGCATTCGCCAGCTGTGTCGACCGTTGCTCGAGTTCTGCGTACGATAGCGCCGAATCGGTTCCCGCAACGATCACTGCAGGCTTATCCGGATGCAGCGCGGCATGGATTGCCGGATACATGAATTCATCTCCTTATAGTCCGTTTATGTGACTCATGGCACATATGGTTAGTATTGGCGGGTGCACCACATTGTCCGAGCGAAGGCGTCCACCTCCTCTGACACCGGCCCTGTGGTCGATTCACGCACGGTGATCGACACGCTCAGAGAGCACGCGGACGCTGACGACACAGCCCTTGTTCCTGTTCGAAGCCTTCTCGATCGCGCATGGAAAGACCTCGCCGACACCTTGGCCGTCGAACTGGGCGAGCTGAGTCCGACCGTCGCCGCCTCCCTCACTCGGCTGCAGCGCATCGACCAACTGCTGTCCGACCGCCTCGACGCCAGGTCCGGTGTCGAGGCACGACTCGCCGACGTCGTGTCCCGACTCGAGGCCGCACCGTGCGTCACCGGTGAACTCGTCACGCTCGCGCCGCAGCTCATCTGCGAACTCGGATTCGACCGAGCGATCATTTCGCGCATCGACGAGCGACTGTGGATATCCGAGTGCGTCTACGTCGCCGACGACCCGGAGTGGGCCTCGGAAATCAACCGAGCCGGGCAGGAGAACCCGCAGATCCTCGGACCGCAGATCCTCGAGACGGAGATCGTTCGACGCCGCGAGGGACTTCTCGTCACCGATGTCCAGTCCGATACACGCGTGAACCGTCCGATCGCCGACGTGTCGGGATCGCGGTCGTATGTCGCCGCACCCGTCGTCTCGGACGGACGGGTCGTGGGTCTGCTCCATGCCGACAAGTACCGGCACAGCACCGACGTCGACGACGAGGAGTGTCAACTCCTCATCGGGTTCGCCCAAAGCCTTCGCCTCGCACTCAGTCGCGCTCGGATGAGCGAGGAACTCGGCGCCTTGCGAAAAGGGTTGAGCGGCCTCGTCGACTCCGTCGACTCGACTGCCGCCGGGGCACACACCCTCAGTGTCCGACGGTCCGACCCCCCGGCAGAGATCAACGGGATGCCGACCGCGGCCCCGCGAACGGCTACCAACCGCGGCCCATCGGCGCGAGTGGCCGAAGCCGGTCTCACAGCGCGGGAGTCCGAGGTCCTCGCGCTCATGGCACAGGGTCGTACGAACGCCGCCATCGCACATGAGCTCGTGATCTCCGAGGGAACGGTCAAGCAACACGTCAAGCATGTGTTGCGAAAACTTCGGGCCGGCAACAGATCCGAAGCCACATCGATGTGGTTCAACGAGCAGGGTCACGACTGATCCACGCCCTCGGTCAGACCCGACAGAGGTCGGCACCAAAGGCCACCCCGTCCGTCCAGGGCGCCCTCTTGGCAACCAACCTCCGGTACTTCATGATCAGATCGGGCCTACCGATCGTGAGAACCCCTGCCACAGTGTCACCTCCGCGGTAGAGAACCACCGTGCCGCCCGACTTGTCCGTGCGAGCCTGCACGAGAATCTCGTCCGTGTCGGGAACACCGACGAACTGCAACCGAGTGCCATACCAGTCCGACCAGAAGTACGGCACCGTCTCGTACACACCGGCCTCCGTACCGATTGCGTTTCGTGCGGCACACGCCCCCTGTTCGGCAGCACTCGTCCAGTGCTCCAGACGCATTCGCCGATCGAAGAGAGCGTTGGGCCAATGCGCTACGTCGCCCGCCGCCCACAGCCCAGGGATCGGTTGGCGCCCGGTGTCGAGCACAGCAAGAGTCTCCGAACACTCGATGCCTCCGTCAACCCCATTGAGAGCGATGTCGGTATCCGCAAGCCACTGCGTCGACGGAGCCGCTCCGACTCCGACGATGACGAGATCTGCGTCGAGCACCCGCCCATCGGCCAACTCAACGCCGGTGACTGCCGGAGCATCCCCGCCCGACGTCCGCAGCCCACTCACCCCGACACCGAGTATGAGCTCGGTTCCGTTGCGGGCGTGCAGATCTGCACACAGCGTGCCGCCGTCGACACCAAGCGAGCGGGTCAGCGGAGCAGGCGCGGCTTCGACGACGGTCACCGGCAAACCCAGCTTTCGTGCAGCCGAGGCGACTTCGGCGCCGATGAAGCCTGCGCCGACAACTACGACGCGTGCCCGAGCCCGGAGTGCCCGCCAGATCGACTGCGCGTCGGCGAAGGTGCGTATCGTATGCACGCCCTGAATGCCCTCGACACCCGGAAGCGTGCGGGCGTGCGCGCCGACTGCGATCACCATCGCGTCGTAGTCGA
The DNA here is from genome assembly GCF_000332975.1 of Gordonia aichiensis NBRC 108223. GTDB lineage: Bacteria > Actinomycetota > Actinomycetes > Mycobacteriales > Mycobacteriaceae > Gordonia > Gordonia aichiensis. The sequence goes on along the minus strand of NZ_BANR01000001.1, from coordinate 43,224 downwards.
TATCACCCGTGACGGTGTGAAGCGTTTTGGCCCTGGTATTCAATCCGATTGCTGCCGAATTGTTTCGGACGTCCACGTCCAACTCGCTGCGCAGGAATGACTCGTCTCGCAGTGTGGGCAAAGCCGGCTCGTCGTCGGCGAGAAGTAGTTCTTTGGACAGTGGTGGGCGGTCGTAGGGCAGATGCGTCTCGGAACCCACCAGCGTCAGGGCGCCGGTGAACCCCTCCCGACGAGCAGACTCGCAGGCCCGAATGCCTGCGAGTCCTGCTCCTACCACCACCAGGTGGTCGGTGCTCAACGTTCTCAGTCCTCGGTTCTCATTCCTCGGTGCTCATTCCTCGATGCTGATGGCCTGTGTCGGACACGCACGTACGGCCTGCTCGACGTCGGCCCTATCACGTTCGGAGACGTCGAACGACAACACGGTGAGTTGACCGTCGTCGCCGATCTCGAAGTGGTCGGGCGCTTCCGCCTCGCACAGCCCCAACCCGGAGCACTTCCCCATGTCGACCTTGATACGACAGGTTGCGGTCATCGTCATCACTTCCTCCCGTGTGGATAGAACGGCATGCTGAGCACTCCGCGCATGAAGTTGGTGCGCATAAGTTTCGGCTCTCCTGCAACGAAATCCGGCATTTGCCGATGGAGTTCGCGGAACAGCGATCGCATCATCGACTTCGCCAACTGGTTGCCGACGCAGTAGTGGACACCGCCACCGCCGAACGTGACATGCGGGTTGGGACTCCGGCTGAGGTCGAAGGTGTCCGGGTTCTCGAACACGTCGGTGTCCCAGTTGCCCGAGCCGTACATCATCACGACCTTGTCGCCCGGCAGGATCGTCTGTCCGCCGAGTTCGTACTCGGCGACGCAGGTCCGACGGAAGGTCAGCACCACCGAGCCCCAGCGCAGGAACTCCTCGATCGCGGTGTTGATTCGCCCCTCGAAGTCCTCCCACAGCCAGGCACGCTGCTCGGGGAAGTCCGTCAGCGCTTTCACCGCAAAACTCGTGGTGTGCCTCGTCGTATCGGTCGCTGCCACCGAGAACAACGTCATGACGGCGCCGATCTCGAAGTCGGTGAGGCTCTCGCCGTCGACCTCCGCCTGCACCAGATTGGTCAGGAGGTCGTTGGTCGGGTTCTCTCTTCGTTCGGCGATCAGTTCTTCTGCGAGATCGTGGATGAACAGACCGGCCTCGCTCTGCACGTCGATCGGGTCTCGGCCCGCGAGCAGGTCGGGGTCGGCCCATGCGGTGATGTCGTCGGCGGCGTGGGCGACACCGTGCACCTTGTCGGCGGGTATGCCGAACATGTCGCCGTACATCTCGATCGGCAGGTGGCGGGCGATGTCGGCGACGAAATCGATCTCGTCCTTGTCGGCAGCCGCCGCGACGATTCGACGTGCACGGTCGGCGATATCGGATTCGATCTTCTTGATCTGCTTGGGGGTGAAGGCCGCACTGACCAGCTTGCGGATCTTGTCGTGCTGCGGGTTGTCCATGGCGAGAAACGACATGGCCATCTCGAGCAACATCGACGGCAGCAAGTCGAACATCACGCCGTAGCCCGAGACGAAGACATCGTTACGATTACTCACCTCGGCGATGTGTTCGTGTCTGACCACTGCCCAGAAGCCCGGATCGTCGGGATCGGGCACCACCGCACTCTGAATCGGCTCCTGCCAGGTAACCGGCGCGGTCTCGCGCAGCACCCTGTAGGTCTTCTCACGCTCTGGGGCGTCTTGATCCCAGAACGCATCCGACGACACGTTGAGCGGGTGGAACTCACGCGTGGCCGCCACGTCGTTCGACGGGACCAGATCGCCGTCGTCGTCGTCGAAACTCAGTTCTCGATCATCGAAAGTTGTTGACATGCGCTATCTTTCAGGTAGTTAGTCGTCACAAAGACGACGTTCAGTCGTCTGCGTGGCTGAGCAGAATGTCGTATGGTTTTGCGTCTCGTCCACCGGATAGGTCGAGGTGGACCGCCTTGGCCTGCGTGTACTCGTCGAGCGCATCGGGCCCTAGTTCACGACCGATACCGCTCTGCTTGTAACCGCCGAATGGCACCTGCGCATTGATCTGGTGGGCGTCGTTGATCCACACGCTGCCGCATTGCACAGCATCTGCGACCGCGAGTCCCCGGGCGTTGTCCCGGGTCCACACGCTGGCCGCCAGGCCGTACTCGCTGTCGTTGGCGATGGCCACGGCTTCGTCCTCCGTGTCGTAGGCGATCACCGACAGCACCGGCCCGAAGATCTCTTCACGCGCAACGGTCATCGAGTTGTCGACGTTGGCGAGAATGGTCGGCTCGACGTAGAAGCCACGATCGATTCCGTCAGGCTTGCCGCCGCCCAGGGCAACGGTTGCGCCTTCGGCCTTCGCCCCGTCGATATAGGACAGGATGCGGGCCTGCTGCTTGGCGTTGATGACCGGACCCATGTCGGTGTCCCAGTCGTCGGGAGCGCCGACGACGATGGTCTTGGCCCGCTCGATGAGACGAGACACGAACTCGTCGTGCAGTTCTCGCGGCACGATCGCCCTGGTGCCCGACTCGCAGATCTGTCCCGAGTAGGTGAAGCACCCGTAGAGGACACCGTCGACCGCCATGTCGAGGTCTGCGTCATCGAGAACGATCGATGGGCCCTTGCCGCCCAGTTCGAGCGTGACCTCCTTGACCGTTCCGGACGCCAGTTTCATGATCTCGCGACCGATCTGGGTGGATCCGGTGAAAGCGATCTTGGCGACGTCGGGATGACTTGCCAGGCGCGCGCCTGCGTCTCGACCGTCTCCGGGAACCACGTTGAGAACACCCCTCGGAAGACCATTGGCCTCTGCGATCTCAGCGAACTTCAACATCGACAAAGGCGTGTGCTCGTCGGGCTTGACCACCACGGAATTGCCTGCGGCCAACGCCGGTCCGACCTTCCACAGGGTCAGCAGAAGGGGGAAGTTCCACGGCGCGATCGCACCGACGACACCCAACGGTTCACGGTGAACCACACTCTGCGCGAGCGCAGGAAAGCTCACCACGGGAGCGGGGCGCACGAACTGATAGGTGTCGGCGAGGTCGGCGAAGAAGTTGAAATGTGCCAATGCATACCCGACGTGGAACCCGGTGGCCTGGCGGACGGTTGCGCCGTTCGCGGACATCTCGAGTTCCACCAACTCCTCGACCTGATCGTTGGCCGCGGCAGCGATGGCGCGCATGATCTGCGCACGCTCCTGCGGGGTCTTTCCCGACCACGCACCGGACTCGAACGTGCTCTTCGCCGCGGCCACCGCGGCATCGATGTGGGTGGCCGTCCCCTTGGCGACCGTCGCGACGACCGACTCGTCGGCGGGATTGATGATCGTCATGGTGTCGTCGGTGTCGACTCGTTCACCACCGATGAGCATCGAATAGTGTTGTACGTCAATACTTGTCATGGTGTCACCTGGCCGGATCGAGAAGGATCTTCATGGCCTCTCTGGCCTCGAAGAGCTTGTATGCATCTGCAGCTTCGGACAGTCCCATCCGATGGGAGATCATGGCGCTCGGGTGCAGTTTTCCCGCAGTCATCAAACCGATGACCTCGTCCATGTACTCGGTGATGTGACTGACGCCCATCTCCACCTTGATGCCTTTGAGATAGAGCTCGGAGAACGGGAATCCGTCGATGGTGTCCTCGGTGTACACACCGGGGATCGACAGGGTGCCTCCCGCTCGAAGCAGTGGGATCGCGGCCAACAGAGCAGACGGATGTCCGACGGCGTCGACGACGACATCGGCACCGCGCCAGTCGGAGAGATCGAGCACCGCGTCGGTGCCGTCGGTCTCGCTGGAGTTCACCCCGATCGCCCCGAACTTCTCCGCCTCGGTCAGGCGCGCGGCGACCTTGTCGACGACGATGACCTTGCTGGCTCCCAGCGCAACCGCCGACATCGCGGCGCAGAGCCCGACCGGGCCCGCCCCGACGATGGCCACGATGTCGCCCGGCCGCATGGCCCGCGCGACAGCCTCGTGACCTGTCGTCATGATGTCGCCGGCGAACAGGATGTCGTCGTCGTCGATGCCGTCGCCCTCCGGGATCGCGCGGGCCGTGATGTCCGCAGACGGCACGACGACGTACTCGGCTTGTCCACCGTCGAGGTCGCCGAGGGCCAGCCCCAGGCCGAAGATGCGGCTGCCTGCGCAATTACCCGGCTGATGGCGCCGACACTGGTAGCAGGCACCACAGCTGACCACGCACGACGACACCGCCCGGTCCCCCGGCGAGAACTGTGTGACAGCGCTCCCGACCTCGACGACGGTGCCCAGGAACTCGTGCCCGAGGATGATGTCGGATTCGAGTTCGAGCCTGCCCTCGTACGGGTGTAGGTCGGTACCACAGATGGCCGTCTTCTCGACCTTCAGCAACAGATCGGTCGGCTCGGCGATCGAAGGGATCGGGACGTCGGCGACCTCGAGCACATGAGGAGCGCGCAGCACCGCGGCCTTCATGGTGCTCATGCCTTCACCTCGGCGTCTTTCGCAGCGACCTTCTCGCGGTACATCGGGAAGAGCGGCTTGGTCAGCGGCACAAGCTTGAGGATCTTGTTGACCGGCCCCTTGGCCTTGACCTGCCCCTTCGCGAGTCCGACCGCGAGGTTGTACTCGCCGCGCCAGAACTGGTCTGCGGTGTCGCCGCGCATCAGCAGCGTGATGTCGGGCTTCAGGTCGGACGGACCGGAAACCACCTGATAGTCATCGCGGAACGCGATGGTGACCTCACAGTCGGGATCGTTGTAGAGCACCCGCATCACGATGTTGGCTGCTTTGAGCTTGGGACCCGACTCGGGATGCTCCCCCGCATCGCGGAACACGCCACCGATGTAGTGATCCAACTCGTCGGCATCCTTGAAGTAACCCACCACTGTCTCCTTCGAACTCGTTCTCTTGGCTGATTTCCCTGTGCAGCAATGGAATCAGCAAGAGTGTGAGCTAGGTAACCGCAGTCAGTGACATCTCCGTATCACCAAAGGGGTAGGACGACCGTGGGCGGATGGGTGCCCGTAGTTGATGAACGTAACAACGAAGGCGAGGATCTCGCCGACCCTCGCGGGACTCAGTGGTCGAAGACGATCAGGCCACTGAGGTCTCGCAGCTCGGCCGATGCCCGCAAGGCGTCGTTGATGCCGTCGAGCCGATACCGCGAGGTGATGATGGGCTCCGGATCGAGGAGACCTCCCTCCAGCAGGGACACATAGCGAGCGAGGTCGCGGCGCATGCGCACATTGCCGTTCTGCGAGGAGAGGATCGCGCGCCCCTGCACAGCGATCGACACCTGGGGGTAGGTCACCGTCGTCCCGAGCTGTTTGACCCCGTTGAGTACCACGGTGCCCGCCCTCCTGGTCACGGCCACCGCGAGTTCTTGCGAGCCCGCGGGTCCCGCAGCCTCGATGGCGTGGTCACTTCCCCTGCCGTCGGTGGCATCACGCACCAGTTCGATCGCGTCCTCCGTGGCCGGATCGATCGCATGTGTGGCTCCCAGCTTCAATGCCATCGCCGTGCGTTCGGCAACAGGGTCGATCGCGAAGATCTGCGCAGCCCCAGCGAGTCTCGCCGCCTGCACGACCCACAGTCCCAGATGACCGCAGCCGATGACCGCGACGCTCTCGCCGGGCTCAACGCGCGCGACATTGACCACCGAGCCCACACCGGTCATGATCCCGCAGCCCATCAGGGAGAGCACGTCGGACCCGAGATCTGACTCGACGGCGAATACCTGGTTGGCGGACACACTCATCAGCTCGGCGTACCCGCCGACGTTTCCCGATGCCCGGACCTTCTGCCCCGCACCGGATATCGCGACGACCGGATAGCCATCGGAACGGTCGAACAGCTCTGAACACTGATCGGGGCGTCCGATCGAGCAGTAGTAGCAACGCCCGCATTCCGGTGTGCCCGGCACGACAACCCGCTGTCCCACGGATACATGTCGGACGTCGCGACCCACCTCAACCACTTCTCCGATGGATGCGTGTCCGAGAATCACCGGCGGCACCTTGCCGAACTTGCCCGCCCAGTTGGTGCAATCGGTCGAACAGAAAGGGGTGGCGTGGGTGCGCACCAACACCCGGTCAGGTTCGGGGGGCAGGTAGTCGAGGTCCTCCACGACGAAGGGGGAGGCCAGGGTCTGCAGAACGGCCGCCTTCATCGCGCATCGCCCTCGACACGAGATCCTGCGTCGTCAAGGATGGCGGGCGCTCCGACCCGAGCGGCAGCGAGCAGCGACAGCAGTGCGCTCCGGGTCACCGGCGTCGGGTTCGACGGCGGGACCACCTCGAGGATGCGATCGACCACCAGCTCAGCACCATCGTCGGGAAAGCCGATATCCGACAGACGATTCGGAGCGTCGACGGCCGAATAGAGTTCATTCAGTGCCGCGACCGCCGTCACCTCACCCTGCCCGGCTGCCGTGGCGCCCAGCGCTACCGCGAGGCGTGCCGCGAGATCGGGCACCGCCGGCGCGTTGAACGCCAGAACGTGCGGGAGAACCACCGCGTGCGTCTGCGCGTGCGGGAGATCGAAGGCGCCACCGAGTACATGGCAGATCTTGTGGTGCAGTCCTGAACCGGCACTCGCGAACGCGACCCCTGCGAGATAGGAACCGTACAACGCCTTCTCGAGACTTTCCGTGTCGCCGCTGTCCACCGCGATCCCGCGCAGCGCCGATGAGAGCGCGCCCGCAGCCTCGAGCGACAGGGCCCGGTTGATGGGATCCGCTCGGGGCGCCCACAGCGAATCCACGCAATGTGCCAAGGCGTTGAGTCCGGATGCCATGGCGAGTTCGGTCGGCAGCCCACGTACGAGTTCCGCGTCGTAGATCACTGCTGCGGGGAGCACACGGTCGTCGACGCCGGTCGTCTTCACGCCGTTCTCGGTCATCCCCCACACGTTGGTGGCTTCCGACCCCGCGTACGTGGTGGGCACCGAGATGATGGCCAGCCCGGTGTGCAGCGCAACAGCTTTGGCCAGTCCCGTGATCGATCCGCCACCGATACAGACCACTCCATCCGCGCCACTGTCCCGCGCAGCAGTGGTGGCCCGCTCCACGAGTTGCACCGGAACATGCTGGGCGATGTCGCTCCACCACACCGAGGGCTTCGTGTCGGCGGTTCCCGCGTCCGCCAGTGGACGGTCGCGGTCGGACACGATCACCATCGGCCGCGAGATTCCCTGCTCGGAGAGTTCCGATCGCAGATGCTCGGCGGCGTGCCCCGTTCCGAAACGCACCCGTTGGCCGAGCGTCGTATGTGTGAATTCCATGAAACCCTAACTGTGATCGGCTGACTCGTATGCAGGGATTGCGCTCAGTTGGTCGCGGCGACCCGTTCTCGGCCCGGCAGGTGAGCCCGGCGGGACAACACGTCGTCGCGACACGCTCTTGCCGTGCATCCCACTGCGTCCAGTGCCCGCGTCACGAGAGTCGGCGCGACGATCTGCGTCAGTCGCGACGTCGACGGCACGTACACGGTCACCGTATCGGTCGACGACGCGGTTGCGAAAGCCGTCGATAGGCCGGAGAGCAGCCCTGCGACGCCCTCTACCTGGCGGACCTCCACGACGACTTCCGAGTCCCGGCGCAATCGCGCAGGCGCGACAACGTGGCACGGCGTCGGGAGACCAACACAGTCGAGCTGATAAATGCTGACGGTGTCGTTTGCCTCGACGAGAACCGCGGCCTCCGGTGATCGCCCGTCCCGATGAGCCACCGCCATGCGAATGTCGTTGTGCGTCAGCACAACCAACGAGTGATCTGCGGCGAAGTCCAACAGTTCGCGTCTGCTCGGCAGCGAGGTGATGCCCTCACCGACCATCGCGCCGTACATCGCCACCGGATTCTTGCCGGTGGCGCGCACGAGTTCGACAACGAACTCGGGCACTGACGCATCCGCGGTGAGCACGCCTGTCGGCGCTGCGGCAACGGGAATGACGTGACCCGGACGTGTCAGATCCCCTGGAACTGTCGCCTCATCGGCGAGTACGTGCGCCGTCCGAGCACGATCGGTCGCCGAGATCCCGGTGCCGATGCCGGTCGCAGCATCCACTGCTATCCGATAGTCGAATCGACTGCGATCCGGTGCGTCCGACTCCCACGCCGGTGGGAGCCCGAGCGTGCGACAGCGTTCGGATTCCATTGCCACGCAGAGGTATCCGGAACTATGACGCACCAGGAACGACACCGCACCGACTCGCGCCTGCTCGGCGCAGATCACCAGGTGGCCCGCGGCCTCGTCACCGTCGTCGTCGACGAGCAGTACCGGCTTGCCCGACAGCAGCTCTTCGCGTGCGTGGTGAATGCGGTTGATGCACGACGTGGAACGTACGAAGGACTTCCGGAGCTTGGTGGCGTCGTAGTGCTCGACGAAGCCGTCGTTGCAGGTGAAAGTGGTCATGGTCGTCTCCTTCTGGCACCCGTGTGGTTGATCAGTTCACGCGCGAATGCTCGCCGAGCGTGTGCCACGTGCGGTCGTGGTAGACGAGCGGCACGGACGGATCGGCATCATTGTCGATGTGGGTCTCGAGTACTTCGACGGTCAGGACCGTCGCGGTCCCCGCGATGACGCGATCGATGACCTTGCCGCGCATCCATCGTGCGGCCGGTTGCAGCAGCGGTTCTCCGCCGGGCAGTCGCGTCCAGGTGGAGCGGTCGGCGAACCGGTCGATTCCACTCGTGGCGAAGGTGAGTGCATGGTGCATCTGGTCGGCCGTCATCATGTGCACCACGACGGTCTCCGCTGCGGCGATCGTCGGCGCAGCGGACGAGGCGTTCGACAGGGAGAAGACGATCATGGGCGGTGTGGCGGACACCGATGACACCGAGGTCGCGGTCAGTCCCGCGGGCCCGTTCCCTGCGTCTGCGGTGATGACCGCGACCCCCGCGGGGTGGTCGCGGAAGATGGCCCGGTAGCTGTCGGCGTCGACCCGGGGTGCCGCTTCGGCGCCAATGGGATTCGTGGTTGTCATCGCTGCTCCTCCGTGCTCGGAAACCGAGACCCTTACGTGTTCGATTTCCCAGATGTCTTGTGGATTGCTTTCACGGTATGGCGTGTTGCACGTCACACACATCGGAGAAATGTGCACATCCGTGTCGATAACGTGAAGCAGGATGCCGCGACCGCAGAGGTCAGTTCACGATCATGGGCGTCAACTCCGTGCGCCGCCCAGCGGCATCGAGCGCCCCGTTCACGTCACCGAGCCGATAACGACTACCCAGCATCGCGGCCGCATCGAGTTGTCCGGTCTCCAGCCATCGCGTGTACAACGGGATGTCGCGGGTGAACGAGGTGCGTCCCGACTGCGCGCTGCGCACGTCCCGACCACGCAGCGCGAGGTCGAACAGCGGGAGGGTCACTGTCGCGGAAGTGCTTTCGAGCGAGGTGAGCACGACCACTCCCGCCAGGGACGTCGCCCTGAATGCGTCGACGACAGCGCCGGAGGTCCCGCCGGCGTCGAAGCCGTAGTCGACTCCGATGCCCGCGGTCAGATCCTTGATGCACCCGACGACGTCGACCGCGCCGGAGTCGATGACGTCCGTCGCGCCCAGTTGGAGTGCGCTACTACGACGCGACTCATCCGGATCGGCTGCGATGATGCGGTCTGCCCCGGCCAGACGCGCACCCTGCACCATCCACAGTCCCACCTGGCCACAGCCGATGATCGCCACTGAACTGCCGGGGCGCACCTGCGCCACGTTGAGCACCGCTCCGACGCCGGAACAGATCCCGCAGCCGATCATCGAGAGCCATTCGGCCGGGAGACCGCTGCGCACCGCGAACACCCCGATCTCACGCACGACGACCACGTCCGCGTAACTGCCGACGTTGCCGTATGCGGTGACGGATACACCGTCGGTCGTCGAGCCGATCACCGCCGGTGGCGCGAACAGCTCGACGCACTGGTCCATTCGGCCGCGCGCACACCACCGACAGCGACCGCATTCGGGCGTGGCGGGAACGAGCACACGATCACCGGCGCGGACCCTGGTGACGTCGGCGCCCACCTCGATCACCTCACCCACCGCAGCGTGACCGAGGACCGTCGGCAGGATTCCGCGAGCGGCGATGCCCAGCGATCCGTGCACGCCGAGCCAGTCGGTGACGCAGAACGGTGTCGCTTCGACACGCACGACTACGTCGGTCTCCGCCGGTGACCGGAAGTCGATTTCCATGTACTCCAGCGGCGCATCCTCTGCGACCATCACTGCTGCATGTGCACGCATTCGGAACCTTTCCTCGGGTATCGGACGATATGACAATCAGCGTTGCCGAGAAGCTGCACGGAAGTAGAGGCGGTCAGTACCCACTGCGGTTTCGTAGACTTGTCGTACAGGTGGGTGAAGCGGGTAGGGAGAGCGAGTGGCTGCGAGTAGAGAAGTGTCGCCGAGCAGGGCGCTTGCCGACAGTTGGACGCCCGGACCCGTTGGCCGGGTGGCTGCTCCGCTACGCGAACAGGTCATCGACGCGCTGCGCGCGGCCATACTCGACTTCACGCTCGCTCCCGGGCAACGTCTGATCGAACGAGAACTCATCGAACAACTGGGCGTCTCCCGTACGACGGTGCGTGAGGCGCTGCGCGAGTTGACCTCCGAGGGGCTGATCACCGTCGTGCCGCAGAAGGGCGCCATCGTCAGTTCCCCGTCGGTGGAGGAAGCACAGGAGCTGTACGAGGCGCGTCGTCGTCTCGAGGGACTCCTGGTCCGACGGTTCGTCGAGCGTGCGGCAAAGTCGCAGATCATCGCACTGGCTGCGGCCGCGGAGGCGTTCGCCGAAGCGACGGAATCCGGCGAGCCACTACGCATTCTCGACGCCGTGGACGACTATCACGCCGTGATCGTGGCTGGCGCGCGCAGCCCGGTTCTCGAATCCCTGGTCGGGAATCTGCAGAGCCGACTGCGCGTGCTGCGAGCTCAGGGCATGCCAGCCGACCATTCGATCTCGATCGACAAACTCCGCGGTGTTGTCGACGCAGCACGAGACGGCGACGCCGACCGCGCTGAAGAGCTCTACGACGACCACCTGCGAGCCGCCGCAGACAACGCGGTGCGAAGCCTGCGGCGACTCGCGGTCTAGCTCGTCAGAAGACCAGCGGTTCTCCGAAGTGGAAGTGCGACAGCGAATTGAATGTCACGTCCCACTGTGCGGCGATGTGCGTCTTGTACATCGCGACGTCACGGTAGTACTTCTCCATCGACGAGCCCTTCTTGGCCGACGTGCTCCCCGCAGTGGAAAACGCGAGATCCACGGCATCGTTGGCGATCCGGGCCGCGGTCTGCACGATTCCGCGCAGGCGTGCATCCTGCTCCGGCGTGAACTCCTCGCCCGTATCCACCCATTTCTGACCGAGGGCCTCGTGCTGCCGCACCGCGGAGATCAGTAGGTTCTCCGCCGAATCGATCTGTGCCAGCAAACTTCCGAACCACCGGTGGTACTCAGGGGTTTGGATGCGCGGGGTTCGCGGCGGGAAGCTGGCCGGGCGCGCCTCCATCAATTCCTCGAACTGGTCGATCGCCGCCCATGCCGCGCCGACCTGCGTCGCCACCAGTTCTGCGTTGAAGTAGGTGAGCGTACGACCGAGATACATCGGATTCTTGTGCAGCCGATACCCGGGTGTGCCATCGGTGCCGAGCACGTGGTCGCGGAAATCGTAGACGACACTGAGGTGATCGGGAACCAGAACATCCTCGGCGGTAATCGAATTCGAACTCGAGGCACGCATGCCGATGGTCTGGTCGCCGCCCCAGTCGTCGAGGATGGTGTAGGAGGACCGGGGGATGATGAAGATCCGTTGCTCACCTGCTTCGCCGTCAGCGCCCTCTGTCCGTGCAAGCACCATCGCATGAGTGCTCCACGCGGAACCGGAGCAGTAGTCCCAACGTCCGCTGAGTCGATAGCCGCCCGATACCTTGACGGCCTTGCCCGACGGCACCGTTCGACCGGGAGCGATGAACGTTCCCGCGAACAGTTCCTCCTGCGCCTGCTCGCCGAAGAAGCATGCCACGTGGTAGGCGTGACCCGCGCCGAGGATGAAGCTCCACCCCACCCCAGGGTCGGCACGCGAGATCTCGATGCCGAGGCGCATGAAGTCGTCGAGACCCATCTCGAAGCCACCGTAGCGGCGCGGAACCAGCCAATGGCGTCGCACCTCCCATCGAGGCGATCGAGAAGAACGCCCCTGCCGTTGTTCTGCGACATGAGATGAAGATCGATTCCGCTGGGCCCGGTCATTTCCGCGGAGGCGCCGCGGTGCTCCGGGATACGGTGTGGAAGCTCGACGCCGGACACTCCCTGACATCGCTGCGGTACAAGAACGCAATACCGCGTTCGGTGAACTGCGGGACGGAACACAGTGGGTCTCGGCGCTGCAGTGTGGTGGAGAGGTAGGCCCATACGGCGCCAACCAGTTCGGTGATGCCGACAGCCAGTGCATGAGCTATCAGCGGTGTCGTCGACCCCGTCGCAGTCGATCTGCTCGCATCCCGTCCAGTCGCCATCGGCAAGCACCGACAACGCGGTTGCCATGGATTCGGCACCGAGGTCGCAGACGTAGCGCATGGTGCCGTGCACCGCCGCCAGTCCGTATCGCTCGACCGACTCGAGCAACAGTTGTTCGCCGAGTTCGAGGCTGGAGCAGATCGTCAGCATGTCCGGGTAGAGGATGTCGGCCATGCGGACGTTGTCGAAGATCAGATTCCAGGTCTCGGGGACCTTCTCGCCCTTGTGCACCAAGAGGCGTGGCGAGATCACCAGCCCGTTCTCGTAGACGTTTCGTTTCGTTGCACTGAAGCCGCCCGGCACCACACCACCCATATCCAGTTGGTGCGCATTGAGATTGACGAAGCCGATGATCCTGCCGTCGACGAAGACCGGCCGGATGAACGTCAGGTCGTTGTTGTGGTTGCCCGTGCGGTAAGGGTCGTTGGAGATGAGCACGTCGCCTTCGGCGAGGTTCTCCGGGCCGAACTCCTCGACCGTGTTGGCGACCCCGTCCAGTGCGGTGCCCGCCATCAGCACGATGCCGTTACTTGCCGCAGGCACAAGATAATCGAGGTCGGTGGGTCCGCTGATGGTGCACGCGAGGTCGTAGAAGTCGCGGAGCACCGGCGAGAATGCACCGGTCAGCAGGCGAGCACTCATGTGTTCGACGAGGTAGTCGAAACGGTTGCTCAGAACGGTGGCGGTGTATCGATCGCACCCGTAGAGGTGAGTGAACATCTCGGCGTCGAGATCACGGATCTGCGACGACTCCACGGGGGCAGTCTGTTCGACGAGTGTCATTTCGTCTTCCTTTCGATGATGAGCTCGCCGCACCGCCCGACAAGGGCCGTCTGCTCGGGCAGGACGATGGTGGTGGACAGGTCTTCGCGAATCACCGCGGGCCCCTCGACGGTCGCACCCACGGCGAGCTCCGCCCGCTGGTACTCGCCGGCCGTGACCGGAGTATCGGTGAGGTATTCCAGGGTGATCAATCTGTCGGGCGACGCGGTGAATGGTGCCCGGTTCTCGGCGGGGATGTACTCCACCTTTTCCGAGGGGACGATCAACTCGACCCGATAGGTGACCCCTTCCACCGGGATCTGCTCGAAGCGATGCCCGTTGCGATCCTCGTAGGCACGGTGGAATGCCGCGATCATGTCGCCCACCGTGTCCTGCGTGATCGTGTCACCGGTGATCTCGATGAAGGGGGTCTCCCAACTCTGACCGAGGAGGCGTCCGTCGAAACTGCGCCTGACCCTGAGGTCTGCGCCCGCGGCGCCCACGCGTTCACGCAGGGTGCGCTCCATCTCGTCGAAGACCTCGGCGACCTGGTCGGCGTTGTCCGGACTCAACACCATGTATGCGCTACGTGATTCGTAGAAGACCTGATCCGTCGAGAGCAGTCCGAGCGCGGAGAAGAGTCCCGGGTACGGCGGAATGATTGCGTTCTTCAGTGGCAGCAGGTCCAGCACCGCCGGCAGGAGCATCGGTCCAGCGGCTCCGTAGGACATGAGCGCGAAGTCACGGATGTCGACGCCGTGCCGGACGGCAACGTTGAGAACCTCTTCGGCGATGTTCGACACCGCCAGCCAGTACGCCGAGGCGACTCGTTCGGAGAACTCGATGGGAGTGTCGAGTGCTTCGAACGCTGCGCGCGAAGCCTCCTTGTCGAGGAACATCTCACCCGCGGCGAACGCCTCGCCGTCGAGGATTCCCATCAGCAGACAGGCGTCGGTCACCGCAGGCTGGGTGCCCCCGCGTCCATAGCAGGCCGGTCCTGGCTCCGCACCTGCCGACCCCGGACCGACCTGGATGCCGCCCGACGGCGCGATCCCGACCAGACTGCCGCCGCCTGCGCCGACGCTGTAGACCTCGGTCGAGAGCGCATTGATCACGAGATCGTGCTCGAGCTCGAAGGTGTTCTCGATGAACGGCTTTCCGTCGACGATCAACGACACGTCCGTCTATGTCCCGCCGACATCGGCGCAGAGGAGGTTGTTCTCTCCGATGGCGGCGCCGAGTCGCACACTGGAGATGGTGCCTGCCGCCGGCCCGGCGAACAGGATGCGGAACGGGCGATTGAGCGCCTCCTGCCAGGGCAGAAGTGTTGCGGCACAGTCGGCGAAGTTCAACTCGCCGTCGAAACCGAGTTCCCGTAGCTCGCGATCGATGTGGGCCGAGTAGTCGGTGAAGATCAGCTTCATGAAGACATCGATGACCGTGGTCGACGCGCGTGTGTATTCCTTTGCCAAGGGCGATGTCTCGGAGGAGATGGACACCACCATGTCGCCACCGAGAACCTCGTGCACGAGCTCCCTGAGCCGGATCTCGTGCGCCGGGTTGACGTAGCTGTTGATGGTGCAGATGGCGATGCCTTCGACGCCGCACTTGCCGAGCACCTCGAGCTGATGCCGCGCGCTGTCCTCATCGAGTTCGATGAGGACGTTTCCGTCGGCGGTGACACGCTCGACGACGCCGCGCCGCAGGTATCTCGGCACCAACGGCCGGTTGGCATCGCCGAACGACCGACGCCATGCGGGATCGGTCTGCGCGTCGAGCGGGCGGTGCACGTTTCCTCGGTCGAGGACGTCTCGGAAACCGTCTGTGGTCAGGTATGCGATCTTGGGCAGTCGTCGCTCGATGACCGCGTTGAGACCCATGGTGCTGGCGTGGTTGAAGACGGTGCTACCGGCCACGCCGAGTCTCTTGGCACCTTCGACAACCGGCGCAGGGGGATTGGAACGACTACTGGGCACCTTGGTCACCGAGATCTTGCCGTCGCGCACCGCGACGACATCGGTGAAGGTGCCGCCGACATCAACTCCGAACATCGCGCTCACTCCCCCCGCTGCCCGACGCCAGTGGCTGTCCTGGCGGGTACGACAGGTGTGAACGAACCCAGCCGCGGCGTCCTGCTCTTGGTCACCGTGTACAGACAGTCCTGGCACTTGGTGACGTCCCACCAGCCACCCTCGCCGAGCACCCGGTACTCGGCGACCGCCGTTGAACTGCCGCATTCCGGGCAGGTCTCGTCGACCGGTGACCGTTGGGCGTAGAGCCGCTCCTGCGTCGGCCGTGGAAAGTTGTGCATCGCTACCGATTCCTTTCAGACGTCTCGATCGCATTCGGACGATCGCCGCTCGACCGCACCACTCCCGGCCGTGTTGTACGATTGTCATACAATCATGACGAGTCATGAGTCACACCGGAGGTCCTGTGTTGCGCGGTTCACAGATGAATGTAGAGGCTGATCGATGCGCAGGCATGGGCCAAAAGCGCACACCACTGTCGGGTGGACGCACTGGCGCCCGCCTGTCGGACCCTAGTCCGAGCCGAGCACCCGCGACGCGCCGGCTCACAGCTCCGGCAACCAACGTCCGGGTCACCGAGATACTCTCCGAAGGCTCTGCCGGACAGAGCTTCCCCGCGTTCTCGGACTCATCGTCGACGGTGGTGCGAGTCCAGCTCGCCGGGCACAGCAGAGTTGGTTCCGGAACCACCGAAACGACGCTGCGGCCCGGTGACACGGGAGTGCTCACCGGCCGGACGGCCACGACGGCGGCGTCGCCCGACAACCACTGCATCGACTTGTCGATTCCGTGGAGTGAGGTCGAGATACCCCTCGCAGAGTTCGGTCTCACGACGATCGGTGCGGGTCAGGGGTCACTCACCGACGCGCTCACCCATCTGTTGAACACCATCGTTGCAGGTTATGAGATGTTCGACGGCCACCAGCGTTACCGGGTCATGCGAAGCGCCGCACAACTCGGACTGGCGGTGATCCTCGACGACTGCGACGGGACCTGGTCGGAATCCGACCCGCACGTCGTCCTGCTGCGGGAGATGTATCGTCACATCGAGGAGCGCCTGCCGGATCCCGGACTTGACGTCAACAAGCTCGCGGCCGCTCATCATCTCTCAGTTCGACACGTGCACAACATCTTCCGACTCAGCGGACAGAGCGCCGCGGCGCGGATCCGGGAGCGCCGGGTAGCGCGCGCATGCGAAGAGCTCGCCGACCCGATGAAGGTGGACGTGCCGCTAGCCACCATCGCGGCGCATTGGGGCTTTTCCGGTGCATCGCACTTCGGTCAGGTCTTCAAGAGCACCACCGGCGAGACGCCCGCGGCATTCCGCGCACGCACCACTACGCGACGTACCCCGGACGCGGTATCCGTGTCGGCACGGTAGCGTCCGGGGTCGGACGACTCGTCAGGTGCTCTCTTGCCCGAGTCGTCAGGCGTTGACGCGGATCTCCGACAGGGTTGCCTCTGCGATCCGGAACGACTCCAATGCCGCGGGCACTCCGGCGTAGATCGCGGTCTGGATCAGCACTTCCTGGATCTCTTCCTCGGTGCAGCCATTGGTGACAGCGCCGCGAACGTGAACTGCCAACTCATGCCCGCGATTCAGTGTTGTGAGCATGGCGAGGTTCAGCAGGCTCCGGGTCTTGCGATCGAGCCCTGGACGCGTCCACACCGCACCCCAGCAGTACTCGGTGACCAATTCCTGTATGGGCCGCGAGAACTCGGTGACGTTGTCGAGGGAGCGTTGCACATGCTCCGCCCCGAGCACCGCCTTGCGCATCTCGATGCCCTCGCGGTACGTCTCGTCGTGCGTGTCGTCGAACTTCATGGTTCCTCCTGCATTGATTGTCATATATCCGAGTCATGACGGTCTGATCCAACGCTCAGCCTATTGACGTCTCGGGGTAAGGAGATCTAGAAATCGCGCTGTCCGGCTTAAGATTTGCGCACAGATCAGCTGCCGTCGATCAACGCCATAGGCATCGGCCGGATATTGCCTTACCGTATGACATCTCAGTCCTCGGCCCCGGGGACACATGCATAACGGAAATCCGGTGAACCTGATGGACGACGACGTCTACGAGGTGCTCGCAGTGCGCTACGCGTCGAGGCAGACGCTGCGTAGCCTCGTGTATCTCAATCATCATCTCTACGACGAGCCCGATGGCCCGATCGGCATGGACTATTTCATCTGGATCGTGCGAAACGCTCAGCGCACCTTCGTCGTCGACACCGGATACAGCGTCGAGGGCGGGCGGGCACGCCAACGCGGCCACCTCATCCACCCCGCTGATGCACTCACAGCCCTCGACGTGGACCCTGATGACGCCACCGTGATCCTGACCCACGCTCACTACGATCACGCCGGCAACCTCGACCTGTTCCCGCGGTCGCCGATCATCACCCCGAAGACCGAGTTCGATTTCTGGACCGGAGAGATGGCGCATCGCTTGCAGTTTCGACACTCTGCCGAGACACGGGAGCTCGAGTTGCTCGGCGAGATCGCACGCCAGGGACGAATGACCTTCTTCGAGGGGCGTTCTGACATCGCTCCGGGAATCGAGTTGATCGAACTCGGCGGTCATTCCCCGGGGCAGGCGATCGTCCTGGTCAACACCGAGGTGGGCACCGTCCTGCTCAGCTCAGACGCGACGCACTACTACGAGGAGATCGAGCGGGACATGCCGTTCCTCGTCGTCGCCGACCTCGAGGCGATGTACGCCGGCTTCGACACGATGAAGCGCATCGTCGACGAGCGCAACGCCATCCTGGTGCCCGGCCACGATCCGGAGGTCATGACGCGCTTCCCCGCGCACGACACCGCAGAGTTCGCGGTCGTCATCGCCCCTACGCCAACACCATCGCGCTGCGTCGCAGCCGCACAGAGAGGAGCAGACGTTGTCTGACGTCACATCAGAGAAGTCGGGCCGTGGCGGTCCCGTCGGATTCATCGGCCTGGGCAACATGGGCGGTCGCATGGCACGCTGCCTCGTCGACGCCGGGGTCGAGGTGATCGGCTTCGACACCGTGGCAGCCAACGTGGCCGACTGCGGCGCCACCAGAGCCACCTCGGTCAAGGATGTCATCAGCAGCGCGGACGTCGTGCTGCTGTCGCTGCCGCACAGCCGCATCGTCGAGAGCGTCGTCAGGGGCGCCGACGGAATCCTCGAGCACTCCTCGCCGGGACAGATCATCGTCGACCTCAGCACCTCCGAACCCGCGTCCACCAAGGTGCTCGCGGCCGAACTCGCCCAACGCGAGGTCGCCCTACTCGATGCCGGGATCTCCGGCGGAGCAGCTGCGGCGGAAAAGGGCGCGCTGACCCTCATGGTCGGCGGCCAGCGGGACGTTCTCGAATCCGCACGCCCAATCCTCGATCTCTTTTCCGCCAAGGTCTTTCATTGCGGCGACGTCGGCGCGGGCCACACCGTGAAGCTGCTGAACAACTTCCTCAACGCGATCTCGCTGTCGGCGACAGCCGAGGTGATGGTCGCCGGACGCAAGGCCGGGCTCGACCTCGACGTACTGCTCGACGTGTTGAACAGCAGTTCCGGCGTCAACTTCGCGACCCAGAACCGCTTCCCGAAGATCATCCACGGCGACTACCTCGAAGGCGGTCTCACCAACTCGTTGATGATGAAAGACGTTCTCGCGTACTGCGATCTGGCCGCGGGTCTCGGCGTCACGAGTCCCAACTCGTCCGCACCGGTTGCCGCCTTCGGCCTCGCGATCCAACTCGGCTACGCCGACCGCATCAGCAACACGGTCGTCGACGCGATCGGCGACCTCTCCGGGAACGTTCGCCTACAACCCACCACGAACGAGGACGACGCATGAAACTCATTCACTCCCTCGACCACTCGGGCACCGCAGGCAAGACAGGGTCGAAGTTCACCGGCAACGTGTACAACTACCTGACCATGCCCGCCACCGATGGGATCACCATCAACTCGGTCAACTTCACTCCCGGGGCGCGCACCTTCTGGCATCACCACGAGCACGGCCAGATCCTGCAGGTCCTGGCAGGCGAAGGTCTGATCGGGACCGAAACCGAGGTCCGCAGGCTCAAGGCCGGCGACACGGTCTGGTGCCCACCCGGTGAGAAACACTGGCACGGTGCGGGAGCCGAGTCGTTCATGACGCACACCGCCATCTCCCTGGGAGTCACCACCTGGGCCGACCCACTCGACGACGCCGACTTCGTGGCGGCGGCCGAGACGGTCGAGGCCGACACGAACTCATCCGACCAGAGCAGCGTGGGAGCGCTCCGATGAGCACCGAGGTCCTTCCCGACATCGCACTCATCGGACTGGGCAATATGGGCTCCCCGATGGCCGCGCGTCTGATCGGCGCCGGATATCGGGTCACCGGCTTCGACCTCGACCCCGCGGCTCGGGATCGGTTGACCGCGAACGGGGGTACCGGCGTGGTCACGGCCGTCGAGGCGGCACGGGCGGCGTCGGTGGTCATCCTCATGCTGCCCAACTCCACTGTCGTTGAAGCCGTCGTCCGGGATCTGCTCGACGCTGCTGCACTCGCGCCCGGAAGTGTCGTCGTCGACATGAGTTCGTCCGATCCGGCGTCGACTCGCGAACTCGCACAAACGTTGTCCGCGGCCGATGTGACCCTGGTCGACGCACCGGTCTCCGGTGGGGTCAAGGGCGCAGAGAACGGCAAGCTGACGATCATGGTTGGCGGCTCCCCCGAGGCTTTTGACACGGTCCGCCCCGTGTTGGAGTCGCTGGGCACCCCGCGGCTCGGCGGCGACGTCGGAGCCGGGCACGCCATCAAGGCGATCAACAACCTGCTCTCGGCAACACACCTGTTGGCAACTGCGGAGGCAGCCGCCGCTGCACAGCGCTTCGGACTCGACCCGGCGGTGCTGATCGACATGGTGAACACGTCCAGCGGACGGAGCGGCTCGACCGACAACAAGTACCCGAACTTCATTCTCCCCGGCACCTATGACTCCGGCTTCGCGCTCGCGCTGATGCTCAAGGACATGAAGATCGCCACCGACCTGGCCGCGAAAGTGGGTGCGCCCGCGCTCCTCGGCGAGCAGGCGGTCGCGATGTGGGAGCGTGCACAGACCGAGCTGGAACCGGGCGCCGACCACACGGAGATCGCACGCTGGATCGACAACAACGTCGACGATCCCGTGGCCGATGATTCCGCAGCGGACTCAGAAGCATCGAAGAAGGCGCTCGCTCAACGCATTCGGGATATTCATGGGACATGGGACGACGGTTGGCAGTCGATTCTCGACCTGCGGCCGGCCTTTCTCGCCGCCTACGCCGACCTCGCCGAGGTTCCGTGGAAGAAGAACCACCTCGACGACAAGACCAAGGAACTGATCTACCTCGCGGTCGACGCCGCCGCGACGCACCTGCACAGCCCCGGCGTTCGTCAACACATCAGGGCCGCACTCGACCACGGTGCTACTCCCGACGAGATCATGGAGACCATCGAGCTGACGGCAACGCTCGGTATCCACGCGATGAACATCGGTGTGCCCCTGCTCACCGAGGTGCTGGAGGAGGAGGGTCTGCGCGACACGCCGGCCGAACTGACCTCATACCAGCGGTCCCTGCAGGAGCAGTTCACCACCGAGCGTGGCTACTGGCATGAGTTCTGGGACGAGATCCTCGAACTCGATCCCGAGATGTTCGAGGCGTACACCGAGTTCTCGGCATTGCCGTGGCGCACGGGGTCCCTCTCGCCCAAGGTCAAAGAACTGATCTACATCGCATTCGACTCTGCCGCGACACATCTCTACGTCAAAGGCTGGAAGCTACACATTCGCAACGCAATTCACCACGGCGCGACGAAGGAGGAGATCCTTGAAGTGATGGAGATCTCCAGCGCGCTGGGCTTCCAGTCCGCGACGACCGCTTTTCCCATTCTCGCAGACGAACTCGACCGCCGGTCACGTCGGTCGGCGTCGTCGCCCGATGCCATCGGAGGTTCACAGTCATGACCATAACCGGACTGAACGGGCGGGTGGCGGTCGTCACCGGAGCCGCAGGTGGTCTCGGGCGCGCTGCCGCCGTCCGCCTCGCCGACGAAGGTGTGCACATCGTCGCCGTCGACCTCGACGAAGCCGCTGCACGTGAGGTCGCATCCGCGCTGTCGACCGAGTCGATCGGGGTGGGCGCAGACGTGACCACGGAGAGTGGCGTCGACAGCTACCTCGCCGCCGCGCTCGATCGATTCGACGCGGTGGACTTCCACTTCCTCAACGCCGGTATCGCGGGATCGACTGCCCCCCTGGTCGACGTCTCTGTCGACGAGTGGGATGCGGTGATGGCCGTGAACCTCCGCGGCCCGTTTCTCGGAGTTCGTGGCGCGTTCCGCGAGTTCCACAAGACGGGTGGGCACGGCGCGATCGTCGTCACCTCGTCGATCGCCGGATTGCGCGGCAGCAACGATCTACTGGCATACACGACGTCGAAGCACGGAGTCATCGGGCTCGTCCACGGCGCGGCCGTCTACGGCGGCCCCATCGGAGTGCGGGTCAACGGCATCGCGCCGGGTATCGTCCCGACGCAGATTTTCGGCCCCGCAGGGCGCGACGACATGATCCGTCGCGCCGGTACCTCACCGATGCGACGGCCGGGACGTCCGGAGGAGATCGCCGGTTCGGTGGCGTACCTGTTCAGCGACGACGCCACCTACGTCACCGGCGAGATCCTCTCGGTCGACGGGGGCGCCAACATCCAGAACACCAATCGCAACGCGGGCGGTGCGGGATTGTGGGATGTCTCGGTCACCGATCTCGACCTGTTGCACCGGCACGGTGCAGCGACGACCAACCGATAGCAGCGAGACGAAAGGCACTCCGCGGCAACAGATCATGGCCCGCGGAGCGCCTTGTGTTGTGGCCACTACGTGAGCGACATCGTCTCCTCGCGACGCAACAGCTTCCGTGCAGCGTCGATCGCCTCATCGGTGATGATGTGCTCGTCGCCCGGAACGATCAGGGCGTCGACATCGGCTCCAGCCGCGCGGAGCGCGGTGACAGTCTGCGTGACCCGCTCAGGCGGCACGAAGGGATCGTGCTCGATACTGCGCACCACCACGGGAACACCGTCGAGCGACTGAGCCTGCGCCACAACGTCTTCTGGTCCGATGTAGCCGCCGGTGAACAGGATGATCCCGCCGACAGGCCGTGGCCGGGTCAGCGCCCAGTGAGCAAGGAGACACGCGCCCTGTGAGAAGCCCCAGACCACGAGCCGCGCAGTATCGATCCCCGACTCGACAAGCGCGTCTACCCGTGCATCGATGGCGTCGAGCGCGTGGTTCAGGCTCGGCTGATTGGCATCGATGGGTTCGAGAAACGGTCGCGGATACCACGAATCGCCGTCGGCGGCGGGTGCGCAGTACCGGACATCTGCGACATCGAGTCGATGCGATTGCTCCCTCATGAAGTCCGGACTCTGCCCACGCCCGTGCACAGCCAGTACGGCGGTCGTCATATCGGCGGGCTCGGCGCCCCACTCGATCAATGGAGAAGAAAGATGAGGGTTCGACGCCACGCTGCGCTCCGTCCACTAGTCGGTGATTCGTGAGCGTATCCGGCGTCGATCACCGCGCACTGTCGCGTTCGCGCACCGATCTGTCGTGGACGCGCAGGGTTTGCGAGGGGTCAGCCAAGTCCCGGATGAACAGAGGCGCGGTAGGCGGCCGGGGTCACACCGATCCGCTCCTTGAACAGGTTGCCGAAATGGGAGGGATTGGCGAAGCCACAGCGCATCGCGATCTGCCCGACGGGCACCGTCAACTGTGCCGGATCGGCGAGTTCGCGTTGCGCCAGCTCGATCCGCCGTGTCCGGATTCGTTCGGCGGCAGTCTGACCCGCCCCCCGAAACACGTTGTGCACCTGCCGAACCGAGACATAGTGGGCGTCTGCGAGTTGCTTCACGTCCAACTCGGGATCGTCGAGATGATCTTCGATGTAGGCGAACAGTTGCTCGCGCAGCCGCTGCGTCGGGTCCTTCGGAACCACCGACTCGCCGACCTCCTGCAGGACCAGCGTCACAGCGAGATCCACCGCGCTGCGTAAAGCTCTGGCCCGTTGGGCCGGACCGACCTTCGGGAGAGTCTCGTTGAGAGAGATCAGTAGTCCTGCGACCGCGGGGGTCAATCCACGGTCGGGCCCGAGCGTGCGCGCCTGCACATGCCGGATGTAGTCGATCGGGATGCTGATGGCGTTCGACGGGAGCGTCAGGCACAGACTGCGGTAGTCGTCGCTGCTGGCCACGAGCCCTACTCGGTCAGCGCTGTAGAAGCCGATGTCGCCCGGGCGGAACACGCACTGTTGGCCGTCGACCTCCATCGTGGCGTGGCCGTTCAATTGCAAGGAGAGCATGTGGACGGGAGCTGCACCGTCGCGTCCGGCCGGGTCGTGGTAAGCCTCGTGCTTACCGGTCACCAAGTCGCACAACCCGATTCCGTCGGCGACATGCGCCCGGAGTCTGCCGTGGAAGTCATTGGCCGAATCGGGCCGCACGTCGAATCGGGTGGTGAGTGCGGCGATCGCCGGCCCCCACTCCTCGACGCTGAGGTCGTGATCACCCGACCACTCGGCTGAGTGCGTTTCTCGCTCTCGACTTGCGTCGTCGCAAATCTTTGTCACTGCAGTAGTTCTTTCTCGCCACGGACACTGACGCCCTCACTGTGAGGGTGTTCGCATCCACAACATCGATGTGCACGCATCCGTGATGGCAGTGATGCCGGTCACGAATAGCTTCGAGTGTGACACGCAATCAGGGCGATGTCACCCCACCGATCAGCACGGCGATCAGTCGCCCACCACCACTTTCTGGAGGATTCCGATGAAGGCAGTCGTCGTTCCCGAGGCGGGCAGGCTCGAGGTGATCGACGTGACCCTTCGGGCTCCGGAGGCAGGCGAGGTACATGTCCGTCTCGACGCGGCGGCGATGTGCATCACCGACACCCTGAGTGTCGGCGGCGACGGGCTCACCCCGTTTCCGCTCATTCCCGGACACAGTGCGACGGGCACCGTCGTGGCAGTTGGACCGGACACCACCCGAGTCGCGGCCGGCGACCGGGTGATCGTGGTCGGGTCGGCCCAGTGCACCCACTGCTACTACTGCGAGCACGACGCCCCCGGCGCCTGCGAGCAGATCTTCGACGGCATGTCCCGGGTCATCGGCACCGACGCCGAGGGCCGGGCAGTCCATGCCGATGGCGGCGTCGCCACCATGGCCGAAGAGATGATCTACCGCGAATCCAACGTGGTCGTCGTGTCCAGCGCCGCCGATCCGAAGCACCTGGCAATGCTCGGCTGCGGCATCGTCTCGGGTCTCGGGGCAGTATTCGACGTCGCGCAGGTCAAGGCCGGAGATTCGGTGGCTGTTCTCGGCTGCGGGCATCTCGGACTCTGGATGGTCCAGGCTGCAGTTCTTGCCGGAGCCGGTCAGATCATCGCCGTCGAGCCCATCGAGTCCCGGCGCCTTCTCGCAGGCGAACTCGGGGCCACCGACCTCGTCGACCCGGAGGAGTCGGATCCCGTCGCGCAGGTGAAGGCACTCACCGACGGACGCGGCGTCGACGTCGCCCTCGAAGCCGCTGGACGCACCGCGGCCATGGAGCAGGCATTCGCGATGACGCGCGGCGGCGGGACGGTCGTGCCGACCGGAATGGAAAGCCCCAGCGCCACGGTCACCCTGCACGGGTACGAGTTCGCGATCGGGTCGAAACGAATCCTGAGTTCCCAGACCGGCGGCGGCGACATCATCTCGATGATCCCCAGGTTCGCGGAGCTCCTCGACGCAGGCGCGCTGAATCCGTCGGCGATCGTCACGGACGTCTACGAGCTGGCTGACATTGAGACCGCATTCGACGACATGCGAAATCGCAAGGGTATCACCGGAATCGTCCGGCTCAACACACAAGCGCAGAGTGAGGAAGCACAGTGAATCGATTCGACGGGAAGGTCGCGATCGTGACCGGGGCGGCCGGCGGGATCGGCCGCGCGACAGCGCAGCGCCTCGCCGACGAGGGCGCCGTCGTCATCGCCACCGACGTCAATGACGCCGACGCACAACAGATCACCAAGGAACTCCGCGTCCCGTTCTCGCGCGGGTCGTTCGCCACCCTCGACGTCACCGACGAAGACGGCTGGGACGCAGTGGTCGAGCAGACACTCGCCGAGCACGGCCGCATCGACGCACTCGTCAACAACGCGGGTATCGGCGATCTCCGCACGATCGAGGAGAGCACGCGGGACAGCTACGAGCACGTGATCGCCATTCTGCAGACCGGCGCCTTTCTCGGGATGAAGGCAGTCGGCCCGGCACTCAAGAAGACGGGCGGCTCCGTCGTCAACGTCAGCTCCATGTTCGGATTCGTCGGAACCGCAACGGTGTCACCCGCCTATCACGCGGCCAAGGGCGCTCTCCGCAGCATGAGCAAGGGCACTGCGGTCGCCTGGGCGCCCGACGGTGTCCGCGTCAACTCCGTTCATCCCGGATTTATCGACACCGCGATGCTCGGCGGGGCCGACGACTCCGTCTTCGCACCGGTGATCCCCATGGCGCGAGTCGGTCGACCGGCCGAGGTTGCCGCCGTTATCGCTTTCCTGGCCAGTGACGACGCCGCGTACGTGACAGGCGCCGAGCTCGCCTGCGACGGCGGCTACGTCGCCCAGTAGTCCCCCGTCACCCGATAACCAGTCGCCTACCAGCACCCACATTCACCAACCAAACTCACCAGCAGCAGAGGAGTCCAGATGCCCATCCCACCAAGAGAAGTCGCCGTCGTCGACCCGCCGAAAGACCTCACGGTCGCCGAAGCACTCGCCGTCGTCGCCGAACTCGCTCCGCAGATCCGAGCGGAAGCACCCGAGACGGAGGAGCGCACCTTCTATTCCGAGGACCTCCATCTGTCCTTCATGCGCGCAGGCCTCTACAACCTGCTGCGGCCGAGGACATTCGGCGGCTACGAGTTCCCGATCGCCGCATACCTCAAAGTGGTTCGAGAGATCGCACGCGCAGACATGAGCACCGCCTGGGGCTTCTGTCTCGCCTCGGCGCATGTGCTGTGGATGGCATCGTGGTGGCCCGAGGAGGCGCAACGCGAGTTCTTCGCCAGCGCGCATACGGCAGCGTGCGGTACGTCGGCTCCCGGCGGAAGGATGACGAAGGTCGACGGCGGCTGGATCGTCAACGGTGTCTTCCCCTATGCCTCCGGCGGCGCGTACTCCACCCACTTCCTCGGCCACGTGTTCCCGGTCAACGAGGACGGCAGTCAGGGTCCGCTGAGCGTGTTCATGGCTCCGAGAGACATCTGGACCGTGCGCGACGACTGGGGTAAGACACTGGGGCTCAAGGGCTCCAGCTCGCACACCGTCGAGATCACCGACGGCTTCGTCCCCGATTCTCACGTACTCCTCGGCAAGGCGATCACCGACATCGCCGTCGACGACGGAACTCCGGGTTACGCACTGCACAAGAACCCGATCTACAACGGAAGGGGGCTGTCGACCTTCACGCTCGAGCTCGCGAGCCTCGGTGTCGGTGGTGCGCTCGGCGCTCTCGATCAGTACCGGGAGGTCATCACGACCAAGCGGACTGCGTTGCCGCCCATCACACTTCGGTCGGAGAATCCGACCTACCAGCTCTGGTACGCGGATGCGGCAACGCGACTGCAGGTGGCCGAGGCAACACTCGACGCCGCCGCCGAACAGTTCACCGAGTGTGCGACACGTGCGGCGAAGGGCGAGGGGTCGTTCTCGTTGACCGACGACGCGGGCATCGGACGGTGCGCCTACACAGCGCAAGCTGCTGCGTGGCAGGTACTCGAGGGCACGCTCATGAAGACCTCGGGTTCCAGCCACCTCGTGAACGGCTCCCGCATGGAACGGATCTGGCGCGACTTCAGCATGCTGCACAGTCACCAGAACACCATCGTCCAGGACATCACGGCTCCGATCTACGGGTCCGCGCTGCTCACCACCGCATCCTGATCGCCCATCACCCACTCAAAAACCTCTGGATAACAACGAAGTTCGCTTCACCCACCAGAACGAAGTTCGCTTCACCATTGAAAGGAAAGAAATCATGGCCTTTGTCGAAGGTTCACACCACGTCACCCTCTCCGTCGCAGGCGCGCAGGAGGACGTCGACTTCCACGTCAAGACGCTCGGTATGCGCTTCATCAAGCGCACCGTGCTGTTCGACGGCTCGCTGCCGATCTACCACCTCTACTACTCGAACGCCAACGGCGATCCGTCGAGCGTGATCACCACCTTCCCGTGGGCGCAGCAGGGTCGCTTCGGCAAGCCCGGCACCAACCAGGCGCGTGAGGTGTTGCTGTCGGTGCCCACCAACTCGCTCGACTACTGGCACTCCCGTCTGACCGAACACGACGTCAAGGACGTCCAGGACATCGAGGTGTTCGGGCAGCGCCGCTTGGCATTCCGTCATCCGTCGGGCCTGGAGTACGTCTTTGTCACCAACGACAACGATGCACGTGAGGGTTACTCGGGCAACGGTGTTCCGCAGGAGCATGCGATCCACGGAATCCACGGTGTCGGCATCCACGCCCACACCCCGGACCGGATGGTCGACTTCGCCGAGGATGTCTTCTACTCGCAGGGCGACATCATCGAGGACGGCGACCGCGCCGCATTCCGCGTCGGCAACGAGAAGGTGGGCAACTGGGTCGAGCTGGTGGGCAACCGCACCGACGACCAGGGCACCTGGAGCTACGGCGCAGGCACCTACCACCACTTCGCATGGAATGCGTCGAGCCTCGAGAACCAGGACGAGCTCAAGTTCGAGATCGAAGGTGCAGGCTACACCGACATCTCCGAGCTCAAGGACCGCAAGTACTTCAAGTCGGTCTATGTGCGTTCACCGGGTGGAGCACTGTTCGAGATCGCTGTCACCCACGCCGATGGCGGCTGGGATTGCGACGAGTCGCCGCAGGAACTCGGCATGCGCTTCCAGCTCCCGTCGCAGTTCGAAGATCGTCGCGAGGAGATCTTCGGACAGCTGGAGACGATCGAGGACTGATGTCCTGACGTTCTGACGAACAGGGGCGACGGCGAACAGCCGTCGCCCCCTGTTCGTGCGATGCACGCCGCACTTTTAATTCATCAGGTGATGACTTTTGGCGGTCATTGTGCTTACACTCGCCACATGCGAGCGATGATCCTGAAGGAATTCCGCGAGTTACGGCGCGATCCGCGCACCCTGGCGATGTTGGTCGTACTACCGCTGCTGCTACTCGTGATCTTCGGGTACGCGGCCAATTTCTACGTGTCGTCGTCGACGACTGCGGTCGTCGGCCCGCAGGCAACGCAGTTCGCGAAGTCGTTGCCGGAGTATTTCGACGTCACGACCGTTGACACCGACGGCACCGAGGCCGACGCCACGGAGCTGCTGCGCGACAACAAGGTCGACACCGCCTTCGTCACCGGGCGCAGCACACCAGGCCAACCGCCAGTCGAAGCCCTGCTCGACGGATCGAATCTGTTTGGCGCCCAAGCAACATCGGGCTTGCTCAACAAGATGGGCAACAGCGTCAAGGTCCACGTGCTGTTCAACCCGGAACTCAAGACATCGTGGGTCATGGTCCCCGCGATCATCGGCCTCATCCTCACCTTCATCGGCACGATCGTCACCAGCATCGGGTTGGTACGCGAACGTGAGGCAGGAACCCTCGAACAGCTGGCCGTCATGCCGATCAAGCCCAGCCAGGTGATTCTCGGCAAGATAGCGCCCTACTTCCTTCTCGCGGCCATCGACATGATCATCGTGACCGTGCTCGGCATGTGGCTTTTCGGTGTGCCGTTCAACGGCAATGTCGGGGTCTTCGCACTCGGCGCTGCACTATTTCTGTTCGTCGTCCTCGGACTCGGCGTGCTGATCTCCACCATCTCGCAGACCACCGGGCAGGCCATCCAAACCGCCTTTCTGTTTCTCATGCCACAAATCCTGTTGTCGGGCATGATATTTCCGCTCGACGCCATGGCGGCCGGGGTCCGCTGGATCGGCTACCTACTCCCGCTCACCTACTTCACGATGATCTCGCAAGGCGTCATGATCCGAGGCGCATCAATCGGCTCGCTCTGGGTCCCGCTACTGGTTCTGGCGGTGATGGCCGTCGTCGTATTCACCGCCGCGACACTGCGTTTCCGTCGCGATCTGGCGCCCAATGCACATAAGGACGTACCGGCACAAGGGCATACGGATACGACCAGCGGTACGGCGTCATGATCGCCGCGGCGTCGTCGGTGACCGTTCGCTTCGGCGACACCGTCGCTCTCGAGAACGTGTCGGTCGAACTCACCGACGGAACGATTCTGGCTGCGGTCGGCGGTGACGGCGCAGGCAAGACGACGCTCCTGCGAGCTCTTGCGCGCGAGGTGGTCTGCGACTCCGGGACGATCACGTCACCGGACAAACAGCACCTCGGGTACCTTCCCGCCGGTCCCGGGTGCTGGGCCGCACTCACCGTGCGGGAGAACCTCGACTTCGTCGGCGAGATGTACGGCCTGCGGGGCGACGAACTCGTCGCACGTCGTGACGAGATGATCGAGCGCGCAGGACTCACCGTGGCCACTGACCGACCGGCCGGCGCACTCTCGGGCGGCATGCGGCGCAAGCTCGCCACGTCGATGGCGCTCATTCACCGACCGCGTCTTGTCATCCTCGACGAACCGAGCACCGGCGTCGACCCGGTGAGTCGAATCGATCTGTGGCGCATGATCTCCGAGTCCGCTGCAGCAGGCTCGGCGGTGATCATGTCGACGACCTATCTCGACGAGGCAGAACGTGCAGCACAGCTACTCGTCCTCGACGAAGGCCGCACGCTGGCGCAGGGTTCGTACGCCGACGTACGCGCAGGATTCACCGGAATCATCACCTCGTCACCTCACCCGGTCCGACGCGAATGGTCGTGGCGTCGAGGACATGAGCGTCACGAGTACTGGCCCGAGGACTCAGCCGAGCGGCCCCCTGCGGGAGCCACCACCGTAGACCCCGACCTGGAGGACATCGTGATCTCGCTGTCACTACGACGCCAACTCGTTTCAGCAGGTGCGCGATGACCGCCGACCGCCCCCTGCTCGCTGCCGACCAGGTGACGAAGCGCTTCGGCGACTTCACTGCCGTCGCCGACGTTTCGATGAGTGTCGGCGGCGGTGAGGTCGTCGGACTGCTCGGCGCCAACGGTGCCGGTAAGACAACGCTCATCCGCATGCTGCTCGGGCTGCTACGACCCACAGGCGGCTCGGTAACCCTGTTCGACGGTCCGCCCGATCAGGGCCGACGAGCCCGATTGGGTTATGTACCACAGAATCTCGGACTCTATCGCGATCTCACCGTCCGTGAGAATCTCGAGTTCTCAGCCGGAGCCTACGGTGTCGCAGTGCCGGAACTCCCCGAGGACCTCGCAGCACACCAGAACACGATCATCGGTTCATTGTCCCTCGGAGCGCAGCGTCGGATCGCTTTTCTGGTGGCACTGGCACACACTCCTGACGCGTTGATCCTCGACGAGCCGACGTCGGGCGTCGACGCACTCTCACGCGCGCGACTGTGGGATACGATTCGGGGCGAATCGGACCGGGGCACAGCCGTCCTGGTGACCACGCACTACATGGAGGAGGCGCAGGAGTGCGACCGTCTGCTGCTCATGTCATCGGGAAAACTCGTGGCACAGGGCAGTGAGAAGGACATCATCGGTGACACCAGGGCCGTGCAGGTCGACACCGACGACTGGGCGAACACCTTCTCCGCACTCAACGACGCCGACGTGCCCGTGATCCTGTCCGGAACCTCGATCCGGGTCGTCGACACCGACCCCGCGCAACTCGAGCAGGTCTTCGACACCGCAGACATACATGCAAGCGTGACCACAGTGCCCGCGACCATCGAGGAGAAGATGCTGTCGTTGGCCAGGCAGAGCACATCAGCGTGAGCGGCCGAAGAACCGGACGGCCCCCGTCTTCGGATTCCGCTGCCACGCGCAACGCCATCCTTTCCGCGAGCCGAGAGCTTCTGTCAGAGAGAGGTTTCGAGCGGACCACCATGCGGGCGATTGCCGGCCGTGCGGGAGTCGACGCCGCCCTGATCCACCACTACTTCGGCAACAAACGTGCCCTGACGGTCGAGGCCCTGCGACCCGACGTCGACCCGACGGCACTGTTCCTCGATACCCCACTGGACGCGTCGCATCCGGGGCGGGATTTCGTCCGCCGCGCGCTGCGTCTCTGGGACGACGACGACGCGCAGCGACAACGGGCCATCGCACTGCTGAGGATTGCAGTCACCGACGAGGAAGTGTCGAAGCGCATGGTGGATTTCTATGTTGGCGTTGCGCATCTCGCGCTCGGCGACATCGTCGCGGCCGACGATCGAGACCGCCGGCTCGTCCTCGTCGCCGGGCAGATGCTCAGCCTCGTCACCATGAGGTACGTGTTCCGGCGTCCCGAGATCGCCGACGCGACCGTCGACGAACTGGCCGAGGACGTCGGCCCGCTGATCGACCAGCTGCTCAAACCAGACCGCTGATAACCATTGTTGCGCGCCGAGGCCCATGAGTTATTCCGCGCGTAACCACCACGAAATACTTCGAGCGTGAACTAGCTGATGTAGCCGGAACGACCAAGTACCGCCACAGAGCGGGTGACGGCTCCACTCGCGAGGCAGTGTCGCCTCACCATCGTTCACTCCCGCGAGAACTCGCGGCAGCACCCCGAGGAGCATCGTGCCTTCCTTCGACGCGTCGATCAGCGACAACATCACCAAGTCCCTCAACGAAATTCCCCATCCCTCCCTGCCCAAGGGCTCGAACATCTACGGCGGGACGAAGATCTTCCCCGACTACCAGGCAGAGGACGGCGAAACCTACTTCACCCTGGTACACGGCATCGCCCACGAGTCGTCAGTGTCATTCGTCGCAGTCCTACAAGCCACCCGGGCACTCCGCAAGGGTTTCGAGTCGGCGATCTACTTCTACGGTCCGGGTGCCATCAATTGCCTTGCCACACGCGGCTTCCCGAAGACAGGCGACTCCGGCTTCCCAGGCGAGCAGAACATCAACGACTCCCTGGCCACGTTCATCGCCGAGGGCGGAACCGTCTTCTGCTGCCGGTTCGGACTGGCATTGCACGGCGGTCGAGAAGAAGACCTCATCGAGGGTGTGATCCCCGCCCATCCACTCGACGTGCAGGATGCAGTCATCCACTACGCCCGTAAGGGCGCGATCATCAACTCGACCTACATGGTGTGACATGACGATGCGCACAACATACTTCGACCATGTTCCGGAGTTGACATGACCAGAGTGGCAGCCGTTGCAGCGAACTTCTCGCGCGATCTCGAACAGAACTACGCAACCATCGAACACTTCGTCGCCGAGGCGAGGCGTGCGGGCGTCGACTTCCTCGTGTTCCCCGAGGCGGCGATCGGTGGCTACCTCTCGTCACTGGGCAATCATGGCGACACCATCAAGAACACGACACGATCGCTTCCGCCTGCGATCACACTCGCCGGACCAGAAATCCAGCGTGTGCAGGCAATCGTCGGGGACATGGTCATCGCGATCGGCTTCTGTGAGCTCGCCGACGACGGCGAGACCCGGTACAACGCAGCAGCGGTTCTCGACGGCACACACATCTACGGTAGCTACCGCAAGGTGCATCAGCCCCTGGGCGAGAACATGTCGTACTCGTCGGGTAACCGGTATGGCGTCTTCGACACACCCGTCGGACGTGTGGGACTCCAGATCTGTTACGACAAGGCATTTCCCGAGGCCGCACGGTTGATGGCCCTCGATGGCGCCGAGATCATCGCCAGCCTGTCGGCGTGGCCTGCCGCCCGTACCGCGACGGCGGAGAACCTGCAGGAAGACCGCTGGACCTACCGATTCAACCTGTTCGACGCCGCGCGAGCGCTCGACAACCAGGTGTTCTGGATCGCTTCTAACCAGTCCGGAACGTTCGGATCGTTGCGCTACGTCGCCAACGCCAAGATCGTCGACCCCGGCGGCAACGTACTGGCGACCACCCTGCTGTCGGAGGGTATGGCTGTCGCCGACATCAACATCGCGGAGACGTTCACGACGATGCGCGGCGGAATGTTCCACCTCCGCGACCGCCGTCCCGACGTCTACGGACCACTCACCGAACTCGACGCGACCGGCACCACAGGGTGGAGGGATCTGGCCCATGCCTGAAATGACGTTTGTGGTCCGGTGGCCCGATGGAGCCACGCAGAACTGCTACTCACCGAGTCTCGTGATGCACGATCACCTCCGAGCCGGCGACGACTACTCGGTCGCCGACTTCTGCCAAAGGTGCACCACTGCTTTGCGCGAGGCCGCAGAGCGGGTGCGCGCCAAGTACGGATTCGCGTGCACCTCCGCGGCAGCGACGATCGACGAGATCACCGGCACGGCACAACGGTTCGAGTCCGATGCACGTGTGCACATCGTCGACATGTATCCGCCCCTTCCCGCCACCCCGAACTCCCAGGCTGCCTCATGAGCGCGCCCACGCAGGCCATTCATGTGCCGGTTGTCATCGTCGGAGGCGGACAGGCGGGTCTGTCGGTCAGCTGGTATCTCAGCCAGGCACAGGTGGAGCACGTCGTGGTGGAGTCGAAGACACCGACGCACGCCTGGGCCGACGCACGGTGGGACAACTTCACTCTCGTCACTCCGAACTGGCACTGCCGCCTCCCCGGCTACGCCTATGACGGTCCCGACCCCGACGGCTTCATGACCCGAGACGAGGTCGTCACGTGGCTGGGCGGGTGGCTCGAGACATTCGACGCCCCGATCCGCACGCATACGACGGTATCCCGGCTACGTCAGATCGACTCGGCAACATTCGAACTCACCCTGCAGTCCGGCGGCGACGTCGAACTACTGCAGTGCGATCAGGTCGTGGTGGCCACCGGCGGTTATCCGCTGCCAGTCATCCCGCCGTACGCGTCGACACTCGATCCTTCGGTGCACCAGGTGCATTCCGAGGAGTACTTCGCTCCCGGGCAACTACCCGACGGCGCGGTCCTCGTCGTCGGAAGTGGACAGTCAGGCGCGCAGATCGCGGAGGATCTCCACCTGGCCGGCCGTCAGGTACACCTGGCGGTGGGCAGTGCACCGCGAGTTGCCAGACGCTATCGCGGACGAGATTGCATGACCTGGTTGGCGGAGATGGGCCTGTACGACACCCCCACCGCACAGTACCCGGGAGGCAAAGCGGCACAGGAGAAGACAAACCATTACGTGACGGGTCGAGACGGTGGCCGCGACGTCGACCTCCGCCAGTTCGCCACAGAGGGCATGCGGCTCTACGGCTCGCTCACGGGCGGCAAGGACTCAGGACTGACCTTCGCGCCGACGCTGCGCTCAGCGCTCGACAAGGCCGATTCCGTGTACAACTCGATCTGCGCCGACATCGACCGTTATATCGACGCCCGCGAGATTCAAGCACCTCCACCGTCGCGATACGAACCCGTGTGGCAGCCCGACGCTGAGCCCACACATCTCGATCTCATCGAATCGGGCGTCACCAGCATCGTGTGGGCGATCGGTTTCCGACCGGATTACCGCTGGATCGAAGCGAGTGCGTTCGACGGCGGGGGGCGTCCCATGCAAACGCGTGGAATCACCCAGGTACCCGGCCTGAGCTTCATCGGACTGCCATGGATGCACACCTGGGGATCGGGACGATTCCTCGGAATCGACGCCGACGCAAAGTACGTCGCCGACTCGATCGTCGAAGCGCTCGACGACACGCACGGACACGTCCGCGTCGCTTCCTGACAGCCAACCAGACATGACGGGCCATCGATGCCTCGGCTTCACTTCCACTCTCCACCGAACGGAGCACACACGTGACCGTTTCCACCCGTACAGATCTCGCCCTGCTGGGTATCCGCGGCACCCCTCCCGTCAACCGGACCGGTGGTGCCGGGCCGACTGACGACGGACACCTGATGATCGACGGCC
Source organism: Gordonia aichiensis NBRC 108223 (assembly GCF_000332975.1). Taxonomy (GTDB): domain Bacteria; phylum Actinomycetota; class Actinomycetes; order Mycobacteriales; family Mycobacteriaceae; genus Gordonia; species Gordonia aichiensis. The sequence continues at coordinate 7,932 of NZ_BANR01000001.1, read as the reverse complement.
TTCACGCTGCGATCCCACGAAATCCCGCCAGCCCGTTCAGCTTCGACGGCGATCATGTCCTCTACGACGGCCACGACACCGGACTCGTCGTACAAGCCATCTCTCGTCCGCGGTTCTACGACCTGGTCACCGACGAGGGTGTCAGCTACGAGAAGATCGCGAAACTGCACGGCAGCAATGTTCTTGCCACGACCGTCGTGCAGACCTGCATCCGCTACGACGCGACCCAGCGGTGTCGATTCTGTTCGATCGAGGAGTCACTGCGGTCGGGGTCGACAGTTGCGGTGAAGAAGCCCGCCGACCTCGCGGCAGTCGCGCGTGCAGCCGTCGAACTCGACGGTGTCACGCAGATGGTCATGACCACAGGCACGTCGGCAGGTCGTGACCGTGGCGCAAAACACCTGGCACGCTGTGTCCGCGCGGTGAAGTCTGCGGTCCCCGACCTTCCGATCCAGGTGCAGTGCGAGCCACCGGCCACGCTCGACACCATCACGGAACTGCGCGAGGCCGGAGCTGACGCGATCGGCATCCACGTCGAATCTCTCGACGACGAGGTTCGTCGGCGTTGGATGCCCGGCAAGGCAACGGTGTCGCTCGACGAATACCGCGCCGCCTGGGACGAGGCCGTCCGAGTGTTCGGTCGAAACCAGGTGTCCACCTACCTCCTGGTCGGTCTTGGCGAGGACCCGGACGAGATGATCCGCGGCGCACAGCAACTCGCGGATACAGGAGTGTATCCGTTCATCGTTCCTTTCCGACCACATGTCGGTACCCTCGCCGTCGACGTCGACGACGCGCGGGCCCCCGATCCCGCCATCGTGGAGAAGATCAGCCGCGAGGTCGCCGGACATCTGCAACTGATCGGCATGTCGGGGTCGGATCAACGTGCGGGTTGCGCGGCTTGTGGTGCGTGCAGCGTGTTACCGAACGTCGGAGGGTGACATGATTCTCGATGGTCGAGACACGACTCCACACACAACCGCCCACCGGGATCTCTCGATATTGGCCGGCCAGCCCCCGGCTCTGCCGCCCTTCCTCATCCGAGTTGCCGACGAACCGTCCGCGGTGACCGCCCATCATGCACTACGCCATCGCGAGTTCGTCGAACGCCAGGGACTGTTCGACTCCTCCGACCGCGACGACATCGACGATGACCCCCGAACCGTCGTTCTGGTCGCGGTCACCCGGGATGGTGCTGTCGTCGGCGGAGTTCGTCTGGCGCCCAACCACACCCCGGACATCGGTTGGTGGTCGGGTAGCCGTCTGGTCGTGCTGGACCCCCAGCACTCCGCCGGGATCGGGGCAGCTCTCGTGCGGGCCGCGTGTGCTCATGCCGAGTCGATCGGTGTCGTACGGTTCGATGCGGCCGTCCAGGACCGCTATGCGCCGATGTTCTTCTCCCTCGGCTGGCGTGATTGCGGGGCCGGCGAGACAATCGCCGGACGAACTCATCGTCGGATGCGGTGGCCTATCGGACGGATGCAACGGACCGTCGACGCCACGAAGTCGATGCTGGCCGAGGTTCTCAGCCCCTTGGCAGATCAACCTGACGGTTTGGGCCCCAAGGGTTTCCGCGGTGACGACGGCACACCTGTGCCGGGCACCGATGTCATCGCCGCCTGCGACGCGATTCTTCCCTCGATGGTGGAGCGCGACCCGGAATGGGCCGGATGGTGTTCGGTGCTGGTGAACATCAACGACCTTTCCGCGATGGGAGCAACTCCGGTGGGCCTTCTCGATGCCGTTGGCACGCCAACTCGAGGACAACTGACGCGGGTGATCCGGGGTCTGTCGGATGCAGCGAAGGCGTGGCAGACGCCGGTTCTCGGTGGTCACACCCAGGTCGGCGTGCCCGCCTCCCTCTCGGTGACCGCGCTGGGGCGAACCGACCATCCGGTGGCGGCGGCAGGGGGTCAGGTGGGCGACGTCGTCTCGCTGACGGTTGATCTCGGAGGTGGTTGGCGTCCCGGATACCACGGAACACAGTGGGACAGCACCAGCAGTAGAAGCACGACAGAACTGGCGCAGATGGCTCGATTCGTAAGCGAGACACGTCCCGCCGCAGCGAAAGACGTCAGCATGGCAGGGATCACGGGCACTCTCGGGATGCTCGCCGAGGCGTCGGGGACCGGCGCCGAACTCGACGTCGCTGCCATTCCGATTCCCGCCGCCGCCGACATGGGGTCCTGGCTCACCTGTTTCCCCGGATACGCGATGTTGACGGCTGACCGTCGGAACCTCGCGCCTGCGGGCGGACCCGTGACGTCAGCGGCATGCGGGCGGTTGACGCCAGAACCTGGTGTTCGACTGCGGTGGCCCGATGGCGAAGTGACCGTGGCCGTGGCCTCGTCGGTGACCGGACTGGGTGCTGCATGACACTCGTTGCGGTGGGTAGGGTTCGATGACATGACCACGGTGACGCTCGGTGCACTTGCCGCACACTTCGGGCGCGACGTCGATCGTGGGCTGTCCAAGGCGCTCGGCATCATCGAGGTCGCGGCGCGCGACAATGTGGATCTACTCGTTTTTCCCGACGCGTCGATCGGCGGATACATCGGGGATCTGCGGGCGCCCGACCATTACGAGCTACCACCGGCACTCGACCCGGACGGACCCGAGTTGGCGGCGATCATCGCTGCGGCAGGCGACATGACCGTCTGCATCGGCTATACGGAGGCCGATGCAGACCGCAGGTACAACACTGCGGTCTGTGTGTCGGGTGACGGAATTCTCGGTCGTCACCGCAAGGTTCATCAGCCTGCAGGCGAAAGCGAAGCCTATTGCGCCGGAGACTCATTCCGAGCCTTCGACACGCCAGTGGGGCGCCTCGGCATGCTCATCGACTACGACAAGACCTTTCCCGAGTCAGCACGAACCCTTGCCATCGACGGGGCTCGCGTCATCGCCGCGCTGTCGGCGTGGCCAGCCAGCGTGACCGACCGGGCCGCGCGGTTGCCCGCCGACCGACAGTCACGGCTGTTCGATTTGTACGACTGCGCCCGGGCTGCCGAGAATCAGGTCTTCGTCGTGTCGTCGAACCTGACCGGGGTGACCGGATCACTGAGGTTCCTCGGCCAGGCGAAGGTGGTCGGGCCTGGCGGAGAGATCTTGGCGACGACGCGATCCAAGGGCGGCATGGCTCAGGTGAGCGTCGACGTCGACGCCGAGATCACCCGTGCACGTAGGGTCCTCGACCATCTTGCCGAGCTGCGGCCCGACGTGTATCGGGTGGACGAATCGCTGACGGAGGACTAGATATGCGCGTCGCGCTCATCACCTACTCGACCAAGCCTCGTGGCGGAGTGGTGCACACCCTCAACCTGGCCGAGGCACTTGCCCGTCTCGGCGCCGAGGTGACCGTCTGGAGTCTGGCCCGCGGGGGCGATCAGGGATTCTTCCGGACCATCGATCCCGTTGTGCACCAACGTCTTGTTCCGTTCGAGAACCGGGATGGCGAATCGATCACCGAACGAATAGTACGGTCGATCGATACATTGCGCGCAGCGTTCACGGCCGTCGAGTACGACATCGTCCATGCACAGGACTGCATCAGCGCGAACGCTGTCGGCCACTGCATCCGGACGATTCATCATCTCGATCAGTTCACCACCCCGATCCTGGCGGAGTGCCACGAAAAGGCCGTGGTTGCACCGTACGCACGGATCTGCGTGTCGCGCGGTGTCGCAGACGAGGTGCGAGCGGAATGGGGTTTGACCCCCACCGTGATACCCAACGGCGTCGACTTCGCCCGATTCCACGATGCTGCATCGAACGCGCCGGAGGCCATCGCGCGCCGCGAAGGTTGGCGGAATCGACTGGGACGGTATGTACTCGCGGTCGGAGGTATCGAACCACGCAAGGGCAGCATCGACCTGCTTGACGCTTGTGCGCTCGTGCGCGACGTCGACCCCGACCTCGGTCTGGTGTTCGCCGGAGGAGAGACCCTCTTCGACTACCGCGACTACCGGAGCGAATTCGACTGCCGCCACACAGAACTCGGGCTACGGACGACGGTCCTCGGTCCGGTCGACGACGACCAGCTGCCGTCACTGGTGGCTGCGTCGGAGGTCTTCGCCTTCCCTTCCACAAAAGAGGGCTTCGGCCTCGCCGCGATGGAAGCGCTCGCGGCCGGTCGCCCCGTCGTGGCGCGTGAACTGCCCATCCTGCGCGAGGTCTTCGGGGACACAGTCAGGTACGCGGAGAGCGCGGACTCCCTCGCGGACGAAATCCTCGCCGCGAGAACCCCGGACGCACAGCGTGCACATCACGGCAGGTCTCTTGCGAGATCACTGACCTGGAAGGCGGCCGCACGAGCGCACCTGGCCTTCTATCGCGATCATCCTGCGTAGGGGTCTATCAGCCGCTACTCTCCTCGACTCCGTGGATCTCGTCGAACTGGACGAAGGTTTTGTCGTTCAGAGAGTGTGCGTTCCTAGGATCGATCTTTCCTAGGAACGTTTCGGTCCTGTTGCGGTGCTGAGGCAGCTCGCAGACTGGTCTTATCAGCCAGTCACCGAGATGAGGAGGCGCCGAGATGGCCACCGCCACGGCAACCAACATCAAGCACGTCACGTTCCGCAACCCCGACATGTACTGGGATATCGCTGCGGACATCTACTTCCCGCCGAACTTCGACGAGAACACCACCTACCCCACGATCGTTGCGGCGCATCCGATCGGCTCGTGCAAGGAGCAGACCGCGGGCAACATCTACGCGACCGCACTGGCCGAGGCCGGCTACGTCGCGATCGCGTTCGACGCCAGTTTCCAGGGTGAAAGCGGCGGCACGCCACGCTTCGTCGAAGATCCCACCCAACGTGTGGAGGACTTCCGCCGCGTCGTCGACTACCTCGAAACACTTCCGTATGTCGACAGCGATCGCATCGGTGTCCTCGGAGTGTGCGGCGGTGGCGGCTACACACTGAACGCCGCGATGACCGAAAAGCGGTTCAAGGCCGTCGTGTCGATCACCGGCGTCAACTACGGCCGGATGATCCGCGAGAACGCCGCAGCCGCCGACGGCGTGATCGCAGCCCTGCACACCATTGGCACACAACGCTCGGACTATGCACGTGGTGGCGAGCCCGTCGTCAGCGGCTTGCTTCCTGATTCCGCCGAGGCAGCCCAGCAGGTCGGCGACATCGACATCATCGAGGCCTACGACTATTACCGCACCGACCGCGGCCAAGCGTCCAACGGGTGCGTGTTGTTCGAAGCCGGCCACGGTGCCGTGGCACTCGGGTGGGATGCCTTCCACCTCGCCGAGGAACTACTCACCCAGCCGTTGCTCGTCGTCGTCGGTGACAAGCAAGGTGCCTTCGGCGCCTATCGTGACGGTCACGAGATCATCGAACGCGCCGCGTCGAAGGACAAGAAACTCGTTGTCCTCGAAGGCGTATCGCACTACGACCTCTACGACCAGCCCAAGGGCGCCGGCGAGGCACTCAAGACGGTGATCCCGTTCTTCGGCGAACACCTCTGATCGGCGCCGCACCGACCCCCTGACGAGTCACGCGAGAGCGGTGTTCTGCATTCCATGTCACGGGTGCAGAACATCGCATCACTCGTACCCGGAGTTGATCTCTTCCATGACCACCACCACGCACCACTCGTACGCTGAAGGAATGCCTGCCCGCGGCCCCGAACCACACCTCAAAGAGCTCGGCGCGTTCCTACGAACGCGACGCGGCGAACTCACCCCGGCACAGGCAGGCCTACCCGAACTCGATCAGCGACGCCGCGTCAGCGGCTTGCGGCGTGAAGAGGTGGCGCAACTGGCGTCGATCAGCACCGACTACTACACGCGCATCGAACAGGGGCGACTCGCCCCGTCACCGCCGGTGCTGACCGCGCTCGTCGACGCCTTACACCTCGACAGCGACCAGGCCGAGTACCTCGACAGCCTCGCCAACCACGCAGGCCACCAACCGGCGACGACGAAACCCGTACGCACATCCAGTCGTATCCGCCCGCAGGTCCGACGCCTCATCGACCAACTCGCCGACACCCCCGCCATCGTCCTGGGCCCGCGCACCGACATCCTCGCCTGGAACCGAGGAAAACTCCCCCACCCAGCAAAGGCTCGCCGAACTGGTTCGTGCTGACTAGGTGCACCGTGAATCATGCCACTCGGAGTTCTCGAGGGCATGCGGGACTTCCCGGCTGACCTGCTATTCGACGCCGGAAGGTCAGTGTCGACAAACACGCCTCGTAGCGCCGATGAGAGTCGACGTTTGATAGCTCCGGGGTGAATGGGTTTAACGCGATAGCGGTTCGGCGAGATAGTGCTGGATGGCCGGGGCGACGGTGTGCACGATCTGGTCCCTGTTGTAGTCGGCCAGTGGTGGCACCTGTGCGAGGTTGCGTGCGATGACGATGCCGAGCATGTGCGCTCCGGCGAGCAGTATCCGTGCGACGATGTCGTCGGGCATGTCTCGATCTGCCGGCATATGGCTGGTCACCTTCGACATGAGCATGTCGCGCAACAGTTCTGCCGCTCGCTCGGTGGTCAGAGCAGTCCGCAACATGGCGCCCATCATCGGGCCGGTGTCGGGGTCCTCCCAGATATCGAGATAGGCCGATGCGAACCGCTCGCCGAGGCCCTCGACATCGCCGTCGAACACACCGGACATGCGATCCCCGATGACGGTCCGGTCGGCGATGGTGGCACTGAACAGTCCCTGTTTGTCGGTGAAGAAGTGACGGATCAGCGCCGGATCAACACCGGCCTGTGCGGCGATGGCTCTCATCGACGCACCGTCGTAGCCGCGTGCCGCGAACAGTTCCCGTGCTGCGTCGAGGATGGCGTCGCGGTTGGCTCCGTCGCCTGCGGGGCGTCCGGGGCGCCGCTTCGGGGATGCCGGTGCCGTGTCGTGCATAGCGGCAAGGGTAGCGCCTGGTGTCCAATATGTCCTCAGGTGTGGAATTACTTCTACGTATGTGGAACCATTGCGGATAACACCGACGTTTGGAGGGCGCCATGTCCGATGATGACCTCGTCATCGACGTAGCAGGTTTGCACAAGTCGTTCGGCACATTCGAGGCATTACGCGGTCTGGACCTGACGGTCCGGCGTGGTGAGGTCCTCGGGTTCCTCGGCCCCAACGGTGCGGGCAAGTCGACGACGATCCGCGTCCTGTTGGGCCTGCTGAAAGCAGATTCGGGCACCGTGCGACTACTCGGCGGTGATCCGTGGCGCGACGTCGTCGACTTACATCGGCGGTTGGCGTATGTGCCCGGCGATGTGTCGTTGTGGCCGAGCATGACCGGCGGTGAGGCCATCGATCTGTTGGGCTCGTTGCGCGGCGGACTCAACGAGGACCGGCGCGACGATCTCATCGAGCGTTTCGAGCTTGATCCGACCAAACGGGGTCGGCAGTACTCCAAGGGCAATCGGCAGAAGGTCGCGATCGTCGCGGCGTTGTCGTCGGATGTGGAGTTACTGATCCTCGACGAACCCACCTCAGGTCTGGACCCGTTGATGGAGAACGTGTTCCAAGAGGTCGTCGGCGAAGCGGTCGCCAGGGGTACGAGTGTGCTGTTGTCGAGTCACATCATGGCCGAGGTCGAAGAACTCGCCAACAGGCTCAGCATCATCCGTGACGGCGCGATCGTCGAAACCGGAACCCTCGCCGACCTACGCGGCCATACCCGCACCACAGTGCACGCCGATCTCGACACACTGCCCGACGACAACCGGCTGTCGATGCTGCACGACGTCGCACTCGACGGGCATCGACTCACCGCGACAGTCGATTCCGACAAGATCGGCGACGCGATGAATGCACTGATGCCGTGCGGGTTACGGTCGCTGACCGTCGAACCCCCGTCACTCGAGAGCCTCTTTCTGCGCCTCTACGACGACGCGAACAGTGGCCGGTGATGGCCGAGAATTCTGCGGTCGTTGGTACCGCACCACTACTGCGTGCCTCA
>NZ_BANR01000002.1 GCF_000332975.1 Gordonia aichiensis NBRC 108223 | reverse complement strand
CCCGCCAACCCACCGCGAGAGGCCTATGCCAACGCGGCAGCGACCTCTGCGGCCCAGTACGTGAGGATGATCGAGGCGCCTGCGCGTTTGATGGAGGTCAGCGACTCGAGGATCGCGGCGTCGCGGTCGATCCACCCGCGCTCGGCGGCGGCGGTGATCATCGAGTACTCGCCCGAGATCTGATACGCCGCGACGGGTACATCGGAGATCTCGGCGACGTCGCGGACGATGTCGAGATAGCTCATGGCGGGTTTCACCATCACGATGTCGGCGCCCTCGTCGAGGTCGAGGCGCACCTCGCGCAGCGCCTCGGTCCGGTTGGAGCCGTCCTGCTGATAGGTGCGGCGGTCGCCCGCGAGCGATGACCCGACCGCCTCGCGGAACGGCCCGTAGAACGCGGAGGCGTATTTCGCGGAATACGCGAGGATACCCGTGTCGGTGAGTCCCTCGGCGTCGAGCGCAGCACGGATCGCCGCCACCTGCCCGTCCATCATTCCCGACGGTCCGAGTAGTTGCGCTCCGGCGCGGGCCTGGGCGAGCGACATCGACACGTAGCGGTCGAGCGTGGCGTCGTTGTCGACGCGACCGTCGTCGGAGAGGACGCCGCAGTGCCCGTGGTCGGTGAACTCGTCGAGACAGGTGTCGGCCATCAGCACCGTCGAATCACCGAGATCGTCTGCGAGAACACGTAATCCGCGGTTGAGGATGCCGTCGGGGTCGTCGGCGCCCGAGCCGACGGCGTCCTTGTCGCCGGCGTCGGGCACACCGAACAGCATGAGCCCACCGACGCCTGCCCGCACAGCCTCGTCGGCAGCCTTACGCAGCGAGTCGAGCGTGTGCTGGACGACGCCGGGCATGGACTCGATCGGGCGAGGGTCGTCGATGCCGTCGGCAACGAACATCGGCAACACGAGATCCGCCGACCGGATCGTGTTCTGCGCGACCAGCCGACGCATCGCCTGCGTGGTGCGCAATCTACGGGGACGGATCACAGGTGCCATATGAACAACCCTACGACCGCGAGCGCCGCGACTTCTTGCGCGGCGGAGGCAGTGCGCCCTCGGCCCGCAGTCGCGCAGCGTGCTCGGCGAGGGCATCCACCAGTTCGGTCACCGATGCCGACTCCGGCTGCACGTCGACGCGCAGACCGAATTCGGTTGCGGTCTCGGCAGTCTTGGGGCCGATGCACGCAACGATGGTGCGCGCGTGCGGTTTTCCGGCGATGCCGACCAGGTTGCGGACCGTCGAACTCGAGGTGAAGCAGACGGCGTCGAACCCGCCGGTCTTGATCATCTCGCGTGTCTCGGCGGGCGGCGGCGCGGCGCGCACGGTGCGGTAGGCGGTGACGTCGTCGATCTCCCAGCCGCGTTCGCGCAGCCCCTCCGAGAGGGTCTCGGTGGCGATGTCGGCGCGTGGCAACAGGATTCGGTCGACGGGGTCGAAGACGTCGTCGTAGGGCGGGAAGTCCTCGAGGAGCCCGAGGCTCGACTGCTCGCCCGACGGGACCAGCTCGGGGTTGATGCCGAAGGTCCGCACCTTCTCGGCGGTCGCCTCGCCGACGCACGCGATCTTCACGCCGGAGAAAGCCCGTGCGTCGAGTCCGAACTCGGCGAACTTCTCCCACACGGCACGCACCGCGTTGGTCGAGGTGAACACGACCCACTGGTAGCGGCCGTCGACGAGTCCCTTGACGGCACGCTCCATCTGGGCGGGACTGCGCGGCGGCTCGACCGCGATGGTCGGAACCTCCTTGGGTACGGCGCCGTGGCTCACGAGGCGTTCGCTCATGTCGCCCGCCTGGTCCTTGGTGCGGGGCACCAGCACGGTCCAGCCGTAGAGCGCGCGTGACTCCCACCAGGAGAGCTTGCCGCGCTGGCTGACGACCTTGCCGATGGTCAGGATCAGCGGACCTGTGAGGGCGTTGCCCTGTTCGTTGAGCGTGGCGAGCGTCGCCTCGATCGTGCGCTGAGCGCACGTGGTGCCGTTGATGGTGATCGCGACCGGGGTCTGCGGCGCGAGCCCGTGCTCGGTCAGCGCACTTGCCGTCTCGGCAAGATGACCCGACGTCGCATGCAGCACCAACGGCCCGGGTGCAGCGGCGAGCGCGGCCCAGTCGACACCCTCGGACCGGACGTCGGCCTCGGTGTGGCTGGAGCCGAGCGGCATCCCCGCATAACTCGGGACCACCGACGCGGCGGGCAACCCGGGAAGGACCTCGAACGCCACCGAGGTGCGCGAGACCGCGTTGACCTCGGACAGCACCGAGTCGGTCGTCAGCGGATCGCCCGAGACGACGCGGACCACGTCCTCGCCCTCCTTGGCTGCGGCGACCAGCGTGCGCGCGACCTCGGTCGGATCACCGAGCGCGGGGTGTACCACCTGCTCGGTGGCCTCTGCCGCATCGGCGTCGGCGGCCGGGGCGTCGGACGACTCGGCGGCATCGTTGTCCTGAGCAGCGTCCTTGGCCTGCGCATCGGCCTTTTTCGTGTTCTTGCGGGCGGAGTCTTCCTGCTCCTCGCGGTGCGCGGACCCGATCATCGAGACGACGGTGGCAGGCACGTCGGGATCGATGAAGGCGGTCGTGGCGTTCGCGATCACGGTCCGCGCGCGCACGGTCAGCAGGTCAGGATCGCCGGGGCCCGATCCCACGAACAGGATGCGGCCGGCCCGACCCGGATTGGCCTTCTTCGTACGGCTCATGCGTTCGCACTCTCCTGCCCTCGTGACGAGGGCTGCAGTTCTTCTCTGCTGCTCAGGAGTTGACGAGTTCGCCCGCTCCCAGGTCCAGCAGTTCGGCGGCGAGGCCCCGTCCGAGTTGTTCGGCGTTGTCGACAGGACCCACCACCGAAGCGCGGATCACGTCGGATCCGTCTTCGGCCGCCACCGCCGCGCGCAGCGACAGTTCGGCGAAGATGCGCCCGTCCTCGTCGATCGACTCGACCACTTCGGCTATCGCCCCGACCGGCGCGGTACATCCGGCTTCGAGAGTTGCCAGTACCGCACGCTCGGCGTCGACCGCCGCTCGGGTGGCGTCGTCGTCCAACTCGGCGAGTATTCTCACCAGTTCGGCATCGTCGGAGCGGCACTCCACTGCCAGTGCCCCCTGCGCCGGTGCCGGTAACAGCACCACGGGATCGAACGCTTCGGTGACCTCTTCGGCCCTGCCGATGCGGACGAGTCCGGCACGGGCGACAACGACTGCGTCGAGTTCGCCGCCGGCGACTTTGCCCAACCGAGAATCTAGGTTGCCTCTTAGGGGGCGGATTTCCAAACCGAGACCCAATGCTCTAAGCTGCGCGGCCCGTCGTGGGGATGACGTTCCGATCGTCGAGCCGGGCGGAAGTTCCCCAAGGACCATGTCATCCCTGCTGACCAGCGCGTCTCGTGGATCTTCCCTGGGTGGGACGGCCGCGATGTGCAGTCCCGGATCGGGTGCGGTCGGGAGGTCTTTGTACGAGTGGATCGCGACGTCGATCTCGCCCGCGTGAAGCGCGTTGCGGATGGCCGTCGTGAAGACCCCGACTCCGATCTCGGCGACCGGAGCGGCCGACGCATCGCCCGCCGTGCGGATGATGACGAGTTCTGCGGGATGCCCGTTGGCGATCAGCGCGTCGGCAATGGTCTGCGATTGGGTACGGGCCAACAGTGAGCCGCGCGTACCGATGCGGATGGGACTCAACGCTCTCCCTGATCGGTCGACTTCTCGCCGACGCCGCGCTTACCACTCAAGCCGCTCTCCGGTGCCGACACCGCTTCGGCAGCTCCCGGCTTGAGCTCGAAGAGCTCGCGCAGCGCCTCCGCGTAGTGATCTCCGTTGGGGGTCGAGGCGAGCTGCTTCACGCGCACGGTGGGTGCATGCAGCAGCTTGTCGACGACGCGTCGAACAGTTTTCGCGACCTCGTCGCGCTGTGCGCCCTCGAGGTCGGGTAGCCGTGTCTCGAGCCGGAGGATCTCCGCTTCGACGACGTCTGCAGCACGCTGCCGCAGGGCCGCCACGGTCGGCGTGACCTCGGCCTGACGCTGCAGGGTGAGGTAGTCGGCGAGCTCGCCCCCGACGATCGAACGGGCCGCGACGGTGTCGTCGTGTGCGGCCTGAGCCTCAGAGTCGCCGCGGAGGCCCTCGATGTCGATGACGTGGGCGCCGGGCAGTCGGGCCGCTGCGGGATCGACGTTGCGGGGCAGCCCGAGGTCGCAGATGATCAGCGGCCGCGGCGCCGTCCGTGCGGCGAGTGCCGAGTGCACCTCGCCCACTCCCACGACGGTGCCGATGGAGCCGGTGCATGCGACGACGATGTCGGCCTCGGCCATCACGGCGGGCAGATCACCGAATCCCACGCCCCGCACCGCGACGCCGGGATGATTGGCCGCGATGTTGCCTGCGAGGTGCTCTGCGTTGGCGACGGTCCGGTTGACCACGACGAGCTCGCGAACGCCCTCACGGGCCAACTGGGCGGTCGCAAGACCCCCCATGGCGCCGGCGCCGATCACGACGGCCCGCCGCAGCGACGTGGCCGGATCGAGCTCGGGTGCTGCGGTGCGCAGGAAGTGCTGTGCGCGGTGTAGCGCGACGGACACCACTGACGCCCCCGCACGGTCGATTCCCGTCTCGCTGTGCACGCGCTTGCCGACGCGCAGTGCATGCTGTGCCAGTTCGTGCAGAGTGCGTCCGGCGGTCTTGTTCGCGTCGGCCTCGAGATAGGCGTTGCGGATCTGCCCGAGGATCTGCTGCTCGCCGACGACGATCGAGTCGAGCCCGGCGGCGACGGTGAACAGATGCTCGACGGCGGCCTCGGAGTACCGGACGTATGCGTGGCGGGTGAGGTCGTTGATGCTCAGCCCAGAGTGATCACCCAGCACCTCGCCGACCGCCTCGAGAGCCGGGTGGAAGGCGTCGACGACGGCGTAGATCTCGACACGATTGCAGGTCGAGACGAGCATCGCCTCGGAGATCGCGCGCGACGACAGCAGGTCGTCGACGAGCTTGGGCCGGTCATGATCGGAGACCGCGACTCGTTCGAGAACGTCGACGGGTGCGCTCCGATGGCTGATTCCGAACAGCAGAACACTCACCGCGTCACCGTCTCCATCGCAGACCTCGCATTGATCATCGTTGATCCACACTCCGCACGTTCACTGGGCACGTTCATCTCTGCACGTCCACATCGGGCAGATCGTCGCCAGGCAGTCCGGCCCCGGGGAGGTCGACATGGCCCTGCTGCCCGCCTTCGGCGACGGACAGCGGGGTACGTGACGCGTGGAACGTCAGCACCTGTAGCTCCAAGGCTAGATCAACCTGTCTGACGACGACATCGGAGTCCGTCGACAAGGTTGCGGCGGTGACGTTCAGCAGTTGCCGCACACCGGCGGCGACGAGCGCGTCGGCGGCGCGTTGTGCCTTGTCAGCGCCGGTGGCGATGACTCCGATGTCGACCTGGGCGATCGCCGGATCGCTCGACAGGGTCGCCAGGGCGGCACAGGGCGCAACCACGACGTCGTCGACGACGGTTCCGATGACGTCCGGGTCGTCGTCGAACATCGCCACGACACGGAACGTGCGGTCGGTGGCCGTGTGCGTGACGAGCAGCCGCCCGAGGGTTCCCGCACCGACGAGCGCGACGGTGTGAACGGTGTCGGTGTGCAGTGCGAGGGCGATGCGCGCGGTGAGACGCCCGACGTCGTAGCCGACGCCGCGTACGCCGTTGGCGCCGACATGGGACAGATCCTTGCGGAGGATGGCGGGGTTGACTCCGGCCGCGGTGGCCAGTTGACCGCTGGAGGCGACCAGGACCCCGCGCTGACCGAGCGCACGCAAGACGTGCAGATAGGTCGCCAGGCGCGTCACCGACGGCTCGGGGATGCGATCAGACACCGTCCCGATACCCATTGCGCACACTCACTTCCGCCTGTCCCGACCAAGTGATCAGCGTAATACGCCGCATTCCCGACGCGGCACGCGACCCGCGGCGCGCTCAGCCTCGTTGTGCGCCCAGGTCGGCACGCAGCCGCGGCTCGTCGACCTCCCAGTAGCTGTGCTCCTGCCCGTCGAGCAGAACGACGGGCAGGCGGTCGCCGTACTCGGCGCGCAGTTCCGGATCGCCTGCGTTCGCGGCCGCGTCGACGTCGACGACGTCGTACTCGACGGAGAACTCTCCGCAGATGCGCGTGAGATCGGCGCGGGCGGCTACGCAGGCCGCGCAACCGTCACGGGTGAGCAACGTGATCGACATCGAACAGACTCCTTCGACGTTGGTGCCGGCCGACGTTGGTGCCGACACGGTCTGACACCATGATTAGTCTGTGGGGTGAGCAGGCCGCACAGTAGGCAGTCGCGAGAGGTGGAGAGTGCGCGTGACCTCTGAGAACGAGGAGCCGAACAGCAGGGTTCCCGATTCCGGGTCCGATGCGTCCGATGCGGACGCCACACCGCCCGGCAACACACAGACATCCGGCGCCACTGACGCTTCGCTCCCCGACGAGCCCGGCCCCGGTGAGCCCGGCCCCGGTGAGCCCGGTCCCAGTAACCCCGGCCCCAGTGACGAGGACTGGGAGTTCCACGCCGAGAGTGTCGGCGGTTCCGACGATGACGACGAGTTCCACACCGACGACGCCGACGGCATCGACTCCGATGACGACGAACCCGGCCGCGTCACCACCTGGATCTCTGAACGCGCGACGGCGGCAACCGGACGCTTCCGCCAGACCGCTCAGGAACTGCGGCAGGCCCTCGCAGGCGAGGCGTCGGCGCAGGCGGCCGTCGACTCGCTGCGGGCGCGCCCGCCTGTCGACGTCGAATCCGACGTTCCGGTCGACCTCACCGCCGCAGCGTTCTTCGACGTCGACAACACCCTGGTGCAGGGAGCCTCGATCGTGCATTTCGCACGCGGGCTCGCAGCGCGGAAGTACTTCTCGTACTCCGACATTTTCGACTTCGCCTGGACGCAGGCCAAGTTCCGTATCACGGGCAAGGAGAACGCCCAGGATGTGGCCGAGGGCCGCGAAAAGGCGTTGTCATTCATCGCAGGCCGGGAGACCGCCGAGCTCGCCGCGCTCGGCGAAGAGATCTACGACGAGTACATCGCCGACAAGATCTGGCCTGGTACACGGGCATTGGCGCAACGCCACCTCGACGCAGGCCAGCAGGTATGGCTGGTCACGGCGACCCCCGTCGAGCTGGCGCAGACCATCGCCGACCACCTGGGCCTCACCGGGGCTCTCGGCACCGTCGCCGAGAGCGTCGACGGCAAGTTCACCGGGCGCCTCGTCGGCGACATCCTGCACGGCCCCGGCAAGGCGCATGCCGTGCGCGCGTTGGCAATTCGTGAGGGGCTCAATCTCAAGCGCTGCACCGCGTACTCCGACTCGCACAACGACGTCCCGATGCTGTCACTGGTCGGTCGGGCCGTCGCGATCAACCCCGACGCCGATCTGCGCGACGTCGCCAAGGTGCGCGGCTGGGAGATGTACGACTTCCGCACCGCCCGCAAGGCCGCGAAGTACGGGGCGTCGACGGCACTGGTCGTCGGCGCTGCAGGTGCCGCCGGCGCCGGCGCGGTGAAGCTGCTGCGCAACAAGGGGTGAGACGCCGGTCGGCGCCGCCACCTCTCAGAGCGAGGTGACGGAGCTCGAGGGGTCGATCAGCACCTTGGCGTGGTGCTCCGCGCCGCCGAGGATCTCGAAAACCTCTGCAACGGCGTCGAATCCGATGACCCCGGTGACCAGGGGCGTCACGTCGACCTTGCCGTCGGCGATGAGGTGGAGTGCAGTGCGGAATTCGGCGGGGTCGTAGTAGATCACGAAGCGGAGATCGACTTCCTTGTTGATCGCCATGGCCGGGCGGAACCGGTCTGACTCCATACACACCCCGACGACGACGATGCGCGTCCGCAGCGGCACGCCCGTCACGATGTTCTCGATCATCCCGGGCACGCCGACGCACTCGAACACGACCGGCCCCGCGGGCGTGGCTCCGATCTTGTCGCCGAGCGCGATGGCCCGCCACCACGGGAGACCGGGCACCCGTCGCAGGATGTGCATCGCCTCGAACGCGGTGTTGAGCAGTTGGCCGGTGCGTGTGAGGTATTTACCCTTCTTCGCGGCGATGTCCCAGGGCGACTCGACCGTCGGGTCGACGACGATGTCGGCGCCGCAGCGTCGGGCGAGGTCTCGACGACCCGCCGACAGGTCCGACGCGATGACCGTTCGCACGCCCTTGGCCTTGAGGACCAGTATCACCGACAGCCCGATCGGACCGCAGCCGACGACGACCGCCACGTCGCGCTTGCCCACGTCTCCACGGTTGACGGCGTGCACAGCCACCGACAGAGGTTCGGTCAGAGCGGCCTGGTCGATCGGCACGCCGTCGGGGACCGGCATCGTCATGTCCTCGGACACGACGACGTACTCGGCGTACGAACCGGGCGCGTCCGCGCTGAGTCCGACGAGATGCTCTGTCTCGCCGTGTTTGATGATCGGCAGCGCGGCCACCAGCGTGCCCGGCGCCCACTTCTTGCGGCATTTCGGACCGTAAGCGGCGATCTCGCCGATGAACTCATGGCCCATCACGACGTGATCGGACGATCGCATGAATCGGTCGTAGCCGACCTCCGCGGTGACGTCGGCGGTGTCGTCGCTGTGGGTTCGTGCATGCAGGTCGGAGCCACAGATGCCCGTGCGCACCACTTTCAGCAGAACCTGGCCCGGCCCGGGCTGCGGAGTCTCGATCTCCTCGACGCTCAGCTTGCCCTGGTGGCACACGACTGCACGCATCGGCTTCCTCTCCTCCGGCGGACGTTTCGTAGCAACGTGCGTTGCTACGTTCTACCGGACACTGTGCCAGATGGCTGTGACGCCGATCTCGTCGGGAGACGATTGCGGGCACGTGAACGTCTCGGCCACGCCGCGACCGACGGGTATGCCGTCGAGGTAGAGGCGCCGGGGGGATTCAGCCGAAGTACACGCTGCCCCGGCGGCTCAGCATGCGGAAGAGCGTCTGCTGGATCTCCTCGCGCACGTGGTCGGTGAGGTCGAAGACGACCATCGGGTCGTCGGCAGACGACTCGTCGTATCCGCCGGTCTCGATCGGACGCCCGAAGTGGATGTGCCACTTGGACGGAAGCGGCACCAGGCCGAGCGGCCCGAGCAACGGGAACGTCGGGGTGACGGGCAGATACGGGAGGCCGAGGATGCGGGCGATCGGTTTGAGGTCGGCGATCATCGGGTAGATCTCCTCCGATCCCACAATCGAGACCGGGATGATCGGGCTGGCGTTGCGCAGCGCCGTCGTCACGAAGCCGCCGCGACCGAACCGTGCGAGCTTGTAGCGGTCCTTGTAGAGCTTGCCGATCCCCTTGTAACCCTCGGGCCACACCGCGGTGAGTTCGCCCGCGCGCAGCAGGCGATCGGCGTCGTTGGTGCACGCGAGCGTCGCGCCGATGCGACGCGCCACCTCGCTGACCCCCGGGGTGTCAAAAGCCATGTCGGCGGCGAGGATTCGCAGATACCGCCCGGTCGGGTGATTGTCATGCACCGCGAGGCTGGTCATCAGTGCGTCGACAGGCAACGCTCCGGCGTGGTTGGCAACGAGCAGCGCTCCCCCGTCGACAGGCAGGTTCTCGACCCCGGTCACCTCGACGCGGAACCACTTCTCGTAGACCTGACGGATGGCCGGGAACCAGACGGACTCGGTGAAGTGCGGATCGAAGCCGAAATCGTCGATCTCGTAGTCGCCCGTCATCCGCTCACGAATGAAACCTGCTGTGGCAGTAAGTGAATCGGCAACGGCGCCTCGGATACCGCCGAGACTGAACAACGGGCTGCGCGCAGGACCACGCTGCTCGACGCCGAGCGCCTCCGTCCCGAGCGCGACGTCGTCTGTGATGGGGGTGACCGCAGCAGGCGGCCGACCGAAGCCATCCGTGTTGGGATGACCGATGGTCGACGGCGCCGTCGCCTGTTGACTCGGATGCCGACGACGTCCGGCCTCACGCGTGGCGCCGGGCTGATCACGTCGCGCGGCCTCGATGCCCGCGCCCGAGCTTGCGTACAACTGGATCACCTTTGCCGTGCGTGCATCACCGGAAGACGTCACGTGATTCGACAAGGTGCTCCACCCCCAACGGGTACGACGCAGAAGAATTGAGGAGGGGGAGAGCCCGGGTTCGCTGCGTCGACGCACCCGGGTCTGGCGTCCGAGTTTACGGGGTCATCTCTCATAGCGCACCTTGCACTGATGTATTTGCATTCTCATTGATTGCGTCGAATCGCGGATTCAAATTGACGCCTGAAACGGACACTCTGTGCGATTTACGCGGCTTCTCATCAGGCCAGCCGATGCGCCGCCGACACGACCCGCCGCTCGGCTCTGCGCCAGGCGTCCGGCGCGATCACCGGACTCACACCACTGCGCTCGACGAAGTCGTCGAGCGTCTCCGATGTCGAGAACCGCGGGGCGAATCCTAGCTCGGAACGCATCCGCGTGGTGTCGAGAACCCTTCCGTACGTGAGGAATTCGGTCTGCGACGAACGCAGCCGAGCGGATCGCAGGTTCTGCATCACCCCGGTGATCGGCGCGAGCAACCCTCCCACCACGGGGAGTTCGAGGTGACCGACCCGTCGGATCGCCTGCGTCAACGTGACCACTCCGTCACCCGCAATGTTGAAAGTTCCGGGTTTTCCGCGCAGCGTCACACGCTCCATTGCGGCGAGCGCATCCTCTTCATGGAGAAATTGCAACCGGGGCTGATACCCGATGACAGTCGGAACCACCGGGAGCGAAAGATATGAACTCATCCTGGTGTTGATTCGAGGCCCGAGCATGGCCTGCAATCGCATGATCGTCACGTCGATGTCCTGGCGCCGGCGCGCGAGGCCACGCACGTACCCCTCGACGTCGAGCATGTCGCGTCCGTAGCCTCGTCGCGGGTCTCGCTTGGCAGGCGTCTCCTCGGTGAACTGCGCGGGGTCACGCGGACTCGCTCCATAGACCATCGCCGTCGAGCGCAGGATGAGCCGCTTGACCGACGGACTGCGCTGACATGCGCCGCATACCTGCATCGCACCGAGAAGGTTGAACTCCTTGATGGCCGCCGAATGCGGGGCCGTCTCCATGATCGACGTCGCCGCATGCACCACGGTGTCGACCTCGTAGTGCGCGATCGCCTTCGCGATCGCGGGCCTTCGGATGTCGAGGCGCAGGAACTCAGCGCGCCCCATCCGGCGCATCAGGTCCTTGCGCGGCACGCGGGAGTCGACCGCCAGCACACGTTCGACGTCGGGGTTGGCAGCCAGTGCGGCGACGAGGTAGCCGCCCAGGAAGGTCGACGCCCCGGTGACCAGCACCGTGCGCGGAACCTGTTGAACGTCGGACGTTGAACCATCGGGCATGGTGGCAAGGCTAGCCCGACGAAAAAGAACCCGCACTCAGGCGGGTTCTTCGGCGCGCGGTCAGCAGTGTGACCGCGGGAAATCCTGTGACGCCTCGCGGCGCCGCAGGATCACTTACCGAGTTTGCGACGCTGCACGCGAGTCCGACGCAGAAGCTTACGGTGCTTCTTCTTCGACATGCGCTTGCGGCGCTTCTTGATCACTGAACCCATCGGGGCACTTCCTCACTTACACAGTCTCACGCGGTTTCACGGCACGCTGTCGTCGACACTCACACTTGGCGGTGAGGCCTGCCCGCCGGAACCAGCGGCGAGATCAGCTACGCGTTCATCAACACTACCGGTCGGTGTCGCCAAGAGAAAAATCAGGTCGCCTCTGGTGAACACCACAACTCCTGCCGACGGCCCGCACGGGGCCGAGCGACAGGAGTTGTCGGGACGTTCTCGGGTGCGCCCGGACCCGCGGTGCGGCTCCGACGGCTGCTGCGACTACCCGGCGTCGAAGTACGACGTCTCCAGGTAGTCGTGCACCGCCTTGGCGTGCACGCGGAACGAACGGCCCACGCGCACCGCGGGGAGTTCTCCGCTATGGACGAGACGATAAACGGTCATCTTCGAGACACGCATCAGGGATGCGACCTCGGCCACGGTCAGGAACTGCGAGCCTGAACCCGCATTGCCGACCGCACCTGACCTGTCACCAGGAGTCTCTGCTGCCATGAGTTACTCATACCTCCGGAGCACGCGTCGCGGCCGCCGGCTTCCCCTCCGGCGGACACCAGACACGCACGTGCTTAAAGCAGCTTAGCGTGGCAGATGTGAAAAAAGCGACGTAAGTGGCTTGGATCTGCGCCATTTGTGACGCTGAACCACAACATACTGGGGTTTTGCGTGCTCAGGACCCTAAATCTTGGGAGGCGCCGTTCGGGCGCGGTCGGGTGTTCAGCTGCCCAAACCCTCAACGTCGGGTCGACGTCCGGCCCGTGCACTGGCCTGTGCACAGGCCTCGGTCGCCCGATACATCGCCGCTCGAGCTCCGTTCTCCTCCAGCACACGGATGGCGGCTGCAGTGGTGCCACCTGGCGAGGTCACAGCTGCACGCAGATCCACCGCGGACACCCCGGAGTCGCTCATCAGGATTCCGGAACCCCGGATGGTCTGCACGGCCAGCTCGCTGGCCTGTGCACGGGTGAGGCCGAGAGCAACCCCGGCATCGATCATCGATTCGGCAAGGAGGAACACGTAGGCAGGCCCGGATCCCGAGATCGCAGTGACCGCATCCATCTGCTTCTCCGGCACGACGATGACCTTGCCGACGCTCTCGAGGAGTCCGACCACCGCGGTGAGCTGCTCGGGGTCGACGTGGCGTCCCGGCGACACCGCCGACATCGCCTCGTTCACGAGCATCGGCGTGTTGGGCATCACCCGCACGACCGGCACGCCTGCGGGCAGCGCGTTCTCATATCGTGCGATCGGCACTCCTGCCGCGAGGCTGATGGTGACGCGCTCGGATTCGCCGTCGTCGTCGACGCGGGCGAGTTGCCGCAGCACCGCGTCGACGATGTCGGGCTTGACCGCGATGAACACGTAGTGCGCGCCTTCCACCGCCGTCGGCACGTCTGTGACCAGCACGCCGTACTCATCGGCGAGTTCGCGAGCCCGCGCCTCGTCGAGTTCGGCCACCGCGAGGTTCTTGGCCTGGTGGCCCGATGCGATGAGTCCGGCGAGCAGTGCCTCACCTATCTTGCCGCCGCCGATGATGGCGATCCGTTCACTCACGTCGTGATGCCTTTCTTCTCGACTCAGGTGGCGCGGGTCAGCCCTGCCGCTGCGGGATGAGCGCGAGCTGACGGGACTGCGCGACCACAGTGCCCGTCGAGTCCACCACGAGGTGGTCCTCTTCGAACATTCCGGGCCCCACCTCAGTGCTCGACGCCGCGAATCGGAGCCACCCCGGTGCGGGGCGACGTCGGACGTAGGTGGTGAGCTGGACGGTCGGCGCCCAACCGAAGAGGGCGAGGTTCATCACCACCGGGGGCGAGATGTCGCAGACGAGCACCGAGAACTCGACATCGGGCTCGGTGTTCTTCGGACGAGTCCACCCACGGACGACGGGCTCACCGGTCTCGCCTCGCGCGACGGGGAAGCTCGTCGGATCGAGTACGAGGTCGAGGGCCGACCCGAGATGCATGACGTCACCGACCGGCGAGCCGTCGATGGAGATGCCGTCGGGTTGCGGCTGTGCGGGCAGGTCGTCGAGAACCGAGGGTGCCGAATGGTGCGGTGTTCCGCTGTCGGGTCGGGCCAGGGTGACCGACGACGAGACCATCAGTCGTCCGTTCTGGGCGAGGTCGACGGACAGCAGTGTGACCGTCCTGCCGCGCTTCCGCAGCGTCACCGAGAGGTCGACGGCTGCGGGGACGGGGGCCGCGAGGTAGTCGCTGGCGATGGCTACGGGCACGAGGTCGGCGCTGCGCAGCGTCGACGGGGCGGCGGTGGTCGAAGCGCCGCGGGTGGTCGAGTCGCCCGCTTCGGCCAGGTCGTCATACGCGCGCAGGGCCGCGCGGGCGACGAGCATCTGCATCGTGCCGCCGTGGACCTTTGGCCCGATCGTGAACGTCGGATCGATGGTCGCGCGGTAGTTGACGTCACCGGCTCCCTCGGTGGGATGCAGGGTCAACAGTCCGGCGATCTTGTCGCTCATTCGGTTTCGATCTCCTGGGTCGGTGCGGTACGCACGGGGTCGCGGCGCAGGTTGGTGCGCGCGAAGTCGAGGGCACGGCCGAGGAGGGCGGCGCGTTCGGGTTTGGTGCGCGCCGACCCGGTGCTCACCTCGAGGACCACGGAACCGGTGAAGTCACTGGCGGCGAGTCGTCGACACACCTCGACGCAGGGTTGCGAGCCGTCGCCGGGAATGAGGTGCTCATCAGTGGCCGCCCCGCTGCCGTCGGCGAGGTGTAGATGGCTCAGGCGTGATCCCATGCGCTCGAACAAACCGACTGCGTCGACTCCCGCTGTCGCCGTGTGCGAGAGGTCGAGGGTGTAGTGCGCGTACCCGTCGTCGGTGGGGTCAGTCGACTTGCCGAATGCCGACGCCGCACGTCCCGGGCCTCCCCCGCGCGCGTTGAGGCGCTGCGCCGAACGTTTGCCCGCACCGAAGAGCCGGTCGGCGCGCATGGGGAACATGTTCTCCACCGCGACGTCGACGCCGGTGTTCTCCTCGAGCTCGGCGACCAGATCGTCGAACGCCGCCGTGTACGCCCGCTGCCACCGGAACGGGGGATGCACGACCACGGTGGGAGCCCCGAGGTCTTCGGCCGCCGACACCGCGCGAGCCAGCTTCGCCTGCGGATCGCGGCCCCACACACGCTGCGAGATGAGCAGACACGGGGCGTGGATCGACAGCACCGGTACCTGATAGCGCTCGGAGAGATACTCGACGTGGGCGATGTCCTGGCTGACAGCCTCGCCCCACACCATGAGTTCGACACCGTCGAAACCCAACTCGGCTGCGTACGCGAATGCCGCCTCGGTGTTCTGCGGGTAGACCGAGGCCGTCGACAGCCCGATCGGGATGTCGGTCACGGGAGCGCGCATCTAGACCCTCACGTCGCGAGCAACACCAGCGGACCGATGGTCACGATGAGTCCGACCCCCAACGCCAACAGCGTGGTGAACAGGTCGCGAGAGTGCCGCACGGCGTGGGTGAACGAGACGATGCCGAAGATCACCAGCACTGCCAACACGAGGGCGAAATAGACATTCCACCGCCACAATTCGGTGAATCCCCAGAACAATCCCACACCGACCGCGAGCCCGAGAATCGCCTCGCCGATGACCAGCAGCCACGCCTTCAGGGGCGAGCGACCACCTTCGTCGACGTCTGCCCTACTCGGCTTCTCCGACGCTGTCCCGCCCGGCTTCGACGTGGTGGCGTCGGCTCCGGAGGTTGCGGTTGTGGTCGGATCATCAGTGGTCAGATCGGTCTTCGTCGTCGTCCGATCCGGCGCTGCCGTAAAGGCTGCCGCTGTGGTGGATGACGCCGCCGGCGCTGCCACCGTCTGCGCCGCGGTGGGGGCTGTTGCCGTGTCGTCGGTTCCGCCGGCGTCGTCGGCCGCGTCCTCCTCGCCTGCGGACTCGCCCGTCTGCCCCACCGCGAGCACCGACGCCTCGTCGGGCGTCGACGCCTCGTCCGGCGCGTCGGAGGGCTCGAGGTCATCACGCCGGTCGGTCGCAGGAGTCACGTCCAGCGAGTTCTCGACGAAGTCGAATGCCGCTGTCTCTGTCGCCAGCCTGGAGGCGAGGTCACCCTCGCCGTACTGGTCGTTCCCATACTGATCGTCCGCGTGCTGATCGTTGCTGCCGGGTCGATCAGTACCGGGTCGCGCGTCGGCCTCGATGTCGGAGTGATCGTCCCGCTTCGTCTTGCGCCCGAACCAGCCACGCTTGCGCTTGCCGCCACGTCGCTTCGCGTCACCGCGCTTGTCGGCGCCGTTTCGTCGCGCCGAGCGTCTGCTCGCCGACGAGTCGTTCTCATCCTCGTCGTACTCGGCGAAAGACCGGTACGCGTCGAAGTCGTCGTCGATGATGTCGCCGAAACGTCCTGCGCGAGTGGGGGGCGCCTCGAGTTCGACGACGTCGACGTCGTCGGCCTCGACGAGTCGCACGTCGCCGTCATCGCCATAGCCGACGACCGGGATGATTCCGGTGACGGCGTTCGAGTGCTCGTCACCGGCGTCGCCCTGGGCCGTGGGTGCCGGACGCGTGTCGGAAGCCTTGGTACTGCGCGACGCACGCTCGGCGACTGCGGAGGAGTTGAAGTCGCGGGTCTGCGGGGGCGCGTCGAATACCGAGCGGTCGAATCCGGTGGACGCACCTGCGGGATCGGCGGAGTCCTGCAACGGGCGGCTCTCGGATGCGCGTCGCGGTACCGGGCTGCTCGATCGCGGGAAATGCGGCTCTACGGCAGGCGCCTTCGGTTCGACTGTTCCTTGAGTACGCGCGCTGCCCTCGGGATGCTTGGTGCGCTCGGTGTCGTTGGTGCGCTCGGGATCGCGGGTCTGCGGTGCATCGGTGATACGTGGTATCTCGCCGGTCAGTTCCGACACCGATACCGCACCATCACGCCCCGCACGGCGCCTGCCACGACCTTCGCTGATCCGCGTGGCCCGCTCCTCGTCGGCGATGGCCGCATCGCGGCGAGCGAGCAGTTCAGATACGGATATCGGCCGCGACTCTGCAGCAGAGTCGTCCGATCCGCCTGCGGGTGACCCCGGTTGCTTGGCCATCGAAACTCGCTCTCCGTCCTCGTCCGTCGTCACAACTGCGTCATCTGTACGGGTGAACAGTGTGCAGGTAGACCCGGGCGTACATGTCGCCGACTCGCTTAACGCAGGCCCTGGGCTGCCGCTACCGAATCCACCGACTGTGTCGTCGCTGTCCGTTCTCGGGTGTCTGCCAACTCGGTATCGAGACGACGCAGGATCACGCCTTCACGCAACGCCCACGGACAGATCTCCAGTGTATCGACCGAGAGCGCACGCATCGCCGCCTCGGCGACGAGCGCTCCGGCAACGAGCTGACCAGCACGGTCGGCGCTGACTCCTTCGAGCTCTGCACGATCGTCGCGGGTCATCCGAGAGATGAAGGCGATCAGCTGTCGCAGTCCACTGGCCGTGAGCTGACGCTGCACCCGCAGCCCCGCACCTGAGGGAGCGGCGCCGGTCAGACGTGCGAGCGAACGGAAGGTCTTCGACGTCGCGACGGCGAGGTCGGGTTTGCCCGCTCCCCGCAACTCGCGTGCAGGTTCGCGGAGCTCGGCGTCGAGCCAGTCACGGAGCACGCCGATACGTCGCCGATCGGGCGGGTCGTCGGGAAGCCACTCTCTGGTCAGCCTGCCCGCACCGAGTGGCAGGCTGAGCGCGACGTCGGGTTCTTCGTCGACACCGTTGGAGATCTCCAGTGATCCGCCCCCGATGTCGAGCGCGAGGATGCGTCCGGCGCTCCAGCCGTACCAGCGCCGGACCGCCAGCGACGTCAGACGTGCCTCGTCGCGGCCGCTGAGCACCGTCACACGTACACCGGTCTTGGCCTCGATGCGATCGAGAACCTCATCGGAGTTGGTGGCATCGCGCACCGCCGACGTCGCAAACGCCATCGTCTGCTCACAGCCCGACGTCGAGGCGATGTGGGTGAATTCGTCAACCGCGTCGATCAGCGACCGGGCACCGCGCTCACTGAGCCTGCCCTTCGCGTCGATCTGCTCGGCGAGCCGGAGTACCGACTTGGTGGAGCTCATCGGTGTCGGGTGTCCGCCGCGATGGGCATCGACAACGAGCAGGTGAACAGTGTTGCTGCCCACGTCGAGCACTCCTAAACGCACGCGTACACGTTAGTGCTTCGACGATTCGCCACGTTGCGTGGGTGGGGAAACACACCCGTGCGGCCAGACGTCGCACAACCGATGCGACTACCGTGAACGCGTGCCCAGCCCCACCCCGTCCGCACAGATCTCGCCGGCCCCCGAGGTACCACTCGACTTCGCGCGGGAATGGTACGAGTTCTTCGATCCCGCGGACCCTGAACACCTCATCAGCGCCGACCTGACCTGGTTGTTGTCGCACTGGACGTGCGTCTTCGGCACTCCCGCGTGTCAGGGGATCATCGACGGCAGGCCCGACGACGGCTGCTGCAGTCACGGGGCCTATCTCACCGACAAAGACGACCGGAAGCACCTCGCGAAGTGCGTGTCGATGCTGACGCCCGACGACTGGCAGTTCCACGCGAAGGGTTCTGGCAAGGACCCCCTCGGCAAGCGCGGGTACCTCGAGGAGGGCGACCTCGACGACGAACCGGCGCTCAAGACGCGAAGTCACAAGGGCGCGTGCATCTTTCTGAACCGTCCCGGCTTCGATCGCGGTCCCGGATGCGCACTGCACGCGATGGCATTGCGCAAGGGAATCGAGCCGTGGAGCGTGAAACCCGATGTGTGCTGGCAACTTCCGATTCGTCGCGAGCAGGATTGGGTGGAACGCCCCGACGGAACACAGATCCTCAAGACCACGATCACCGAGTTCGACAGACGCGGCTGGGGCGAAGGCGGACACGACCTCAAGTGGTACTGCTCGGGATCGCCCGATGCCCACGTCGGCGCGACACAGGTCTTCGAGTCCTACGCCCCGGAGCTGACGGAACTGCTCGGCAAGCCCGCATACGACGAATTGGCGCGAGCCTGTCGGCGTCGCAACGGCCTCGGCATCGTGGCCGTCCATCCGGCGACGGCCGCAGCGACGACGCGGCGCGAGACCGACATCAAGTACGAGGAGCTCGGGTAGCCCCGGTCATGTTTACCAAAGAGAATGTTTTCATTGGTAACGGAAATCCGGCCGAATCGGAATGACACCGTATGCGATGCGTTCCTCGCTCCACGGTCAAGCAGCGGCCGCGGGGCAACGATTACGAGTGGCTGTTGTCCTATCTGGAGTCGAGAGGCTTCATCCTCAGGGTCAGATGCGCGATAGCATTCGGCGGTCTCGCGATCGCCGTCACCGCAGTTCTCGCTTCATTCGCGCCATCGGGTGTGCTGTGGCCTCACGGCAGGACGTTCATGCTCGCGGTGGCAGGGGTGGCTCTGTGCTGGGCAGCACGTTGGTTGTCGTGGTGCTGGCCATCACGAACCGAGTCGTTGGTGTTGATGACCGGCGCCGACATCGCGATCGCTGCGGCATGCTTCGTCCACAAGGACGTCGTGCTGGGGATCGCCGCCACCCCCCTTTTCGCTGTCATCGGTGCGTACATCTCGTTCTTCCACACCGTGCGAGCAAACCTGTGCCACGTCCTTTTCGCAGTACTGGTAGCTGTTTCCGCGGTGATCACGTGCGGCTACGTGCAGGGCACCGAGTGGATACCGCTTGCTGCAAGCAAAGCAGTCATCGGACTCCTGTCGACCGCACTGGTGTTGCCTGCCATTCAGATCGGCTACCACCTCATCCGTTCCAGCGCGGACGAATCCACGTTCGATACGCTCACCGGTCTGCTCAATCGACGCGGCCTCTGGCGAGAAGTCGCCAGAACGGAGACCGATGCACCGTTATCGGATTCGCCCTGGACCGTGCTGCTGATCGATGTCGACGACTTCAAGTCCGTCAATGACACGTACGGACACGACCGCGGCGACCAGGTCCTTGTCGCCGTCGCCGACGCCATAACCCGAGCCGTCGACGTGAATGGGCGCGTACTCCAAGCACGACTCGGTGGCGACGAGTTCGTGACGGCGACGCGAATGCCTGGCGATCATGGGCTGATGCTCGGCGAGCGCATTCGGGAATCACTGAGTAGTGCCACCAACCCCGCGATCTCCGCGAGTATCGGGGTTGCCACCGGCGAAGACCGACACAGCACCGTCTTCGAACTGATCACCGCGGCCGATCGGGCCATGTACAGCGCGAAACAACGGGGCGGCAATCGCGTGAGCTGTGCAGACCACATCTCGGATCGAGTCGAAGTCGCGGCCGACGACTGAGACTGGCCCATCGACCTCCTATACACCATGACCAATGCACAATGTGCCCATGGAAACTGATGGGGGGCGCGGCGTCCGGGATGCGGCGCGGCAGTGGTTGACGCAGGCCGATG
Source organism: Gordonia aichiensis NBRC 108223 (assembly GCF_000332975.1). Taxonomy (GTDB): domain Bacteria; phylum Actinomycetota; class Actinomycetes; order Mycobacteriales; family Mycobacteriaceae; genus Gordonia; species Gordonia aichiensis. Next base: position 45,731 of record NZ_BANR01000002.1, on the reverse strand, counting down.
ACCGATGGATGCTCGACTTCTTCGGTTATCTCAACCTGGTCGACGTCACCAAGGTCATCGTCGCCGGTGGAGGTGTTCTCAACGGCACCATCGCCCTCCTGTCCCTGCTGGGACCCGACGGCGTCCTGTGGCCCGGCACAGGCCCTGCCGCGATGGTCGCGGTCATCGTCGTGTGTCTTGCCTGGACCGTCCGCTGGCTCGCGTGGCCGTGGCCGACGCGGACGGAATCGTTGACGCTGTGCGCCATCGCCGACGTCGTCATCGCGGTCACGATCTTCGCTCATCAGAACATGCTGATCGGCATTGCCTCGGCATCCCTGCTGGCGGCCACCAGCATCTACCTGACACTGTTCCACAACGCGGTGGCCAACCTCTGCCACATGGCCTTCACCGTGGTGACCGTCGTGGCCGCTGTCGTGACATGCGGCCTCGTGCAGGGCGTGAACTGGCTACCGATCGCGATCGCGGAGGCACTGGTGGTCGTCATGGCCGTGGTGGTGGCGCTGCCCATCCTCCATATCGGATTCGTCATGGTGCGCGGCAGCGCCGTCGACGCGGTGACCGATCCACTGACCGGGCTGCTCAATCGGCGGGGGTTCTACCGCGCGGTCACCGCGTCGTCGTTGCAGGTCTCGACGACGGCTGTGCGACACAGGCATTCGCGATGGATCGTCGCCGTCGTCGACATCGACAGCTTCAAGGTCGTCAACGATCTCCACGGTCACGTCCACGGTGACCGTGTACTGGCGGACGTCGCAGCCGAGATACGACGGTCCGTCGAAGTCCACACCATCATCGCGCGCTTCGGTGGCGATGAATTCGTTCTGGCCACCCAGTACGACACCCGATACCCGGACGCCGCCTGGTGCGTTGCCATCGCCGACAGACTCGTGCGCGCCGTCGTCGAGGCGAGCGGCGGTGCGGTGACGGCGAGCGTGGGGATCGCCAGCGGGGACAACGACGACAACGGACGCATCACCCGGGTGATCGCCGACGCCGACCACGCGATGTACGCAGCCAAAACCAACGGCGGCAACCGCTTCGAGCTCGGCTGAGATGCGTCAGGGTTCGAGCTTGTATCCGAGTCCGCGCACCGTGACCAGATGCTTCGGGTTCGCCGGGTCGGGCTCGATCTTGGAGCGCAGCCGTTTGACGTGTACGTCGAGGGTCTTGGTATCGCCGACGTAGTCGGCGCCCCAGACTCGGTCGATGAGCTGACCGCGGGTCAGTACCCGCCCCGAATTGCGCAGCAGGTACTCAAGGAGGTCGAACTCCTTGAGCGGCAACGTGATCTGTTGACCGTTGACCGCAACGATATGCCGCTCGACGTCCATCCGAACCGGTCCGGCCTCCAGGATGCCGATGGCGAGGTCGTCGTCGGCGGCATCACCGCCACGTCGCAGCACCGCACGGATACGGGCGATCAGTTCACGAGCGGAGTACGGCTTCGTGACGTAGTCGTCGGCGCCGAGTTCGAGTCCGACGACCTTGTCGATCTCACTGTCGCGCGCGGTCACCATGATCACCGGCACGCTCGACCGCGTGCGCAGCGATTTGCAGATCTCCGTGCCCGACATCCCGGGCAGCATCAGATCGAGCAGGACGATGTCGGGGCTGACGCGGTCGAAGGTGCCGAGCGCCGCCGAACCGTCGTTGACGACGGTGGCCTCGAATCCCTCCTTGCGCAACAGGAATGCCAGCGGATCGGCCAGCGATTCCTCGTCCTCGACGATCAGAACGTGAGTCACGTGTCGGTTTCCTTCGGTCGTGCTTTCGGCGCAGGCGGGAGTGCCTCGCCCCGGGTCACGGCATCTGCCGCGAGTTCAGAAATCTCGATGTCGCCTTCGATATCTGCGGCGTCCCAGTCTATTTCGGCAGTCATGTCCTGCGGGATGCACAGGGTGAACGTCGAGCCAGTCCCGGGCTTGCTCCACAACGAGATGACCCCGCCGTGATTGGCGGCGACATGTTTGACGATGGCAAGCCCCAGACCGGTGCCGCCGGTGCTCCGTGAGCGCGCCTTGTCGACACGGAAGAAGCGTTCGAAGACGCGTTGCTGATCCGCGGGTGCGATCCCGATCCCACGGTCGGTCACGGCGATCGCCACCATCGGTCGACCATCGTGCCGGGTCACCCGCCTGCTCACCGACACCGTGGTGTTCGGCGGCGAGTACGAGATGGCGTTGACGATCAGGTTGTTCAGCGCCGTGAGCAACAGCATGCGATCACCGCGCACGGTCAGGCCTGCCGGGGCGTCGGCGCGCAGGGAGATCGACGCCGCTTCGGCGGACACCGACGCCGACTCGATGGCTTCCTCGATGAGTGCGTCGACGTCGACGAGCGAGAAGTCGGCGGTCTCGCCGTCCTGCAGCCGCGACAACGCGAGCAGTTCGCTGACCATGTTGCCCATTCGCGTGGCCTCGGCAACGACGCGATTGCCGAAGTGCTGCACCGAATCCGAATCGTCTGACGACTCCAGCAGCGCCTCGGCGAGCAGACTGATGGCACCGACGGGCGTCTTCAGCTCGTGGGAGACGTTGGCGACGAAGTCGCGGCGGGTGGCCTCGACGCGCAGGTGTTCGGTGTCGTCGGCACCGTAGACCACGGCGTAGCGCTCGTCGCCCTCACGGACCAGACGTGCGATACAGCTCACCGATTCGACGCTCTTGCCGCGTGCACGCCCTGTCGACAGAAAACCCAACGCCGACGCCGGTGGCTCGAAAACGAATCGCCGCTCGGCTTCGGTATCGAGAACCTCTTTCGCTGCTTCCCACACCGAGTCGTCGAGCATCCGGTCGCGCACCAGCGCCAACTCAACAGCTCTGTGGTTGTAGAGGACGACGTCGCGAAACTGGTCGACGACGGCCACCGCGGTGTCGGAGTTTCGCACGATCAGGCCGAGGAGGCCCGCGGTCGTCATCCGGCCGTCCTCGGTGGTTCCGTGCACGTCGGTGTCGCGTAGCTCGGCGCTCTCGGGAACCACTCGCGGGCGTTCGGCAAGGGTCAGCGAATAGGTGGGCTGGTCGCCTGCAAACTCGGACGCGACGGCGGAGTCGTCGAGGCCGCGGTGTGTGTCGTCGTGACGCTGCGCCTGAGTGCTGCGGACGACGGCGTCGCGACGCCAGAACCGACCGAGTGCGAATCCGACGGCGACTGCCGCCACGAGGACGACGGCAACTGTCACACCGCCCACGAATACACCGGTCACAACTTCAGCTTACGGCTCACCAAACTACGGGAACACTCAGCGCAGCAGTGTTCGACCGCTGTTCACGCATCGTTCCACCCGCGGTCGACGTCGCACCCGGATGCGGCGGGAGTCAGGACGTGACCGAGGCCACCAGGTCGGCGTACTCAGGGTGTTCGTCGATGTAGTGGCGTACGTACGAGCACACGGGCACCACCTGTTTGCCCTGAGCGCGGATGTCATCGAGCACGGCCCGGACGAGCTGGCCGGCGTATCCCCGCCCGGAGTAGGCGTCGAGGATCACCGTGTGAGTCAGGATCACCTGGTACGGCTCGGAGACGTAGTCGAGGTACCCGACAAGGTGCTCGTCGGGTTCGGCGTCGCGCGGGACGGATTCGGTATCGGTGAGGATCGCTTCGTACCGCTCCTGCGGAGCCGAGTGGACTATGCGCAGGGTTCCAGAATCGGCCATACCACCAATGTAACCTCGGTCACTGCAACTCGTCCGTGACAATTAGGTCACGGACGAGCGTACGGGTATGTGTGCGCCTACTTCTTGCCCTGCGCCGCGACGGCAGCCGCGCCCGCTGCGGCCGCCTCCGGGTCCAGGTAGGTGCCTCCGGGGTTGAGCGGCTTCAGGTTCTCGTCGAGGTCGTAGCGCAGCGGATTTCCGGTTGGGATGTTGAGCCCGGCGATGTCGGCGTCGGAGATGCCATCGAGATACTTGACCAGTGCACGTAGTGAGTTTCCGTGCGCAGCGATGAGCACTGTCTTGCCTGCGCGAATGTCTGCGGCGATCGCGGATTCGAAGTACGGAATGAGTCGCTCGACGACATCCTTGAGGCACTCGGTCAGCGGTACCTCGTCGAGGTCGGCGTACCGGGGATCGTGCGTCTGGCTGTACTCCGACTCGGGATCGATCGGCGGCGGCGGGGTGTCGTAGGAGCGGCGCCACAGCATGAACTGCTCCTCGCCGAACTTCTCGAGGGTGTCGGCCTTGTTCAGACCCTGCAGCGCACCGTAGTGGCGTTCGTTGAGGCGCCAATCACGGACGACGGGAATCCAGAGCCTGTCGGCAGCATCGAGCGCGAGGTTCGCGGTGGTGATCGCCCGGCGCAGAAGCGAGGTGTAGAGCACGTCGGGCAGGACGTCGTGTTCGACGAGCAGTTCGCCTGCGTGTGTCGCCTCCGACCGCCCCTTGTCGGTGAGCGCGACGTCGACCCACCCGGTGAACTGGTTGGACGCGTTCCATTCACTCTCGCCGTGCCGCATGAGGATCAGGGTGCCGTTGCTCATGGAACAACAGTTTTCCACATCGGCTCGAACGCTTCGCGACGACGCGAGGGGTTCGCCGGGTGCGCCGGGCGTCGGCGACACCGACTCGCCTCAGACAGCAAGAAGGTGGGGGAGGAAATGCTCCTCCCCCACCTCGGTGGCCGGTCCTACTTACGCAGATCCTTGCGGAGGATCTTGCCCGACGACGACTTCGGGATGGCGTCGATGAACTCGACGCGGCGCACCTTCTTGTGCGGTGCCACCTTGGCCGCGACAAACTCCATGACCTCGGCCTCGGTCAGCGCGGCGTCGGCCTGCTTGACGACGAAAGCCTTCGGGATCTCCTCACCGCTCTCCTCGTCGATCACGCCGATCACGGCGGTGTCGGCGATCTGCGGGTGGGTGAGAAGCAGCGCCTCGAGTTCGGCGGGCGGCACCTGGTAGCCCTTGTACTTGATGAGCTCCTTGAGGCGATCGACGATGTACACCGCCCCGGTCGCGTCGAGCTGTGCCATGTCGCCGGTGTGCAGGAAGCCGTCGGCGTCGATGGTGTCGAGAGTGGCCTGCTCGTTGTTGAGGTAGCCGAGCATGACGTTCGGTCCGCGGACCCACAGCTCACCCGGCTCCGACATGCCCTCACTCGGCACGCCGACTTCCTCACCCGTGGCGGGGTCGACGATCTTGTTCTCGGAGTTGGGAATCGGCCACCCGACGGACGAGAGCGGCGGCTCGTCGAATCCGAGCACGGCCTGCGAATCCATCGGAATGAGATGGCTGACCGGCGACAACTCGCTCATGCCGTAACCCTGCAACATGTGCAGGTTCAGTCGTTTGGCCACGGCCTTGCCGAGCTCGTCGTCGAGCGGCGCAGCCCCCGAGAGCATGGTGTGCAGCGACGAGAGGTCGTAGTTCTCGACGACGGGGTGCTTGGCGAGCGCCACGGCGACCGGCGGCGCGATGAACGCGTAGGTGACCTTGTGGTTCTGGATGTTCTCCAGGAACTCGACGAGGTCGAACTTGGGCATCACGACGAGGCTCGCGCGTGCGCGGAGCGCGGCGTTGAGCAACACGGTCATGCCGTAGATGTGGAAGAACGGGAGCACGGCGACGATGACGTCGTCGCGGGCCATGCCCTGCAGCGGGGCGATCTGCGCGACGTTGGCGACGAGGTTGGTGTGAGAAAGCTTGACGCCCTTGGGGTTTCCGGTGGTTCCCGAGCTGTAGGGCAGCACGGCCACGTGGGTTGCTGGGTCGAACGAGACGTCCGGGGCAGGAAGCTTGGCGCCGAGCAGGTCTGCGGCATTCGGATGGCCGGACGCGTCAAGCCCCTCACCGTCGAGGATGACCACGGCGTCGTCGGCGATCCCCACCTCCTTGGCCGCCTCGAGCGCCTGCGACGCCATCGGCGAGATGGTGACGAGCATCTTGGCGCCGGAATCGGTGAGCTGCTTGGCTATCTCGCGCGCGGTGAAGAGCGCATTGATCGTGGTCGCCGTCGCGCCCGCACGCAAAACGCCGTGGAATACGGTCGCGAACGCGGGGATGTTCGGCGAGAGAATGCCGACGACGTCGCCGACGCCGATACCACGATCCGCGAGTGCGCCTGCGGCAGCGTTGATCTGGGCGATCAGCTGACCATAGGCGGTCTTCGCGTCGGACTTGGGATCGATGAGCGCGACTCGGTCGAGATCGTCGTCGGCGATACTGCCGAACAGGTAGTCGTAGACGCTGACATTCGGGATCTCGACGTCGGGGTAGGGACTCTTGACGCTCATGGCACCTCCGTTGGTAAATCAGTCGCCACGATCTTACCAACGAGCGTTGCCATGGTGTGACGCCCCTCTCTGCCTCGCCGCCAGTCCGGAACAGTCACGGAGGACGCCGACTCGCGCGATGGGCGCCTCAATCGTCGAGCTGCGCACCGCCGTCCGGCGCGTCCTGCGCGGCGTCGATCACCGAGCCGTTGCTCGCGTCTTCCGCCTCCCCGGGCACATACCGGCCCGGCAGTGGTTCGCCCGGCTCGGGCAGTGACTCCTTGTCGATGAGGTGCTCGAAGGCGAGGAGGTTGCGGAGCGATTCGCCGCGCGAGACTCGCCACGCCCATTCACGACGGATCGACGTCGCGAAACCGAGTTCGAGGAGTGTGTTGAAGTCGCCGTCCGCCGCCTCGAGAACCTGCCCGAGAACACGGTCGATCTCGTCGGATGTCAACGCATCCACCGAGATTCGACCCACAAGGTAGATGTCACCGATGTTGTCGATGGTGTACGCGACGCCGTAGAGACGACGGTTGCGTTTGAGCAGATACCGATACACCGCCTCGTGGTTCTCGTCGGCATGCCGACACACGAATGCCTCGACGCGCACGCCATACGGTCCCGCCGTCAGCAGCACCGTCGTCTTGAGCTTCTTCTCGCCGGGAAGCTCGAGGACGACGTGCTCGGATTTCGCGCCGCCGGAACGCTTTCGGCTGTACGGGATGTCGCGCTCGGTCAGCGACTTCTCCAACAGCTCGAGATTCTCGATGTGGTTCACCGCTATCACTCCTGACGACGCTGGGTCGGTTACCTGTTCGGATCACACATTGGTGCGATGACGCCGCCGCCACCGCCTCGACGCACGCCGTGCCGCGCCGGTCGGACCCACCCGCGCGCCGGGTGCCGCGGCGAAGGAGGCCATCGCACGCGAGTAGCTCTCCTGCAGGGCATCTGCGGTGTGCTCCCAGGAGAAGTTCTCGGCATGTGCGCGCGCATGACGACGCATCGCGGCGAGCTCGTCCGGTGAAGCGATCATCTTCTCCAGCGCGTTGGTCCAGTCGCCGATCGCGTGGCCGTTGACCAGCACGCCGCTGCGCCCGGACGACACCGCGACAGACAAGCCCCCCACATCGGCGGCGATCACGGGGGTGCCGCATGCCTGCGCCTCGATCGCCACGAGACCGAAGGACTCCGAATAGCTCGGCACCGCAACAATATTCGACGCCCGATAGACGTCGGCGAGCCGAGCCGGCGGCTGCGGCGGAAGGAAGATGACGTCGTCGGAAATGCCGAGCTGTGCGGCGAGATCGATGAGCGCGGAAGGCGTGTCGAGTCCCGAACCCGACGGCCCGCCGACGACGAGCACGCGCACGGGGCGCGCCGAGTCGCGCGACCTCTCGATCAGCGGCGCTGCGGCGCGTAACAGGATGTCGGGGGCCTTCAGCGGCTGGATTCGGCCTACGAACGTCAACAGTGTTGCGTCAGAAGGTAATCCGAGTTCGGTGCGCGCTTTCTCCATCGATCCGGGCGTGTAGCAGTCGAGGTCGGCCCCCGGGGTCACGACATCGATGCGGGAGGGGTCGGCCTGATACATCGACACCAGCTCATGTGCCTCGGTCTCGGTGTTCGCGACGAGACGATCGGCCTCGTTGACGACCTGCTGCTCGCCAACCACCCGCAGCATCGGCTCGGCGGTGTCGCCCGCTGCGAGTGAGGCGTTCTTGACCGCTGCCAGGGTATGCGCTGTGTGCACCAGCGGAACCCCCCATCGGTCGCGGGCGAGCCAGCCGACCTGCCCCGACAGCCAGTAGTGCGAGTGGATGAGGTCGTAGTAGCCGGGCCGCTGCTGCGCCTCGGCCCGCAGGACGCCTGCCGTGAAGGCACACAGCTGTGTCGGCAGATCGCGCTTGTCGAGGCCCTCGAACGGTCCGGCCACCACGTTGCGCACCGTCACGCCGGGCGCGGCGACCACGATGGGCGCATCCGACGACGACGTCGCCCTGGTGAAGATCTCCACCTCGACGCCGCGTCGGGCGAGGCGCTGCGCGGTCTGCCACACGTACACATTCATGCCGCCGGCGTCGCCCGTCCCGGGCTGCGCCAGCGGAGAGGTGTGCACCGAGACGAGCGCGACACGCCGCGGCCCCCTGAAGCTCATCACTCCACTGTAGAGAAGGTCTGCACGTCGTCGATCGTCCGCTCACCCGGACGACGCTGGTAGACGCCTGCCGTCAGCCGTCTCAGCGCGAGTTCGGTTCCGACGGCCGGGCATTGACAGGTCGCGATAAATGCCTCAGTGTCGAGACATGGAGACTATTCTGTCTCAGGGCGGTGCGCCAGCGTTCGAGCTGCGTTCTGACGACTCGTGGCGCAACCCGTTCGAGATGTACGCACGCCTTCGGCGCTTATCGCCGGTTCACCACGTGGTCGCTCAGGACTACTGGGTGCTCACCCGACACGCGGACGTCCTCGCCGCGGCATCGGACCCGACGGCCTTCTCCTCGGCTGCGGGGTTGACCGTGGTCTACGGCGAGCTCGAGGCGATCGGCCTCGCCGACAACCCACCGCTTGTCATGCAGGATCCGCCCCAGCACACGTCGTTTCGATCACTGGTCGCGCGCGGGTTCACCCCGCGGCAGGTGACGGCGATCGAACCGCGGGTGCGGGAGTTCGTCATCGATCGGCTCGACCGCCTCGACACCGACGGACCCGCCGACATCGTCGGCGAGCTGTTCAAGCCGTTGCCGAGCATGGTCGTCGCGCATTACCTCGGTGTGCCCGAGGAGGACTGGACGCGCTTCGACGACTGGACCACCGCCATCGTTGGCTCGTCGAATGGTGCCGGCGCGGCAGCTGCCACGACGGAGCTGCTCTCGTACTTCGGCGACCTCGTCGAACACCGACGCGCCCACCCCGGCGACGACACCGTCTCGGCCCTCGTGGAGGCGGGCGTTGCCGACGAGCCCGCGGGTCTGGTCTCCGTCCTCGCCTTCGTGTTCACCATGATCACCGGGGGCAACGACACGACGACGGGCATGCTCGGCGGAAGCGTCGAACTGCTTTCGGCATACCCTGACCAGCGTCGACGTCTCGTCGAGCAGCCGGACTTGATCGGGGATGCGATCGACGAGTTGCTGCGGCTGACCTCACCGGTGCAGGGACTCGCGCGCACCACCACCCGTGCGGTCACCTACGACGACACCCCGCACGGACCGGTCACGATCGAGGCGGGCCGGAAGGTGTTGCTCTGCTACGCGGCGGCCAACCGTGATGAGTCGGTCTTCGGGCCGGATGCCGAACACCTCGACGTCGGCCGCGCACCTCGCCGCATCCTGTCGTTCAGCCACGGTCATCACCACTGTCTCGGAGCGGCCGCGGCGCGCATGCAGGCTCGGGTGGCGCTCACCGAACTACTCGCGCGCCATAGGGATTTCGAGGTCGACCGCGATGGGATCACCTATGCGTCGGGGAACTACGTCCGACGACCCACCTACGTGCCGTTCTATCCGCAGGGGCGCCGATGAGCGGCGGGGTCGCGAGCGACTGGCTCGCCGACGACCGGGCACAGATCGCACACACCCGGATCCTCGACACCGCCGTCGAGCTCTTCACGCAACGCGGCGTCGGAGCGGTCACGATGCGCGACGTCGCCGACGCCGCGGGATGTTCGCGCGCCACCCTGTACCGATACTTCCCCGGTAAGCAGGAACTGATGGCTGCCTACGTCGAGCGGGCGACGCGTGAGGTGGCGAGCGACGTCGACTCCGCCATCGACGAATTCGCCCCTCCAGAGAAGCAACTGCTGACCGCAACGCTGGCAGCGTTGCGCGGGGTCCGCACCGATCCCGCACTGTCTTCGTGGTTCACCACCGACATGGCTGCGACGTCGGGGCACCTGGCCCTGCTCTCCCCTGCCATCGACTCGGTGGCAACGGAATTCCTGAGGCGTGTCCTTTCCGACGATGTCGCCCGTGACGACCTCGCTCTGCGTGCCGCGTGGCTGGTCCGGGTCATCGTGTCGCTGCTCACCTCGCCCGAATCCGATGCCGACGCCGAGCGCGCCCTGCTCGCACGATTCGTCGTGCCGGCGTTAACAACGTAGACATCAGCGCAGAAACGCATACGCGCTGATCACGCGCGTATGACAACCCCGCGGCGCGTCGTCGACTCCCATCGCCTACACTTCTGTCGGTAACGATTGTCATTAGCGAAAAGGGTGGGCTGACCATGAGACGAGCTGTGCTGGCACTGACCACGGCACTGGCGCTGGGCGGAGCACTGACGCTCGCCGGGTGTTCGAGCAGCGACTCAGGTGGTTCCGACGGCACACCAACCGTCGTCACCTCGACCAACGTGTGGGGCGCCGTGGCCTCGGCGGTCGCCGGCGACAAGGCATCGGTGACCGTGTTGTTCAACGACCCGACCGGCGACCCCCACGAGTTCGAACCGTCGGCAGCGGACTCGGCGAAGGTCGTCGACGCCGACGTGGTGCTCATGAACGGCGGTCACTACGACGAGTACATGGAGAAGGCGTCGCAGAACAGCAAGGGCACGGTGATCAACGCGTTCGACACGATGACCAGCCACCACGAGAACACCGTTCCCGAGGCGCACGGCGAGACCAACGAGCACGTCTTCTACAACCTGCCCGTCGTCGGACAGGTGGCCACCGAACTCGCCGACGACCTGGCACAAAAGGACGAGGCCAACGCCACCACCTACCGCGACAACGCCAAGGCGTTCAACGAGAAGATCGACGCCCTGCGTGGGTCACTCGGCGAGATCAAGAAGGCGCACAACGGCACGAAGGTCGCGCAGACCGAACCGCTCGCGGCATACCTGCTCTCCGAGGCAGGTCTCGACGACGTGGCACCCGAGGGCTTCACCGCCGCGGTCGAGGAGGGCCAGTCGCCGTCTGCGGCCGACCGCGCCGCGATGGAGGATCTGCTCCGCACCCGACAGGTGAAGGCGTTCGTCTACAACACGCAGGCCGTCGACGCCGTCACCGATGCGTTGCTGTCGACCGCAAAGTCTGCCAACGTTCCTGTTGTGAAGTTCACCGAGACGCTGCCCGAGGGTCAGCACAGCTACACCGATTGGCAGCAGAAGCAGATCGCCGCGCTCTCGTCGGCACTCGCGGCGTGAGCGTGCCCGCTTCCGACGGCCGCGAACCCGATGGCAGCGAACCCGACGGTCACGAACCGGTTGCCTCGTTTCGGCATGCGCGACTGGCCTTCGGTGCCCGGGTGCTCTGGGACGACCTCGATCTCGACATCATGCCGGGAGAGTTCGTCGCCGTTCTCGGCCCGAACGGCTCGGGCAAGACGTCGTTTCTACGCACTCTGCTGCACCAGTACCCGTTGTCGGCCGGTGAGCTGACCGTCACCGACCACGTCGGCTACATCCCGCAGCAGCACGCCGACGACGCCGACTCGATGGCGATCCGCGGGCGCGATCTCGTGGGCTTCGGCGTCGACGGCGCGCAGTGGGGTCTCGGGCTGCGCGGCAGAAAAACGCGCAAGGTGAAGGTCGACGCCGCGCTCGCCGAGGTCGACGCGACCGCCTTCGCCGACGCACCCGTCGGGCTGCTCTCCGGCGGCGAGCAGCAGCGGTTGCGCGTGGCGCAGGCATTGACCACCGATCCGGACCTGCTGCTCTGCGACGAGCCCCTCGCCAGCCTCGACCCCGCCAACCAGGAACGCGTCGTCGAACTCATCGACAAACGACGCCGAGACGCCGATACCGCCGTCGTGTTCGTCACCCATGAGATCAACCCGGTACTGCCCTACGTCGACCGCGTGCTGTATCTGGTCGGCGGCAGATTCCGCATCGGCACCACCGACGAGGTGATGAACACTGCGACGTTGTCGGAGTTGTACGGCAGCGACGTCGAGGTGTTGCGGGTCAACGGCAGACTGCTCGTCGTCGGCGGTGAAGAGGACGCGCATCACTGCACCGCACCCGAGGGACTACCCGCGACATGACGATCAGTTCATCCGTTGCGGGCGGAACGTCGAGCGTGCTCGCAGCCGACAGGCACTGGAGCGATTTCTGGGACTTCTCCGTCACTGCCGACCTGCTCCACTACGACTTCGTGCTGCAGGCCATGCTCGCCCTCGCGCTGCTCGGGCTACTCGGCGGCGTACTCGCCCCGCTGATCGTGGTGCGACAGATGTCGTTCGCAGTTCACGGCGCCAGCGAGTTGTCGGTGACCGGCGCGGCCGCGGCGCTCCTCGCGGGCATCAGCGTGAACATCGGCGGGATCATCGGCGCCGTCGTCGCCGCAGGCGTGTTCGGTTATCTGGGAAACAAAGCGCGCGAACGTGATTCCGTGATCGGCGTCGTGATGGCGTTCGGCCTCGGACTCGGCGTGCTGTTCCTCGCACTCTACGGCCGCATCGGCACGGGCTTCGCTTTGCTGACCGGTCAGGTGGTGAGCGTCGGCGTGCAGGGGCTGGCGGCGATCGCGATCACCACCGTCGTCGTCCTGGCGGTCCTTGCGGTGATCTACCGTCCACTGCTGTTCGCCTCGATGGACCCGCGAGTCGCGGAAGCCAACGGCGTCCCGATCCGCGCACTGTCGGTGATCTTCGCGATCCTGATGGGCCTCGCCTGCGCGCAGGGCGTCCAGATCATCGGAGCGCTACTGGTGATGTCGCTGATGATCACTCCGGGCGCCGCTGCCGCCAGGCTCACCGCCAACCCCACGCTGATGATGGTCCTGTCGGTGATCTTCGCCGAGATTGCCGCCGTCGGCGGGCTGATCCTCTCACTGGCCCCCAAGCTGCCGGTGTCGGTGTTCGTCACGACGATCTCGTTCGTGATCTACGTCGTCTGCCGACAGATCGGCGCACGGCGCGAACACACCACGCGCCGAGAGATCACCGCGGCGGCGGCGTAGGGCCGGCCGACAGCAGGCGGGCGCGCAGGGGCGAGGCGTAAGGCCGGGCCGTTTCCGCGGGTTTCGGACGTTGTCGCGCCGGAGTGTTCGGCACCGGGCGTGGCGGGGGTCCACGCCCCGACGCTTCCCCTGCTTTTCGACGCTCCTGCCAGAAAATTTCCGCGCCGAAAGTAGCGGAAGAGTCCACGCCCCGACGCTTCCCCCACTCTTCGACGTCCCCGCCAGGAACTACCCGCGGAAAGCACAGAAACCCGCGAAAAGCCCCCTCCCCCCACTTTCTGCACCCCCGAAACGCGCACACCCCCGAACCACCGGCGCCCCCAGAAGCGCACCAACCCGAGGCCGCCGCCACGCGTCACTCCTCCGGGCCGCCAGGGTTGCAGCGGGTCGCGATCATCGTCGAGTTGTCGACGACGGGCCGCTGCGGTTCGATGTTCCAGCTCGGTTTGTTCGGCTCGACGGCTCGCGCGAAGTCCCAGTGGCACACGAACTGTGCCCGCATGCCGGGAGTGTCGGCGTCGGGTGCCAGTGCGAGCACCTCGCGCCACGCGACCTGCGCGCCGTCGTCGGCGATGCTTGCGCGTCCGTTCGGCGTGGGGTAGATCTGCAGGCTTGGGCCGACCGCGGTGTCCACCCATGAGACGTGCTCGATGTAGGGCGGGGGGTGCGCGGGGTCGAGGACAGGACCGCTGCTCGACGCCATACCGGTCGAACTGCTCCGCGCGACCGACCCAGCAGGTCCCGCCTCTACGGAGGAGGGATTGGACGAGGAGCCGGGAGTCGACGCGTCGCTCCCGCAACCCGCCAGCAGCGCTGCACTGATGAGCACGACCGCGGATACCACCCCGACCACCACACGCGACGCCCGAACTCTTCTCACCACCCCGACCGTAGTCGGCGGAGTAACGTTCGACCCGTGACGCTCCGGCACGCACTCAGACTCTGTGTGAGCGCTGTGCTGATCGTCCTGATCGCAGCAGCGTGCGGCCAGCCCGCTCCGACACCGCTCGAGGACGATGCCTCGACGCCTGCACCGTCGGTGCACCACGACTTTCCGGGACGGGTGACGACCACCGACACGGGACTGGTCCTCGACGGACGCCACTGGTTTCCGGCAGGTTTCAACAGCTACCAACTCGGCACGGACTGGTCGCTCAACGCCGGCTGCGGCGCACAGGTCGACCTCGACGACTATTTCGGCAAGCTACCGCCACGCGCGCTCACCCGATTCAACCTCTACTCGGCATTCCTCGTGGACAAGAAATCAGGGGCGAACAACTACGGTCGCCTCGACGCGATCTTCGCCTCGGCCCGAAGTCACAACCAGATGGTGCTGCCGGTCCTGACCGGCAGCTCGGGCGCATGCGAGGACGAGAAGTTCAAGGAGCGGACCTGGTACCAGAATGGCTGGCACACAACCGAAACCGCTGCGGGCATGACATTCGCCGACTGGCTGACGACGGCCATCACCCGGTGGCGCACCGAACCGTCACTCGCCGGCTGGGAGCCCGTGGGCGAGCCGGAGGCCAGCGTCTGCGGGCCAACGGGATGCGCCTGGCAGAACCGCACGTGCCCCGCCGACGGTGCGACGGTACTGCGTACGTTCTTCGACCAGGTCGGCGAACGGATTCGGGCCATCGACCCCAAGCACCCGATCTTCGCCGGCTTCGTCGGTGGAGACCAATGCGGGCTCGCGGGAAGCGATTACGGGCGCGTGGCAGCGTCTTCGGGCCTCGATGTCCTCGACTTTCACGATTACAGCGCCGGCGGCGCGATTGCGCCGGGAGGCAGCGACCTGCCCACGCGCATCTCCCAGGCACGCCGACTCGGTAAACCCTTGGTGGTCAATGAGATCGGCATCGACGCTGGATCGTGTCTACCGCTGGACACACGTGCGCGTCAGTTCAGCAGCAAGTACGAGACGATGCGCTCGGTGGGGGTCGCCGGCGCACTGCTGTGGGCATTTGTCCCCGATCCCCGTCCCGACGAATGCACCTTCGACATCGGCTACGACGACCCGGCGTGGCAGGTTGTCGCGCGCGAGAGTTCCTGAGCCCGGGCAGAGCCACTACCGCGGACCGTCGCCCTGCGACGGGTTGACCTCGTACACCCGCCATGTCGGCATGTTGGTGCCCTGGTTGCGTGCCTCGAGCGCGAGCGTCGAGATCTGATTGCCGTTCTCGTACAGCGTCGGATATCGGATATTCAAAGCGTCCGACGACCCGCGACCCGCACGCGGCACGGCGAGGAGGAACCGCACCCCGAATCGGGCGGGTTCGTTGAGAACTCTGTCGAAATCCTGATCCGATGGGATGACGAACTGCTTGGGATGGCGCGATTGCACGACGACGGCGAATCCGTACACGGTATCGGTGAGCACGCTGCCGTCGGGAAGATGCAACGAGTCGAGGTATTCCGCGAGGGCTCGCTCGGTCGAAAACGACCTCAGCACTCGCTCCTCGTCGAGGTAGCGCTTCTCGGTCGAATCCGGTTGTGGTGCAATGACAGATCGGTAGGCAAACTCCTGCGGTGCGTACTTCGGCGACGTCATCCCCGCCGCGGTCACCGGGAGTCCCACAGCGAACGCGAGCACAGCAACCACCCCGACGACGCCGTACCGCCATCCGCGTCCGGCGCGCGAATCGGCATGAGGCAGTGCGGCCCTCGGACCGAGACGTCGGTAGGGTTCGATACGTCGAGCGGGCGTCGCGAGCAGTGCCGTCACCGCCGCCAACACGATGACGGTCATGTAGAAGCGCAGGAATCCGAAGGTGGTTCCGCGCATGTAGCTGTATACCTGGAAGGCGACCACCGCCCCGATGATCAGTACGGGCACCGCGAGCGGATACAGCCGGTGACGCCGGATACGTACCCACGCAACGAGTACGAACAGCACCAGATACAGCGGTGCCAGGATGAGTAGCTCGGTGATCGAGAAGCGCAGGGCGTCGAATCCGGTGGCACTGCCGGTTCCGCCCGACTGGTCGATGATGGCGCTGTTGCCGTATTGAGAGGTGAACTGCGCGAACGCCTGCCCGGTGATCAACCAACTCGTTGCAGCCCACACGATGAACGCCAGCAGGCTCGGCGACGCGACCAGCACGACGTCGAGCAATGCGCGTTGTGTGCGGAGCCTTCGCCCGGCCGCCTTGTCGCTTCGTCGATAGGTGACGAAGGCGACGAAGCAGCCCGCGACGAAGGCGGCGACAGCACCGTCGTACCTTGTGAGGTACGCGAGGCCGAGAGCGATTCCGGCGACGATCAATTCGTGTACATCGTCGGTGTCGACCCAGCGGATCAGCCGTCGAACCGCCCAGGCGAGGAAGAAGAGGTAGGGCGCCTCGCTCATACCGTTCGCCGCATACAGCACGATCATCGGGTTGAGTGCGAACACGAGGGTCACGATGACGGTCATCGTCTTCGGTAATGCGCGGTCGCGCGCGATTCCCGACACCTGGACCACCGCGCCCGCCATGAACGACGACGACATGATCGCAGCCGACAACGCGTCCGTGGTCAGCTGCGGCCACCACACCGACAACGCGGTGAGCGGCAGCTGAACCAGTGCGGTCAGCGGGGTGAAGATGAATCCGATTGCGGCAAGGTGCGGATCGCGACTGAACAACACGCTCTGTGCCGCCTGGACCCGCGACAACGAGTCGCCGAAGTACACGTGCAGACCTGCAGCCAGATACACCCCGAAGGCCAGATAGGCCAGCCACACGACCAGCCAGAGCGCAACAGATGGGCGATTCACCGAGCCGCCTGCGCCGAGTCCGCACCGCCCGAGTCCGCACCGCCCGGATCCGCACCCCCCGGACCCGCACCGCCCGGACCCGCACCGCCCCGATCCACGGCGGCCGATCCCCCGCCGGCCGGATCCGAAATGTTCGCGGCACTCTCCGTCGGCGTCGCGTCCGAGGTGAGTCCGTGCGCGGTCTTCTCCCAGTACGACGGCCGGAACAGCAACTGCCACATCCCCTTGATCGCGGCGATGCTCATCATCACCCAGTAGGCCGGGACGATCAGACCCGACCAGAGGAGTTCTCCCCGGTCGTCCTCTCGGTTGGCGACGAGCGTCATGTAAATGGCTGCGCTGTTTCCGATCACGAACGAGACCAGCGACAGATAGTAGATCGGGCCGGGAAACAACTCCGCGATGAATGCAGGCTGCCCGGCGATCCACACGATCAGGATGAGCCAGAAGATCATGTTCATACATGCGATGAACGGAGTACCCGCGATCAGCAGGGTGAAGCGCACCATACCGAGGAGCCCCATGAAGTGAAACAGCCGACGCGGCCTGCGCATGTGGACCAGCCACGTCTGCATGTAACCCTTGTACCAGCGCGAGCGCTGCCGAATCCAGTTGATGCCATCGACATTGGCTTCCTCGAGCGTGACCGAATCGAGTACCGCGGTGCGATAGCCCTGCCCCGCGATGCGGACCCCGAGGTCGGCATCCTCGGTGACGTTGAACGGATCCCACGCGCCCAACTCGATCAGCATGTCCTTGCGGAAGTGATTCGAGGTGCCGCCGAGCGGAATCGTCGCCTTGCTGACCATCAGCCCCGGCAACAGATAGCCGAACCAGATGCCGTAGTCGGCGGTGAACCATTGTGTCAGAACGTTGTCGGTGACGTTGTAGAAGCTCAGCTTGCCCTGCACGCAGATGACGGAGTCGTCGTCGAGCTCCCGTAACGTCGCGACGACCCTCCGCAACTGCAGCGGGTCGGGATGGTCCTCCGCGTCGAAGATCGTGACGATATCTCCTGTGGCGAAGTGCAATCCGTAGTTGCACGCCTTCGGTTTGGTCCGCGGGTCGCCCGGCGGTGTGAGCACCGTGGTGATGATCGGCGACGAGTCGACGGCGTGGGCGGCCTCGATGGTCGGGGCGTCGTCCTCCTCGAGCAGGAGCAACACCTGAAGCTTCTCCTGCGGATACTCGAACGACTCCATCGCCTCGATCAGCTGCCCGACGACCTCCGGCTCACCGTACGCGGGCACGAGGACGGTGTAACGCGGCAGCTCGTCGTCGGGGATGGCGCGGGCGTCATCGTCGGAGATTCTGATCGCACCGTTGACGAGGCCGAGCCGAAACGTGTTGAGCCGCTCGATGAGTGCCACGATGTAGATCACCGTGGCAATGGAGACGAGCGTCGCCGCGGTACCGATCGGCCAGAACACGAAGCCGACGACGATGACGGCGAGTATGACGACCCCGATGATCTTCTGCGCGCGGCTGAACGCCACCGATGCCGTCATCATCGGGTCCTCGCGGCGCAATCGGTTGATTGCGTCGTCGAGAGCCGCAGTGCGATACTCCTGGTCCGAAAGCCGTTGGTCGACTTCGGCTCTCGTCGTCGGCGGAGTGAAATGCGCCTGCTCGCCACCGGATCCGGTCATGGCTGATCCTCTCGCCGGACGCCGTCGAGCTGTGCGTTGACGACGTCTCGCCCCGCGTCGAGAACCAGCTGACGGTCTTTGAAATCCGGTCTGTCGTCGCGGATCACGGCGCCGCCACGCAGCGTGACGTTGAACAGCTCACGCAGGTTCTTGGCGATCGTCTGATCGGGCTGGGGGAAGTAGGCGTCCGGCTCATGGTTGTCCACCGACCACAGCGCCACCTTCTGCGCATGCTCGCCGTTGCCCCACTGCCACGACAGCACGGTGTAGGTCAGGTAGCGGGTGTCGTCGAGGATCACCTCGAGGACCGCGGGAATGCCGTGCGGCAGCATCACGAGCACCGGATCGGAGAAGCGGTCTCCGAAGAGGTCGTAGGTGAACACCACCGGGTAGAGATCGAAGCGAAACGGATACAGCGTCTCGATGGTGTCGACGATCAGCTTGCGCGGACGGGCCTCCTTGTCGAACGCCACGTCACCGCTCCGTTGCAACAGATTCTGGCGTGCCAGCACGGCTCCCGGACCATAGAAATCCCCTGCCCAGTCGTAGCGCAGCGTCGGCCCGTCCTGACGCCACGCGTCCGGCACGATCAGCGGCGCCGTGGTGCTCAGGCCCGCGATGGTCACCGTGGGAGTCACCATCACCCGCTGGTACGGCAGCAGCAACGTGATGACCGCTGAGACGACAAGGACGCCGGCTGCCCCGATCTTGATACGGTCGACGCCGGGCTCGTAGAGGGGCCGGTCGAATGGGCGCGGCGACGTGTTCCTTCGCCGACGCAGGTAGGCGATCAGACCGACGACGAACACACTGCCGACGGCAGGCAGTGCCTGATAGACGAGCAGGGGCGCGCTCGGATGGGCGAGCCGCACGACCGCGACGATCACTCCTCCCACCACTCCCGCGCCCACGAAGCCGATCAACGCCGACGTGCGGTCACGTCCGACAGCGATGGCCGCGGCGAAGGCGCCGAACACGGTCATCACCGCGCCCGCGGCCACCTCGTTGCCGCCGAGGGACAGCACGGCGACCCGGTAGGCGATCGGGAACGTCATCAGGCCGAACAACCAGACCCAGTGGTACCGCATCGTCGGACGAAGACCGAACATCAGGATGCAGCCGCCGAAGAAGAAGGTCCACAGTCCGAGGATGTCGAGGTGCGTCAACAGGTACAGCGAGCCGGTGAACCTGTTGGTCAGTGCGCCCGCGAAGCAGAACGACAACAGCATCACGATGACCCCGACGATGATGTCGGTCTGTCGATCGCGGATCGCTCGCTCGTCGCTGCGCCGCAGTGTCACGCCGTAGGTCGCCATGAGCGCAAGCACCAGCACGACCACGATGTAGTCGAGGTCGGAGCCGAAGGTGACGATCTCGCGGTAGAACTGGCCGATGTTGTGCCAATAGGCGATGACGGTGAGCGCGATCAGCGCGAGCCACCGCAGCAACAGCCGCGACGTGATCGACCGCCCGGCGCGTCCCGACTCCTCCGACGCCGCGCCGGAGGAGTCAGCGGGTGCCGCGGTGACGGTCATCCCGCGTCGTCGTCGCCGAGACGTCGACGCCGTAGGAGCCGCAGCGCTGCGGCGACGATGAGAAACAGGATGACCGCTCCCAGCAGCACACAGACGACCACCAACCACCCCAGCGGATGAGTGTTCGACGCCGCGTCGTGACCGTTCGCGGTGGCGTCGACGGTGATCGGCTCACGACCCGAAATCTGGAGGACCGCATCGCCGTTGGCGTTCGACGCGTTGTCGGTGTCGGAGAACCACCGCAGCAGCCCGTCGAGGTCGGCCGCGTCATTCGTCGAGGTCGCGACCATCACGCTGCGATCTCCCGAGCGCGTCACCTGCAGCGAACCGAACGACACCCCGGGATTGAGCGTGACCCTGGATGAAGTGCCCGACGACGTGCGCACGGTGACCGTGCCCGACTTCTGGGTCACCGGCAGCGCGACGCCATCGGGCAGCCCCTGCCCGTCGGCGGCGATGAGCACCGCGGGCTGCGTCGACGACGCGGCATCGGCCATCGATACCACGTCGACGCCGAGCGGTATTGCCGACAAGCGCTGCATGGTCGTCATGATCGACACCGCGCGCGCAACGTCGGGCACGTCGCCTGTGGTCCACGCGAGTTGCGTACGCGGCATCAGTGCCTGCGGCATCGAGCCCAGTCCGGCGGGCAACGGCGGACTGGCGGGCGAACTGCGTATCTCTCCTGCAGCCGAGACACTCAGCGATCCCCGCGTACCGTTGCCGCACCCCTCCCGCACGTCACCTCGTTCGAGGGTCACGACCAGCCCGTTGTACCTGCTCAGCGCATCGTTGGGCAGGTCGACCCACTGGTCGAATGCGCCCGACCCGTCGGTCTTGATCGTCGCGATGACGCGTTGCCCCAGTCGCACCGACACCACCGGCGACGATCCGTTCGCCGCCGGGGTCGCCGACCCGATGAGCTGTACGCGGATGTCCTTCGACGGCCTGCCCAGGCGGGTCTGGTCGATACCGAGAGTGATCGACGGCCAGGCCGACGAGGTGACGAGCTGATCGGTGACGCCCACGTCTGCGAGTGTCTGCACCTCCGGAGCCAACTGCGGCGCGGTGTGGAGCGGGCCGGCGACAGCAGAGGAGCTCTGTGCGATCGACGACAGGTTCGACGTCAGGACGCGTGCCTGCGTGGTCAGCTCGTTGGCTGCACCACCGATCACCAGATAGGCAGCGTCGTCGCGGTTCTGCACGGCCAGCCCTGCGGGCGCCGCCTCACTGATGACGATCTGACGCTCCAGCGAGTCCGGTCTCCCGCTGGGCGCGAGCGAGCCCGCCGCCAGTGGCGCCACATCGATGTCGAAGTCGGCGGTGCCGTAGTTGCCCGCGACGGACGTGGCGAGACCGACCGCAGCCGACGCTTCGGCCGACGTCGGTTTCTGCGGGACGAAGATCGTGAGCTTACGCAGGATCGGGGGAAGAAACTCGGCGACGTTGCGTGGGATCGCCTCGCGCCCGCTGAACGAGAGCGTCGCATCACGTATGTGAAAGGCGTTGTCGGGGTCGAACTGACAGATTCCGCTCACGGTCAGGTAGGCCCGCAACGTGATATCGGCGGCGTTGCGGGTCACGCGGGTGCCGGCGAGAGGCAACTCGATCGGCGAGTTCGGCGCCGGGTTGATCGGCGTCCGCGAGATCACCCTGTCGCCCTGCAGGACGTCGACGGTGCCCCCGGTGACGAACGGCGGAACGTCGGTGATCCCGCGTAGCTTGTCCGGCGCGAGATTCTGCGGCACCGGAATCGACATGCTGACCTGCGCCTGCTGACCGGCGAACGTGATGTCGGGAGCGGCCCCGATCGACCGTAGACCGAGCGGGGGCGGCGTATCGCCCTGTGCGGCCAGCGCGTCACCGACCCCGGACAGGGACAGCACGGCACACAGTGCCGCGGCGATCACGACAATCCGACGGCACACGCCCACTCTTCACACCCAATCCCCCGTGACGGGAATCACCGATCTCATCCGACTCACAGCGCTCGCACGTACGAGGCTAATGCCGCACTATGCGATCTGTCAGTGAACACACAAGGCCGTGTCAGCGTTGGGCCAGGCTCCCGGTGGCGTGTGCTCGCCGTTGTGGTTTCGAGTCCTTTCCGTGTCCGAACGCCTCACGGCGTCTGGAAGCATGGGCGCATGTCCAACGGCAGTAGTCGCCGCCTGGGAGGGTTGGCCGGAGAATCGAGCGGATGATCGACACGCATTTCCGCAACGCACCACCCGGTGTCGGCGACAGGGCCGACGGGGGGACATTCGTCGACATCGACGGCGACCTCCTGTGGCATTTCCAGGGAGGCGACCCGATGGGGCCGCCGACGGTCCTCCTGCATGGATCGTTCTCATCGGCATCGAGCTGGGGTGCTCAGTTGGGCGACTTCGCCGACGCCGGCCTACGCCTGTTCGTACCCGAACGCAGCGGTCACGGTCACAGCCCCGACCAACCAGGGCCCTACACGTTCGCGTCGATGGCGCAACAGGTCATCGCCTACCTCGAGAACGTGGTGCGCGCGCCCGCAAACCTCGTCGGGTGGAGCGACGGCGGGGTGCTCGCGTTGATGGTCGCCCGACGCCGCCCCGACCTCGTCGCGCGTCTCGTCGTCACAGGCAGCTACGTGAATCGAGGCGGGCTACTGGTCTCCGAACTGTTCGATCGACTCGGGGACGACGACGAGCACGTCATCGCATGCCTGCGCGACAGCTTTCTGCACGACGATGCCGAGGCCGACGCCGTATTCGACAAGACGGTGGCGATGCTGCGCGTCGAGCCGAACTTCGACACCACCGACTTCGCGGCTGTGGCCGCGCCGACCCTCATCATCGCGGCCGACCGCGGCATCGTGCGCGTCGAGCACTCCGTCGATCTTGCTGCGACCCTGCCTTGTGGCCGACTGGCCGTCCTGCCCGGGACCCACATCCTGCCGCTCGAATCGCCGCACCTGTTCAACCCGCTGGTACTGACCTATCTTGCGTCAGATCCCCCGAGCAGCGTCGAACTCTGATCCCGGCGTCGGGTCACCGACCCCATCCGTTGCCGAGCCCACCGGCTCTGCGATCAGTCCGACGCCGCGGTGCCACGCCAGTCGACGCTCGCCGTCCGGGTCTGCCTCGATGCGATCGGAACGGTCGATGACCAGTGTCTCGCGGTCGTCGACCGAGTAGCGAGGCCAGTCGTCGCCGGGCACGCCGGTATGCGCGAATGCGCCCCACCGCGACTGCACGTCGGCGGTGACGCGCGCGGTGGCACCCCAGTCCCCGACGCTCAGTGGCGCGCCGAGAGCCGAACGATACGCACCGAACACCGCGAACAGTTCGGTCGCGTGCGTCGCGCCGACGCCGAGCTTGCCGAGCACCTTGGTGTAGAAGTCGTAGCGGTAGGCGTAGGTCGGTGCGACGCGACTGTGACCATCGGCGAACGCCAACGCCGGCGCCCAGAACGTCGCATCCGCGGAAAGCCGCAGGCGTTCCCCGGGGCCTGTGTAGAGCGCGGAGATCTGCTCCCGTGCACCCTCGTCCTCGACGCGGAGGAGCATGCGCTCGGCGTCGGGCAGCATGTTCCACAGCTTCTCGAACAGTTTGCCCTCGTCCCTGTTTCCGCCGACGATCAGCGGAACCGGGTGCGTCTTGCCGGCCTGCGCCGCGTCGACAGGTAGGTGCGGTAGGAGCCTGCTGCCCGCGACGGGCGCAAACGGCACGGGTTCTGGCGTCTGCGCCCGCGACGCGAAACGCATCAACCGGTTGCTCGCACGGAAAATCTCCTCGGTGCTCGCACCGTCGAGGAGTTCGCGCGCGTGCTCGGGAGCGATCGGCTCGCCCCGATCGGCGATGTCGCTGCTTCGACGCTCCGGCTCGCGCAGCAGACGCAGGAACTCGTCTGCGAACACCTCGGCACTCGGCTTGCCGACGACGAGTTCAGGGGCCGGGCTCTCGGCGATCGCGCGTGCGAACAATCCCTCGGCGTCCGGCGTCGCGAGCAATGTCAGCACCGCCGATCCGCCCGCACTCTCGCCGAACACCGTCACGGCGTCGGGGTCGCCACCGAAGGCCGCGATGTTGCGTTGCACCCAGCGCAGCGCGGCGAGCATGTCCGATAGTCCGGGGTTCTCGTCGAAGGTGCGCTCGGGCGTCGAATACGCGCTGAAGTCGAGCAGCCCGAACGCGCCGAACCGGTACTGCACGGTCACGACGATCACGTCGGCTGCGCGTGCCAGCGCCGAACCGTCGTAGAGCGGTGTCGCCGCGGTCCCGAGGATGTAGGCACCGCCGTGGATGAACACCATCACCGGGCGCGGTGTCGACGACTGCGAGCTGGGCGAGAAGACGTTGAGCGTGAGGCAGTCCTCGCTGGTCGGTGCGTAGCGGCCCGGTCCGGTAGCGGTGAATCGACGTTCCTGGACCGCGGCGTTGCCGAAGCTCGTGCAGTCGCGGACACCTGGCCATGCAGCCACCGGCTGCGCCTCACGGAATCGGCCTCTGCCGACGGGCGGAGCCGCGAACGGGATGCCCTTCCAGCTGATCGTGCCGCGTCGCGTACGTCTACCCCTGCGGCCGCCGACAAGCCCGTCGGTGGTGGTCACGATGGTGTCGATCAACGTCATTGCCCCAACCTAACGAATACCGCGAGACCGCGGTCACACCGGCCCGACAGAGTTCCGGTGCGGATCGCTCAGCGGTGGCGACGCTGGCGGGCGAACTCCGCGAGCACCACGCCCGCGGCCACCGACGCATTGAGGCTTTCGACATCGCCCGCCATCGGGATCGACAGGACCGAGTCGCAGGTCTCACGCACGAGCCGCGACAGGCCCTTGCC
The DNA here is from genome assembly GCF_000332975.1 of Gordonia aichiensis NBRC 108223. Taxonomy (GTDB): domain Bacteria; phylum Actinomycetota; class Actinomycetes; order Mycobacteriales; family Mycobacteriaceae; genus Gordonia; species Gordonia aichiensis. The sequence continues at coordinate 20,852 of NZ_BANR01000002.1, read as the reverse complement.
CTCCGAGCCGACGACGATCACCGTCGGCCCGGTGCCGTCGTAGTCGTCGAGCGTCACGTCGCCCTCGGTGTCGAGGCCGACGATCTGCGCGCCGGTCTGCGCCCAGTCCTTGAGCGTGCGGGTCAGATTCGGTGCCTGCGCGACCGGAAGCCGCGCGGCAGCACCGGCACTGGTCCGCCAGGCAACCGCGGTGACACTCGCGCTGCGACGTGCCGGAATGACGACGCCGTGTCCACCGAATGCGGCCACCGATCGGATCACCGCGCCCAAATTGCGCGGATCTGTGATGTTGTCGAGTGCCACGAGTAGCGGCGGCACACCCGACTCCATGGCGTCGCGCATCAGGTCGTCGGGGTGGGCGTACTGGTATTCGGGCACCTGCAGCGCGATGCCCTGATGCAGTCCGTTCGACGACATCCGGTCGAGTTCGGGCTTACCCACCTCGAGGATCGCGATTCCGCGGTCGCCGGCAAGCTTCACCGATTCGGCGACACGCTCATCGGGTTCGCTGTTGACCGCGATGTAGAGGGCTGTGGCGGGAACTCCCGCGCGAAGACACTCGAGCACGGGGTTACGGCCGAGCACATACTCCGGACCGTCGTCCTTTCGACGCGAATTAGCGCGTCCCGCAACGCTTTTACCGGCGGCCTTCGCCTTCTTGTGCGCCGGATGGTAGGGACGGTCGACGGCCTTCGGGGTGGCTCCACGCCCTTCTAATCCACGTCGCCGCTGACCGCCCGAACCGACGGTCTGACCCTTCTTGCTGCCCGACTTACGCACCGCGCCACGGCGTTTGGAGTTTCCGGCCATCGTTGTCGTCCCGTCCGCTTGAGTTGCTTACTTGCCCTTGAGCGCCCAGGTGGGGCCATCGGGGGTGTCGGTGACCTCGATACCTGCCTCCGACATGCGATCTCGCACGGCATCGGCCGTAGCCCAGTCCTTGTCGGCGCGTGCCTGCGCGCGCCGATCGAGTTCTGCATGCACCAGCACGTCGAGCGCCGACATCGCATCGGTGTCGTCGGAACCCTCCACCCAGTGCTCGTCGAGAGGGTCGACGCCGAGCACGCCCATCATCGCGCGCACCGAACCGGCAGCCTCGAGCGCGGTGGCCCCGTCCCCCGCCTCGAGCGCAGTGTTCCCCTCGCGTACGACATTGTGGATCGTCGCCAATGCCGCCGGTACGCCGAGATCGTCGTCGAGCGCCGCCGCGAAGTCGGGATGCACCTGTCCGACGGCGACCGGTCCCACACGCGAAAGCACCCGTCCCACAAACGATTCGATACGTCGATAGCCCGCGGCAGCCTCTGTGAGCGCACCCTCGGAATACTCCAACATCGAACGATAGTGCGCACTCCCGAGGTAATAACGGAGTTCGACGGCCCGCACCCTCTGCAGCATCGCCGGGATGGCCACGACGTTACCCAGCGACTTGCTCATCTTCTCGCCGCCCATGGTGACCCAGCCGTTGTGCAACCAGTATCGGGCGAACGGGTCACCGGCGCCATGCGCCTGCGCGATCTCGTTCTCGTGGTGCGGAAAGATCAGATCCATTCCACCGCAATGAATGTCGAATTCGGCGCCGAGGAGCGACGTCGCCATCGCCGAGCATTCCAGGTGCCAGCCCGGTCGGCCAGGACCCCAGGGGGTCGGCCACGACGGCTCGCCGGGTTTCGCAGCCTTCCAGAGGGTGAAGTCCTGCGGGTTGCGTTTGCCGGTGCCCGCGCTCTCACCCTGGTGCATGTCGTCGAGCTTCTGCCCCGACAGCGCACCGTAGTCGGGAAGACTACGGACGTCGAAGTAGACGTTACCGTCGGAGGCGTAGGCGTGCCCGCGCGCGATGAGACGCTCCATGTATTCGACCATCTGCGTCACGAAGCCGGTCGCACGCGGCTCGGCCGACGGCGGCTGCACGCCGAGTGCGTCGTAGGCGCTCGAGAACTCGCGCTCATGCGTGGCGGCCCACTCCCACCAGGGGCGTTCGGCTTCGGCCGCCTTGCGCAGAATCTTGTCGTCGATATCGGTGACGTTACGGACGAACAGGACGTCGTTGCCCTGGTACTCGAGCCAGCGGCGCAGCACGTCGAACGCGATACCGCTGCGCACGTGACCGATGTGCGGAACACCCTGCACGGTTGCGCCACACAGGTAGATCGTCACTCGGCCGGGGTGCAGCGGAACGAAGTCGCGCACCTCTCGAGCAGCGGTGTCATGTAGGCGCAAGGTCACGACGTGCAATTCTACCTGCCCGGCTCCACGCGCCCTGCCACCGACCGTCACGGGGTATGGGTGTCGGAGGACTCCCTCACCAGTGCCGTCGCCACCGCTGCCACACCCTCCCCGCGGCCGGTCATGCCGAGCCCGTCGGTGGTCGTCGCCGAGACCGACACCGGAGCGCCCAACGCGTCGCCGAGAACCCGCTGCGCCTCCGCACGGCGGGGGCCGATCTTGGGTCTGTTGCCGATCACCTGGACGGCCGCATTGACCACCGCGAATCCCTCGACCTCGAGCATCCGGGAGACGTGAGCGAGCATCGTCACGCCCGACACCCCGTCCCATTCGGGCCGACCGGTGCCGAAGACGGAGCCGACGTCGCCGAGACCTGCCGCCGAGAGCACGGCGTCACACAGGGCATGGGCGCCGACGTCGCCGTCGGAATGGCCGGCGCATCCGGGCGTGTCGGGAAAGAAAAGGCCGACCATCCAACACGGGACGGTCGGGTCGAGTGCGTGTGCGTCGGTGCCGATTCCGACTCTCATCGTCCGACTCTCATCGCAGTGCTCCCGGTGTCGTCGTCGGCTCGAGGACAAGATCGCGCGCTATGCGCAGATCCCACGGCGTGGTGATCTTGAAGGCGAGCGGATCACCGGCGACGACGTGGACGTCGATACCGATCCGTTCGGCCAACCCGGCGTCGTCGGTGGCGAGACCGGAGTCGTCGGCGTGAGCTGCGATGAGCGCATCGCGCGAGAAGCCCTGTGGCGTCTGGATGGCGCGGAGTGGTTCACGGTCGACGGTGTCGAGTACGCGTCCCGCGCCGTCGACACGCTTGAGGGTGTCGGCCACCGGTAGACCCGGCACGACGGCGAGATGTCCGGCGAGAACCGCGTCGAGTACGGCACGGAAGACGCGCGGGGGTGTCAGCGGCCGCGCGGCGTCGTGCACGAGCACGACGTCGGCGTTGCCGCAGACCGCGATGCCGGCACGCACGGACTCGGATCGATGCGCTCCGCCCGCGACCACGACGGCCGACGGGACGAGCGCTGCGGCGCGGTCGACGAGGTCGGCGGGAACGACGACAACCACCTCGGCGTCGATGTCGGCGGCGAGAACACCGTCGACACAACGCTCGAGAATGGTCGAACCGCCGAGATCGACGAACGCCTTGGGCTGATCGAGTCCGAGGCGTGTACCCGAGCCGGCGGCCGGGATGATGACGCTCGTCGTCGGGCTTCCGGAGGCGGTCGTCCTACCGCCAGAGGCGGAGGCACCGCCCGACGAAGTACTCCCCGGGGCCACGCCGGTCAGCGGACCGTCAGCGTCAAGACGCTGCGGCCAACACCTCGTCGAGAATGCTGGTGGCCTTCTCGTCATCGGTGTTCTGGGCGAGCGACAACTCGTCGACCAGCACGCGCCGAGCACGTGTCAGCATGCGCTTCTCGCCCGCGGACAGTCCGCGGTCCTGCTCGCGCCGCCACAGGTCGCGGACGATCTCGGCCACCTTGATGATGTCGCCGGAGATCAGCTTCTCCTGATTGGCCTTGAAACGTCGGGCCCAGTTGGTGGGCTCCTCGGTGTGGGGTGCCCGAAGCACCTGGAACACCTGGTCGAGTCCCTCTTCGCCGACAACGTCTCGGACGCCGACGTATTCGAGCTTTGTCGAGGGAATCTGAACGGTCATATCACCATCGGCAACCTTGAGAACGAGGTATTCGATCTGCTCACCCTTGATGGTTCGGGTAACGATGTCTTCGACCCGAGCAGCACCGTGATGGGGGTAGACAACGGTGTCGCCAACTTTGAAATTCAATGTTCCATGCCCCTTTCGAGTAAGGCCAGTCTAGCACGGTGGTCATTTGGGTCACATCCAACGGTGCAGGTCAAGGCACTACTGCGCACCTGCGGCCCCGTGGATTTCACTGTTGCAGCAGGTGAGCGGGTGAGGCCATAACAGCCTCGGCCGCAACGCGCAAGCATCCGATTCACAGGCCGCCGCGACGCCGTATTCGACGTCCCCGCAGCCGCTCGGAGAAGGCCGTCGAATACGGTTCGTCGGTACCAATCCGGTACCCCGCCGGGATTTTGGCACGCCCGCCCACTACGCTGCGTAGTGCAGGGTTCGCGCCAACGCGATTTCGGCCTTTCGATTACCTGGGAGGAACGGGTGTCTGTGTCATCGCAGAATGAGGCAACTCGGAGTGGGACAACTCGGAGTGGGTCGAGCCATCCGACTCGTCGTGTGCGTCGGTTCGCCGAAGCCACAGCCATCGCAGCAGTCGGAATCGCGATCGCGTTCGGGACCACCGGTTGCGGTGCCGGACAGATCTCGCAGACAGCGAACCAGTTGCCCGCGGTCAACGGCAACAGCGCCAACCTCGGCAAGATCGAGTTGCGCGACGTGCAGATCATCTACCCGGCACAGAACGCGGCGTCGGTGTTCGACAACGGCGGCCCCTTCGAACTGTCCTGGGTGATCGCCAACCAGAGCGAGATCGACACCTACCGGCTCGTGAACGTGACGGCCGAACACGGCAACGTCACGCTCAAGGACCGCTACGACCTGCAGCCGGGCAAGGCCCTGCGCGCCGGTGAGCCCGCCGCACTGATCCAGCAGACCGACATCCCGAACCCGGTCGAGGAGAAGCGGATGACCGCGACGCTCGACGGCACCGGCAAGTCCGTCGCCGTCGGACTGACCACCAAGCTCACCTTCACTTTCGAGAAGGTCAATGCGAACGGGTCGACCTCACCGGCCGGTTCGGTCACCATCGACACCCCGATCGACTCCGGCACGCTGCTCACCCGCCAGGACAAGGTCCGCGAGGCGGAGGCACCGGCCGACGAGCACGCCGAGGACACCCCCAACGTCTTGCCGCACTGATCTCGGCACTACACAGACCCTCACGACGAGCCCCGGAGCAACCGCTTCGGGGCTCGTCTGCGCATTGCGGCATTGTCGGTGCCCTGCCCTAGTCTTGTGCCGTGGCAAAACCCAAGTCGACGTTCCGCTGTTCCGCGTGTGGCCATACCGTCGCCAAGTGGGTTGGCCGATGCCCGGAGTGCGGCGAGTGGGGCACCGTCGACGAGGTGGCGTCGCTGCCCACAGCAGTCGCTGCGCACAGTGCTGTCGCACCGTCGAGTCCCGCCGTCCCGATCACCGAGGTCGACGCCGCGTCGTCGAATGCGATCCCTACGGGCATAGCCGAATTCGACCGAGTACTCGGGCGTGGAGTGGTGCCGGGATCGGTGATCCTGCTGGCAGGCGAGCCGGGCGTCGGGAAGTCGACACTGCTCCTCGAAACCGTCAAGCACTGGGCGCGCGGCGGGCGTAAGGCGTTGTATCTGACCGGCGAGGAATCCGCCGGACAGGTCCGGCTGCGTGCCGAACGCACCGATGCCGTGCATGAAAACGTCTATCTCGCAGCCGAAACCGACCTCGCGACAGTCCTCGGACATGTCGACGCCGTCCGGCCCTCGCTCCTCGTGGTCGACTCGGTGCAGACCATGGTCGCCACCGGGACCGACGGCGTGACAGGCGGGGTCACGCAGATCCGCGCAGTCACCACCGCACTCGTCTCGCTCGCCAAGAACCGCGGGATCGCTGTCATCCTCGTCGGGCACGTCACCAAGGACGGCAGCGTCGCCGGACCGCGGTCGCTCGAGCACCTCGTCGACGTCGTGCTGTCGTTCGAGGGCGACCGCCACACGGCTCTGCGCATGGTGCGCGGTATCAAGAACCGGTTCGGATCGGCCGACGAGGTCGGTTGCTTCGAGCAGCGCTCCGACGGCATCCATCAGGTCACCGATCCGTCTGGAATTTTTGTCCACCAACATGATTCGGACGTGAGCGGGTCGTCGTCGATCGTCGCGATGGACGGCAAGCGTGCACTCGTCGGCGAGATCCAGGCCCTGCTCGCCGATTCCAAGATGGCCAACCCGCGTCGCGCGGTGTCCGGTCTCGATTCCGCGCGTGCCGCAATGGTCCTCGCCGTACTGCAGGGACGGTCGGGGCTACCGCTCGGCGAGCGCGAGGTCTACCTGTCCACGGTCGGTGGCATGAAGGTCACCGAACCGGCCGCCGACCTCGGGATCGCGCTCGCGGTGAACTCCTTCATCAAGAACACTCCGACGCCGCGCACCACGGTCGCGATCGGAGAGGTCGGCCTCGCCGGCGAGGTGCGCCGCGTCTCGGCAGTCGGGCGTCGGGTCGCCGAAGCCAAACGATTGGGCTTCACCCACGCGATCATCCCCGCGGGCTCCGACGACCAGCTCCCCAAGGGCATCAAGATCACCCGCGTGTCGGTGCTCGCCGACGCCATGCGTGCGGCCTTCATCGCCCCGGTCGACGCCTCCCGCGCACCGTTCTGACCTGAGACCGTACAGACCTCGGGTCCGGCGATCTCGGCCCAACGCCGCACGAGCAGGTGGACGCGGTTGGTGCACCGACCGCGTCCACCGGTTCGGGCCGCGTCTGCGACCTCCTGCTCGGTGGCCGCCGGACTCACGGACGCGACATGCGCTGCTTGTACTCGTCGGCCATCGAACTGTTCTCGACGTGCTTCGCAAAGTGTTCGCGCGCGTTGATGGTCACAAAGATGCTGTGCCCCACCACCACCGGTTGCGACGGATCACCGAGGTGCCCGACGGCCTCGACGAAGACCTTGCGCCGCTGCCTGCCGAGGATCTCCGCGCGAAGCTGCAGCGTCGAGCCGATCGGTACCGGCGCGACGAAGTCGACCTCGAGATGCACGGTGACCGCCGACGGACCGACCAACAGCGGGGCCGTCCCCATCACCTCGTCCATCGCCGTCGACAGGATGCCGCCGTGGATCACGCCGGGACCGCCCTCGAACCGGGGCTCGACGAGCATCGACGTCTCGACCGCGAAGCCCTCCGCCGCGCGCACCTCGAGGTGGAGTCCCTGCGCCGACTCGGCGCCACACCCGAAACACAGCGGATTGTGCATCCGGATCGGTTCGCCCGGAGCCGCCGCTTTCGGGTGACGGACCAGGGGGTCGAGGTCGGTGGGCACCACGAAGTCACGTTTCACGTGCCGTTACCCTAGTCTCCGACGGCTCGTGCTTCTCACGCGCGGCCGCGAGAAGGGACGCACACCATGAGCGACATCGCGCGAACCGAGCCGGGGACACGCTCGGAACTGATGCGCGAGACCCTTGCTCGCGTCGCGCCGGGCACCGGGCTCCGCGACGGTCTCGAACGCATCCTGCGCGGTGGCACCGGCGCGTTGATCGTCATCGGGCACGATTCCGACGTCGAGAAGATCTGCGATGGCGGGTTCCACCTCGACGTCGAGTTCGCCCCGACACGCCTTCGCGAACTGGCCAAGATGGACGGCGCGGTGGTGCTCTCCACCGACGGCAAGCGGATCGTCCGCGCCAACGTCCAACTCGTGCCGGATCCCTCGATCCCGACCGAGGAGTCCGGGACGAGACATCGGTCGGCCGAACGCACGGCTATCCAGACCGGACATCCGGTGATCTCGGTCAGTGCGTCGATGTCGATCGTGAGCGTCTACGTCGATGGCCTGCGCAAGGTGGTCGAGAGTCCCGACCCGATCCTCTCGCGCGCCAACGTCGCGCTCTCGACCCTCGAGCGCTACAAGATGCGGCTCGACGACGTCAGCGCCGCGCTGTCGCGAGCCGAGATCGAGGACTACGTCCTCCTCCGCGACGCGATGTCGACTGCTCAGCGCATGGAGATGGTGCGTCGCGTGTCGGCCGAGATCGACGACTACGTCCTGGAACTCGGAGTCAACGGGCGACAGGTCAGTCTGCAGCTCGAAGAGCTCATCGCCGAAAACGACACGATGCGTGAACTACTCGTCCGCGACTACTACGCGAGCCCCGAGCCGGCGACGACCGAGGAGGTGCGCAGCTCGCTCGAGGCGATCGAAGCCCTCTCCGACGCCGATCTCCTCGACCTCACACTCCTCGCGGGCGCATTCGGTTATCCGACGACCATCGAAGCCCAGGACACCGCGATGAGCCCACGCGGCTACCGCCTCCTCGCGGGCATCTCGCGGCTGCAGTTCGCCCACATCGACCGCCTCGTGCGCAGTTTCGGGACGTTGCAGGCGCTGCTCGCGTCGTCTGCCGCCGATCTGCAGGCCATCGAGGGCATCGGCGGTATCTGGGCACGGCACATCCGCGAGGGTCTGTCGCGGCTCGCCGAGACCAGCATCGAGAGATTCGACTAGCCCGGTCAAGCCCACCACGACGTCGCAGGAACTCAGGACATTGCTCGACGGTCAGCTGCTACTGCTGTGCGGGGGCCACGACGTTGAACGTGATCGGCGCCGATTCCTTCTCGCCGATCTTTCCGATGGCCTGATACGACCCGGCAGCCACCGCGACGCGCGGCTTGTCGCAACCGGGGTTGCTCGTCGTTCCCGACCACGTGATGGTGTCCTTGGCCTGCTGTTGCGGCTGCAGCACGACGTTGTTCACGTCCTTCAGCGGCGAGCAGTCCTGCGCCGACCACAGCGTGCGGGTCCCGTCGAGCGTCCGCACGACGACGTTCTGTGCTGCTTTCCCCACGTCACGGGTGCACGCGGTCAATCCTGCGTTGGTGGTGACGATCGTGAACACCGGCTGATCTCCGACGGTGTAGGTCGGCTTGTCGGTGTAAAGCACTACGGCGATGTTCTGGTCGGGGCACAGCGGAGTCCCGTTCACTCCGCTGGCCGGAGCGGGCGCATCCCCGGATGCTGGTGACTGTCCCGGCTGACCGGACACGCCCGCGGAGCCGTTCGCCGGATTCCCGCCACCGCCGCCAGACCCGCCCTGGCCGGACGGGGCCTGCGACGACTCCGACGATCCGTAGGCGGGAGATGTCGTCGTCGAGACGGACGACGCCGACGCCGTGTTCGACGGCGACTTGTCGCCTCCCGAGGTTGTCCACACGATCAGACCGATGACCAGAGCCAGCGCTGCCACCGCTACACCACCGGCGACGATACGTCGACGCCAATAGATCTCGGATGGAAGCGGGCCCTGCGGTTCGATCACGCGTCCACGCTAACGGCCACCCAGCGCACCGCAGTTGACCCCGGGCGGCGTGTCGTCGAGAAAAACGCGCCTGACCGGCGCAAAGTCTAAAGGTTGACTTAAGCTGCGCGCCGCTGCGACGGGGCGTCCTAGGCCGAAGCAGCCTCGTCGGCAACCACGTGGTCGACGCCCGCCGACGCCTCGTGTGCCCCCTTGTGCGCGTTGCCGTCGGACCCATCGATCTCGACATACGCCTGACCGATGTCACCGTAGGCGCCCTGCAACTGCACAGCACCCTCGTTGAGCGCGTAGGTCAGGCCGACGATCGCGAGCTTTCCGTTGGCCACCCGGTCGGCGATGATCCGACTCCGCTGCATCAGTAACCGGCCCGTTTCGACGACGTGCCTGGCCTCGAACTCGTCAACCCTGGTCAGTCCCTCGCTACGGCCCGCGAGGATGCTCGGCGTGACCCGCTCGACGACGTCGCGGATATAGCCACCGGGAATCTGCAGGTCGTCGAGGGCGTCGAGGGTCGCCTTGACCGCCCCACAACTGTCGTGGCCGAGGATCACCACGAGCGGTACCTCGAGGACCTCGGCGGCGTACTCGAGCGAGCCCATCACCGCCGAGTCGACCACGTGGCCTGCCGTGCGAACGACGAACATGTCGCCGAGTCCCTGGTCGAAAATGATCTCGGCCGCGAGGCGCGAGTCCGCGCAGCCGAACAACACGACGTGCGGGTGCTGGCCCGCGACGAGTCGCGCACGGTCCTCGATACCCTGGCTGGGATGTTCAGACTCTCCGTTGATGAAGCGCCGATTGCCTTCGCGCAGTACGTCCCACGCCTGTCTCGGGGTCAATCCGATCATGCCGTTTAGTCTGCCACCTCAAGTGCTTCTGGGTTGGTTCGACGCCAACGAACGCGATCTGCCGTGGCGCGAGCCCGGCCTTTCCGGCTGGCAGATACTCATCAGCGAGATCATGCTCCAGCAGACGCCGGTGGCCCGCGTCGTCGAACCGTGGCGCGAGTGGGTCCGACGCTGGCCTGTGCCGTCGGCGATGGCTGCGGCGTCGCCCGGTGATGTGCTGCGGGCGTGGGGCAAGCTCGGCTATCCGCGACGTGCCCTGCGCCTGCACGAATGTGCCCGGGTACTCGCCACCGACCATGACGACAGGGTTCCCGACGACGTCGAGACGATGCTCACCCTGCCCGGCATCGGCGACTACACCGCGCGTGCGGTCGCCTGCTTCGCCTACGGACAGGCGGTGCCGGTCGTCGACACCAATGTCCGACGCGTACTCGCGCGTGCCGTTCACGGACGTGCCGAGCCGGGCAATCCGTCGAAGCGAGACCTCGCCGACGCCGAGGCCGTGCTGCCACGCAACGCGGACGGGACCTACGCGGCGTCGGCCCCCAGGTTCAGTGCCGCTCTGATGGAACTGGGCGCACTGGTCTGCACCGCCCGGAACCCCGACTGCGCGCGCTGCCCGCTGACGTGCGCCTGGGTCGACGCGGGGAAACCCGCGCACACCGGACCGCCCAAACGGGTGCAGAAGTTCGCGGGCACCGACCGGCAGGTCCGCGGACTGCTCCTCGACGTCCTGCGCGGCACCGACGGCCCGGTCATCCGTGACCGGCTCGACGTCGTCTGGCTCAGCGACACCGCCCAGCGCGACCGCGCACTCGACTCGTTGCTCGTCGACGGCCTCGTCGAGATCACCGCCGACGGCCGCTTCTGTCTGGCGGGCGAGGGCGGATGACAGCGACACGTCCCCATGTATGACGTTCGAACGCTTCACCTGCGCCCGCAGGGTTGCTAGCTTTGCCTGATGACTGAGCCGCCGAACGACTCGACGCCCTCTTCCGGATCCACTCCCGACCAGCCTCACGGCACCAATCCCGCTCCTGGTCAGCCACAGTACGGACAGCCGAATCCCGGCCAACCCCAGTACGGGCAACCCGCGCCAGGCCAACCTCAGTACGGCCAACCCCAATACGGGCAACCTCAGTACGGCCAACCCGCGCCCGGACAACCCCAGTACGGGCAACCTGCACCGGGGCAATCCCAGTACGGGCAACCCGCGCCCGGACAACCTCAGTACGGACAGCCCCAGTACGGCACCCCCGCGCCGGGTTCGGTTCCGCCGGGCACCCCACCGCCCTCGAATCCGTACGGCACGGCTCCCGGTTACGCCGCCGCTCCGCCGCCCGGTGCACCGGGGACCCCGTTCAGCGTCGGCGAGAGCTTCAGCTGGGCGTGGAGCCAGTTCAAGGCGCACCCCGGCCCGATGGTCCTGCCCGGTGTGATCATGGCGGTCGTCGGAATCGTGTTCTGGGTCCTGATCCTCTGGGGCTCGTCCTTGTTCGGAACTACGACCACCAACACCGTGGGCGGCAGCGCGTACGGCGGTTACACCGCCAGCTACGAGACAACGACGATGAGTGGCGGAGCACTGGCAGGCCTGATCGTGATCTACATTCTCGGGCTCCTGCTCCTGCTGTACATCCAGGTCTCGATCCTCTCCGGCGCCGTCCGCGTCGCAAACGGCGAACCGGTCGACGCGAAGTCGTTCCTGGTCCCGATCCGATTCTGGCCGGTCATCGGGACGACGATCCTCGTCGCCCTGATCACTTTCGTACTCGGTTTCTGTGTCATCGGTGGAGTCATCGCAGCGTTCTTCTTGCAGTTCGCGGTGCTCGCGACGATCAGTGAGGGCCGCTCCCCCGGAGATGCGATCGGACGTTCGTTCCGTGTGACCACCAACAAGATCGGTGACTCGATCCTCACCCTGATCATCGTGTGGTTGACGAACTTCGTGGGTGCACTGCTGTTCGGCATCGGACTGATCGTCTCCGCGCCGCTGGCGGCGCTGTTCCAGGTCCACGCGTTCCGCCGCATCGTCGGCGAGCCGGTCGCGCCGCCCGCCTCCTGAGCGGGCTTACGGCCACATCCGAAAGACCCAACCAGCTAAGACCACAACCTAATTCGACGCCGCGCCGATCAGCGATACGGCAACGCGGAGAGAAACGCTTCGACGGCGCCCCGGAAGACCTCCGGGGCGTCGTCGTGTACGAGGTGACCCGCTCCGCTGATCCGCAGATGCGTGGCGTGGTCGTTGATCGATGCCATCTTCCGCATCTGCCCGTCGGGCGTCACGGTGTTCTCCGCCTCGATGAGCAGGCTCGGCACCGGAACGCGACGCCACTGTTCCCAGAAGTCACGCGTGCCCCACTCCTGCGCGATCGCCGTCCATGTATCGAGCTGACCGTGCAGTCGGCCGTCGTCGAATGCCTCGTAGAAGTACCGTCCGGCGACAGGTCCGAACATCTGCTGCGCGTGCGCAAGTGAGGTGAAACGGTCCGGCCACGAGTTGAACCATGGTGTCCACTCGGTGGTAGTCCGGCCGCGGAAGTCCGGCGCCATGTCTTCGACTACAAGTGCGCTGACCAACTCCGGATACTCTGCGGCGGCACACCAGGCGTGCAGCGCACCCATCGAATGGCCGACAAGCACAGCAGGTCCCAGGTCGATCCAGGTGAGGATCTCGGCAAGGTCGGCGACGAATCGCTCGGTCGAGACCTCTGCGGGATCGGAGATGTGCGCGGCGTCGACTCCGGTGTGGAACGCGGCGTCGAAGGTGAAGACCCGGCCGTACCGCCGCAGCCAGGGAATCTGTCGCCGCCAGGTACGACCGCGTCCCATGAGCCCGTGGAGCAGCACGATCGGCCCCACGCCCTGCTCACCCGTCGGCTGCTGCGCATCAAGGCCCCGATCGGGACCACCGTGGTCGAGCAGTCCCGTCTCGGCCCTCACGTACGCAGTCACAGTCAACGAGGTTAATCCGACGCGCGGGCATTCCGAACCAGGCAGCACCGCGAACTAGGCTGGGGTCATGACAGTTGTGAAGATCAACGCAATCCAGGTCCCCGAGGGCGCAGGCCCCGAACTCGAGAAGCGCTTCGCCAACCGCGCGCACTCGGTCGACGGATCGAAGGGCTTCCTCGGATTCCAGTTGTTGCGCCCGGTCAAGGGCGACGACCGGTACTTCGTCGTCACGCAGTGGGAGACCGAAGAGGATTTCCAGGCGTGGGCGTCGGGTCCCGCGCGCGAGGCTCATTCGGGTGAGCGCGCCAAGCCGGTCGCCAGCGGTGCAGACCTCCTCGAGTTCGAGGTGGTTCTCGACGCGAAACCCTCTTCCTGACAACTCATTTCCGCGTGGCCGCATGCGCGGCCCGCACAGCCGGAGTGCACACTCATGAGCGCACAACCGATGTTCCCGCTCGGCACAGCACTATTGCCGGGTGAGGTGCTTCCATTACGGATTTTCGAACCGCGCTACCGGGCGATGCTCGACGACTGCCTCGCCACCGCCGACGGCCCGCCGCGTTTCGGTGTCGTGCTCATCGCGCGCGGGTCGGAGGTCGGCGGCGGTGACGTCCGGCACGACGTCGGGACCTTCGCCGCCATTGAGCGGGTGAGCCGCGATCCGGTCGGGCTGTCGTTCGTGCACTGCGTCGGCACCCGACGGTTCCGGGTGACCGAGTGGCTGCCGGACGATCCGTACCCGCGCGCCGAGGTGGCTCTGCTCGACGAGCCGAAGATCAGCACGACCTCCCGCGCCGACTCGCTCGCGCTCGGAGCACGCATCCGCGAGATCGTCGTCGACGCCTACGCCAGGCGAGGCGAACACCTGCCCGACGATCTCCCCTCGTTCGATGCAGCCGATCTCGACGACGCCGGACTGTTCGGCTGGGCCGCCCGCCTACCGATCGGTGCCGCCGATCGGCAATCCCTTCTCGAGGCGCCCGACTTTCCCGCCCGCATCGCGATCCTCGACGACGCGGTCGAGGGGTTCGCCGCCCGCATCGCGTTCGACGCCTGATCTCGACACCAGAGTTAGAACGTGTTCTAGTATTGGATGTGCGGTGGTTCACACCTGTCCGCGCCCCTCCCCGGCTCTGTCCGTCAACCGCTGGTCGAGGGAAAACATCGGGTACCAACATCAGGAGCACGCATGACCCAGACCGTCGAACCCCGTTCATCGAATGGGGCAGGCACCTCCGACGACCGGACCGAGCTCTACATCGGCGGTACGTGGGTGGCGCCTCATTCGACCGAGACCCTCGAGGTGTTCTCGCCCACGACCGGCGAGCGGGTCGCCTCGGTCCCACTCGCCGATGAGGTCGACGTCGACACAGCGGTCCGCACCGCCAGGGCCGCCTTCGAGTCGGGCGTCTGGTCGCAGAAACCCGCAGCCGAGCGGGCCGCCGTACTCGAACGGGTCGCCGACATCATCGACGAACGCGCAGAGTCGATCTCGGCCCTCGTGTCCTCTGAGATGGGCGCACCGCCGAGCGCCGTCGACATGCTGCAGAAGCTCCCCGGCACCGGTGTGCTGCGCTCGTATGCCGAGGCCGCGCGCACGTACGACTGGACCGAGTACCGCACCGGCCTGTTCGGAACCACGCGCATCACCCGCGAGCCGGTCGGCGTCGTCGGTGCGATCACCGCGTGGAATGTGCCGCTGTTCCTCGTCTGCAACAAGCTCGGCGCCGCACTCGCCGCGGGGTGCTCGGTGGTGCTCAAGCCCGCACCGGAGACCCCGCGGACAGCCAACGCCATCGCCGAGATCTTCGCCGAGGCCGGGGTTCCCGACGGCGTCATCTCGGTGATCCCCGGCGGACCGGAGACCGGCAAGGCCCTCGTCGCGCACCCCGATGTCGACAAGATCACGTTCACCGGCTCTACCGCAGCGGGCCGTCAGATCGGCGCAGCGTGCGCAGAGTCGCTCAAGCGGTGTTCGCTCGAACTCGGCGGCAAGTCAGCCGCAATCGTCCTCGACGACGTCGACATCAACAACATCCCCATGATGGTCTTCCTCGGACTGTTCAACACCGGTCAGGCGTGCGTCGCGCAGACCAGGGTGCTCGTACCGGCCAATCGCAAGGACGAGATCGTTGCGGCGATGATCGAGGCCGCCAAGGCCATGAAGGTCGGTCTGCCCAGCGAGGCCGACAGCCAGCTCGGACCGGTGATCAGCAAGCGCCAGCTCGAGAAGATCGAGGGCTACATCGCCAAGGGCAAGGAGGAGGGCGCCACCGCAGCACTCGAGGGCGGCCGTCCCGAGGGCCTCGACGACGGCTACTTCCTCACCCCGACGATCTTCACCGACGTCACCAATGACATGACGATCGCGCAGGAGGAGATCTTCGGGCCGGTGCTGTCGGTCATCACCTACGACGACGTCGACGAGGCGATCGCCATCGCCAACGACTCCGACTACGGGCTGGCGGGCACCGTCTGGACCGCCGACGTCGAGCGTGGCATCGAGATCTCGGAGAAGATCAGGACCGGCACGTTCGGGATCAACTTCTACGCCATCGACCCCGGTTCACCATTCGGCGGCTTCAAGAACTCCGGCATCGGCCGCGAATGCGGCCCAGAGGGTCTCGAGGCGTTCATCGAACACAAGTCGACGATGCTCCCGATGGGGTACCAGGTCTCCTGACCACACTCGACAGTCCTCCCCTGATGATCGCCATCGGGGGAGGACTGTTCTTTTCCGACGTGCCGACACGATCAATCGACGCCGCGGCGCGCCACCTGCCAGCCCGGCAACCTCAAGCCCGGCAACCTCAGGGCGTTGGCGGCGCGCTCGATTCGGGAGTGGCGGGGGCACTCGTGGCGGGCGCCGAACCTGACTCGGGGCCCGGCAGCGGAACCGCTCCCGGGGGCGGTGTCGCGGTCTGTTCGATACGACTGCGGAACGAGTCGTCGGTGATGATCTCGATCTTCTCGATCATCCAGGTGTCGTCGCGACGAACCATCGAGAACGTGAGTCTGCTCGGATCGACGCGCACGAGGTCTTTGCCGTCCCGGCTGACCGATTGGTTCATGAAGAGCAGGACGGTCGAGGTGTCGCGCGTGTTGGTCACGACACCGGCGTCCTGGATGACCGCCTGCGAGACCACCCGCTGCTTGCGGACGCCCTCGACGAAATCGTCCTTCTCGTTGGGCAGAGGTTTCGCGATCAGACGGTCGTACTCAGCCTTC
Organism: Gordonia aichiensis NBRC 108223; assembly: GCF_000332975.1. GTDB lineage: Bacteria > Actinomycetota > Actinomycetes > Mycobacteriales > Mycobacteriaceae > Gordonia > Gordonia aichiensis. The sequence goes on along the minus strand of NZ_BANR01000002.1, from coordinate 4,573 downwards.
GCATCGCCGGTGACGACTCGCTGGGAACGCTGGACGTGGTCGGCGACATTGACCGGGTCGTAGCCGAACATCGTTGTCGCGTAATCCCGCGCGGCGTCGAGCGACGACTCGCGAGCGTCCTCGGTGGCACGTACGTCCCAATATCTGAACCCGAGAAATCCCGTGAGGACCGCACAGGCAACAGCGACGACAACGAGACCCAATCCGACCAGACGCCCCGTGGTGAGCCACTTTCTCGCGCTCCCGCTGCGCGTGACGTTGCTGCCTCGCACTGCGCCGGTGGCCGCCGCCCCGGTGTTCTTCGTTCCCGTCGCGTCCGCTCCGGCGGTGTCCTTCTCGGCCGTGTTCACCATGCTCAGATCACCCACTCGAAGTTGGTCATCTTGAGGGCATTGTTGATCCGCGTGATGTCCACCCGCCAGCGGAACGTCTGAACGACGGTCTCCTGCTTCGGGTCCTGCGACTTCATCTCCCAGCCGTAGACCACGATCACCGACCCCTCGTCGTCGGTCGCCTTGGTCACCGCGTCGGTGATCACCGACGAGGTCACGGTCTGATTCTGCGTACGGATGAGGTCGGTAACCTGCGCCATCGACTGTCTGATGCGTTGCTGCGCATCACCACTGGTCTTGTCCTGCACGGTCTGCAGCGCTTTGTCGACGTTGCCCGGATTGAGTGAAGTGAGGTCGATGGTCATCTGCCGCGCGAACGTCGAGTACGACGCCCGGAGATCGTTCTGATGCTCGAGTCGATTGGTACCGACGGCAAACAACGTTGACGCGATCAGGCACGCGACGATGAACACCCCGCATACCGCGCCCGCGACCATCCACCAGAAGTTGCGCCCTCGACTCACGCGGGCCCGACGCTCGACGGGTCGACGCTGAGTACTCGCCTGCCGACGAGCGCGACGCTCGCGATAACTGACCGGGCGCCCCGCAGCGTCGGCGGGTTCCGCTGTGGCGTCGGCGGGTTCTGCGGGATCGGCGGCTTCGGCGGGCTCCACAGTGCCGTCGGGGCGCTCGCCAGCGTCGGCGACGGGTTCCGTGGCGGCGACGGGATCGGCGGCACCGTCGACGAGATCTGTGGCGGCCTCGGCAGGTTCTGCAATGCCATCGGCCACCGGCTCGTCGACGCTGCGTCGACCGCGCCGCCGTAGCGGCGCCGAGCGGACGGGACGGCGCGTCGTCGTCTGTCGACTCACTCGTCGATCCCGCTGGTGATCAGTCCCTGCCACGTGTCCCGCTGTCCTTGATCGTCGTTCTGTCCTTGAGCGGCGCCATGCCCCTGGTCGTCACTTCGTCCACGGGTGCCTGTACCTGTTCCGGCGTTGTACGTCTTTCCGTCAGGGCCGATGAAGTCACCCGTATCCGGATCGTACGTGGTGCCGTAAACGGCAGGCCCCGGCTCATACGCGTCAGGGGTGGCCTGCGTCGTGTACCCGGCGGGAGCGGGCACCAGGCCAGGGATTCCGTTGGGTAGGGCGACGTTCTTCTTCGGACTGGCCTTGAAGCCGGTTCGGCACTCCTCGGGTGTCGGTGCGCGTCTGCCGGGGAACTCGACACAGGGGAAGTTCCTCGCGCCACGGACCGCGATCTGCGTGTCCTGCGGTAGCCGGCACAGCAGACCGGGCGGAAGTTCCTGGGCGGTTTGCACCGCCGGGCTGCGCCATTGATCCGATGGCAGGAAGCCGACGGTGCACGGCGCGGGATCCTGGAAGCCGAGTGAGAACAGCACGCTGGGTCCGTATTCGGCCGATCCCTGGTGGACGGCAGTCAGCAGCGCACCGATGAGCCGCGGGTAGATCACCACGACCTGCTGGAGATTCGGTAGGTAGAGAGCGAGTGTCTTCGACGCGACCCCCAGATTGTTGATCAACATCGGCAACGTCTGGTCCATGCCCGCGAATAGTTGCTGCGATTTCGAGGCCGTCGACGGCCCCTTCGCGAGGATGTCGGTGATCTCGGGTTTGTTCGCCCGCAATTGATCGGTCACCTTGACCGCGTCGGCGGTCCAGGCGCGTATCGAGTCGGCGGTCCTGTTCTGGGTTTCCAGCAGTGGGCCGGTCTGCTTGACCAGATCGATGGTCGCGTCGACGTTCTTGTCGGCGTCGTCGACGAGAAGTGTCATCGAGTCGAGCAGTCGACGCAGGTCCTCGCCGGTCCCGTTGAACGCGGTGAACGCCTCGTCCATCACATCGCGCAGCCGGGTGTCACCGACCTTCTCCAGTAGCGCGTTGGCCTGTTCGAGTACCGACGAGATCTCCACGGGCACATCGGTGCTGTGGACCACCGCGCCATCGCCGAGGTACTGCCCTCCCGATCCGGACGTCGGCGTGAATTCGACGAACTGCTCGCCGACGGCCGACACGCTGCGGATCGACGCCTTCGAATCGGCCGGGATCTTCGCAGAGCTCTCGATCGACAACGCCGCCGCGACGCCGTTCTCGGTCAAGCGCACCTGCGTCACCTTGCCGACGTTCACACCGCGATAGCTCACGTTCGCGTTGGTGTAGATTCCGCCCGTACTCGGCAGTTCGAGGGTGACCGCGTATCGTCCGACGCCGGCCATTGCAGGCAGCCGCACGTAGTACACGGCCATCGCGACGAGCGCGACGACGGTGACGATCGCGAAGATCGTGAGCTGCATCCGCACGAACCTGGTGATCTTCATCGACCGCCCCCGTTCCGCGATGCCCCCGCCGAAGGCTGCGCCTGCGGCGACGGGGATGTGCCCGTGGCGGTCGATTCCGGCGAACCGGCAGGAACCGGTTCGGTGCTGTCGGGGCGCTTCTCACCACCGGGAACAAGTGGCGAGGTGAAGGGATCGAGCCCGCGTTTCGCCGCGCCGGCCGGCTGGCCTGTCACACCCTCCGGACCCACGAGCCCAGAGGTCATGAGAATGGTCTGCTTGAGCCGGTCGACGGTCAGGTCGAGCACGAGATCGGAATTGACGTAATCGCCCTTGACGATCTGCGGAATCGTCTCCTCGAGGAAGGGGAAGGTGAACAGGATCTTGGTGGCCGCAGGCAGCGATGGCCCCGCCGCCGCGAGCGCACCGACCGTCGGATTCAGATTCGCGACGATGGTCTTGATGTCATCGGTGTTGGCGCGGAGCACGTCGTTGACCGTCTTCGACAATCCACTCAATGCCGACAGCGCACCGGTGAACTTGTCCCGCTCGTCGTTGAGCATCCGCAAAATGTCCGGGCCGTCGGCAAGCGCTTTCTCGACGGTCGGCTTCTGTCGGTTGATGGTGGCACTCAACCTGTCGAGCCCGTTCATCGCGTCGATGATGTTGCCCGACTGTCCGGCGAGGTCGGAGATGAGCGTGTCAAGCCGCGGGACGAGTTGTCGGATCGACTCTGCGTTGCCACCGAGGATCTGGCTCAGCTCGTGGGTGACATCGCCGAGCTGTGAGAGTCCACCGCCGTTGAGCACCACAGAGAGTGCGCTGAGCACCTGCTCTGTGGTCGGAAATGCGCACTGCGGGACCTGTTGTGCCGAATTGATGTCCGCGACACGCTGGCCCGACGGCGCTGCGATGTTCTTCTGTTCCGGGCACGACGGCAGGGGAATCTGATCCCCGGCGTGCAGATAGCCCGCGGTGACCTTCTCGGGCGGCACGATGGCCAGGTGCGTCGAACCGAGCACGCTCGTCATCCCGACCTTCACGTACGAACCGCGGGGAACCTTGATCCCCGGGTTCAGCCGGATCGGGAGCTTGGCATGCCAGCCGGAGTCCACCTCGATGTTGCCGACACTGCCGACGGTCACATCGTTCAACATGACAGGCGAATTGTTGGTCAGTCCCGCTGCGGTCGGAATGACCGCCGAGATCTCCCACGACCCGTTACCCGTTCCCTGAGCCCCGGGCACCGGGAGGCTGTCGGCGCCGTCGAATCCGCACGCCGTCGCGATGGTGGCGACCACGGCAACCATGAGGGCGGTACGCAACCCACGGGAGCGCCTGCGCGACATCAGCCCTCGCCTCCCCACGGCACGAGGAGATCACCGAGTCCGCCGCCGTTGCCACGCCGGGTGGCAGCATCCTGGTCACGGATTCCCTGCTGGGCACGGGCTTTGACGTCTGCGTTCTGATAGGTGATCTGGCTGGGCAGTGCGCTCTTGCCGACCACGGGGTCGGACATGAACGGAGGGTAGGCCACCGACAGTGAGCCGAGAACGGGCGCGAGAACGTCGACGCACTTCTCGACGTCGGCCTCGCTCTGTCCGGGGCGGTTGTTGGCCTCGATCGTCCCGCACAGCAAGGTGATGAGGTTGTTCCCCATACCCAGCCCGAAGACACCGGAGAGCGAGCCGGTCAGCGGGTTGTAGATGTTGTAGAAGTTGGCGAGCTGATTGGGTGCCGAGTGCAGCAGTCCGCGGACCTTGTCGTCCTTCTCGGCAAGGATGCGCGTGGTGTCCGACAGTTTGGCCACCGACGACGTCAGTGCATCCTTGTTCTGGTCGATGAACGTCTGAATGTCGGCCATCGCCGAGTCGAGGTTGTGCATCGCACCGTCGAGCTGCGTTGTGTTGTCGGCGAGAACGTCTGTCACCGAAGCGATGCG
>NZ_BANR01000003.1 GCF_000332975.1 Gordonia aichiensis NBRC 108223 | reverse complement strand
GAGCCAGATAATCCTCGACGCCGACGCGGATCTCCGTCGATTCTGGGTCGAGAGCGATGGTGAAGTCGTACAACGTGGCGCGTGGCGTCTCGTAGAGGACCAACGAGGGGTTGTCCAGGTCAGGTAGTTCCTCGGCGAAACGGGCTAGCGTCGGGGTCGACTGGTTGGTGGTACTCAGAGCGATGAGTTCATCGCGATGCAGGATCGCGACGTGCTGCGGGGCTGGAGGGAAGCCGCGGAAGACACCGTCGTCATCGACGGCGTCGGCGAAACTACGGAAGTCCATATTCGCGATCGACAGGTTGTTCTCAACCGCATGCATCTGTCCGGGAATGACGCGAAAGGTGCGGCCGGGTTCGTGCCCGAACTCAGTGCGGCCGCAATCGATCGCCAGGATCGCCATCTCGGGGTGGCTCATGGTGATCGCGTCCGCGACGAACGCATAGTAGGGCGGATCCTCCTCCCCGATACGAGCGACCAGAGCATCGACGGTCAACCCATCGTTACCGCGATGGTCGACGCAGGTAAGTCCTGCCTGGAATGTGGGAAACTCGTCCATACCGCTGGGGACAGGCTCCATGGCTGCCAGCGCGACCTCCCGCCAACGCTCATCGCTGTTGAAATCTGTGCGTACCAGCAACGACGCGCCCCCTCGAGGATTGTGCAGATAGTCATCGAGGTTGCGGCCAGTACCCAAGACAGCGACTATTTCGGCTTCGGCGGCCGCCTCATGACGCGATGTCGTGGCCTCACGAATGTCAGCGACATCTCCAGGCGGATCTGGTAGAGCCACCTCAGCGAGGACGCGTTCGGCGTCGTCGGCAGACATCTCAGTGTAGGACCGCAGCTCCAGCGTTTATGGCCCGATCGTGGTGCGTGCTCGCGGCGAGTAGAACTCCATCGAGAACCCAACCTCGGGCTCGCCAACCTCGGTCAACCAGCGGCGAAGCCCGAACTGGGGTGAACTCGCCGTCACCGTCACATCCAGGGCACCCGACAACGGGTCGCCCTCTGTCGGCGAGACGCTGATCTCCATTGGCACCCAACCGAGGCGGGTCGGTGGCATGTCCGCCAGCTCCTGCATCCGCTGCTCGTGTCCAAGCTGCTCGCGAGACTCGAGGTGCTCCTCGAACTCGACCGTCGCACCGTCCCACGTAAACAGGGCGGGGTCAAAATCGTCGTCGAGTACCGGTGACTCCATCTGCATCCACTGCTCGCCTTGCATCCAGGAGAGGGTGACTCCGAGTTCAGCGTCGATCACTACACCGACCGTCGGACCACCGTAGAGATCGTCGAACTCCATGTGCCAACCCCACCGACCCCGAACCTCGGTCTCGGCGACCTGCCGGGGTTCACCGAACCGCGAGCGTCCTGTAATCTCCGCGGGGGCCCACATCTGGTAAGCGGTGAACAACGCCGTCGGGGACATACCCGTGACTGCGACAAACCGATTCGGAGACTTGGACGTGTGCACAGCGACGCCGTCCTCACCGAATCGGTACTCATCGGTCGCATTCTCGATATAGCAGGGTGAACCGTCCGCGTTCTCGATTCGCCACGACGTGGGCGGGGCGAACCACACGTAGTTGGTCACCCCATCACTCGAATACACCGTGGCCCGCACCGTTCGACCCATTGTGCTGAAAGACAACCCCCGGATCCGCGGCCACGACATCATGCCCACCAACCTAACCGCCCACGCCGATCGCCCGCGGGCGAACTCCAACCCTTCCCCCCGTCGTTCGGTTTGCGTTCGCACAATCGACCTCGCCGCGCGCTACGTGACGATCGGCCCTAGCCTGTTGTCATCGTGGGAAGGGAAAAGAACGTGAAGGCTGTCATCATCGGTGCGGGCATGGGCGGCATGAGTGCCGCTATCGCCCTGAAACAACTCGGGTTCGATGTCGAGGTCTACGAGCAGGTGACCGAGAACAAGCCTGTCGGCGCGGCGATCTCGGTGTGGTCCAACGGTGTCAAGTGCCTCAATCACCTCGGGCTCGAGAAAGAGACCGCGGAGCTCGGCGGCATCGTCGACACCATGAGCTACGTCGACGGCCACACCGGCGAGACCATGTGCCGATTCAGCATGCAGCCGCTCATCGACGAGGTCGGCCAGCGCCCGTATCCCATTGCGAGGGCCGAGCTGCAGCTGATGCTCATGAACGCCTATGGGTTCGACGACATCAATTTCGGCATGAAGATGGTCTCGGTCGAGGACGGGGCCGACGTTGCCACAGTCCATTTCGCCGACGGCACGAGCGTCAGCGGCGACATCGTCATCGGAGCCGACGGCGCGAAATCACTGACCCGGGAGTACGTTCTCGGCGGACCGGTGACCCGCCGCTACGCGGGGTACGTGAACTTCAACGGCCTCGTCAGCACCGACCCGGCGATCGGCCCGTCGACCGAATGGACGACCTACGTCGGTGACGGGAAAAGGGTGTCGGTGATGCCCGTCGCGGGTGACCGCTTCTACTTCTTCTTCGACGTTCCGATGCCCGAGGGACAGCCCTTCGAGCGGGGCACCGCCCGCGAGGTGCTCACCCAGGAATTCGACGGCTGGGCAGCCGGCGTCCAGACGCTCATCGAGAAGCTCGATCCCGCAACGACCAATCGCGTCGAGATCCTCGACCTGGACCCGTTCGACACCTGGGTCAAGGGCCGTGTCGCCGTGCTCGGCGACGCCGCGCACAACACCACGCCCGATATCGGGCAGGGCGGGTGCTCGGCGATGGAGGACGCGATCGCGCTGCAGTTCGCGTTCCGTGACAACCCCGACGACGTGTACGCGGCACTCGACGCCTACCAGTCCGCACGCACCGAGCGTGCGGGCGACCTCGTCCTCCGCGCCCGCAAACGGTGCGACGTGACGCACGCGAAGGACCCGGAGAAGACGGCGGAGTGGTACTCCGAACTCCGAGATGAGGACGGCACCAACATCATTCGGGGCATCGTCGGCAACATCGTCGGCGGGCCGGTCACCTAGATCCCCACTCCGGTCTACCCGCCTTCGGGTTGAGAACTGTCCGGCGGGCTGACAGCAACGCCTGCGGGGTCGGCGCCCACACCGTCGTGCGCGATGAGCGCATTCTCGCGCGAGAGCGTCGGCCCGGCGACGAGTAGCGAGATCACATCCCACGGGGCGCGGCTCGGCGATGTGCCGAGCCGAAGGACCGACCCTGTCGCGGCGTCCGAGACTCCGTAGCGCACACCGGTATCGGCAACGTAGAACCTCGATTCCGCACGCGCACTGTCGGATTCATTTCCCGTCACCTGGACGTAGGCACCCGAGCCCGGCCGAACGTAGACCATGTCGACTCCCGGGCCGGGGCCGTCGGTACTCGCGACCCGCACAGGTGTTGCGTCTTCGGGCAGCGGCAGCGCGTCACCGACGAGAAGGGACGTCCGGGCCGCATCGGCATCCCGCTCCCAGACACGGCACATGGTGCTCTCGGTGTGGGCGACGAGACGTGGTGTCACCGTCGGGAAGTCGGCGATCGGCAGCCGAGCCCGTATCGGTGTGGACGCGACGACGCCGGGAGCAACCACAGCCACGGGCGTGGCGTCGTCGCGCTCGGCAAGGCGCAGAATTTGCGCCGCTGCGACGCTGATGGGCTGAACACCGTCGCGCAGCACCACGTAATAACCCACGGCGCCATCGGCTCCGGTCGTCTTGATGACCGAACCGACTCGCGCGCTCGCACCGGCAAGCAGACCCGGCCCGCCTGCACCCGGTACGTCCGGAAGCGTCAACGGATCGACCTCGGGAAAGGTATTGAGCAATCCGCGGCTGATCGGGCGCGGCGTCTGGTCCTCGAGTCCGAGCGCCCGCACCACCGGGACACTGTCGGTATCCACCTGTGCTCGAACGGGTATGGTGTGGCCGTCGCGATCGAGCTGGTAGATCAAGAACGCCGCCGAACCATCGGTCACGTACAGCGCCTCGTCGGGGCGGGCGGAGCGGATGTCGGCTCCGAGCTGCGGTTGGCCCGCGACAACCGACAATGATCCGACGCTCACCGGTCTCGTCGTCACGTCCACCGACGACGCATCGGGCTCGGTACTCGCGCCATCGATACTCGCGTCGTCGGTGTCGCACACCGTCCAGGTCGACACGCGCGACACCGGTAGCGCCGACGGTGCGCCCGGGATGCCGAGCAACGGACCGCGAGGGTACCGAGCGAGTGAGCCCTCCGACACCGAGGCGGGCTTCTCGTCGCTCCCTGAGATCAGACGCGCCGAGGCCAGGTTCAACACGGGGTGCACGGTGCCGTCGATGACGACGTAGGTGCCGCCTGTTTTTGCAGCGATGATCGTCGCCTTGCCCACCGAGCCCTGCGGGCTGACAAGTCCCCACACGGCGAAGCCCGCGAGGACGAGCACACCCAGCACCGCTCCTACCCCAAGTGCGCGACCCTGCGACCGCATGGGGTCGTGGAGCATGCGCACATCTCGGCGTGTCAGCGCGTGGTCGAGACGGCGCAGCAGAAATCTGTACCCGTTGACCTGAGCCCTGGTGGTCAGCTGGCGCGCCACCGCATCCCCTCCCCTTCGTGGATCCGCGACCGGCGTGATCGGGTGCCCGTGCCCCGCGAACAGTCGATCGTGCAATGCCGCGACGCGTCGGCGGCGCGGTAGTAGCCTAACCGAACCAGACCCGCACAAAACCGGCAATCGGGCATTGCGTCGTCGGCTGTGGACAACACCCGATTCGACATGCAATGACCTGGAAAACGCTGTACTACCGAGTGATACGTGTGCGGGGGACACACGATCGGCTACGACGTACGGGGTCGGGAGGGAGGAACGGCGATGGCGTTCGGCACCAGATCGTCCACGGGCTCACGGCTACCGGCTTTCACGACGCTGGTCTGGATCGAGGCGCTGCTGGCCACCGGACTCGTCGGCTGGTGGATCGCAGGGGGCCGGTCGGGGGTCGCCGCGCTCGGTGTCGCGGCCCTTGCGGCAGTGACACTCGTACCGATGTCCGGCGGGGCCTCTCTCGCGACCACCGTGCTCCGACGACTCGGCTTTCACTGGTTCCGACTCCGGCGCAATCCCGGCGAGCTCGCTCCCCCGCCGTTCGACGTCCCGACAGCCAGCCATCGACAGCGACAGTCCTCCTCGCGCGCTCGCGCCGAGGACAGTCCCATCGGCGTGCGCTGGGCGGGCACAACGATGATCACAATGCTGCGAATCGGCCCCGGTATCGGTGCCCCGACCTTCCTCTCCCCCTTCGGTTCCGAGACGGCCGAGCCGCATGTGCCGCTCACGACGCTCGCCGACTGCATCGATTCCTTCGACATCCCGCTCTCGTCGATCGACGTGATCAGCCACGGTGTCCGGGTGGGCGGTGCCGGAGAGACTGCGGCCATCTACGAGCGCACCCTCGGGCCGCTCCCCGCGACGACGCACCGCAGCACCTACGTCGTCCTGCGACTCGACCCGGCCGCCTGCCCGACCGCGGTCAGCCGTCGTGGGGGCGGTGCCACCGGGGCACTGCGCACCGCGACCATCACGACCCGGCGCATCGCCCGGCGCCTCCGCGAGTGCGGACTCGTCGCCACGCCACTCGGCGCCACCGAGATCGATTCGGTCACAAAGCAATTGACCCATGGCGCAGAGTTGGGATCGATGCACGAAGAATGGGCCCAGGTCAATGTCGGCCCGATCCGGTCACGGAGCGCGGCCATCGATCCGCACCAACTACAGCGGGTTCTGCGTACACCGCAGCCGGCCGCACTCGCTGCGACGGTGACACTCACGCTCTCCCGAGGACACGACCGCGAACTGCTGGTACGCGCACTGCTGCGGGTCGACGACGCCCCCGACGCGGGTCGAACGGTCCGCGCGTGGCCCGCTGGCGTCACCCCGCTCGATGGCCTCCACTTCGACGCCCTTGCGGTATCGCTCCCCTGCGCGACCGCGCACCGGGTGCGCCGCGGGCTGCACGCGACGTCGGACACAGAGGCGGATGCGCTACTCGACGCACTTCAGATGGAGGTCAGTGGATGCGGCCAGTTGATCGGTGCCGATCACGCCGGCCGCGCCGTCACGGCACGTCTCTTCGGCCCGGGTGTATCCGAGGTCTCCGTGCGCGGTGACGCGCGCCTGGCCGCGCAGATTGTGCTGCGAGTCGTCGCTACCGGAGGCACCGTCGCAGTGCACACTTCGCGTCCGGAGCGGTGGCAGCACCTCGTCGCCCGTGTCGGCGACTCTCGTCTGCTGTCGTTTGCCGATCCGACCGGTGGCAGTGATGCCGATAGGCGGATTCACCTCTTCGACGGCGTCAGCCCTCGTGTCGTCACTCCTGGAGCGACCCGAATCGTCGTGGCCGACCTCCGTCAGACGACCAACGACCTCCCCGCTGCCACAATCGAATTGACGCAGAACCTCACCCAACCGGATCGGGTGGTACTGCGCACACCAGTCACTTCGGTGTGTGTCACGACGGTCGCGACCCCCGAGGAAGCACGATTCAGCGACCCGCCGGTGCAGCGGACACGCGTCTTTCCCGACACGACGGGTGTTCCCCAGCCTGTCTGAGGCCTACCGGCCGAGAATCTGCCGGTCCGACGCCCGACCGGCCACGTCGTCGACGGGAACCCTGGCGCGGAAGAACAGCGCACGACTCGACGACGCACGCACGACGACATCCGGGTCATCGTCGGGGATCCAGACCGCACGGCCACACGCGACCGACAACGGTACGTCGCCCGACAGTCGCGCCTCGATGGTTCCGCCGAGGGTCGCGAGGATCTGCGGACCCGGCATGTCGAAGCAGATCGACGACGGCTGATGCAACCCGGTGCCCTCGAGCTCGACGCGCGAGAGCCGGAACTCGGGAGCAGGGGTGAGGTAGATCCGTTCTGCTCCCACCGTCTGAACTCTCGGCCTGAGGTCGTCGACGTCGACCGGCGTGAAGTCGAGGACCCGCAACAGCTCGGGCACGTCGATGTGCTTGGGGGTCAGCCCGCCGCGCAGCACGTTGTCGGAGTTGGCCATGATCTCCACGCCGGTGCCGCTCAGATAGGCGTGCAGTACGCCTGCCGGTAGATAGAGCCCCTCGGTCGGCGACAGGTGTATCCGGTTGAGCAGCAACGACGCCAATACCCCTGGGTCATTCGGATAGAGCTCGCCGAGTTCGAGTGCTGTCCGCAGTTCCTGGCCGAACCGCGATCCAGCGTTGAGCGCGTCGACTGCGGCGGAGAGCACGGCGGGAACGACGGCCCGCAATCTCGACTCGGGCAGCGTCAGCCAGGTGGTGAACACCGCGCGGAGCCCTTCGGCGTCGGGCTGCCCGGCCAGCAGCCCCAGATACGGATCCAGTTCGCTGACCTGCAATTCCCGCAACAGCTCGATCGTCCGTGCCGGATCACGGAAGCCGGCCAGTGCATCGAACTCGGAGATCGCGACGATCAACTCCGGCTTGTGGGAGGCATCCTTGTAATTGCGCGTCGGTGAATCGATCGGAATCCCCGCGGCCTCCTCGCGTGCGAATCCCTCCCGTGCCTGTTCTGCACTGGGATGTGCCTGCAGCGACAGCGGTTCATCGGCTGCGAGCACCTTGAGCAGGAATGGCAATCGGCCGCCGAACCGATCGGTCGTCGCAGCGCCGAGTGCCCGCGCCGGGTCGTCGTCGATCGCGTCGAGAAGGTTTCCCTCCGACTCGCCGTCGGGACCGAGAACCGTTGCCGGGCCCTCGGTGTGCGCACCGAACCAGAGTTCTGCTTCCGGGTGCGGCGAGGGAACCGGCTTCTGACGCAGCGCAGCGATCGCAGTTCGAGACCCCCAGGCGTAGGGCCGAACCACTCCGTCAAGCAGTCTCATCGGTCTCCGATTCCGGTCAGGTGTAGATACACCGCAGCAATGTCGACGCGCAGAGCGAGAAGCATATAGCCCGCCAGGTCAGCCGGACCATCCGCGAGGTCGTCGGAGCCCGGGGCAGCTACAGGATGCGTCGCGGCGTCGTCCCTATCGGGGTCACCGATCACGGTGTCCGCGTCGGGAATGCCTGCGATCCGGCGCTGCGTGTACCACTGCCTCGTCGCGGTCGTCACCGCCATCACCCGTGGCGGTTCGTCGGTCAGGGGACCGTCGATCTGCGGGTCGTGGAAGATCGAATCCACTGCAGACGGGCCGCCGGCGGCCCACGACTGCAGCGACATACGCGCGACGTCGTCGATATCGGCCGCGCCACAGATCTTTCCGGACAGTGCGAGCACAGATGTGGCGTTCCGGGCTGCGACCACCGATGCAGCAGGACTGTCACCTGTCCACACCACTCGACGATCCGCCAATCCCGCTGCCAACAACTTGGCGCGGTTGTGGAACGTCTCGCGCGCCGGATGGTCTGTCGCGGCCTCGTCGTCGAGTGCATCGGCGATGTCGGTGACCAGCGGCACAGTACCGGTGAACCGTACGTCCGACAGCGACGTGAACACCGCCAACAACGTCGCAACGTAGCCGATGAAACGGAATCGCGGATCGACCTGCACACGCGGTGACATATCGATTCCGCCACCGCCCAGGGCATCTCGCAACGGCCCCTCGAGTGGCGCTGCGACGACGACCTCGGCACGTCGCCGCTGAGCTCGTGCTGCGGCGTCGGCCAGTGCCATATCGCCCGCGTCATCACCGGCCACGACCACGACATCGAGCGGGCCGACCCATCCCGGCAGGCCGGGGGCGGAGACGATCGGGACGTCGACGCGACTCGCCAGGCACGCAACGATGAGCGCGACGGCGTCGCGAGCGACACCGGAGTCCCCGTGCACGACGACCACGCTTCGCGGCCGCAGCGTGGCCAGCGGTCCGAGAACGCCCTCGCGAATGGCTTCGGCGACCGCGCGCACCTGCGCACCCGCCAATGCCGCCGCCTGCAGCAGACCGTCGCTGTCCCCCGCGATCAGATCATCGACATCATCGAGGTCGGCGGCACCCGTACGCATGGAATCAGCCTAGCTGCAATACCTGGCGAGGCGCGGGGCCGCCGCCACATACCGGCACATTCCCACAGTCGACCCGCGGATGTCTTCAGTCGACCGGGTCGGGAAGCACTCGCAGATGCCCCCGGCGGCCGGGACGCGGCTTGACAGCCCCACTTCGACGTGGGGATTCCGGCCCCGAACGAGCGTCCGACGTCGGTGCTCCCGCGCGATGACGGCCCGCGCGCACCTCGTCGAATGCCTCCTGGTCGAACCCAGGCGCGCGGCCGACTGCTCCCGCGATCCCGCGCGCACCGACCTCTCGCACGGCTTCGGCCAACGCTGTCAGCTCGTAATCTTCGGCGACGGGCGCCGAGAAGGCCCGCTCGCTGCGCAACATCTCCCACCCGCGCGGAACCGTGATCCGGCGCGCATGCTCCTCACACAGATCCCACGAATGCGGCTCATCCGACGTCGCGAGGGGACCGATGACCGCCGTCGATTCGGCGTAGACAAAGGTCAAGGTCGCGACCGCCGACCGGGAGCAAGCCGGGCGGCAGCATTGTCGGGGAAGCTTCACAGCAAAAAGATTAGACCCACGCTCAGGTGAACGGAGAGGCGACACGCGGCGCGAGGCGTCAGAGGCGACACCGTTGCATGGAGACTTACAATCTCGGCATGCGTATCGAGCGGCGCCGCACCACGCGGGACAGGGGCCAGGGCGCCCCGATGCGCGCTACGGAGAACCGGGTGTCCGATATGCGGCTGTCCGTCGCCCGTGCTGCCGCACGCGCGCGGCGCGACCGGCGGGGCCGAGGCCTACGCTCACCACTGCTGCCGCAGGGAGTGCCCGCGTGGCGCAGCAAGTCCGACGAGTTCGACGCCGTCGCGCTCGAGGCATTCGCGGAGATCGACGCTCATTGGCATGATCAACTCTCGGGGCTCGACGTCGCCGTCGACGAGATCCCCCGCCTTCTCCCCCGCGACCCCGAGACCGTCCAATGGCCCGACGAGGTCACCGCAGACGGAGCCGTCCCCCTCGCACGGCTGATGCCCGCCGGGGTCGACGTCCACGGAGCTCCGACCAGGGCGCAGATCATCCTCTTTCGCCGACCACTGGAGAGCAGGGCCAAGAAGGGTGAGGATCTGCTCGACCTCGTGCATGAGGTCCTGGTGCAGCAGGTGGCAACCCACCTCGGTCTCGACGAGGACATCATCGACCGCGGACCCGAATAAATGGAGTCGACCGGGCGGCAGCGCGCCGCCGTTCAGACGATGCCGCGCTTGAGGCGACGACGCTCGCGCTCGGAGAGTCCGCCCCAGATGCCGAAACGCTCGTCGTTGTGCAAGGCGTACTCAAGGCACTCGGCCTTCACCTCGCACCCCTGGCAGATGCGCTTGGCCTCACGGGTGGAGCCACCTTTTTCCGGGAAGAAGGCCTCCGGGTCGGTCTGCGCACAGAGGGCGCGGTCCTGCCACTGATCCTCGATCGCGTCGAACAGGCCCTCGAAATCGTCGGGCACCAACGAGAGATGACGCCGCTGCGCGGCCTCGTCGACATCGGAGGCCACATCAGGCGTCCCGATCATCGAATCATCAACGGGCCCAAGGGTTGTGTAATTCGGGTCCTCGACCGACGGGGACGCGATCTCGGAATGTCCGCGTGGCTCAAGGGGATTGCCGATCGCGTTGTCGAATGCCATCGTCGGCGCCTCCTGTTTGGGAAGTCGTTGTTCTCTGTCGTCACGGCAGCGCGGCATCGGTGCCACACCACCACTCATACCCGTACATTCTCGATCTTCACCAAGTGTCTGGCGCAATCTGGCACCACCACGGTGTCGGACCAACCTTCCCGAATTCGAACAGGTGATCGAACTTCGTTGCGATGCACCGATTCTCGATCTCGAACCAGAAATGACACTGATGTGATTAGACACGCCAGAGACCTGTCCGGTCAAGTTGAATGAAAATATTCCTTAATACCATCGACCGACGACAAGTCCTCGCAGGACACGAGTTGTGTTGCATGGACACATCAATGTCACATCGGATGCGAAAGACGGGCAGAGCGTCGTGGTCCATGATATCGACTCGATCGACACTCACTAGAGTGGGTCGTTGTGAAGGTGACCGTACTCGTCGGCGGTGTCGGCGGCGCACGCTTTTTGTCCGGGGTCCGCGCACTGCTCGGTCCGACGCCGTTTCCACCTGCCGTGAGCGGAACCGAGCCGAGTGGCGAGCACGAGATCACCGCGGTGGTCAACGTCGGCGACGACGCGTGGATGCACGGCGTGCGCATCTGCCCGGATCTCGACACCTGCATGTACACGCTCGGCGGCGGCATCGACCCCGAACGCAGTTGGGGCCGGGCCGACGAATCGTGGCACGCCAAGGAGGAACTGGCCGCATACGGCGCCGACCCGGATTGGTTCGGTCTCGGTGATCGTGACCTCGCCACCCATCTGATCCGCACACAGATGCTCGACGCGGGATACCGCCTGTCGGACGTCACCGCCGCGCTGTGCAGGCGATGGCAGCCCGGTGTGCGACTCCTGCCCGCAACCGACGAACGCCACGAAACACACGTCGTCGTCGCCGCACCCGACGGGCGCGACGGCGAACGCGTCGCGATTCACTTCCAGGAGTGGTGGGTACGGCATCGCGCACAGATCCCGACCTTCGGGTTCGCGCAGGTCGGCTCGGACGACACGGCTCCGGCACCCGGCGTCGCCGAGGCCATCGCGGAGGCCGACGTGGTCCTGCTCGCGCCGAGTAATCCGGTTGTCAGCATCGGGGCGATCGTCAGTGTCCCCGGCGTCCGGAGCGCACTGCGCACCACGGCCGCTCCGGTGGTGGGTATCTCCCCTGTGATAGACAATCGCCCGCTGCGGGGCATGGCGGACGAGTGCCTGTCGGTGATCGGGGTCGAGTCGTCCGCGGAGGCGATCGCCGCACACTACGGCGCCCGCAGCGGCAACGGCATCCTCGACGGCTGGCTGATCGCCGACGGCGACTCCGCACACGTCGAGGGCATCGCGATCGGTTCGGCACCGCTGCTGATGACCGATCCGCAGACCACCGCGGCGATGGTGCGGGATGCCTGCGCCCTCGTCGGCGTCGACACTCCGAGAATCGCCTACGAGCACTCGGCCGGTGACGCGTAATGACGCTGGAGAACCCCGCTGCCGACACCGAGCGACAGCGTAGCGATCACGGCGCGCCTGCGGCACTGGAGATCATGCCGGTCGCCGGTCTGCCCGAGTTCGACACCACGATCGACCTCGCCTCGGAGATCACGCGCTGCGCCCCGTGGTTGCGCGACGGCGATGTCCTCGTCGTCACCAGCAAGGTCTTCTCGAAGACCGAGGGCCGGATGATCCCTGCCCCCACCGATCCCGACGAACGTGATGCCCTGCGACGCAAGCTCGTCGACAGCGAGTCGGTACGTGTGCTCGCCCGCAAGAACCGCACACTCATCACCGAGAACAAGCTGGGTCTCGTGCAGGCGGCCGCAGGCGTCGACGGCTCCAATGTGCCAATTGACCAGATCGCACTGCTCCCGGAGGACCCGGACGGGAGCGCGCAGCAGTTGCGAGCGCAACTCGCCCGCCTCACGGGCCGACAGGTCGCGGTCATTGTCACCGACACGATGGGGCGCGCATGGCGAACGGGCCAGACCGACGTCGCCATCGGCGCGTCCGGAATCGCGGTGACCCATCCCTACGAGGGCGGCGAGGACTCGTACGGCAACCCGCTGGTCGTGACCGACATCGCCGTTGCCGACGAGATCGCCTCTGCCGCAGACCTGGTGAAGGGGAAGCTGGGCGGTGTTCCGGTGGCGGTGGTCCGGGGGCTACGGGTGCACGACGACGGCTCGTCTGCCGCGCAACTCGTCCGCCCCGCCGACGAGGACCTGTTTCGACTCGGCACAGCCGAAGCGATCGCCCAGGGCAGGCTCGAGGCGGTCCGCACCAGACGTTCGATCCGGGAGTTCTCGACGGAATCGGTTGCCCCAGAAGATCTCCGAGGCGCTCTCGCCGACGCGTTGACCGCGCCTGCACCTCACCACACCCATCCGGTCCGCTTCGTCTGGGTGCGCTCACCCGAGCGGCGGCGTCGCCTGCTCGATGCGATGGGACAGGCCTGGCGGGCCGATCTCGCCTCGGACGAGAAGTCGCCGGAGTCGATCGCCAAGCGAGTGCGTCGTGGCCGGATTCTCTACGACGCACCGGAGCTGGTGATCCCGATCCTCACCGGCGACGGCAGACACACCTACCCCGATGAACGTCGGAACACCGCAGAACACACAATGTTCACCGTGGCGGCAGGCGGCGCGGTCGCGAGCCTGCTCATCGCGCTGTCGGCGCGTGGACTCGGTAGTTGCTGGGTCGGATCGACAATCTTCGCACCCGACGTCGTGTGCCGCGAACTGGACCTCGACCCGTTGTCAGAACCGTTGGGCGCCATCGCGATCGGGCATCCCGCGCAACCGCAGACAGTGCGTGACCCTGCACCGACAGAAGAATGGGTGATAGAACGATGAGCTCGCAGTCGGTGCACTCCTCGGCCGTCGAACTCCTCGGTTCCTGGAATGCCGCCGGGCCGGAACAGGATTCGCTGCGCCACACCTATCTCGCATTCCTCGACGCCCAGCCTGATGCGTGTCTCCGACGCAACGTCGCGGGGCATCTGACCGCGTCGACGATCGTCTTCGACGCCGAGCACACTCACGTGCTGCTCACGCTGCACCCGCGGGTGGGCAAATGGATTCAGCTCGGTGGACACTGCGAGGAGTCCGACGAGTCGATCGCCGACGCCGCACTGCGTGAGGCGCGCGAGGAATCGGGAATCGACGAGCTGCGGCTGGGCGCGCTGGCCCAACTCCATACCCACCCCATCACATGCTCGCTCGGTGTGCCGACCCGACATCTCGACGTCCGCTTCGCCGCCGTCGCGCCCGCGCAGCCGGGTGGCGAGCTCCCCCGGTTCGACATCAGCTCGGAATCCGACGACCTACGGTGGTGGCCCGTGGACGATTTACCTGCCGACGACGGCACCGAGATCGCCACGCTGGTCGCCGCCGCGTTGACGCAGGTCTCCCCCGGATCGCCGAGCTGACAGTACCCGCGACTCGGGTGCCGGGTAGGACTCGGGTGCCGGGTAGGACCCGGGTCTCGGGTCAGATGCGAATACCCTTGCCGACGGTGACCACCTCGCCGGTGCTGACGGCGAACCGGTCGCGGTCTGCAGCGAGGTCGACGCCGACCTGCTCGCCGTCGGAGACGACGACGTTCTTGTCGAGAATCGCGTGCCGCACCACAGCGCCCTTGCCGATCCGCACACCGGGCATCAGCACACTGCCCTCCACGATCGCCCCGTCTTCGATGTGCACGTTCGCCGAGATCACCGACTGCGACACCGTCCCACCGGAGATGATGCTGCCGCCGCCCACCACGGAATCCTGCGCCGAACCCCCCTGCACGAACTTGGCGGGTGGCACATTGAGCGACTCGGCGCGTATCGGCCAGTTGCGGTTGTAGAGGTTGAAGACCGGATGCACCGACACGAGATCCATATGCGCGTCGTAGAACGCGTCGAGGGTACCGACATCGCGCCAGTACCCCTTGTCACGCTCAGTGGCACCCGGAACCTCGTTGTCCTTGAAATCGTAGACGTAGGCGGTCTTGCGGTCGACGAAACTCGGGATGATGTCGCCGCCCATGTCGTGGTCGGAGTCGGCGTCGGCGGCGTCCTTGATGATCGCCTCGACGAGGGCGTCGGTGGTGAACACATAGTTTCCCATCGATGCGAACGTCACGTCCGGATCGTCCGGCGTCCCAGGCGGATTGCTCGGCTTCTCGAGGAAGCGCGTGATATTGCCCGAGTCGTCGGCATCGATGACGCCGAAAGCCGAGGCATCTGCGCGCGGCACGCGGATGCCGGCCACTGTCACCTCTGCACCAGCGGCGATATGTGCCTCGACCATCTGCGACGGATCCATCCGGTACACGTGATCGGCGCCGAACACCACGATGTACTCGGGCTGTTCGTCGAAGATGAGGTTCAGGGATTGGTAGATCGCGTCGGCGCTGCCCGTGTACCACCTCGGACCGAGGCGCTGCTGCGCCGGAACGGGCGTGATGTACTCCCCGTGGAATCCCGATGTCCACCAGGTTTGCGAGATGTGACGGTCGAGCGAATGGGATTTGTACTGGGTGAGCACGCAGATGCGCTCGTAACCCGCGTTGACCAGATTCGACAGCACGAAGTCGATCAGCCGGTAGGCGCCACCGAACGGAACGGCCGGTTTGGCGCGGTCCTTGGTCAACGGGTACAGGCGTTTTCCCTCGCCACCGGCGAGGACGATTCCGAGAACGTGCGGCTGCGATCTCACACTCCCCAACTTAACCGTCAACCACCAGCAGGGCCATACGAATCGCGGGTCCGTCTTCGCCGAGTGCCGGTGTGCACGGCTGTGTATGGCGAAGTCCGACTCATGGCGCTAGCGTCGTGAACCATGAGGGTGGCGATGATGACACGGGAGTATCCACCCGAGGTCTACGGCGGCGCGGGGGTTCACGTCACCGAACTGGTCCGGCATCTGCGCCGTCTCGTCACCGTCGACGTCCACTGCATGGGCGTACCGCGCGACGATGCCTTCGTCTACTCCCCCGACCCTGCGCTGGCCGACGCCAATCCGGCGTTGTCGATGCTGTCCACCGATCTGCGTATGACGCGCGGAGCGGCTGACGCCGACATCGCGCACTCGCACACCTGGTACACCGGCACCGCGGGGCATCTCGCCGCGCAGTTGTACGGGATTCCACACATCTTGACCGCCCACTCGCTCGAGCCGCTACGCCCATGGAAGGCCGAACAACTCGGTGGCGGATACCAGGTCTCGAGCTGGTCGGAACGCAACGCCGTCGAGTATGCCGACGCCGTCATCGCGGTCAGCTCGGGAATGCGCGCCGACGTGGTCAACGCGTATCCGCGAGTGAACCCGGAGCGGGTTCACGTCGTGCGCAACGGAATAGACACCACCGTCTGGCATCCTGTCGACGACCCGTACAACGGCGAGTCGACGCTGGTTCGTCTGGGCGTCGACCCCTCGCGGCCCGTGGTCGCGTTCGTCGGTCGCATCACGCACCAGAAGGGCGTCGGGCATCTCATCGCTGCCGCACACGCCTTCGATCCCGCAATCCAACTCGTCCTGTGTGCCGGCGCGCCCGACACACCCGAGATCGCCGCCCAGACCGAGACCGCCGTCGCCGAGTTGTCTGCTGCGCGCAACGGCGTGCACTGGGTCCGCGAGATGCTCCCGCTTCCCCGAATCCGCGAGATCCTCACCGCTGCCGATGTTTTCGTGTGTCCGTCGGTCTACGAGCCACTCGGCATCGTGAACCTCGAGGCCATGGCGTGCCAGACCGCCGTGGTCGCGTCGGCAGTCGGGGGCATTCCCGAGGTGGTGCGCGACAACGTCACCGGACGACTTGTGCCCTACGAACCCACCGACGCTGCGGGTTTCGAGCACGGACTCGCAGAAGCGGTGAACGACGTCGTCGGGGATCCGGCGACCGCCACCGCGATGGGGTTGGCCGGACGCGAACGCGCCGAATCCGAGTTCTCCTGGGAGACCATCGCCGAACAGACGCTCGACGTCTACCGGTCGACGCTCGCCTGACAGACGGTGACGGTCACAGCGACCGTCACCGGGACCGTTGCGGAGCCCGGTGCGAACGCCTGTGCCGCGCGCTCGATCTCATCCGGGCTGCGATGGAACGCGGTGGGGCCCATGGCGACGAGGTCGGCAATCGTCGAGGCCGACACACGACGGGATTCGCGGATCGGCGTGTGCTCGATGATGTCGAAGCGTCGCGCGACCGCGGTGGAGACCGCGTCGGTCTTGTCGGCAGCCACCGACAACATCGCCATCGGCTCGATCAGTTCGCCGAGATGATCCGGCTGCGGTGTGACGATCACCCACCGGCCCCCCGGGGCCAGAATCCTGGCCGTCTCATCGACGTTGCGCGGCGCGAAGACCGACAACACCACGTCGGCAGAATTGTCGGCGAGCGGAAGATCTCGCCAGACGTCGGCGACAATGGCGCCGGCTCGGGCAACCCGTCGGGTCAGCGCACGAGCGCAGTACTTGGAGAGATCGAGACCTACACCGCGAGCACCGTCGACGCCGCCGAGCGCGGCGTCGAGGTAGTGTCCCGGACCCGAACCGAGGTCGATGATCGACGGTGCACTGCTGTGCACTGAGCGCGTCTCAGTCGGGTGGCCTGCCGCAGCGGCGACCGCAATGACAACAGGATCGAGGACACCTGCGTCGTGAACACGCAGACGCGCGGCGACCATGTCTGCGGTGTCTGAACTCAGCGCTCCCGACCGACCGTCGAGCAGCGAGACATACCCCTGTTTGGCGATGTCGAACGAGTGCCGACGCGGACAATGCACACGGCGAGCCCCATGGTCGACCGCCAGACCGTCACCACAGACCGGGCAACGGAGGAGGTCGATGAGGTCGGCGAAGCGGCTGTCCGATCGCCCGGCCTCCTGGTTCAGCCGGCGACTCCGCGCAGTTCCTCGCCGAGAGCCGCTGCCTCGTCCGCAGTCAGTTCGACGACAAGACGACCGCCACCCTCGATAGGAATGCGGACAACGATCCCACGCCCCTCCTTGGCTGCTTCCAGCGGGCCATCCCCAGTACGTGGCTTCATCGCCGCCATGTCCACAACTCCCTTCAGAGTTCTCCTCGCCGTGATGGATCCGACGACAGCACACGGCTGCCGCATCAATGATACGTGTTCACCGAATCGCGCCGACCGACGGACATCGAAACCCCTAGTCGCGGCCATTCTCGGCAGGAAAGTCGGATTCGGTCGAGTCGTAAACCACCCTGCCCTCCGCCGGGACGGGTTCTGCCCCGTCGCGCGCCTGCAGGGTGAGCACAACCGTGCGCAACTCGTCGATCTCGGCGGCGAGCCGTTCCAGCGCCCAGTCCACCTCGCGCGGCTTGTAACCGCGCACGGTCTGTGCGAACACGAGCGCCCGCACGTCGTCTCCGGCGATGCCCGCGGCCGGCAGGCGGGTCAGGGTGGTCTCGTCGTCGATCGGCGGCAATTGTTCACCCCGACCGAAAGCGAACCACACGACAGCGAACACGGCGGCCACGACCACCACCATGATCAGCAGGTAGAGCAACAGCGTCTGCATGGAGAGCAGTCTATGACCGCCGTGGTGACCCTCAGGTCAGCTGGCCATCTCCTCGGCCGTCGCGTCGTTGCCGCGAACGGAGTTCATGGGTGGACGATCCTCGAGGTAGAGGTCGGTGGTGTGCGGGGTGAAGGTGCCATCGGGTTCCGCGGTGAACTGTGTGAGCCCGGCTCCTGAGTCCTCGATGCCGCAGCGTCGCATCAGGGTGCCGACGATCTGCCTGCTCATCACCCCCAGCTCGATCAACGGGCGGTTGCGGTGGGTGCGCACACCCAGATTCACCTGGCCGATCCCGTGCAAACCGTAGCGGTCGTAGGTGTCGATGAGCAGACCGATCTCGACGCCGTAGCCGGGTGCGAACGGCACGGCCGAGAGCAACTCCCGGGTGCCGGCGTACTCGCCCCCGAGCGGCTGGAGGACTGCGGTCAACTCCGGCTTCTGCGACGCGAGCAGGGGACGTGCAACGAGTTCGGTGACCCGGCCGCCACCATTGGCGTCCTGGGTGTCCCCGGTCCGCAGCGGTCGGCGGTAGTAGCCCTTGACCAGGTGAATCTGCGGGTTGACGAGAAGCGGACCGAGCATCTTGGGCACGAACATCGGATCGGGATCAATGAGGTCGGAGTCGACGAAGGCGATGAGGTCGCCACTGACTGCGGCGATCGACCGCCACAGCACCTCCCCCTTGCCCTTCACCGGTTCGAGCTCCGGCACGGCTTCTTCCCGGCTGATGACACGCGCTCCCGCGGCTGTGGCGCGCTCAGCGGTGGCGTCGGTCGACCCGGAGTCGAGCACGACGAGTTCGTCGACCAGCGTTCCGACGAGGGGGCGGATCGTCGCGATCACATCCGCGACGGTCTCCTCCTCGTTGAGAGCGGGAAGCACGACGGACACCGTGCGTCCCTGCTTGGCTGCCACCAGTTCGTCGATGGTCCAGTCCGGCTGTTCCCACGTGTGCGTACTCGACCATGTCTGTTCCTCACCGATCGCATCGGCGGGGGCCGGCCACATGGCGGTGCGGTCGCGGTTGTTCGAAGCGGTTGCCCTGTGGCGAGCTTGGGTTCGTCGTACCTGTTCGGTCATGCGAGTCCCCTGACTGTTCGGGCGGGTGGCCGTGTTCCCGCTATTGCAGCGACCATGTCGACCACACGACGCGTGGCGGCGACTTCGTGGACGCGAAAGATCCGAGCTCCCGATGCGGCGCTCAACGCTGTCGCGGCCAGTGTCCCCTCCACTCGGTCGTCGAGGTCCACCCCCAGAGTCTCCCCCACAAAATCCTTGTTGCTCAGCGCCATCAGCACCGGCCAGCCTGTATTAACAAGATCTTTTACGTGGCGTAACAGGAGCAGCCCGTGGTGAGTGTTTTTGCCGAAGTCGTGTGTCGGGTCGATAACGATCGAGTCGCGGGCCACCCCCTCGGCTTCGGCGGCCGCGGCGGCGCGCGTCACGTCGGCGATCACCGCGGCCACCACGTCTTCGGGATTCTCGCCGTACGCGACGCGGTGCGGGCGGGTGCGGACCTCCATCCCGCCCGTGTGCGAACACACGATTCCGGCACGTCGGGCCGCGGCGACCTTCACCAGGTCGGGATCGGCACCAGCCCAGGTGTCGTTGATGAGGTCGGCGCCCACGGCACACGCCCGGTCGGCGACCTCGGCTCGCCAGGTGTCGACGCTGATCAGGAGGTCCGGGTACTCATGGCGAATCCATTCGACCATCGGGACCACCCGCTCGGTCTCGGTGGCGGCATCGACCTCTTCTCCGGGTCCTGCCTTCACGCCGCCGATGTCGACGATGTCGGCGCCCTCGGCGACGGCCCGGCGGATACGAGCTTTCGCGGCGTCGTCGGAGAACGAGGACCCGCGATCGTAGAACGAGTCGGGGGTGCGATTGACGATGGCCATCACCAGGGCCCGATCGGCGGGCACCGGCCTACCGCACAGGGTCGCGTTCATGGAAGCCAGCGTAACGACCGGTCGTCGCCGGATTGTCCGGGCGATCGTGCGTCGAGCCGGTCGGTTCTCCGCAACCTCAGTTCTTGGGCACCTTGGCGTTCGCGACCTCGTCGGCGTAACCGTCGTAGTACTCGACGTAGCCCTCCGAGCGACCCTTGAGTACGTAGAGCGGGTCCTCGCCGGTGTCGGCGTAACCCTCGTCGCGCAGTTCGACCTTGCGGTTCTTGAACGTCGACGTCGCCTCGAGGTGGTCGACGACACGGACGAACAGCGGAATCGCGTAGTTCGGCAGCACGTCGTAGAGGTGGGCTGCGAGCTTCGTGCCGTCGAGTTCGCCCTCACGCAGGGTGACCGCCGCCATGCCTGCCTTGCCGTCGGTTCCGGGGACCTCGACACCGAATACCACTGACTGGCTGATCTGCCCGAAACCGTCGAGTCCGGCCTCTACCTCGGTGGTTGCCACATTCTCGCCCTTCCAGCGGAAGGTGTCGCCGAGGCGATCGACGAACGCGATGTGGAAGAAGCCCTGGTCGCGGACGAGGTCACCTGAGTTGAACCACTCGTCGCCGTCCTTGAACGCGCCGCGGATGATCTTCTTCTCGGTCTCTGCCGGGTCGGTGTATCCATCGATCGGCACGCGATCGTTGATTCCCGAGATCAGCAAGCCGATCCCGCCGCGCTTGACCTTGGTCAGTCGACCGTCGGCGTTGCGCTTGGGCTTCCCCTCGCTGTCGTAGTCGACGATCGCGTAGGGCAGCGGGCAGAAGCCTGCGGTGCGTTCGACGCTGAAGGCGTTGACGAACACCAGGTTGAGTTCGCTCGCGCCGTAGAACTCGACGATGCGCTCGATGCCGAAGCGACGCTGGAACTCGTCCCAGATGTCCGGCCGCATCCCATTACCGACGATCAGGCGGACGTCGTGCGCACGGTCGGTGGGCTTCTCGGGCTGCGCCAGCAGGTATCGGCACAACTCGCCGATGTAGCAGAACGCGGTCGCCCGGTTGCGGATCACATCGTCCCAGAACTTCGATGCGGAGAAGTGCTTGCCGATGGCGATGCAGGCACCGGCGGAGAGGACCGAGGAGAGCGAGACACTCAGCGCGTTGTTGTGGTACAGCGGCAACGGAACGTACATGGTGTCGTTGTGCTTGAGACGCACGGCGAGACCACCGATCCCGGAAAGACTTGCGAGCCAACGGTTGTGGCTCATCACGCTGGCCTTGGGCATACCCGTCGTGCCAGAGGTGAAGATGTAGAAGGCCTCGGTGGAGGCGGGTAGCTCCGCCGTGACCGACGGGTTGCTCTCCGGCTTCCCGTCCGCCTCCTTCTCGAACTGTTCGAAGTCGTAGACGTGGGCGGGAAGGGCCGAGGAATCGATCGATTCGAGCGCTTCTGAGCAGTCGGGGTCGAAGACCAGCACACGGGCGCCGAGCAACTTCACACTGTGCTCGAGCACGGCGCCACGCTGGTTGTAGTTCAGCATTCCGGCGATCGCACCGAGCTTGACGGTGGCGAGCATGAGCATGAGGTCGGTGGGGCAGTTCTTCGACAGGATCGCGACGACGTCACCCTTGCGCACACCATCTTCTGTGAGGACTGCGGCGAATCGGTTCACATGACGGTTGGCCTCGCCGTAGGTGATGGTCTTGCCCTCGAAGCGGATGAACGGGCGCTCGGGGTGATCGGCAGCGCGCTTGGCGAAAATCGACCCGATGGTGCGCTTGGCATCGGGCGGACGCCGTATCAGCCCCGGCGCGTTCTTGATCATGCCGACGGCGTCGGGAGCCATCTTGACGACGCCCTTCAACACGTCCGTGAGTCCGACGACCTTGGTGGCGTCACCTGACATCTACTTCTGCCCTCCCGCTACGTTGCCAACACGCGTCGACGTGTTCTTCGACACCTTACCGCCCAGTAGCAAGCGCGAGAGCGGCCGGCACCGTGTCCGTCACTCGAAGTCCTGAGAGTGACCGCTCCGACACGAATCCCTGGCCCTGCAAGTCTCGCAGCCACCCGAGCAACGGCGCATAGAAACCGAAGGGATCGCAGATGATCACCGGTTTGGCGTGCATACCGAGGTACCCGCCTGTCCAGGTCTCGAAGAGTTCTTCGAGGGTGCCGATCCCTCCGGGCAAGGTGATGAACGCGTCGGCCCTCTCGTCCATCAGCTGTTTGCGCTGTCGCATGGTCTCCGTGACCACCAGCTCATCGGCGTCGAGGTCGGCGACCTCGCGTTCCATCAGTGCCCGCGGAATGATCCCGATCGTCGCACCCCCCGCTGCACGCGTCGCCGATGCGACAGCACCCATCATCGAGACGTTGCCACCGCCGGAGACCAGCGTGTGTCCAGCGGCGCCGATCGCTGTGCCGAGTTCGGCGGCGAGGTCGAGGTAGCGCTGCTCGACCGGACCGGAGGCGCAATACACACAGATCGCGGTCATCGGGTCGGGGTGGCGTCGGCGATGATCGCCACCGCCTCTTCGGGTGTGTCGACGACGTGGAAGAGGTCGAGGTCGTCGGAGGAGATCATTCCGCCCGCCAGGAGCCGGTCGCGCATCCAGTCGACCAGACCCGCCCAGTGCTCACGTCCGAGCAGCACGATCGGAAAACGCACCACCTTCTTCGTCTGCACGAGCGTGAGCGCCTCGAAGAGTTCGTCGAGTGTGCCGAATCCACCGGGGAGACACACGAAGGCCTGCGCGTACTTGACGAACATCGTCTTACGCACGAAGAAGTAGCGGAAGTTCATACCGAGATCCACCCAGGGATTGAGGTGCTGCTCGAACGGTAGCTCGATATTCAGTCCGATAGAACGTGAATCAGTATGCGCCGCACCGCGATTGGCGGCTTCCATGACACCCGGACCCCCTCCGGTGATGACCGCGTAACCCGCCTCCCCCAGTGCCTTCCCCAGGCGGACCCCCAGGTCGTACTCGGGCGTTCCCTCCGGGATACGGGCCGACCCGAACACCGTCACGGCCTCGGCGACGTCGTTCATGGCGTCGAACCCGGCAACGAACTCGGACTGAATACGCAGCACCCGCCACGAATCGCGCATCGTGCGCTCGGCGCGCAGCGTCCGGTCGCGCGGATCGACCCATTGCAGGAGGCGACGATCGGTGGTCTCGGGTCGCTGCAGATCTCTGCGGATGCGCATCGGACCCACGTAACAGGCAGCGGTGTCGTCGACGATCTCCTCGTCGTATCGCGGGGAGGCGACATCGGAATCGCGCGGATTCTCAGGGGTTGCGGACATGCAGGTCACGCTAGCAAGCCGGCGGCGCCCGACGGTCGATGCGCGAGCGGACACGGCGGTGGTCGGGACCGGAGATGCTCAGGACAGATACGTCCGCAGCAACTCGGTCACCTCGATGATCTGCTTAACGGGCACGCGCTCGTCGACCCGATGGGCGAGATTGGGGTCGCCGGGCCCGAGGTTGACCGCGGGGATGCCGAGCGCGGAGAACCGAGAGACATCGGTCCATCCGTACTTGGCGCGGAACCGACCCTGCGCGGCGTCGACCAGCGCAGCAGCGGCGGGGTGGCTCAGCCCTGGCAACGCCCCGGGCGCGGCGTCGGTGAGTTCGAGGGTGATCATGCCCGTGTCGAGGTCGTAGGCGAACACGTCGCGGACGTGGTCGAGGGCGTCGTCGACACTGCGATCGGGCGCGAAGCGAAAGTTGATGGTGACCCAGGCGTGATCCGGGACGACGTTGCCCGCGACGCCGCCTCCGATACCGACGGCAGACAGGCCCTCGCGGTACTCGCAGCCGTCGATGTCGACGTTGCGGGGCCGGTAGTTCGCGAGCGTGGTGAGCACACCTGCGAATTTGTGAATCGCGTTGTCGCCCATCCAGGATCGCGCCGAGTGAGCCCGTGTCCCGGCGGCCGTGAGCCGCACCCGCAGCGTCCCCTGGCACCCCGCCTCGATCTGGCCGGCAGTCGGCTCGCCGAGGATGGCGACGTCGCCCGAAAGCCATTCGGGCAGTTCACGTTCGAGGAACCCCAGACCGTTGTACTCGGCAGCGATCTCCTCGCAGTCGTAAAAGATCAGCGTGAGGTCGTGGGCGGGATCGTCCATCGTGGCCGCCAGATGGAGGAACACCGCGTCGCCCGACTTCATGTCGACGGTGCCGCAGCCGTGCAGCACATCACCCTCGACGTCGTCGACGGTGCGTCGACTCGGCAGGTTGTCGGCGACCGGGACGGTGTCGAGGTGACCGGCGAGGATGACCCGGCTGGTTTTGCCGCTGTCGGTGCGCGCCAACACACGGTTGCCGTGTCGGAGCACCTCGAACCCGATCGTCTGCTCGCGCAAGGCCTTTTCCACGGCGTCGGCGATCGCGGACTCGTTGTGCGACTCGCTCTCGATGTCGACGAGGGCCGCGGTCAACTCGACCGGGTCGGCACGAAGATCGAGATGTGCGACCGGTGTTCGGGGTGTACTCACGACCACCAACTTATCGCTGCGCCCCCGTCGTTGCGATGCCGACCGTGGACGATGGCAGACTGAGCTGTATGCACGGCACCGTCATTCGCGCGCCCTTCGACGTCCGGTTCGAGGAGGTCGAACGTCCGCAGATCGACGAACCGACCGATGCCATCGTGCGACTCACCGCGACATGCGTGTGCGGTTCGGATCTGTGGACCTACCGCGGGATCAACGCGATCGACCCGCCAGTGCACATGGGACACGAGTATGTCGGGATCGTCGAGGGGGTCGGGTCCGCGGTGCGCACCGTCGCTCCGGGACAGTTCGTCATCGGCTCGTTCTTCGCCTCCGACAACACCTGCGAGATCTGCCTGGCCGGATACCAGACCGGATGCGTACATCGGGCCCCGGTGCGCGGCGCACAGGCCGAATACCTGCGGGTTCCGCTCGCCGACGGCACTCTGGTGGCCACACCGGAGGTGCCCGACGACGAGATCGTGCCGGATCTGCTCACGGCATCCGACGTCCTCGGGACCGGTTGGTTCGGTGCGTCGGCCGCAGAGGCAGGCCCGGGCAAGACCGTCGTCGTGGTCGGCGACGGCGCGGTCGGCCTGTTGGCGGTGCTTGCCTCCGCGCAGTTGGGTGCCGAACGGATCATCGTGATGAGTCGCCACGAGCAGCGGCAGAAGCTCGCGGTGGAATTCGGCGCCACCGACATCGTGTCCGAGCGCGGCGACGACGGAGTGGCGGCCGTCAAGGAACTCACACGGGGACTCGGTGCGCACTCGGTGATCGAGGCCGTGGGCACCCAGGAGTCGATGACGCAGGCGATCGATTCGACGCGGCCCGGCGATCACGTCGGATTCGTCGGAGTGGCGCACGGCGTCGAGATCCCCGGCGACCAGTTGTTCTACAAGCTCGTGCATCTGCACGGCGGACCGGCACCGGTACGACGCTTCCTGCCGGAACTCATCACGCGCATCACGAACCGGGAGATCAACCCCGGCAAGGTTTTCGACCTCGAACTCCCGCTCAGCGAGGTTGCGCAGGGCTACGCGGCGATGGATGAACGCCGGGCGATCAAGACGCTGCTGCGGCCCTGACTCCCCAGGGGTGTCGACCGCCCCGAACCGTCAGCCACCACCTGTCGCCGATCGGTATGACAGACGCCCCACATTCGCGGGCCGCTCGTCATACTGATCGGGCCGCATCTCGCAAGGCTGCCGAAGGCCCACCGGGGACGGGACGAAAGACCCTCTCCCCCAGCGCAACCGGGGTCGAGCATGGACGTGTAGACCACATTCGTCGAGGAGATGATGTTCGATGTCCATCCAGCGCACGCACACCGACAACCCGCAGCACCCCGCAGCCATCGCCGGCTTCGCGATCTTCTTGGTCGGCTTCGGCGCCGCGCCACTCGCGCTCACCGCGCTCGCGTTCGGGAACGGGGCAGCCGCACTCACCGCGGCGATCGTCGCGGTGATCGCCATGTCGGTCGGCATCGGCATCGTCTCGGTCATGACGCGGCGCCTGAACCACAGCGCACTGCTGCCCGACGCGACGTCGCGCGAAGAGCAGCACTACCTGGAGGTCTATCGACACCAGGCCGCGTGACACGCGGTGCGATTGTCCCACCCACCGAGGTCGGGGTCCCGAGTTGGGCGGGGCCCCGACCTCGGCGATCGGGGCGCGGTTGACTGTCGAATCTTACCCGCTTCAACCGCCGAAATGTGACCTCGGTAACACTAGGGTGAGGGGCGTCGTCGATTCGAGGAGATGGCGCCATGACCACTTTCCACAGGTCACATGTCTCGCACGGCAACCATCCGATGGGTGTCGTCGCATTCGTCCTTGTACTGGTCGGATTCTTGTCGCTGGCGGTCTCGCTGACCATGTTCGCCACTCACGAGCCCACCGCAGGAATCGTGTGGGCTCTGGTGATGGTGGCCGCATTCGTCGGGAGCGCGGCGGTGTTGATCACGTTGAGTCACCGGATGCACCACAGCGCGTTCTTTCCGGTGAACAGCGATCACGACCGCGCCGAGTACGACCTCATGTATCACCAGCACTGAGCAAGTGACTACCGGCGACCTCCCCTCCTGCGGAACAAGGTCGCCGGTAAACTCCTGCCCGTGACGACGAATGGCGCTTACGCAACAGGCATCGCAACGGTGACCAACGGGGGGTCGGCGGATCCCGGCGTTGTTCTCGACGTCTGGTATCCGGACCCCGAACTCGCGACGCCGGATCTGGCCGACACCAAGATCCTCGAGGGCGACGACATCCCCACCGACCTCAATGACCTGGTCGGGCCTGACGAGGCGCGCGGGGTCAAGATCGTCGCGATCCGCACCTCGATTGCCGATCTGTCGGCGGCACCGACCGATGCCTACGACGTCTACCTGCGACTACACCTGTTGTCGCATCGACTCATCGCGCCGCACCAGGCGAACCTCGAGGGTATCTTCGGCCTGCTGTCGAACGTCGTGTGGACCAATTTCGGCCCGTGTCCGGTGGAGGGCTTCGAGAAGGTTCGACGACGCCTGCGCGCCCGCGGCCACGTAATGGTGCTCAGCATCGACAAGTTTCCCCGCATGGTCGACTACGTCGCCCCGGGCGGGGTACGGATCGGCGACGCCGACCGCGTACGCCTCGGCGCGCACCTCGCGCCGGGCACCACCGTGATGCACGAGGGGTTCGTCAACTACAACGCGGGCACGCTCGGCTCGTCGATGGTCGAAGGCCGCATCTCGGCCGGGGTCGTCGTCGGCGACGGCTCGGATATCGGTGGCGGGGCGTCGACGATGGGCACGCTGTCGGGCGGCGGCAAGGAGATCATCTCGCTGGGTAAGCGGTGCCTGCTCGGGGCGAACTCCGGGTGCGGCATCCCGCTCGGCGACGACTGCGTCATCGAGGCGGGACTGTACGTGACCGCGGGCACCAAGGTCACCGGACCCGACGGAGCGTCGATCAAGGCGCGTGAGCTCTCGGGTCAGTCGAACCTGCTGTTCCGCCGCAACAGCCTGACCGGCGCCGTCGAAGTGGTGCCGTGGAAGGGCGACGGCATCGCGCTCAACGAGGCGCTGCACAAGAACAACTGAGATCCGGCGCCCTGAACACGCGCTTCTGACGTCCGCGAGCGAAGCATCGCGTGCTGATGTCGGAAGCGCGTGTTTGTGTGTTCAGGCGACCGTCAGCCGCTCCACCGCGGCGTCGATGCGTTCGTCGGTGGCGGTGAGTGCGAACCGCACGTGGTTGCCCCCGAGCGGACCGTAGAAGTCGCCGGGTGCCACCAGGATTCCCCGCTCGGCAAGCCACGCCACGGTGTCGCGGCAGCCTTCGCCCCTGGTTGCCCACAGATAGAGACCGGCCTCCGAGTCGTCGACGCGGAAACCCGCCTCGCGTACGGCGGGCAGCAGTCGCGAGCGACGCAACTGGTAGCGGGCACGCTGCGCCTCGACGTGAGTGTCGTCGGAGAGCGCAGCGGTCATGGCCGCCTGAATGGGAAATGGCACGATCATGCCCGAATGTTTGCGCACGGCAAGGAGTTCGGCGATCAGATCGCTGTCGCCGGCGAAGAAGCCCGCGCGATACGACGCCAGGTTGGAGATCTTCGACAGTGAATGAATCGCCAACAGTCCCGTGTGATCGCCGTCGCTGACCCGCGGGTCGAGGATCGAGACGGCCTCGGTGTCCCACGACAGTCCCAGGTAGCACTCGTCGGACGCGAGGATCGTTCCGTGCTCACGGCACCACGACACCACCTTGCGGAGGTGATCGACGCCCAGCACGCGCCCCGTCGGGTTCGACGGCGAGTTGATGAACATGAGCGACGGCGCTGAGCTGCCCATGACCGGGCCGATCTGCAGCGTCGAATCGGCGCGCGTCACCGAAGCGCCCGCGAGCAGCGCACTCACCTCATAGGTCGGGTAGGCGACCTCGGGGATCACGACGTTGTCGCCGGGGCCGATGCCGAGTGCAGCAGACAACCCCGCGATGGCCTCTTTGGTCCCGATCACCGGGAGGATCGACGAGTCGTCGAGCCCGGTCGCGCCGTAGCGCCGAGCCAACGCCGCAGCAGCTGCCGCGCGAAGGTCCGCCGTGCCAACAGTCGCCGGGTAACCGGGGAAATCCGACGCCGCCGCCAGCGCCTCACGGATGAGGGTGTCGACCGGGTCGACGGGCGTGCCGACCGAGAGATCGACGATCCCGCCCTCGTGTGCTGCCGCCGTCGCCTTGGCCTCCGCGAGCGAATCCCAGGGAAAATCGGGAAGGGCCTCGCTCACACGTGCCCGACGGGCCGTGTGCAAGTCAGTCCTCGCCCTCGTTCATCGGCGGGAGCGCTTTGATGAACGGCGGATCGTAGTCGGTCTTGCCGACCTTGCTCGCGCCGCCGGGCGAACCGAGGTCGTCGAAGAAGTCGGCATTGGCGCTGACGTAGGGCTCCCACTCGTCGGGGACGTCGTCCTCGTAGAAGATCGCTTCCACCGGACACACCGGCTCGCAGGCACCACAGTCCACGCACTCATCCGGCTGGATGTACAGACTGCGGCCACCCTCGTAGATGCAATCGACAGGGCACTCCTCGACGCAGGCCCTATCCATCACATCCACGCAGGGTTCCGCGATGATGTACGTCACCACATACTCCTTCTTCGCACTGAAAACGCTTGTGTCCGCGTTGGCCTGCGTGTGCGACACGGCAGCGGACCTGGCGCGA
The DNA here is from genome assembly GCF_000332975.1 of Gordonia aichiensis NBRC 108223. GTDB lineage: Bacteria > Actinomycetota > Actinomycetes > Mycobacteriales > Mycobacteriaceae > Gordonia > Gordonia aichiensis. Next base: position 655,920 of record NZ_BANR01000003.1, on the reverse strand, counting down.
GGGCTGATCGCGCCGCACGCGCACACCCCCTCGACCTCCCCCGAGACAGCCGCAGACCGCACACGCGTCCTCAAGCTTATCTGTCCGGCACCCCCAGGGCACACATCGCCCCGCACCGGCACACACATCTGCCCCGGTCAGACAACTCGGCACGACGAAGATCACAGTTTTCGACGGGCGTCCGGACCGCTGCCCAGCACGGAACGGCTTTGTGTTCAGCGTGACGCCAACCCTCGCGCCGCGTGCCTGCCCGGCGCATCCTGACCGGGTGAGTCTGATCATCGTCCGGAGCGGGGTCCAGCACATCAGCGTGGGACTGGCAATCGCGCATTGTCGACGCCGCTGATCCCCCGGCCCCGCCCTCACCACCTTTCGTCCGGAGTGCTCATGACCTCGACTCTTGATCCCGTGCACCGCGCCGCGACACGACCGACTAGTGCCACCCTTCCCACCCGACTTCGACCCGCCGACCTGCTACGCATCACCGACCAAGGCGTCGCCGACGTACTCGACGGTCGGTACAACCACCTGCTTCCCCCGAGCTGGGATCCCGTCGAACGCTGGTCCACGCGACTGGAATCCGACGACGATCTCGACCTCTGGTTGATCAGCTGGACACCTGACCGGTCGACAGACCTGCACGACCACGCCGGTTCGCTCGGCGCACTGACGGTGCTGTCAGGCGCGTTGCGCGAGTACCGCTGGACGGGCAATGATCTCGCGCTCCGCATCCTGTCCGCGGGTGACCAGGCATCGTTCCCGCTCGGGTGGGTGCACGACGTCCAGCATCATGCCAGCGCCCCTCCGCTGCGCGGACTCAACCAGTCCCACGCCACGTCGCACCGGCTCGGTTCGCTCCACGAGCCGGGCCCGACGCTCAGCGTGCACGCCTACTCGCCGCCGCTGACCGCGATGTCGTTCTACGAGGTCACCGACACCGGTCGGCTGCGGCGCACGCGCACCGAACTCACCGACGAACCCGAATGACCTCGATAACCTTGCGTGGTGCCCATGACGATCAATGACCTTCTGCTCAACGCACGCGAGAACCTCGAGCGAGTCGACGCCGCGGACCTTCCGGCAGAGCTCGCGAACGGCGGCCTCCTCGTCGACATCCGACCGACAGCGCAACGCGCTACCGAAGGCGAGTATCCGGGCGCGCTCGTGCTCGAACGCAACGTGCTCGAATGGCGGCTCGACCCGGCCAGTGATGCCCGCATCCCCGAGGCCGTCGACCACGACGTGCGGTGGATCGTGCTGTGCTCGGAGGGCTACAGCTCGTCGCTGGCCGCGGCGACTCTGCAGCAACTCGGTTTGCACCGCGCCACCGACGTGATCGGTGGCTACCAGGCGATTCTCGCCGCGCAGTCAGTCGGCTGAGCGTCGCTGTCCCGCAGGGTTCCTCACGCGACGGCAGGCCAGGGTCGGCCCGACGGACGAGCGTCTGCCGCCAATCCGGTGATCGGGTCTGCGAGCGCCGCCACGTGCGGCCTCAGCGCGGCGTCGATCCAGTTGTCTGCGTCGAGGACGTAGGGCGGCTGAGCCGTGATCCGCTCGGCGAGAACGTATCCCGACTCCGCAGTGATCTCTGCAAGTGTGGTCAGATTGGGCCATGGGCGCTCGGGGTTGACGTGATCGGGCGTCAGAGGCGACACCCCGCCCCAGTCGTCGATACCCGAAGCGATCAACGCAGCGCACTCTTCGCGCGAGACCAGATTCGGCGGCGCCTGGACCCGCATCCGCGATCCCAGCACGATGCGCGCCGTCGCCACTGCCGCGAGGAACTCCGTCATTTCCGCGTCCGGTGTGCCGCGCATCGCGGTGTCGGGTTTGGCGCGGAAGTTCTGCACGATCACTTCCTGAATGTGGCCGGCGCGCGCGACGTCGGCAAGTGCGAGAAGCGATTCGGCACGCTCGGTCACGGTCTCGCCGATACCGACGAGAATGCCCGTGGTGAATGGAATCCGCAGATCACCCGCATCGCGGAGCACCTGCAACCGCACCAGCGGGTCCTTGTCGGGACTGCCGTAGTGCGGTTGCCCCTTCTCGGTGAACAATCGACGCGACGTCGTCTCGAGCATCATTCCCATCGACGGCGCGACCGGTCGTAACACCGACATCTCGTCCGCGCTCATCACGCCAGGATTGAGATGCGGCAGCAGACCGGTGTCTTCGAGGACGGCGACCGCCGCGGCGCGCACGTAGTCGAGGGTCGACGAATAACCGCGCGCCGCAAGCCATTCGCCCGCCTGGGGCCAGCGATCCTCGGGCCTGTCGCCGAGTGTGAACAGCGCCTCCTTGCAGCCGAGGGCAGCGCCCTGACGTGCAATCGCGAGTACCTGCTCGATCTCGAGGAACATGCCCTCGCCCGCCCTGGCCAGTTTTCCCGGCACCGTGACAAAGGTGCAGTAGTGGCAGCGGTCGCGGCACAGTCGGGTCAGCGGCACGAATACCTTGCGCGAGTAGGTGATCTGGCGGTCGCGGCCCGCTGCGGCCAGCCCTTCGTCACGCACCGCGGACGCGACCGCCGCCACATCGGTCAGGTCATCGCCGGCCGCCGACAACAGTGCCGTCACCTCGGCGAGTCCGACATCGCCACCGGCGCTCACCACGTCGAGCGCTTCACGTGCAGTCATCACCGTTGTCATCCGCACACCCCCTCGCGGGTCTCGACGTCGTACGGCTCCACATCGAATGTACCGTTTCGCTCACGAAATGAGACAGCCGTACCAGGCCACAGCAGAGTGAGCCTGCCGCTCCCGGGGTCGACATACCAACTGTTGCACCCGGTCAGCCACACCGTCGACGACGCGCGTTCGTCGATCTCCGCGGTATAGGCCGCTTCTGCCTCGGCGGTGACCTCCAGCGATCGGATGCCCTCGGCACCCAATACGTCGAGCGCGCCCAGTACATAGGCGAGCTGGGTCTCGATCATGTAGATCGCCGAGTTGTGTCCGAGGGCGGCGTTCGGACCGTCGAGCACGAACATGTTGGGAAAGCCGTGCACGGTGGTGGATGCGTACGATGTCATCCCGTCGGACCAGTGGGCATCGAGCCGCTCGTCCCGCGCGCCGGTGATGCGGGTGGCCACCGGAGGACGCGCTGCCTCGAAACCTGTTGCCATCACGAGCAGATCGAGATCGTGACACCGCCCGCTGGCCGCGCGCGCCTTCGACTCGCGCACGGTATCCAGCGCGCTCGGCTCGACGATCACGTTGTCGCGCATCAGTGTCGGATAGAAGTCGTCGCTCAGCAGTATCCGCTTGCACCCGATCTCGTAGTCGGGGGTCAGCGCCGAGCGAAGTTCCGGGTCGCTGATCTGATCGTGCAGGTGAGTGCTGGCTCGCGCACGGATCTCGTCGATGTCTGGGCGCAGCGCCAGCCGCTGTCGGAACGCCGCGTCGGCATCACGCAGTAGTTGATCGCGCACGTCGTCGGCGACTGCGGGATCGAGATAGGCGGCACGCTCCTCGACCGAGTACGCCCGGTCGTCACGGGGCACGACATACGGTGGCGTCCTGCAGAAGACGACGAGTTCTTCGGCCTTCTCGGCGAGGTGCGGCGCGATCTGCACTGCTGACGCGCCCGTGCCGACCAGCCCGATGCGTGCACCGTCAAGGGCCAGGTCGTCGCGCCAGGCAGCAGTGTGCACCACCTCGCCGGTGAAGGTATCGAGACCCCCGATGTCGGGGATGCGCGGCTCCGACAGTCGACCTACCGCGAGAACCAGTGCGCGACAGGATATCTCGCCGTCAGATGTCGTGATCGTCCAGCGCGCGGAGTCCGGGTCCCATGCGGCGTCGAGCAGCTCGCAGTCGAGTCGGAGTCGGTCGGCGAACCCCTCGTCGACGACGGTCCGCTCGAGGTACTCGCGAATCTCGGCGCCGCTCGGATACACCGACGACCAATCGGCTGGTGGGCGGAAGGAGAACGAGTAGAGGTGAGCCGGAATGTCGCAGGCGATACCGGGATAGGTGTTGTCGCGCCATGTTCCTCCGACAGCTCCCGCCCGCTCGAGAACCACGAACGACTCGCGGCGGCGTCGGGCGAGCCTGGTGGCCATGCCTATTCCGGCGAATCCGGCGCCGACGATCACGACGTCGACATCCGGCTCGGCAGCGCCCCGACCGACGGGGTTATCCACTCCCGTGGGATCCTCGCTCACCGGCAGGCCCGCACATTCTCGCCCAGGGTACTCGTACCCAGCGCATTGATCCTCTGCGGCAACACGATTCGACGCCCCTCGGGTGGTGGGCCGTAGTCGGTTCGTCGTTGCCGGGGGGCCCGGCCCACCGCAGCCGCGATGTCGACGACGTCGTCGACGGTCAGGGTGGCGCCCGCTTCCTGGCCGGACTCGGGCGAGAGCTCGCCGTCGAGCAGGAGTCCGCCGATGTCGTCGGCTCCTCCCGCCAGGACGTCGAGGACGACGTCGCGATCGAGTTTGGTCCAGGCGACCTGGAGGTGGTCGATGTGGCCGACGGTCATCAGGCGGGCAACGGCGTGGACGGCGCGGGACTCGCGCGGGCTGACCATGCGGGTCGCCACGTCGACGAGGTGTGGCGGCGCGTTCTGCGGGAGAAGAGGCATCACGATCAGTTCGCGGAAGCCATGGGTCTCGTCGGCGATGCGGTTGAGCAGACGTAGGTGTGCCACCACATGCTCGGCGGTCTCGACGTGTCCGTACAACAGAGTCGCGGTCGAGAACAGACCTGCCTGATGGGCGGCGCGGATCGTGTCGACCCACTCGGACACGGGCGCGGGCTGCCCTGCCGGGTGCAGGGCGGCGCGCACGTCGTCGTCGAGGATCTGGGCCGCGGTTCCGGGTACCGACCCGAGTCCCGCATCGGATGCCAGGCGGAGGAAATCGGGCACGCCGAGCCCCATGCGCGCGGCGCCGTCGCGGATCTCGGGCGGCCGGAACGCATGCAGGTGGATTCCCGGCGCAGCGGTGTGGATACGTTCGATGATCCGGAGGTACCCGTCATCAGACCCGACAGAACCGCCGCCCGGAACGGGCAGCGCTCCCTGCATGCAGATCTCGGTGGCTCCCAGCTCCCACGCCTCGGCGACGAGCGCGTCGATCGGGACGGCCGGATGCGCGACGCCGACCACCGCGGTGTCGAGGTTGCGGTTCACCACGAAGGTCATGACGTCGGCGTCGGTGACCTCGGTGCGCGCGGCGTCGGCGAGCGCACACAACTCGGCGAGTTCGTCGCCGTCGGCGCCGAGCAGCGCCACCCACTCGGCGTCGGTCACCGACGTCGGATCGGCGCGCAGAACGGCCAACGCCGACCGCACCGCTCCGACCGGGGCGGGGCGATCGGACGCCCACGCACGCAACACCATGCAAAACACTCTAACGACCGCGTGGGTCGGCGCCGCGGCGACTGCCGCTCACATCCCCGCGGCCACCGCGCAGATCGTCATGCCTCGGCCTCGGGTAGACGCCTCGACCAGGCCAGCGCGACGGGCGCGCCGAGCCCGATGATCACCAGCAGCAGGGTCGCGAGCGTCGTGCTTCCCTGCAGCGCGAGCATGACGTCGCCGCCGGGCCCGCCCATTCCCGCCACCGCGAGCACCAACAGCCACGCGACAAGCGGCCCGTACCGAAGCGGCCCGTCGGTGTACTTCGCTGCCAACCACAGCAGTACGCAGTTGAGCAGACCTGCGATGACCGCGGCGATCGGAACCGCAGCTCCCCCCACCCGCAGGTAGACGAAACCAACGGAGAGTAGCCCGACGATCAGACCGTCGACGATCAGGAATCCGAGAAGTACACGGTCGATGACACGCATCACGCGTCTCCGTCTGGCGCGAAGAGGTCGGTCGTACGACGGCCGGATCCGCTGCGGCGCCTGCCCGAACCGAGCACGAAGTGCTCGGTTCGCATGATCGGCTGCAGGATGTTGTTGCTGAGTGCGTACTCGGTGCCCGACGGGGCGACGGTCACCTGGGTCGCGTGGGCGCGTAGCCCCTCGACCTTGCGCTCGTAGACCGCGCTGACGTCGATCGCCGCATCGATCTCGTCGTCGGCGTAGCTGGGCAACTCGCCCGGGTTCGGCATGCGCCATCCGTCCGGGACGATGCGCGCGGTCGCGAGTCCGTTCTGCAGGGCGCTGCGTTCGGTGACCGATTCCCAGACGATCAGGTCGCGTCCGGTCCTGGCCTCCACCAACGGGATCGCTGCCATCGACGCGGTGTGGACCATCTTGTGGTCGGGATGGCCGTAGGTCCCGGCAGTGTCGTAGGTGACGAGTACCTGCGGATCGACGTCGGCGATCACGTTCGCGAGGGTCGCGACGACATCGTCGAAGTGTGCCTGCGCGAGTGCGCGGGGATGCTCGGCCGACGGCGATCCCGCCATTCCCGAGTCCCGCCAGTGCCCGGCGCCGCCGAGGAATCGGGGCCGCAGCGGTGCGGCGTCCTCCGGTGAGAGTGCCGCCAGCGCGTCGGTCAGCTCACGGATGCGGTAGCCGCCGAGTTGGTCGGCACCCCCGTCGGCGACCAACTGCGCCCATTCGTCGCCGATCACCTCCCCTTCCTCGCCGAGCGTGAACGTCAGCACGCGCACGTCGACGCCTTCGGCGAGATACCGCGCGATGGTGCCGCCGGTCATGATCGTCTCGTCGTCGGGGTGCGCGTGCAGCAGCAGCATTCGACGGTCGCTCTGCTCCCGGCTCACGAGAGATTCCATCTGCTCGCCGAGCCGAAGATCGAGACCTGGATCGGTCCCGACAGCGGAACGTCGGCCACCTTGCGAGTCACGCCCACCATCATGCTGTCCTGGTAGAGCGGGAGATAGATCGACTGCGCGGCGAGCAGCGGCTCGGCTTCGGTCAACTGCGGCAGCGGATCGTCCGACGACAACGCGTCACGAGCCAACCCGATGAGCACCGGATCACAGACACCAGACGGGTTGGACGCGTAGACATCCTGGGTCGAGGTCTCCTGCTGATCCGGTGCGTCGCTGGTGGGTGTCGGCGGCGTCGACAAGCTCGGCGCGGTGCCCGGCTTGGGCTGGTCGCAGTCCACCTGCGAGGCCAACGCCGCAGCGGGCGGTACGCCGAGGCCGGTCCAGCCCACGGCCATGTCGACGCGTGAATCCGTCAGCGCCACCCCGTACAGCTCGTTGTTGGGCAGCGAGACCACCGCAGCGCGCACACCGGCATTGCGTAGCTGGTCGACGATGTTCGCGGCCGCCGCGGTCGACCTGGGATCTCCGCTGATCGCACCGACACGCACGGCCAGGTCATGCCCGTCCTTCTCGAAGCCCGCGACGCCGTCAGGGACCGGTGACATGGTCGAGGCGGGGTCCTCCGTCGCAGGTGCCGATGAGGACACGCCCGACGAGGGGCCGGTCGATGCACGCGGTGCTGCCGACCCCGACGCACCCGAGCTCGGTGCCGACGACGGGACAGAGGACGACGAGGCCGCTGCACCTGCGGCGCCTCGCCGGTAGCCGGCGGACGCGAGGAGTTCGTCGATCTGGTCGGCACCCGGGCGCTGCCGGTCGACCGGGAAGTACCCCGCATCCGATGGCGCAAGGATCGTGTTCGCGAACGGCGTGACGACGGTGTCGCCTGCCCCCGCGTAGGTGACGACGGCCGGGTCGATCATGCCCAGAATCGCGCGCCGAACCGATACCGAACTCATCACGGGAGTGCGCGCGTTGACGCTGATGCCCAGCGCCCGTGACGTCGCGGAACGTTGCGTCTCGATGCCGGGGACCGCAGCGAGTTCGGCGCTGCTGGCCGGTCCGGTGCCCAGCGTGGCAATCGACGAGTCGCCCGTACGTACCGACTCGACCATCTGCGACGCCGTTCCCGCGCGGCGCAGGACCACCTGGTCGAGGACCGACGGCTTCACCCAGTAGCGATCGTTGCGGATCAGACGCACCTCGTCGCGGGTGGTGTCGATCGAGAAGACCGAGAACGGCCCCGCCGACACCGGTTTACCGCTGTCCATACCGGTCTGGAAGCCCGCGGGCGCGCCCTTGAGGACGTGGCTGGGCAGCAGCCAGGTGAACATCTCGCGCCATGCCGGATAGGCGCGGGCGAACTTGACGGTCACCACCTTGCCGCCGTTGCTCGACTCGACGGAGTCGATCAGTCGGTAGCCGGCGGGCGCGACGACGTTGGGCTGTCGCGACATCTGCTGCCACAGGTAGCTGAAATCGTCTCCGGTGACCGGGAGCCCGTCGGACCACTGGGCGTTCGTGTGGATCTTGTAGGTGACGGTGAACGGCTGCTGCGACGTCACCTCCGCTGAGGTCAGCAACGAATCCGACCGCTGCCAGACGACGCCGTTGGGTGTCTGCACGGGTTCGAACGCACTCGGCAACGTCATCGCGGCGATCGCCGTGGTGACCGGACTCTGATCGGCGGCCAGATGGGGATTGAACCCCTGGCCGACGGAGTCGGTCGCGACGTAGATCGTTTTCTCCGTCGGGTACTCGGCGGGAGTCTGGGGCGGCGCCTGGGTCTCGCGGACGGGCGGCGGAGGGTCCGACATGCAGCCGGCCATCGTCGCCACCACGAGGACGCTGAGCACCGCAACCAGGAGGTGCCTGCGTTGTCCGCAGCGCTCAGCCGCTCGCACCTGCATCGGCCTCCTGCCGGTCACCCACTCACCCCCACCATCGCGTACCGACGCCTACGCCGGCATCAACCCCGACACCCACGAGGTCGACTAGCCGGCCGCCTGATCGCGCGACTTGGCACGCGAACGCTCACGGGCGCGCGTCGACGAATCGAGATGCACCTTACGCACCCGAACGACCTCCGGGGTCGCCTCGACACACTCGTCGACGGCGCAGAATTCCATCGCGCCCTCGAGTTCGAGGTGCATCGGCTTGGCCAGGGTCTCCATCACGTCGGCCGACGACTGACGCATGTTGGTCAGCTTCTTCTCACGGGTCACGTTGATGTCGAGGTCCTCGGCGCGCGGATTGATGCCGACCACGTGGCCCTCGTAGGTGTCGTCACCCGGGTTGACGAAGAACGTGCCGCGGTCGGCGAGCTGGATCATCGCGAACGGCGTCACCGTGCCCGCACGGTCGCTCACCAGCGAACCGGTGTGCCGTGCGCGGATCTCACCCGCCCAGGCGTCGTAGCCGTCGAACACCGCGTTGGCGATACCGGTGCCGCGGGTCTCGGTGAGGAAGTCGGTACGGAAACCGATCAGTCCGCGCGACGGAACGCGGAACTCCATGCGGACCCACCCGGACCCGTGGTTGTTCATCTGGTCCATACGGCCCTTACGCGCCGCGAGCAACTGGGTCACCGCGCCGAGGTACTCCTCCGGGACATCGATGGTCAGGTGCTCGAACGGCTCGTGCACCTTGCCGTCGACCTTGCGCGTGACCACCTGCGGCTTGCCGACGGTCAGCTCGAACCCCTCGCGACGCATCTGCTCGACGAGGATCGCCAGCGCGAGCTCACCGCGGCCCTGCACCTCCCAGGCATCGGGACGATTGATGTCGACGACGCGCAGCGACACGTTGCCGATGAGCTCGGTGTCGAGGCGGTCCTTGACCATGCGCGCGGTGAGCTTGTGCCCCTTCACCCGGCCCGCGAGCGGGGAGGTGTTGGTGCCGATGATGACCGAGATGGCAGGCTCGTCGACCGTGATACGCGGTAGCGCGACCGGATTCTCTGCGTCGGCGAGGGTGTCGCCGATCATGATCTCGGGAATGCCTGCGATCGCCACGATGTCGCCTGCGACCGCGGACTCCGCGGGGCTGCGCTCCACGCCGACGGTAGCGAGGAGTTCGGTGATCTTGGCGCGCTCGGTGACGGGCTCACCGTCAACCTCACGCATCCAGGAGACGGTCTGGCCCTTCTTGAGGGTGCCGTTGTGGATGCGGACCAGCCCGAGGCGCCCGAGGAAGGGCGAGGCGTCGAGGTTGGTGACGTGTGCCTGAAGCGGCGCCTCGGCGTCGCCCTTGGGCGCGGGAACGTGCTCCATCAGGACGTCGAAGAACGGGTCGAGGTTCTCTCCCTCGGGGACCTCTCCGTTGGCGGGTTCGACGGTGCTGGCGATACCCGCACGGCCGGATGCATAGAGCACCGGGAGGTCGAGGACCTGCTCGGCGGCTGCGGCCGCCTCGTCGTCGAGGTCGGAGGCAAGGTCGAGCAACAGGTCGTGGGTCTCGGACACGACCTCCGAGATGCGCGCGTCGGGGCGGTCGGTCTTGTTGACCAGGAGAATCACCGGCAACGACGCACTCAACGCCTTGCGCAGCACGAAGCGCGTCTGCGGGAGCGGGCCCTCGGAGGCGTCGACGAGGAGTACGACGCCGTCGACCATCGACAGACCGCGCTCGACCTCGCCGCCGAAGTCGGCGTGACCGGGCGTGTCGATGACATTGATGACCACCTCGGTGCCGTCCGGCTGACGACGATGCACCGCGGTGTTCTTCGCGAGAATGGTGATGCCCTTCTCGCGTTCGAGGTCACCGGAGTCCATCACGCGATCGACGAGCTCGGCGCGCTCACCGAACACTCCGGACTGGCGGAGCATCGCGTCGACCAGCGTGGTCTTGCCGTGGTCGACGTGCGCGACGATCGCGACGTTGCGGAAGTTGGGGGCAGCGCTCACTGAGCTCTCTTTCATCTTTTTCGACGTCCCGAAGGCATGCGCGGGCCGTCGGCGATCCGGTTTCGGGCACCGGATGTGGACTCTACGACGCTCAACAGGGTATCTGCTCGGAGGATGAGAGCGCGATCACACGGCAACAAGCGGGTCCGACGTGCGTCGACACCACCCATCGGTGCCGTCTCACCGCGACCTGCCGCTCGCCTGCACCACGATCGCCCCGGCGACGGCGAGGATGCCGATCACCTCGGTGACCGCGGGCACCTGACGTAGCGCAACGACACCGACCACAGCGGCGGTCACCGGCAGTAGCGCCAACAGCACGGCAAACCTCGCAGGCCCCACCGAGCGAAGGATCACCTGGTCGAGCGCGTACGGAACAGCAGTCGAGAGCACGCCGAGCCCGAGGCCGAGTCCGATGAGCGACCACAGACCCTCTCCCGCGTGGACGGCCGTGCCGATGGTCAGCGCCAACGGCGACGTCACAATCGCGGCGACGACGAAACCCGTTGTCAGATCCTCGATCCCGGCTCCGCGCACGGCTACCCGACGCCCCAGCAGGATGTAGCCCGCCCAGCATGCCGCCGCGGTGAGGGCGAGGACGACGCCGATCACGCTGCCCGCCCAGTGCACGTCGACGATGAGTACGACGCCGACCACGGCTGCCAGCAACGCCACCACGTCGCGCCCGGTGCGTGAACCGACGGCGGCGACGACGATCGGCCCGAGGAACTCCAGCGCGACGGTCGTACCGAGGGGCAGGTGGTCGAGCGCGAGGTAGAAGGCGATGTTCATGGCCGCGGTCATCAGACCGAACAGCCCGGCCAGGCGCAGCCGGTGCCACCGCCAGGCGTCGCGACCGGGCCGCACCACCACCGCGAGCACGAGTCCGGCACCGGCGATTCGCAACCACGCGACGCCGGCGGGCGATACCGCATCGAAGAGATCGATCGCGATCGCCGCGCCGAGATACATCGACGTGCCGCCGACGAGCATCAGCGCGGGAGCCAGCCAGCGCGCGTCACGCGTGGAGGTGGCCCGATCTGCCCCGCTCTGTTCTTGGCGTCGCCGTGCTGTCACAGCCGCCGAACCTACTCCGCACCGTGTCGCGATCGCGCGAACATTTTCGCGGGCCCGTCCGGCGTTGTCAGGATGACCCGGACGAACCCGCAGATCCCGTCGTCAGTCCGTTCGACTGGGCCTTCCTGACACATCCACTCGCGGGGGCCTTGCCCGCGAACCTGTCCGCCAGCCAGTCGTAGGCCTCGTTGTATCCGGCGACACCGCCCGCGATATGACCCATGGCTGTTCCACCGAGCACCGGGAAGGTGATCGTGCGGTACTCGAGCGACCTCGGCTGTTTGCCGCACCACTCGGCGAACAGGTTCTGGCCCTGCGAGATGGGTACCGTCGGGTCAACAGGGTTGCTGGACAGCAGAATCGGGATGTCGGTCGGCTTGCTCATGCCGACCTTCTGTTCGTTGACGCGTTCGGCCAGCGCTGGGGTGGAGTCGATGATCTCGCCAATCGTCTTGCCACTGACCGTCCAGGTGCTCGACTTCGGGGAACCGAGTGCGGTTGTCGCCAGGATACATTGGCCGCGAACAAGATTCGCGATTCGCTTACCCTCCGGGTTGAGTAGCGGCGGAATCTTTTGCGCCATATCGGGATACAACGCCATCGCACCGTCGATCGCCCACCCGATCGTACCGCCGAGGCGCTGGCCGTCGAGATGATTGAGCAGGCTGCGCAGATCCGTCGGCGCGCCGCCCGCGTAGATCCCGACAACCTGCCTGGCGAGCTCGGGAGCGTAGCGGTCGATCAGTTCCGCAGCGGCGGCGGTCGCAGCGCCACCCTGTGAGTACCCGGCGAGCGCGACCTTCGTGTGCGGGTTCACGCCCGGCAACTGCAGTGCAGCGCGCGCTGCGTCGATCACCGCGTCGCCCTGGTCCACGCGCATCGCGAAGGTGTGATCACCCGGTGTGCCGAGTCCGATGTAGTCCGTACTCACCACGCCGTATCCCCGCGAGAGCAGGTTGTAGGTGATCAGCGCTTCGATCTCGGCCATCGGACCGCCGGGGAACGCCAGATTCGGTGCGGAGACGAGCCGCGAGGGCGCACACTGGTCCCCCATCCCGTGCGCACCCGGCCCGTAGGAGACCAGTGGCCGCGAGCCCGGCCCTGTCCAGGGCCGCGACGGCTGGAGGTAGTAGCCACTGACGGCAACCTTCTTGCCGAGACCGTTGGTCGACACGTACATGATCTTGGTCGCCGACGCCGGGATCCTCCCGGCTCGATTGGGGACGGTGACGAACGTCGACATCGACTGCGTACGTAACAGTGTCCCTGCATCGGGCAGCGGGCCGGCGGGCGGTCGATAGAAGGTGTCGGTGCCGTCCGACGATCCGGTCGAACCACTGCCCGACGACCCGAGCGGGGCCGCTGCAGCACGTCCGGCATCGACGACGCCTCCTGTTCCGAACACCCCTGCCACCCCGATCGCCACGACGCAACCGACGGTCGCAATGGCCCGCCGCCTCCCGCCACCACCGGAACGAAACACACGCCAGTACGACACAGCTCCCCCTCAATTCCTCTGCCACAACCGATTTGGTTCATGTCGCCCAGCGCGACCGGGCACTCACCATCACCGCCCCCGTTGTTCGGTGTACGACTGTAAACCGCCGGGCGGCGGGTTGCACGGGTTGATGACCGAACTGTGATCAAACGTCGTGCGCGCTTGAGCGGATCAGTGTGCTCCGCCCGAGATCCTCAGCGACAGTTCCGGCAGCCACACCGTGTCGGCGGGCACGATCGCGCCCGACGCGGCCATCTCGTCGAGTTCGTCGACGGTGACCCAGCGCAGACGGGAGTGTTCGACGGCTCGTGGCTCCCCGCCGACGATTCGTGCCCACAGCGCGACGAGGGTCAGGTCGTGCGCGAGTTCGACCGAGCGCTCCAGGCGTGTACCGACCTCGACATCGACGTCGAGTTCTTCACGTAGCTCACGCCGCAGGGCTTGAGCCGGGTCCTCGCCCTCTTCGACCTTGCCGCCCGGAAGTTCCCACAGTCCCGCGACCTCGGGTGGGTACCGCCGCTGTGCCAGCAGGAGTCGGCCGTCGGCCGAGGTGACGGCGCCTGCGACGACCATTCGCCCGCTCACGGACCGACCACTGCGATGTGCTCGGGACGCAACCGCAGCACGACGGTGTCGCCGACTCGCACGTCCCCCTCGGACACCGCGTCGATCTCCCCCACCGGCGTCGAAACCCGGACACGCTGACCGGCCGGGAGGTCGGCGACGGCCACAACCTCTCCCTCTGCAGCAGGCCGGTCACGTGCCCGATACTCCGCGGCTGCAATCGGTTTCGCATAGACCGATTCTGCGCGCAGGCCGAGTTCGCGTGGCTCGCGGTCATCCCCGACGCCGAGAGCACCGGCGTCCACGACGCCGAGCGGAGTGGTGACGACACCGTCGTCACGCTGAGCCGACAGCACCGTCGTACAGCCGAGGAACCGGGCGGTCCATTCGTCGACCGGCCGTTTCCACAGGCGCGCGGGGGAACTCGTCTGGACGATGTCGCCCGACCTCATCACCGAGATGGCGTCGGCGACGAGTGCCGCCTCGGTGTGGTCGTGCGTGACGAGGATCGTCGGCGTGTCGGTCGCGCGCACTGCGCGTCCGATGTCCAGTGCGAGTTCGTCGCGCAATCTGCGGTCCAGCGATGCAAGCGGTTCGTCGAGCAGCAGTAGACGCGGGTGTGGCGCCAGCGCGCGTGCCAGCGCCACACGTTGCGCCTGCCCGCCGGAGAGCTCGTCGACCGGACGTCGCTCGAATCCCGGCAACTGCACGAGTTCGAGCATCTCGGTCACACGCTCGGCGATCCGCGCCTTGCGCATGCGCCTGGCCTTGAGGCCGTATGCGACGTTCGCGCCGACGCTTCGGCCGCCGAACAGCTGACCGTCCTGGAATACGACGCCGAAGTCCCTCCGGTGGGCGGGCACAGCCACCAGATCGTTCCCGTCGAGGCGGATGCTGCCGCGCTCGACGTCTTCGAGTCCTGCGATGGCGCGGATCAGCGTCGACTTTCCACAGCCCGACGGTCCCAGCAGCGCGGTCACGAGTCCGTCGGCCCCGACGCTCCAGTCGAGGTCGTCGACGACCGTGTGCGACCCGTACGAAATGCGCACTCCCTCGAGTTCGAGCATCAGCCGAGCACCTCCGATCGTGGACGCAGCACTTCCACGAGGAGCATCGCGACCGCCGTCACGACAACCAGCACCATCGACGCAGCCATCGCCGTCGCCAATTGTGTTGCGCCGGGCCGGTTCAACGCGGAGCCGATCAGCACGGGCAACGTCGTGGTGTCGGCGCGCGCAAGAAAGCTCGTCGCGCCGAACTCGCCGAGCGCCATCACGAACGCGAAGCCACCTGCCGCAGCCAACGATCGACCGACCGCGGGGAGGTCGATCGTCCATAGCACCCGCACCGGCCCCGCTCCCAGCGTTGCTGCGGCGGCACGCGCACGGTCGGGAACGGCGTCGAGCGCGGGGACGACGATCCCGATCACGACCGGGATGGCGATCAGCGCTTGCACGCAGGGAATGATCAGCGGCGACGACGAGACGCGCGCCGGGAGTCCGGACAGCACGATGAGATACCCGAAACCCAGTGTCACAGCACTGATCCCGAGCGGCACGAGCGCGAGCACCGCTCCGCCTGTCCGCGCCACGCCCCGCGCGGTGTGCACTGCGATCGCCGCCATCACGCCGACCACGACCGCGATCACCATCGCGATGAGCGCGGAGACAAACGAATAGCGCAGCGTCGCAAGCGGTGTCACACCATTGACGGGTTCGGTCAGCGCTCGGTAACCGGCAAGCGTCCATGCGCCGTCGCGGCCGGGGCGAACCGACCGTACGGCCAGCACGGCGATCGGAACGACCAGTATCGCGATCGTCCAGATCCATGCGAGAGCGGCCCACAGTCGCGCACCTCCGCGGAGCCGTCGGCGCCGGGGTGACCGTGTTCGGGTCGCACTCGTCCGCGAGTGCGCCGTGACGACCCGTGTCAGCACGAGCGCGACCACCACGACCACGATCTGCAGCAGTGACAACGCCACCGCCTCCGGGATCCGGAAGTACCCGATGGCCTGTTGGTAGATCTCGGTTTCCAGTGTCTGCAGCGTGCCACCTCCCAGGATGATGATCACGCCGAAACTCGTCGAACAGAACAAGAAGATCAGCATTGCGGCAGCACCGACAGCCGGCAGCAGCGCGGGCGCGATCACGCTCCGCCACGCCCGAAACCGACCGGCGCCCAACGTGCGTGCCGCGTCGAGCACCCTGGTGTCGAGGCCCCGCCACGCGGCCCCGACGACACGTACCACCACTGCGACGTTGAGAAACACGTGTGCGGCCAGCACCGCCCACCATCCGGAACCGATGCGCGCGAACGCGAGCGGACCGTCGAACAGCGCTCTGAACGCGACGCCGACAACCACCGTGGGAAGGACGAAGGGGACGGTGACGACGGCATTCAGGATCATCGCCGACGCCCCGTGCAGTCGGGACGACAGCCAGACGATCGGTGCGGCCACCACCAGCGCCAACGCTGTCGACGCGGCCGCCTGGGCGATGGTGGTCCCGAGCAGGTGAGCCGCGTGGGTCCGGGTGAACAATTCTCCCAGGGACGCCGATCCCGTTGGCGCGTCGCCGGTGTGCGCCACGGCGCGCCAGACGAGTGCGGCCACCGGCCACACGAACAGCACGCCGAGGAACACCACCGGCACCGCCGCGGTGAGCCAACCCCCTAGGCGGTTGCTGGTCAGCGCCCTACTGCGCTGCGCCATTGCTGGAGCCACGTCTCCCGATTCTGCGCGATGTATGCGGGCGGCAGGTTCACCGTCGACTGAGGGATCGGCGCTCGTTGCGCCCACCCGTCGGGCAGCGGCGTGTCCTTCTGCACCGGGTACACGTACATGGCGGACGGAAGCGCCTTCTGCACCGTGGGACTCAGCATGAAGTCGACGAGCTTGCGCGCCCCCGCGGTGTTCGCAGCCCCCTTGAGCACGCCAACGTACTCGACCTGCCGGAAGCAACTGTCGAGCAGCGCGCTCGTGCCAGGAGTCGCCGCGGGCGACGACGCGTACGACAACACGATCGGTTTGGCGCCCTTGCCCTCCCCCGCCGTGAACAGCTGGTTGTAGGCGATCTCCCAACCAGACACGATCGTCGCGCCCGCGGCGGAGACCTGCCGCCAATAGTCCTGCCAGTTGTCGCCGAGGACTCCGACGGTACTGAGTAGGTACGCCATGCCCGGCGACGACGTGCCCGGATCGATGAGCGCCGCCTGCTTGGCGTAGGTGGGATCGGTCAGGTCGCGCAGGCTCTTCGGCGGCGTCTGGCCCTCGCGCCGGTACCACTCGTCGTCGACGTTGAGGCAGACATCGCCGCGATCGACCGCGGTCAACTCGTTGTGGGACTCCGGCACCGCGTACTGGTCTGCTCCACCTGCCAAGGCAGGCGAGGAGTAGGACTCGAGCGCGCCTGCGTCGATCGGCCGGGTGGCGAAGGTGTTGTCGATCCCGAAGACGGCATCGCCCTTGGGTGAACCGGGCGTCAGCGACACCGTCGAGGCAAGCTGCCCCGCGTCCCCGTTCTTGACCACCTTGAGTGTCAGGCCGGTTTCTTTCGTGAACGCATCGGACACCGATTGAGGGAGGTCGAACGAATCGTGGGTCAACAGTGTGACCTCAGAACTCGACGACGTGTCGTCGCCACACGCGGTCAACATCGACGCCCCGACCGCCAGCACGGTCACCGCCACTGCACTCGTGCGCATCAGCGCTCGCCTGCCGCTACCGCGACGTTCACGGTCACGCCTGGACTGTGCGGTCTGGTCTGTCACCAGCGCTCCTCATCTCCGGGAGAATCGACGTGGATCGAACTGTTGTCGATCTAACCAGGTGCGCAGCACCTGGTCGTCGGACCAGTGTCGGATGATTGGTCGCACGTCACATTCGTAACAATTACATCACCTGCACCAGGAGTTGCTCGACTTCGGCGTTAGGCTCCCTGGACATCGCCCCATCGTCGGGGCTTAGAATGACGCGCCGGCGTTTCCGAGCGGTGACACCCGGGTAGGGTCCCGGGTGTCCGAGACAAAACCGATACATACACCGACAACCGACAGGACACCGACAAGTGCGTCTATCAGCACTGACCAGCCGCGCCCGCATCGCAGTGGCCGCAGCAACGGTCGCCGTCGCAGCCTCGCTCGCCGCCCCGAGCATCGCGCACGCGGCGCCAGCGCCTACCGAAGCAACTCCGCCTGCGCCCACCAAGACCACGAAGGTCGACCAACGCACGCTGGACTCCCTCGGAGCTTTCGCGCCCGCGATCATCGGCTCGGTCACCACCCCAGGACCCGACGGCAAGGTGAATGCAGAACTGCTGCAGCAGGCCCGCGCCATGGCCGATCAGCCGGGACTCCCCCCGCAGGTCGCAGGCACCTGGCAGAAAATCATCGACTTCCTCGGCGAGCCGGGACGCCGGCAGGTAGCCCGGATCGAGGCAGCGAAACCCGGAGAACCGGAGATCCCACAGGGTCCCAATGCTCCGAAGATCCAGGAGTTCCTCTACCCGACGCTCGGCTTCGGTTGCATGCCCGGTGGCGGTAATTCGCTCGGCCGCGCCCTGGTGACGGCAGGCCCGCAAAAGGCGCCCGCCCCCGGACCCAAGCGAGGCCAGGCCGGTTACGTGTACACCAGCCTCGGCACCGGCCCCGCGATCAACAACCAGGCTCGCAAACTGCTTGTCAGTTGGGTCAACATCGACAACGGCCGCACCGGGCAGCTTCAGCTCAAGCGCAATGCGTTGATCAACGCCACCAACGGCCCGGGCACGTTCACCGGGATCGCTTCCACCGGCAAGGGACGCGTGATCTCGACCATCTACGGCGACGTCACCACCAAGACCAAGGGCAAGGTGCTCAACTGCACCATCATCCCGACGATCGGACTCGCGATCGTGTGATCGGACGCGGTACCCACCCGTGCGGCGAAGCCGGGGAGCTCACAGGCTCCCCGGCTTCGCCGTTTCCAGCGCCTGACCGGCAGATGACCGCGCGCCGGGACCACGCACATGCATCCTCACAACGTCGCACCACCGACGGATCGCGTGCTGATCGCGCATACGTCACAGCTCGGACTCACAACTTGCAGCGCGTGCCCTGGCCGTGATCTCTTGTAACTCTAGAAACATCTGTCACACCAGTACCACGCGTTTCAGCGTGGTCTGGCTGTCGTGTCGAGGAGAACCATGATGATGTCCGCGCGCCGCACCATGACCGGGGACCGCGAGCACAGTCGCCGACGAGTCCGCACGGGCATCGCGGGCGCAACGATTGCCGCAGCGATGGTGTTTGTTCCCGCGACCGCATCGGCGGCACCCGACCTGCCGACCGCGCCGACAACCCTCGCGCCCGATCCTCAGGCGCTCGGCAGCGTCCCCCTCGACCACGAACTCGCCGAGGCGGTCAAGGCACTCAAAGCAGCCGGCGTCGACCAGTTGGCCCTCAAGGCCGCCGAGGCCGTGAAGTCGTCGCTGGGACAACTCTCGACCGCCGACATCGAGAGCAAACTCAACACGTTGTCGGTTGCTCTCGGCGGCTCGTCGGCCTCACGCGAGGTCAGCGCCACAGCAACTCCGGCTGCGGGATCCGACATCGAGTCGGTGCTCAAGACTCTCGGAATCCAACCGTTCTCACCGGCCATCGCCCCCTTCTGCGCCACGCCGACCGACGACAACCCGCTCGGGATCGTCACCGCAGCCGCGGGAGCGGCCCCCGGACCATGGCCCATCCGGAGCGAGCAGATGAAGGCCGTCGAGCCCCTCGCGCCGCTGCTCACACTGATTCCGGGCATCACGCTGCCCAAGAAGCTCAATCTGGTCGACAAGGGCGAGACCGCGTTCGCGTTCGTACCCACGACGGTCGGGACCGCAACCACAGACGACGGGCAGATGCAGGTTGCGTGGTTCAACGCCTCAACGCTGCAGGGCGGCTTCGAAAAGCTTACGGCTGTAGATCCGCGCACGAAGGCCTTGCTGCCGCTGCTCTCCGGTGTGCGGCTCGCGCCCGTCAAGACCGGCAGCGGCACCATCCTCGCTGCGATCTACGGCACGTCGAGCAATGCGGGCCACTCGTGCTTCTTCCTCCCCGCCGTCGGCGTGGTGAACGCCAAGTGACCACTTCATCTCGGAGCCGGAGATCCCGCAGACGGCCGTCGCACAGATCGATGCGGTCTGCGGCGTGCGCGGTGCTGCTCTGCGCGGGGCTCGCGATACCGTCCGTCGCCTCAGCAGCCCCCACCCAACCATCGGCCGGTGATCGCACCGGACAATCGACGTCCGACGCCACCACCGCCTCGGACGCCGTGAGCACCGCGTCGGCCACGGGGGGCACCGTGTACTCGCGCCGCGCGATCCCCCGCTCGGACCTCGTACCCGGCGCCGCGAGCGGCACGGTGTTCACCTACGCGACCACGGGCGCAGACCACAAGCCGCAGCGGTCGAGCGGCGTCCTGCTGACTCCGTTCGGCGCAGTACCGGAAGGCGGATTCCCGGTCATCGCCTGGGCGCACGGCTCCCGCGGGCTGGCCGACGGGTGCGCCCCGTCCGTCCGGCCGGCCGTCGCCGATCTCGATCAGGCCCGCGCGTGGCTCTCGCGCGGATACGCGGTGGTCACCACCGACTACGCAGGCCTCGGAACCTCCGGGACGCCACAGTATTTCGACACCGACGCGACGGCTCGCAACATCGTCGACGCCGTGCGTGCCTCTCGATCCATGCGCAACGACGTGGCGCGACGCTGGGCTGTCGTCGGCCAGGGGCAGGGCGCAGCGGCCGCGGTCACCCTCGCACGTATCGGCACCACCCTCGGGGGATCGGCGCTGGACTTCCGCGGCGCTGCCGCATCGTCGATACCCGCCGACTTCTCGGCTCTGCTCACCAAACTCGGTCCGGGTACGGTCACCCTCCCTGCCGGTCTGACCGCCGACGCCCTGTACACGCTCAGCGCGATCAGCAGCGCACGCCCGTCGGTCGACGTCGTCGACTACCTCACCGAAAGCGGCAGAAGCTGGTTGAACCGAGCCGCACAACTGTGCGTCACAGACCTGACGCGTGAGGTCGACGGTGTGTCGCTGGGATCGCTGTTCTCCAAGCCACTCGCGGGTAACCGCGAACTCGCCGGTGTGCTCGAGGCCGCGTCGACGCTGCCCGTCCGTGGTTTCGCCCGGCCGGTCATGATGACCCAGGGACTCATCGATCCGTCGGTCATCGTTCCGCTGACGCTGAAGTACATCAACGACGCACGGTTGGCCGATCGGCAGGTCTCGCCACGCCCCTATCTGACGTTGTCCGAGGATGGCGCGCGCCGGATGGCAGACAACGACATCCGCTCATTTGTCGCGAACGTGATGCGTTGACGTCCGGGCGGCAGCGCTCGGCCACGGCACGCTTCGGCGGCGTGTACGCCCTGGCCGCGACGGCGGCGAGTGTCGCGGGCGCATTCGGGCCACGGCGTGCCGCAGCCATCACCAAACCGATCCCACTCATCATGCTCGCCGGACGCGCGGTGCGACGTCGACAACACTGCCACGCTCGACCGGGGATCGACGATGCGCTACTCGTCGGCGCCATCGCGTTCTCGGCGGCAGGCGACCGCGCCATGCTGCTCGAAGAGTTCTCGCCGTCCGACACCGAGGCCGAGCGTCTGCTCAAGGATCGTCGACTATCAACCGGTGCAGCGCTTTTCGGTGTCGCGCAGCTGTGCTATTGCTCTGTGTTCTGGCGCCGCGGCGCTCGGCCGACCGTGCGCGCCTTCGCACCGAGAATGGCGGTGCTCGGCGAATCGGCCGCCGTTCTCGCCGCCCACCGACCGCGCCCCCTGGCTGTGCTCGGTCCATACGGGACCACATTGGCGACGATGTCGACGCTCGCGGGCTCCCTCGACTCACCGCAACCGTCTGCCCGAATCGGCGGACTGCTCTTTCTGGCCTCGGACGTCACGATCCTCAACCGGAGGCATCTGATTTCCGGTTCCGTTGCCCGCGCGTTGAGCGAACTCTGGGTTCTCGGAGGCTATTTCGCTGCGCAGTACCTGCTCACCGACGCAGCCGACGCGACACACCCGCGACAGTCCCGCGACTAGAGCCCCTCTCGTTTCTCACGCGGAGCCCGACTTGGCTCGTTTGGTGGCCTCGACGCGGGAGAGGTCGTCTGCGGCAACGGCATCCATGTCCTCGAGTTCGAGTCCCTTGGTCTCGCGCACCTTCGCCTTGACGAAGAAATACGACGCCGCGGCACAGAATGCGAAGAAGCCGTAGACCCAGCCGAGTCCGAGTGACGCGCTCGCCTCCGGGAACAGCATCGAGATGGTGAAGTTGGCCAGCCAGTTGAATGCGGTACACACACCGAGTGCGACACCACGGATGCGGTTGGGGAACATCTCGCTGAGCATGACCCACATGACCGGACCCCAGGTCGCGGCGAACGCGATCACGAAGAGGTTGGCTCCGATCAGCGCGACAACACCCCAGTGGCCGTTGAGTGTCAGGCAATCGGAATTCGTGTTGCCCGGCGTGCACTGGGTGTCGCCGACGGAGCCGGACTCCTTGTAGTGCGACTGCGTGAATGCCACGCACGCCATGATGAGTCCGATGAACATGCCGACCGAACCCCACAGCAGCAGGACACGTCGACCGATTCTATCGACGAACAGGATCGCCACGAACGTCATCACCACGTTGATCGCCGAGGTGATCACCGACGTCGTGAATGCCGAGTCAGTGCTGAAGCCGACGGATGTCCACAGGCTCGTCGAGTAGTAGAAGATGGCGTTGATACCGACGAACTGCTGGAAGATCGCCAGCCAGATGCCCACCCAGACAAGGGGATGCAGGCCGAACGACGGCCCGCGGAGATCCGACAGCTTGGCCGAGGACTCGCGCTTGACGGTCAACTTGATCTCTTTGACGCGATCAAGCGGATTCTCCTCGCCGGTGACCTCCTCGAGGATGCGGGCGGCCTCCTTGTCGCGATTGTGTCCGACGAGATAGCGCGGCGACTCCGGGATCAACAGCGCGAGAACCCCATACACCACTGCCGGCACGACGCCGACGAGGAACATCCATCGCCACGCCTCGAGCCCCCACCACAGTGTGTTCATCGGTTCGCCACCGGGAGCCGCCTGCTGGAAGAGCTTGTCGGACAACAACGCGGCAAAAATGCCGAGCGTGATGGCCAACTGCTGCATCGAGGCGAGCGCCCCGCGGTAGCGAGCGGGTGCGATCTCCGCAATGTAGGCGGGTGCGATCACCGACGCGATACCGATGCCGAGGCCACCGATCACACGCCAGATGAGCAGGTCCCAGACGGTTTGCGTGTATGCGGTTCCGATGGCCGACACGGCGAACATGACGGCGCCGAGAACCATGACGCGTTTGCGGCCCCAGATGTCGGCGAGTCGACCGGCGAACCACGCACCCACGACGCAACCGAGCAGTGCGATGGCGACGGCGAAGCCCTTGAACAGGTCACCGAGGCCGAATGTCTGCTGGATGGAGTCGACGGCGCCGTTGACCACCGAGCTGTCGAAGCCGAAGAGAAAGCCACCGACGGCTGCTGCGACGCTGACGCCGATGACCCGCGCTGTGTGTTGTTCGGATGAAGGAGCAGAACGTGCTTGTGACATTGCCTGACCTCGCCTCGATACTCGGCTTGAGGGGACACCCGGCCTTCAGGTACGCAGCGGCCCCGACGTGATTTTCACGTTACCCAATGTTGTTCAGCGTGAATGCCTTTTGCGCCGTGCCACGCCTGAAACCGTGACAGCGCGGCGAGATCGAGTTCAGATCGTGACAGTCCGGCGTTCAGGCGGTTGCAGTTCCGCGGCACGTCGAGAACTGCGGATTGACCATCGGTACGAACGCGATCGCTCCGATCTTCTGACGAATGACGAACGCGACAGGCCCTGAACCCGGGTGGATGTCGATCTGCCAGGAGATGTTTCTCGCCCGGCTCGGTGCACTCACCACGCCGGTACGACCGGTGGCCAGGTTCCGCCACGACACCGTGACCTCCATGGAGTAGTCGACGAGTCCCGGCTTAGCCCTGTCGGTGCCGACGAGTTCGATGACCGGCGGCGGCAGACCGTCGGAGGGATACCGGATGCCCGTGAAGACGTCGACGTGGATACGGAGCGGGCCCAGCGGCCAGGGGTTGGCGCTATCGCACCTCAACGAGGTCGCGAGGTCGGGAGCGGGGTACTCCGGGATCGCCTGGGCGCGCCCGACGCCGATCGTCGACAGGACCGTCAGCGCGATGACCGCTGCCGCGATCATCGCTGCCCTACGCCGCACCATGATCGTCACGGCCCTACACCGCACTGTGATCATCGCGGCCGTACGCCGCACGACCACTCGTACCCGTCTGCGCATGGCGTCAGTGTAGGAGTCCTTAGGATGAGGCCATGGCAAAACTGCAGATTGCCCAGGACCCCGCGGCGGACGAGCTGTTGTCGACCGACCCCTTTGCTCTGTTGACCGGGATGCTGCTCGACCAACAGTTCCCCATGGAGCGGGCGTTCGCCGGTCCGGCGAAGATCCGCGACAGGTTCGGTTCGCTCGACCCGGTTGCCATCGCCGACGCCGAGCCCGATGCCTTCGCCGACCTCTGCGCGACACCGCCGGCGATCCATCGCTACGGCCGCTCCATGGCCGCACGGGTGCAGGCTCTCGCGCGCGTCATCGTCGACGAATACGACGGCGACACCGCACAACTGTGGACGACCGCGACCACCGGCAAGGAACTCTTCGACAGAGTCCGCGCACTGCCGGGCTTCGGGGATCAGAAGGCCAAGATCTTCACCGCGCTGCTCGCAAAGCAACTCGATGTCACCCCGAAGGGGTGGACGTCGGTGGTCGGCGACTACGGGAAGAAGGGTTTTCGGTCCGTGGCCGACGTGACCGATCCCGACTCGCTACAGAAGGTCCGGGACTTCAAGAAGGCCGCCAAGGCCGCGGCGAAAGCCGACAATCAGACGTCTGTGAAAGGCTAGGGTGTCGTCGTGGTCGAAGAACGTGACGTCGAGGTCGGCATCATCCGTCCGGAGGTGCGCTCGGCCATCGACCTTCCGTTTCGGTTGGGGTTCGCGATCACCGGCGTTGCGCTGACCGCTGCCGAGTCCGCGGTCACCATCGCGCGAGTCACCGCAACGAGCGTGCAGCACGAGATCGGGCAGGCCATCGG
Organism: Gordonia aichiensis NBRC 108223; assembly: GCF_000332975.1. GTDB lineage: Bacteria > Actinomycetota > Actinomycetes > Mycobacteriales > Mycobacteriaceae > Gordonia > Gordonia aichiensis. The sequence goes on along the minus strand of NZ_BANR01000003.1, from coordinate 631,011 downwards.
CATCTCCGGGGCCGAACTCGGCGGCGCGCGGGCTCCTCTCGCTCTGCTGGCCCAGCTGAGCGACCTGATGTCCCCCGACCGCCCGCTCGGCAGGCTGATCGCGCCCGGAGGTCCGCTCGAGCGCCTGGTCACGCCTGGCGGCGTCGTCGATCGACTCACGGCGAAGGACGGTCTTCTGGAGAAGCTGACCGCCCCCGGCGGCCTGTTCGACCAGATCACCGACGAGAACGGCATCCTGGTCCGGCTCACCGCCAAGGACGGTCCGCTCGATCGGCTCACCCGCGAAGGAGGCGTGGTCGATCAGTTCACGGAGAACGAGGGCATTCTCGAACGTCTGACCTCTGAGGGCGGGATCGTCGACCAGCTCACCGCGCCGGGCGGTCTCCTGGACAAGGCGACCGAACCCGGGGGCGCGCTCGACAGGCTCGCCACCGACGGGGGCCTGCTCGATCAACTCGTCGGCGAGGACGGCGCAGTCGAACGCGCGATCACCCCCGGCGGCACACTCGATCGGATCACCGAACTGACCGAGGTCATCGCGACACTCGCACCGAATCTGATCGCCATGCAGGACACCGTCCACGAACTGGCCGACACCGTCGACCTGCTCAATCAGACCGTGGCACCGCTCGGCGGCCTCGCCGACCGATTGCCCAAGCGCCTCACCCGCGGCTCGCGGAATTCCCTTCCCAGCGGTCACGATCCGTCGCGGGCTCCGCACGACCAACTCTGATCGCGTCATCGGCTCCGCACGCGGCGAGTTCGTCGATCGCTGCGGACAACGAGGCGAGGTAGCCGTCGACGTCGGGAAAGACACCGGGGGCGGTGGTCAGCGAGATCGTGACACGATTGCCGATCCCGTGCACACCGTGCGTCAGCCCCTGCGCGGGTGACAGCGCCGGGAACCCGGTCGTCGCGAGCACCGGCCTGCCGTCAAGTGCCAGATCGTCCGCACCCCGGTTCACCGACGACACGACGGTGAACCCGGTGACCCGCTCGGGGACCGCTGTCGGGTCGAATCGACCTATGCCCCAGCGTGTGAGGAAAGCGGGCGTGGCAGCGGTCGCAGCGCGCGATGCGACACGGGTCGGGTCGTCGTCAGCGCGCCGGGCGGCTGCGATGTCGTCGGCGATGAGGCGTGCCCGCTGGGCCAGATTCGGTTGGTCGACATGCAGATCCACACCGACATTGCGAAAGTTGTTGCGCACCCACTTTTTCGGCGTCCGCGCGACGGTCAGTTCGACGACGAGTCGATCGTCGCTCGCTCCGAGAAACGGCGGGAGTGCCATCGAGATCGCTACCAGCGCGCCCACCGTCACACCCGCTCCCCCGATCCGCAGCGCATCACTGTCCACGGTGAGCGTGCGCAGCGTACGTGCCGTCCCAGCCGGCACATTGAACCGCGAGAGCGGAACGCCGCGTCCCTGCTCGACCGGCGCCCTTCGATAGCGACGCCAGGCGACGAACCCACGAGCGATCATCGACGCGACCTGACCGGGCAGCCGCAGCGCACCGAGAAGTGCGGTGCCCGCATGTAGAGCCGAGTCGGGCACCACACGCGTGAGGGTTAGCCGACGAGATCCAGCGGGTAGTGCGTGGCCGAACAAGTCGCGAGCGATTTCCGCCGTACGTCGACCGTCACCGAGCGCGTGCGAGATCTGAAGCGCGACAACAACCCCCGGCCCGTCACCGCCGCCGGGCACTCCGGCGACGCGGCCGAACACATGGATGCGCCAGGCGAGCTCGGTCGGGTCGAGCGGGACCGACATCCGATCGGCCAGTGCCGCAAGACATTCCTGCCAGGTCTGCGCAGCGTCGTCGACGACGATCTGCCGTGAGTGCACCCCGGTGGATACCCAGTACGGCCGATCGAGCGTAAAGGGAACGTCAAGAACGCGAAGGGTCAGGTCGTCGATTCTCGCCGCACGTCGGGCGAGCCACGCGGCGATCTCGCTCCGATCCCCAGCGCTGTGGCCGCGACCTCGGTCGTCTTCGCCGAAAACGTAGACGACGAACTGATCGTTGGGAATGATCGGCGCCATCCAGTACGGCAACGCGTCTGCCGCTGACAATCGCCGCATTCGGGCCGAGTCCTGTTCAGTCCTTGGGATTCTCGAGATGGACCAGTCCCTGAACGTGGACGTCCGAACCAGCCACGGCCGAACGGATCAGCTCGATCTCCGGCCCGAGCACGGCTGCGACGTCGTCGTAGGAGTACGTCGGCGGCGCAGTCACCGTGACCCGGATCAACTTGCGTCCCCGATCATCAACAGCCTTGGCCGAGACATCGCTGAACATGGTGTTGCCCGCGAGATCGTCGGCGACCGCATTGGCGATCAGCTTGGGCGCAACGACCAACTCGCCGTCGTCGTTGCTTCCGGCGAGCTCGAGATCGTCGACCTTGCCGGGACGGATCGCGCTCGCGATCAGTGACCACCCCCAGATGAGACCGACGACGACGATCACGATCAGCGCCACCGTCCACCAGTCGGTACCGTCGAGCCGTGCCGGCCATCCGGAATCGAGATGATCGGACCACTCACGAATCCTGGGCACATCGAACTTCCACAGCAGGGCACCCACCCCGATGACGAGGCAGATCAGCCCGATCAGTCCAGCGGTGATCCGGTGGAACGACGCGGGTCCGCGGTTCATCGCGATCCTTCCTTCTTGTGTCGGGTGACGACCTTGAGCTTCACACGAACCGGCTTCTCCAACGACGTCGCGACATCGTCGAGCGTCTCGCGCAATGCGGACTCGTCGACGCTGCTGTCGGTGGTGACGAGGACCTTGGCCCGCCTACGGCCGACAACGGTCGTGGCGTGCTCGACACCCGACACCGACAGCGCGGCCGTGCTGAATCGGCGTGCCACGTCACCGCGTCGGGTCCACAGGACCTCGTAGTCGCCGAGACTCACGTGGGTGCGCCGACGCGGAGCTACGGCTGTCCACACCAGGAGCAGACCCACGACGACGAATCCCACTGCGGCGGCCCACATCCAGTCCTTCCAGGTCGCACCGTCGAGCCAGTCGGCAGCGGCCTGCAGCCAACCCTCGCCCGACACCCAGCCCGCCTGGATCAACAGGTCGTGTATCGCCAGCGCGACCAGGGCAAGTAACGCAATGCCGATGATCACCCCGGAGACAACGGATTTGGGGCCGGCAGCGGGAGTGAACACCTTGCCCTTGTGCGTGTCGGCGGCATGAGCCCGGGCAACCGAGCGCGACTCGACCCGAGGCGCCTCGCCCCTACCCTGCTCACCCGGCTTCGACTCGACGGGCCCCGCGTCTGTCGTGCTCATGACTCCTCCTCATCGGCGTCTCTGTCCGAACCCGGCTGACCGGATGACTCCTCCGTCCCCGGCTCGCCGGACGACTTCTCCGACGCCCCCGGGTTGGGGATCTCGACGTATCCGGCTTGCCTGCGCTTCGTCTGGGCACCGGTCACTATCTGGGCGACCGTCACGTCGACGCGCGAGGGCCGAACCCCGGTGAGACGCGCGAGCTCGTCCGCGACGTGGTCACGAACCTCGGCGCACACCGCAGCGACAGCACACGGCCAACTCACCGCGATCGTGAGTGTGACGACCGGTGCGGTCTGCGACATATCCGTCGTTGCGGACGGATACCCGCCGGAGAGCGGATTGATCGCGTTGAGTACCGAGCCACCCTTTCCGTCTGACTCGATCACCCTGTCCACGTCGAGCGCCGACCGCTCGGCGATCTTCTCGCCGACGCGGTCGTCGAGCGTCAGGCGCCCGCGCGATCCCGGGTCGGATGAGCCCGCGGCCTCCGGCGACAACGCTCGCGCTGCCGTGCCGACGGCCGCGGCGCTCACGTCGCCGCGGGTGACCGTCACCGCATCAGCCACGGTTCCTGCTCTTCAGCAGTCGGCCGAGGTCGAGAACACCGTCACGGTGCAGGCCGATCACCAGACCCACCGCTCCGAGAACGATGGCCAGGATGAAACCACTGAACCCGCCGGTCGTCGCCGCGATTGCCAGGAGCAATCCGACGATGAGGCCGACCACCGCGTTGTTAATCATCGTTGTTCACCTTCGTTGATCGAGTTGAAGTGCCGTCGTTGTGCTGGGCCTCGTTCTGGGGGGCCTCGTTCTGGGGGGCCTCGTTCTGGGGGGCCTCGTTCTGCGGGGCATCGTTCTGCGCAGCGTCGCCCCGTGTTGCGTCTCCGGGCGAGATCTCCCCTGCGGTGCGATCACCCCCGACGAGTTCGCCTTCTACGACGTCACGTGATGTGTCGTCCTGCGGCGCGGATCCGGTCGAGATGTCCTCGACCACCACCGAGATCGGTACCCCGGCGACCTGCGACGCGGCTGTCACCACCTCGTCGGCGACTGCCCGCAGATCGCGGTTGATGTCGACGACGATGTGCACTTCGCCGGAATTCTCCGACAGACGCACTCCGCTCACCCGGCTTCCGGGAAGATAGGTGGCGACCTCTCCGAAGACACCCGCGTGCAGACCGGTCACCCCGGGCACCGACACCGCGGCGTTCGCCACCCGCTCGGCGAGCGAGCCGTTGTCGTCGGCCGCGGCACCGGGCGTCGAGCCGGCAGGCGTCGTCGTATCGGACATCACTGGACTCGCGGGGTATCCGACGAGTCGTCGTCTTCGTCGCCGAAGTGGATGTCGTGCACGGTCACGTTCACCTCGGTGACCTCCAGACCGGTCATCTGCTCGATGGAGGTGATGACGTTGCGACGGATGGCCGCGGCGAGCTGGTGGATGGCCACCCCGTAGTCGGCGACGATGGAGACGTCCACAGCGGCCTGCCGCTCGCCGACCTCCACATTGATGCCCTGGGTGGTGCTGGTGCCCGTACCCGGGATCACCTCGCGAACCTTGCCCACCATCCGTTCGGTGGCGCCGCCGACGTCGTAGACGCCGTTGATCTCGCGAGTTGCGATGCCCGCGATCTTGGCGACGACCTGGTCGGCGATGGAGGTCTTACCACGCTCTCCCGCGGGTGCCACGCTCTTGGACGCATCCTTCAATGCGACGGCGCTGCCGCTCTTGGAGCTGTCGGTACCGCCCGTGGTCGACTTCGACTCGGTGGTTGCGGTGGTGTCTGACATGACGTTCCCTTTCCTCTACTTCATCCGGTTGGAATGACAGGACGACCTTGGACCGGTGACCTCGGGCGCACGCGCATGTCTCCTGCGCGCCGACCGGCGACGACCGGACCGGGCGGCGACGCGCAGCAGTTGTGCCCGCTGCTTCGTCGCACCCGTATAAGGTCAGTCGTAGTGAATCCGATATCTGCACGCGTGAATTCGAGTGATGCCGGACACAGTGCCGGATCACAGGTTTCTGCGGCCGCGCCCTCGGCATCCCGGTCGTCGCCACGCCGCCCCTCGGGGGATCGGCGGACGTCCGCGCCGAACCCCGCGCCGCCACCAGACCCGAGCCTGTCACTGAACGATTTCTCCGAGGACGAACTCGCCGCGGCAGCTGCGGCGGGCAATGCCGAGGCGTTCTCGGTACTGGTCGAGAAACTTTCGCCGTCTCTGCTGCGCTATCTGCGTCGCATGGTCGATGATCCGCAAACCGCGGAAGACCTTGCCCAGGACACGCTCCTCGACGCGTGGCGGGGATTACCCGATTTCGCATTTCGCAGTTCGTTCAAAACATGGATGTTCGGGATTGCACATCGCAGAACCGTCGATCACTGGCGTCGACGCCGCGACGTCCCGACCGCGGACGAACGGTTCGCCGACCTCTCCGATCCGCGGCCGCTGCCCGCCGACGAGGCGATGCACACCTCCCTCGTCGAGGCGTTGCGCCGCGAACTGACAACCCTCCCCGAGACGTCGCGAGCCGTATGGTGGCTCCGAGAAGCGGAGGGCCTCTCGCTCACCGAGATCTCCCGGGTCCTGCAGATCTCGGTGGGTTCGGTCCGCGGCCACCTGCAACGAAGTCGGCGATACCTCGCAACCCGGTTGGCACCGTGGCGCCCCGGAGAGAGCCCGACCGAACCGAGTACGCAGAGAGGAGGACGACCGTGACGCAGACCAACCGAACCGGGACGCAGAGCAACCGAACCGGGACGCAGAGCACCGGGGGCAACCGCGCCGACCTCGGGCGAATCGATGTCTACGACGACGAGCAGACAGATGCCTGGCTGGTCGACGCGAGTCGTCGACTCGAAGAACCCGACCGCGACATAGCCCGGCTGATCTCGTCGATCACGGGCAAGATCGGCCGGGTCCGCCGCAACGGCCGCCCCCTCGACACCGATGACGAGAGGGTGCAGGTCAACGACCGCGTGGTCAAACAATTACTCGCGACGCGCATCCGGCATGCACTGGGACGACTTGTCGTCCTGGTGGAACTCGACGCACCCGGCAGCGTCGAGAATCCTGCCGAGGACGGCCTCTCCGACAACGCGGTGACCCGAGTGCGCATCGGCCTGATCGCTCGGTACCACGATGATCTGGTCGCCGACTCCGATCGTGTGCGCGAGGTCGCCGACACCGTGCTCGCCTCTGCTCTCGGTCCTGCGATCACCGCGACGGCTCGCCGCCACATCGACATCCGCTGGCAGGACCTCTACACCAGGAACTGGATCGACTGAGCCGCATCGACACGCGCGTTCACCCCCGCGATTGGCACGTCCGTCTATATGCTTTGCCGGGCGGAACTTCTTGTTCACGACCGTCACGGGGAGCAGCGCGGGGCCGACGCCGACAGAAAGGTCGACATGGCGGACGAAGACGCCGGTTCAGAAGAGAAGGTCGCACAGACGTCGTCCGCATCAGCCGACGCGTCGCCCGATGGGCGAAGCGCGCCTGCCGTCGCTGAGCCGAGCGCCGCCGACGATCCCGGTTCGCCGACCTGGGCGTTGCCCCGTGGAACGGTGGTGCTGCTGACCATCGCGGGCATCGTCGTCGCGGTGCTCGGTATCAAATCGATCGGATCGATCGTCGGTCCGGTTTTCCTCGGACTGATCATGACCGTCGCCGTCGCGCCGGTCCCAGGATGGCTGCGACGCAAGGGCTGGCCCAAGTGGACCGCGTTCCTGGCGACGGTTCTCCTCGTGTACGGGATCATCCTCGGACTCTTCGGTTCGGTGATCTATTGCATCGCCCGACTCGCGACGATCCTCCCGCAGTACAGCGACAAGTTCAACGACCTCATCGACGATGTCCAGCAGGCACTGTCCGACCACGGAATCGGGCAGGACAAGGTCAACGACATGCTCTCGCATGTCGACGCGGGCAAGGTATTCGACGTCGTCGGTGACGTCGTGTCGAGCACGGCGAATGCGGCGTCGGCACTCATCCTGGTGCTCACGGTCCTGCTCTTCATGGCCGTCGATTCGATCAACTCCGACGAACGTTTCGCGGTCCTGAAGAGAGTCCGACCCGACGTCGCGCACGCTTTCGACACATTCGCCTCGGGGACGCGCAACTATCTCGTCGTCTCCACCGTGTTCGGCCTCATCGTGGCGGTCTTCGACACGGGTGCGCTGTGGCTCATGGGAATTCCGCTCCCGCTGCTGTGGGGTCTGCTCTCGTTCATCACGAACTACATCCCGAACATCGGATTCGTACTCGGAGTGATCCCGCCCGCGATCCTGGCCCTCCTCGACGGCGGCTGGATGCTCGCGCTGTGGGTCATCGTCATCTACTCGGTGATCAACTTCGTGATCCAGTCGGTGATCCAACCCAAGTTCGTCGGCGACTCCGTCGGCCTCACGACCACGGTCACCTTCTTGTCCCTGATCTTCTGGGCCTGGGTGATCGGGCCACTCGGCGCGCTTCTCGCCATCCCGTTGACCCTGCTGTGCAAGTCACTCCTCCTCGATATCGACCCCTCGACCCGCTGGACAGATGTGCTCATCTCTTCGGGGCGACCGACCACGGACGAGGTCGAGGAGGCGCGACGACACAATGAGCAGCAAGCCCGCATCCGGGAGGAAGCCCAGCAGGCACATCGCGCCGGAGACGGTGGCGAGGACACCGTCTCCTCCTGATCTCTCAGCGATCCGACCAGACCGGGTCACGCTTGGCCAGAAATGCCGTCATGCCCTCCTGTGCGTCACAGGTCATCGCATTGGTCGCCATCGTCGAACTCATCGAGCGGTAGGCGTCCGGTTCCGACTCGTCGATCTGCCGATAGAAGGCCCTCTTGCCATCGCGAGGGTCGACGCGCTCGACGACGCGATCCGCAGCGCGAGATCCCGTGCCGCGGCGTCGAGATCGTCAGGGTCGACGACGTCGTTGACCAGGCCCCACTCGGCGGCCGTTGCCGCGTCGATCGGATCGCCGGTGAGCAGCATCTTCATCGCTCGTTTCCGCCCGATCGCCCTGGTCAACGCAACCATCGGGGTCGAACAGAACAACCCGATGCGTACCCCTGGCGTACTGAACGAGGCGTGCGTGGAGGCCACGGCGAGATCGCACGTGGCCACAAGTTGGCAACCCGCGGCGAAGGCCGGACCCGCGACCTGCGCGATGACCGGTTGCCGGATCTCGTGGATCGCTGTCATCAAGTCGACGCATGTCGCAAACACCGCCTCCTCGTCTTCGAGGGTGCGGTCGACGAGTTCGGTGAGGTCGTGCCCTGCCGAGAACGCAGGTCCCTCGGCACGGATCACGACAACCCGCACGTCCCGGTTGGCGTCGAACTCACCGAGCGCCGTCGTCGCCGCCTGCATCGTCGACGTCGAAAGAGGGTTACGCCGACGCGGATCGGCCAGTGTGAGGTGGCCGATCGGGCCGTCGTACGAGACGGTGACCATCGCGCTGCTCATCTCAGACATTCATCCTCATTTCTCCACACTTTTTCTCCTACCAACTCGAGATTATCTGTGCGCCGGAACACAAAACAGAAGTGATCTGACTCATAGTCCGAGAATAATTGAGCCGGCAAAATAAGAAGGCAAAACGCCGCAGTGCGCAGGCATTTCTCGATAAACAACGTGATTTATCCTGGATAATCAGCCCTGGGCAGGTCAGCGAGTCGATGTGACCTTTCCGTGATCACTCCGTAAGGTCGCCGGTGGTCCAAATACGAGTCACCCGACAACACGTCGAATTCCCCCAACCGGGTGACTGATAGGAGGAACAATGACCACGCGGATGAAGAAGACCGCCCTTCGCGCCGGAATCATCGGCGCGCTCGCACTCGCCCCGTTCGGTGTCGCCACCGCCACCGCATCGGCGGATGGCCACAACTGGGACGCCGTCGCCAACTGCGAGAGCAGCGGCAACTGGGCAACCAACACCGGCAACGGCTACTACGGCGGACTCCAGTTCTCGCAGAGCACCTGGGAGGCCAACGGCGGTAGCGGCAGCGCGGCCAACGCATCGCGCGAGGAGCAGATCCGCGTCGCGGAGAATGTGCTCGCAACCCAGGGTCCCGGTGCATGGCCGGTGTGCGGCCAGTACCTCTGACCGCTGGCCCTGACGGCCGGTGACTCCGGCTGCTTCGGGTTGGCCGACATCGTCGATGTCGATGAGGCCCGGCCCTTCAGTGTCACAACGCCCCGCGAGTGAGTGGGATATGCATCACCGATGCGTATCCACCCTCGCGGGGCGTTGTCGTGTCGCGCGCACGTCGGGACGCGCGAGCAGCACTACCTCCTCTCCGTCGACCTCTACGATCGAGCTGTGACCCGAGTACTAGGACGCAATGAGTGACGAAGCAGAACGACGCCGCGTCGGACGCAATGACGGACCCGTCGAAGACGAACTCGAGCGCAGCTTCGATGCCGTGGTCACCGAAGGCTCTGAGCGACTGCACCGCACGGCGCGCACGATCCTGGTCACCGGGCTGTTCGGCGGGATCGAGGTGTCCGTGGGCATCATGGCGATGCTCGCGGTGCTCCACGAGACAGACAATCACCTTCTCGCAGGCCTGGCGTTCTCCATCGGGCTCGTCGCCATCTACCTCGCCCACAGCGAGCTGTTCACCGAGGATTTCCTGATGCCGATCGCAGCCGTCGCGGCCCGCGACGGCAGACTTCGCGACCTTGCGAAGCTGTGGATCGGCACGTTGGCCGCCAACCTTGTCGGCGGCGCGATCATGATGTGGATCGTGACCAGGGCGTTCCCCGAGTGGAGTGCCACGCTCGCCGAGTCCGCCGAACATTTCGTGCACGCCCCGCTCAACCTCCAGTCGATCTGCCTGGCGGTTCTCGGCGGCAGCACGATGACGCTGCTGACAAGGATGCAGCAGGGCACCGACTCACCGGTCGCGCGGATCATCGCCTGCGTCGGTGCCGCGTTCCTGCTCGCCGGACTGCAGCTGTTCCACTCGGTGCTCGACTCGCTCCTGATCTTCGGTGCCATCTTCTCCGGCGCCGATGTCGGCTACGCCGATTGGCTCGGGTGGTTCTGGTACGCGGTGGTGTTCAACATCCTCGGCGGGGTCGTCCTCGTGACATCGCTTCGGCTGCTGCGGACGAAGGAACTGATCGACGAGGAACGCTCCAACGACGAACAGCCCGCAGGCTGACGACATCCGGTCGGGCCACCGGGGTCGTCGAACGCACCGCACGCTGCAACGATGCACCCGCTACGATCGGCGCATGGACGCCGGACACCCTCTGCCCGACGATCAGCCCACGCAGGGCCACCACGTCTCCGACGCCGACCGGTCGACGCTGTCGATGTCGTTGCTCATGACACCCGACATGGCCAACTTCACCGGGAACGTTCACGGCGGCACCCTTCTCAAACTGCTCGACGAGGTGGCCTACGCGTGCGCGAGCAGGTACTCCCGTCGATACGCGGTCACGCTGTCGGTCGATCGGGTGATCTTCCGCGAACCGATCCGCGTCGGCGAGCTCCTCATCCTGTCGGCCTCGATCAATCACACCGGACGCACCTCGATGGAGGTCGGCATCAGGGTCGAGACCGAGAACATTCATTCCGGAATCCGCCGCCACACCAACAGCTGTTACTTCACGATGGTCGCGATGGGCGACGACGGACGCCCGCACGCCGTGCCGCCGCTCGTGCCCGAGACCGACGATCAGAAACGACGCTTCGCGGAGGCCGAACTGCGCCGCGCGGCCCTGCGCTCGGCGCGCGACGCCTGATCGCGCCATCCGCCGTCGGCATTGAGGAATCGTGGCGGCAGCTCCAGTCGCGGGACGTGTCAGCGGTTGACGCTCCCGACGAGTGCCCATAGCGTCGAGGACAGACCGGGTCGCAGGGAACACCGGTCATCAGCCCCCACACCCTGGCGGTGAGCGATGCACCACCTCCGAACCACGCGTGGTCGACGATGAGAGTTGCCCTATTCGCGACGTGCTTCAACGACACGATGTGGCCGAACACCCCACGCGCGACGCTGCTGCTGCTCGAGCGCCTCGGCGTCGACGTCGAGTTCCCGCTTGAGCAGACTTGCTGCGGTCAGATGTTCACCAATACCGGCTACGCCGACGAGGCCATCGGCGGCGTGCGCCAGTTCGTGGACGTGTTCTCCGGATACGACGCTGTCGTCGCTCCGTCGGGTTCGTGCATCGGGTCGGTCCGTCACCAGCACGCGACGGTCGCCGCCCGCACCGGCGACACCGGGCTGTGTCTGGCTGTCGACGATCTGACACCCAGATTCTTCGAACTCAGTGAGTTTCTCGTCGACGTGCTCGGCATCACCGATGTCGGGGCCTACTTCCCGCACCGGGTCACCTATCACCCGACGTGTCACTCGCTGCGCATGCTGCGTGTCGGCGACAAGCCACTCCGGTTGCTGCGCAACGTTCGTGGCATCGACCTTGTCGAACTGCCCGCGGCCGACCAGTGCTGCGGTTTCGGGGGCACGTTCGCGATGAAGAACGCCGACGTCTCTGTGGCCATGGGAGCCGACAAGTCCCGGCATGTCCGCGACACCGAGGCCGAAGTTCTTGTCGCAGGCGACAACTCGTGCCTCGCGCACATCGGTGGGCTTCTCTCACGCGAACGGGCAGGAGTGCGGACCATGCACCTCGCCGAGATCCTGGCGTCTACGGAGGAGTGTCCCGCATGAGCGAGATCGTCGATGCCGAACCGGTGAACAGCCCGCAGCCCGGCGGCCACCACGGTGTCGGGCTCGGGCATCCGCACGTCGGCGTCACAGAGACCTTCGTCGGGATGCCGAAGTTCCCGAAGGCCGCGCGTCACGAGTTGGCCAACACCGTGCAGCGTCGCAATCTCGAGCATGCGACGTCGACGATCCGACACAAGCGTGCCGCCGTCGTCGAGGAACTCGACGACTGGGAACAACTGCGGGTGGCCGCGGAGTCCATCAAGAACCGAACACTGCGTCACCTAGACGAGTACCTGCTCGAGTTCGAGGAGAAGGCGACAGCCGCAGGCGCACACGTACATTGGGCGCGCGACGCGGCCGAGGCGAACCGCATCATCGTCGATCTCGTTCGGGACACCGGTTCACCGGAGGTCGTCAAGGTGAAATCGATGGCCACACAGGAGATCGAGCTCAACGAGGCACTCGCCGCGGCGGGTATCGACGCCTGGGAGACCGATCTGGCCGAGCTGATCGTGCAACTCGGCGACGATTGGCCCAGTCACATCCTGGTGCCTGCAATCCACCGTAACCGCAGCGAAGTCCGCGAGATCTTCCTGCAGAACATGGCGAAGGTGGGCAGGCCGGCACCCGACGACCTGACCGAGGAACCCGCCCGGCTCGCCGAGGCCGCACGGCTGCACCTACGCGAGAAGTTCTTGCGCGCGAAGGTCGGTATCAGCGGCGCCAACTTCGCGATCGCCGAGACCGGAAGCCTGGTGGTCGTCGAGTCAGAGGGCAACGGCCGCATGTGTGTGACCCTGCCCGAGACCCTCATCTCGGTGGTTGGCATAGAGAAGATACTTCCCACCTGGGCCGATCTGGAGGTGTTCCTACAGGTCCTGCCCCGGTCGAGCACCGGAGAACGCGAGAATCCGTACACCTCGGTCTGGACGGGTGCCGCCGAGGGCGATGGTCCTCGCGACGTCCACATCGTGCTGTTGGACAACAACCGCACGGGCGTCCTGGCCGACCAGGTCGGACGCGCTGCACTGCGCTGCATCCGCTGCTCCGCGTGCCTGAACGTGTGCCCGGTCTACGAACGCACCGGCGGACACGCGTACGGCTCGGTCTATCCGGGACCCATCGGCGCGATCCTCACACCCCAACTGCGTGGCACGGCATCGAAGATCGACCAGTCCCTGCCGTACGCGTCGAGTCTGTGCGGAGCCTGTTTCGACGTGTGTCCGGTCCGGATCCCCATCCCCGACATACTCGTTCACCTCCGTACCAGGGTCGTCGACGAGCATCGGAAAGGCCTCCCGAGCGCCGAGGCGACGGCGATGAAGGCCATGGAGAAGATCTTCGCCGATCATCGCAGGCTCGAAGCCGCGCAGAAGGCCGCCACCGCGACCCACCGTTTCTTCGGCACACGCCGCATGCTCGGTGCTCTGCCCTGGCCGATGTCTCCGTGGTCGAGTGCACGCGACACTCCCGTGCCGCCTGCCGAGACGTTCCGCGAGTGGTGGAAGCGCGAGCGCGGCAACCGATCTGACGGGGATCGACCGTGACATCGGCGCGCGACGAGATCATCGGTCGGGTCCGCGACGCGTTGGCCGACGTGCCCGTCGACGACGCCACTCCGGTCGACTGGGACTATGGACGGCCGGTGAGTACGGGCGAGCTCGGTCGTGTGGATCGATTCGCCGAGCGTGTCTCCGACTACAAGGCCATCGTCGAGCAGGTCGCTGCCGACGAGGTGACTCAGCATGTGACCGCTGCACTGGCATCTGTCGACGGCCCCGTCATCGCCGACGCGGTGGTGCGCGACCTCCTGGCCGACGCTCCGGTGACCTGGTGCTCTGACGACGACCTCTCCCCGACCGAACTCGATGCCGCGGGCGCGGTGGTCACCACGGCGGCCGTCGGCATCGCGAACACCGGAACGATCGTCCTCGATCACTCCGCGGGACAGGGACGTCGGGCCGTCTCGCTCGTTCCCGACGTCCACATCTGTCTGATCCGCACCGACCAGATCGTCAGCGACGTCCCCGAAGCCGTCGCCCGACTCATCGACGAGGGATCGGCGAGCCGTCCGCAGACCTGGATCAGCGGGCCGAGCGCTACCAGCGACATCGAGCTCGACCGCGTGGAAGGCGTGCACGGTCCGCGGACCCTGCACGTCATCATCGTGGCCAACGGCGGTCGCTGAGCGGAATCGATACGGCATCGGGCGGGTTGGTAGTGGGCATGTCGCCAGATATCCGTTTCGGAGTGAACCTGTTGGGTACCGGCACCGGAGAGGAGTTCCGTGCCCAGGTGCGGGCGGTCGCCGATGCCGGTGCCGACGTCGTCCTCGTACCCGACCACCTCGGCCTGATCGGTCCGATGCCTGCCCTCGTTGCCGCGGCCGCCGAGGCCCCGGACCTGCGGATCGGGAACTTCGTCCTGAACGCGCCTTTCTATCGTCCCGCGCTACTCACCCGCGACCTCGCCACGGTCGATCAACTCAGCCGCGGACGCCTCGAGATAGGACTCGGTGCCGGCTATGTCAAGGACGAATTCGACGCAGCGGGAGTCCCCTTCGGACGCCCCGGACAGCGGGTCGACCACCTCGAGGTGGTCGTCGATCACCTGCGTTCCGCCTTTGACGATCCCGACCAGGCACCCCCGTTCGTGCAGCCGCGTCCACCGATCATGGTCGCGGGCATCGGCGATCGGGTGCTCTCACTCGCCGCGCGTAAGGCCGACATCGTCGCGTTCTCGAATCTCCCGAACGACGCGGTACTGACCGATCGCGTCGCGCATGTCCGCGCCGAGGCGGGAGACCGGGTCGACGCACTCGAATTCAACGTGATCGTGTTCGATCTGGCTGTCGACCGCGAACCCGACGTCACGCCACTGCGCGGGGCGAATCCCGACCTCGACGACGCAGCACTCCGCGGGTCGGTGAACATCCTGCACGGCAGCGCTGCGCAGGTCGCGGAGCGCATCGCGAACCTTCACGAGACGGCTGGGATCTCCTACTTCACCTTCATCGAACCGTCCGCAGCCGACCTCGACGCACTGTCCGAGGTGATCGGTCTGGTGCGCGGCTGAGACCCTCAGTCGACGAGTCCCTGGCGACGTGCCGCCGCCACTGCCGCGGTCCTCGAACCGACACCGAGTTTGGTGAAGATGTGCACGAGGTGCGATTTCACCGTCATCTCGCTGACGTGCAACGCTCGTGCGATCTCTCGGTTGCTACGTCCCGTCGCCACCTGCGCGACGACATCGATCTCCCGTGGCGTCAGCACGGTGTCGGGGGTTGCACGGACGCGGGTCAGCAACCTCGTGGCCACGGTCGGTGAGAGTGCGCTCTCCCCCGCCGCGGCGGCGCGCACTGCGGCGAGCAGCTCTGCGGGCGGGGTGTCCTTGAGGAGATAACCGCTGGCGCCCGCCTCGATGGCGGCGAGGATGTCGGCGTCGGTGTCGTAGTTGGTGACGACCAGAACATGCGGCGCATGGGGCAATTCGTGAATGCTGCGTGTTGCCTCGACCCCCGAAAGCCCTTCCCCGAAGCGGAGATCCATCAGTACGACATCGGGTTGCGGTGTCCGGCCGGCATCGGCGCACCAGGCGACGGCATCTTCTGCGGTCGCGACCTCGCCGATCACCTCGACGTCGTCGGCGTTCGTCAGCAACGCTCGTAATCCGGCGCGCACGATGGGATGGTCGTCGGCCAGGAGCAGCCGGATCATCAGCGCCCCTCCCTCATACTCATGTGCGCAGCTGTCACATCCGTGGCTCCGGTGCGGGATTCATCGGTGGACCCGCGAGCGAGGGGGAACGACACCGCTACGGTGGTACCACCTGCGTCGGACGAGACGTCGGCGATACCCCCGAGATCGGCGACACGACGTCGAATCGTGGTGAGCCCGTAGCCTTCCGACGCGTCGGGGGCGAAACCCGTTCCGTCGTCCACGATGTCGAGGTGCACGTCGTCGTCGGTGTAGGTCAGGGTCAGGTGCAGCGTCGTCGCCTGCGAGTGACGCACCACGTTGGACACCGCCCCCTGTGCGATGCGGACCAGCGCGGCCTCGGTCGGCATGGCGAGCGGTTCAACGTCACCGTCGATCACCACGCTGGTGTCGATTCCGTGTCCGGAGGCGTCCGCCGCCACCCGACGCAGTGCATCGGCCAGTGACGACCCGTCCAATGGCGCCGGTGACAGTTCCGCGATGAGACGTCGGGTCTCTGTGAGAGCCTCGGCAGCCGCGGTGCGCGCCAACGCGATCGACGCCTGCGCGCGTTCGCCAGTCGCCTGCTCGGCCGCATGCAGCAGCAGCTGGATACTCGACAGGCTCTGCGCCACGGTGTCATGGATCTCGGCCGCGAGACGTTCCCGTTCGGCAGCCCGCCCCACCGCCTGTTGCTGCTCGTCGAGATCAGCCCGCGCCGTGACCAATTCGTCGATCAGACGTTCGCGCTGCGCGGCCTCGGCGAACAGTTGCGCGTAGCCCGCCGAGATCACCACGGCCACCCCGGCACCCAGAATCGGCCCGATCACCGCCGCCGCCGACCACCCGCTGTGCGCCGCGTACCCGATCACCGCGACAGCCGTCGCGAGCACCACAGCCACCGACCCCCTACGCCTGCCGAGCAGATGCAGGTAGAGGAAGAACAGCACGAACACGAGGTAGGTGGCTTCGGGGGTCAGCGCCAATTCCGCCAGCCACACCGTGGTCAGGACCGTCAACCACACCAGTGCACGCCGCCGATCGCCGAGCGCGAGTCCGCCGGCGAAGTAGACCGCGAGCCACACCGCTGCCACAACCGCCGCCGCGATGTCGGCGGGGGTCGCGATCAGTGCCCGCGCCATCACCACCGCGGTCAACGCGACGGCCAGCAGGTGCAGACCCCAGCGCAGTCCTGCGACGACGGGAGTGAGCGGCGACGTGTGCATGTCACCCAACGATAACCCCGGACGTGGCGTCGGCATCCATCGAAAGTGTGAGATCACGACGTCGGAAGGGTGGACGGGGCGGCACCTTCTCGGGCGACGCGCGCACGAGGGTTCCCGGCCGAGCATAGAGATACATCCGATATCGACATCTGCGACCGGGCGTGCTCGCCGCGGCGCAGCAGAAAGGACTCCCGATGTATGTCGCGCTTCGCGATCTGCGTCGCGCTCGTGGACGTTTCGCGCTCATCGCGCTCGTCGTCGTGCTCGTGGCGGTGCTCGTCACCTTCCTCAGCGGACTCACCGCGGGCCTCAAGCACCAGAATGTCTCCGCCGTGCAGGCCCTGCCGGGCTCGTCTGTGGTGTTCGCCGACACCGGCACATCACCGTCGTTCGACGAATCATCGCTCACCGCAGCACAACTCGACGCATGGCGATCCGCCGAGCCGAGTACCGTCGCCGTGGGGATCTCGAGGTCACGGATCTCGACGTCCACTCAGCCGGACGCGCCTCTGCCGGTGGCACTCATCGGCACCGATCGCGACGCTCCTGGCTCGGGTCACGTCGAGCTGAGCGCCCCGGTCGCCGACGACCTGCACGCGAGTGCGGGCTCGGTCGTCGAACTCGGCGGTCAACGCTTCACCGTGACGCGGGTGGTCGGCGACGACTGGTATGCCCACAGCCCCGTCGTCTATCTCTCGCTCGGTGATTGGCAGTCGCTCTCGCCGCACTCCGGCGCCGCGACGGTCGCGACCTTCACTGCGTCCGGCGACGCCGACACCACGTCGGTGGCGAGAAGCACCCAGACGACCGTCACCAGTTCCGCCGATTCGCTGTCTGCGTTGGCGTCGTATAAGGCGGAGAACAGCTCGCTGACCTTGATGACCGTCCTGCTGTTCGTCATCTCGGCGTTGGTGATCGGCGCGTTCTTCACCGTGTGGACGGTGCAGCGCGTTCCCGACATCGCAGTCCTCAAGGCGCTGGGCGCCTCCACAGGCTCACTCGTCCGCGATGCCCTGGGCCAGGCCGCGGTCGTGCTCGTCGTCGCGATCATCGCACTCGGCCTCGTCGGCGCAGCGTTGGCACTCCGATTCCTCGTCACCACCGATCCACTCACCGCGCTGGGAGGCGCACGATGACCACAACTACTTCACCGAAATCCACTCCCGCTCTTGAGATGTCGGCGGTCACGCTCACCTTTCCCGATGGCGGCGGGCGTGTGACAGCGCTCGACGACGTCGCATTGGCAGTGGCGCCCGGCGAGATCGTCGCGGTGACCGGTCCTTCCGGCTCGGGAAAGTCGAGTCTGCTCGCGGTCGCCGGCGGACTCATCCGACCCGATTCCGGACGCGTCTTGATCGCCACGGCACCGGACGCCGAGCGTGGCAGCACTCTCGAGTCCGGGGCTGTCGGGTCGGGCGGCACGCCCGGGAAGGTTGTCGAGCTGAGTGCGCTGTCGCGCAAGCAGTCCGCGCGGATGCGCCGTGACCACCTCGGATTCGTCTTCCAACAGTCGAATCTCGTCGGTTCGCTGACGGCTATCGAACAGCTCGAGGTGACCGCGCACCTCGGCCAACGCATCATTGTCGGTGGCCGACGTCGCCGCGCGGTCCACGACCGCGCCCGCGTACTACTCGACCAGGTGGGCCTCGCCGCGCACATGCACAAGCTGCCCGGTCAGCTCTCCGGCGGGCAGCGCCAGCGGGTGAACATCGCGCGCAGCCTGATGAACGACCCGGCTCTGCTGCTCGTCGATGAACCGACGAGTGCGCTCGATCAGCAACGCGGCAGCGAGATCATCGACCTGCTGATCAGGATGTCGCGCACGCAGAATGCGGCGACGATTCTGGTCACCCACGACCCATCCCATCTGCATCGGATGGATGCGGTCTGCGAGATGGTCGACGGAAAGCTGCGCGCGCTCTCTGACGACGAGATCGCCACGCAGCAGCGCGTGGGCGCGGGTGCAGCGAAAGTCGCCTGACGTAGCGGGTGCCGGTTACGCCGTGGGGCCACCGGTGCTGTCGCCGTCGGAGTTGCCTGTCACATCACCGGAGTTGTGTTCGTCGCGGGCGGGCATCTCGACGTCGAGTGCGCTGACCGCGATGCCGTAGGGCAGGAAGCGCACTCGGCGGGCCGGATCGGTGTTGCGTTGATTGGCACGTAGCGCGTCGAGTTCGGTCGCGAATACCTGCTCCACGCGGGCACCGCCGTCGGAATCGGTGACGAACACCGCCCAGACACCCGAACCGGTGTCACCGGTGGTCTCCGGTTCGGGAGCAGCGCGGCGACCGGTCTGCTCGAATACCGACGACCATGCAACACCGCCGGAGGGAGAACCGAGGAACTTCCCGACCATGTCGCGCAGACCGTCCCCGGCCTCTCGAGCGAACCGATCGAAATCCTCCGGATCCATGCCGAATGGATTGTTGCCTGCCATCGTCTACCTCCCTGCGGATATCCGGTGAGCACCGGACTGAACTCCAGTGTGGCGACGCGACCGCTTCTTCGCCACCAACCCGAGCGCAGACCGGTTCAGCGCGGCGCCAACGCCTCGATCGTCCAGGTCAGGTTGCCCGTACTGAGCGTGGTGCGCAGGCGGGTGTCGTAGGCGGAGTGCAGGAGCTTCCAGACCTGCCGTGCCTGCGGCAGATCGATCGACTTGAAATGGGAGACGATGAGTTCGCCGCCCGGCGCCAACCACTGTTGCTCGTAGCGGCGCACGGTGCCCAGCGGGTCGGGCAGGTAGTAGAGCATCTCGGAGAACACGATCGCGTCGAACGCGGGGGTGGAAGCAGTCGGATCGAGGTCACCGGGATCGAACGTGGTGGCGTCGGCGGTCACGAAGGTCGCACGTTCCAGTCCGCAGGCCGTCGCACGTTCGACAGCGCTCGGCGCGGCGTCGACCCCCACGAAGCGGGCGTAGTGCGCGGGCGACAGGCGCTGCGCCAACAGGCCCTCGCCACAGCCGAGTTCGAGCACACGCGGTGCGGACGTGGTCCGAAGGCAGTAGCCGGCGACCACGTGGAATCGAGGGGTCTCCTGCTCGTTGGCGAGGTAGTCCCATTCGCCGTGGCGGTACTCGTCTTCACAGTCGTCGACGCCGTGGGCGGACGAATACGGGCGCAGATAGCTCGAGACCAGTGCTGCCCCGCGCGCGAGCTGGCGCCGGACTCCGCCGATCATCCGACATCACCTGTCAGCGCACCCATCGCCACACCGCCTCCATCGCCGGACACACCCGACGAAATGCTACCGGCGATGCCGCTCCCCGCCGGTGAGATGGCGGCCGCCTGCCGATCGGCATCGTCGGTCAGTCGCTCACCACCGGTAATCGAGGAACTTCCCGTCGAAGGTGACCACCACGCGATCGCCGTCGGGGTCGGGCCGCCTGGCGATGTCGACCTTGAAGTTGATCGCGCTCATGATGCCGTCGCCGAACTCCTCGTGGATGAGCTCTTTGAGCGCAGGGCCGTAGACCGCGAGTGCCTCGTAGAATCGGTAGATCGTCGGATCGGTAACCAGTTCATCATCTCGGGTACGGGCAGGCTGCAGACGCAGACTCTCGGCGACGCCTTCGCCGAGCCCGAGCAGTTCGCAGACGATCTCGGCCTTCTCTGCGGGCACCGGATGCTTTCCGAGTAGGGCCGCGACGGTCCACACCAGCGGCGCCTCGATACGGTCTGCGATCTCGGCCCACGTCAGGCCTGCACGGATTCGCGCGGCGACGATCAGCTCAGCGGCATCGGATTTGGACATGATCGGTGCGTTCACCCGCGACTCCCTGCTCTCGACGACCTACGTCGCCCGGTTGCTCTGTTCTCAGGGTCCACCCTTACGCGGTCAGAGCACTCGCGCCAGTCGAGAGCGCAACCCGCTGTAGAGGGCGCAATCCCCGGTCGGCGCGGGGCGTGATTCGATGACCAGTATGTCGTCCTCCCCTCGCGCCGACGGTGGCACGCAGCCGACCGAAGCACACGGTCGCACCCCATCCCCCTCTGTTTCGCAGCCGGAGAGCGAAGACCAATCCGCGTCTGCACCATCGACCGGCAAGCCCGGCGTCGGCGGACTGCTGCTCGTGGTGCTCGCGTTGCTGTCGGCGGTGGCGCCTTTCGCCACTGACCTCTACCTGCCTGCTTTCCCGCAGATGACCGAGGAGTTGCAGACGTCGGCGACGGCCGTTCAGCTCTCGCTGACAGCGTTCCTGATCGGCATCACGCTCGGGCAGCTCGTCTTCGGGCCGATGTCGGATCGATTCGGGCGACGCGGTCCGCTGATCGCAGGCGCCACGCTGTGCGTGGTCGCAGGCATCGTCGCCGTCCTCGCACCGTCGATCGGTGTGCTCGTCGCCGCGCGGTTCGCTCAGGGACTCGGCGGCGCGGCGGGCATGGTGATCGGCCGGGCGATCATCTCCGACCTCTCGGAGGGCCGTCAGGCCGCGCGCGCCTTCAGCCTGATGATGATCGTCGGCGGCGTCGCGCCGGTGGTGGCCCCTCTTCTCGGCGGTGTCCTGGTGTCCCCGCTGGGCTGGCGAGGCGTCCTCGGTGTGGTGCTCGCGATCTCGGTGCTGATGCTGGTGTCGGCGCTGACGGTGATCCGCGAGACCCTTCCGCGCTCGAGACGACACAGCGCGCGAAACTCCACTCCTCGCAACGGCTTCTCGGAGTTGCTCGACGTCGGATTCCTCGGTTACAGCGCCGCATTCGCGTTCGCCTTCGCGGTCATGATGTCCTACATCTCGGCGTCGCCGTTCGTCTACCAGGACATGATGGGGCTCAGTTCCGGCGTATACGGGCTGATGTTCGGAATCAACGCACTTGGGCTGATGGCGGTCAGTGGACTCGCCGCAAGGCTGTCGTCGACACGCTCGCTGCGCGGGATCGTGGCCGCAGGGCTGACTGTGATGTGTGCGGCGACAGCCACTTTCGGCGTCCTGGTCGCCACCGGCGCGCCAACGGGTTGGCTCGCGGTGCCCCTGTTCGTGTGCGTGAGCAGCCTCGGACTGGTGTTCGGCACCGCAACCGGCCTGGCGATGAGCCATGTGGGATCAGCTGCCGGTGCGGCGTCGGCGGTGCTGGGCGCATTGCAATTCGGGCTCGGCGCCCTGGTGTCACCTCTGGTGAGCATCCGGGGTTCCGACACCGCGGGCCCGCTCGCCATCGTGATGGCTTGTTGCGCAGTGATCTCCGTTGCCGCGTTCGTGGCGGCTGGGCGCGCGCGTGGCGGTGTTCACGACGAGGCGGTCTGAGGGTCTGCGAGCCACTCCCGCAGGCGTTGCACCGGCCAGGTGGTCACGATTCTGTCCTGCCCGATCCCCATCGCCTCGGCACGCTGCGCACCCAGTGCCTTGAACTCGAGTTGCCCCGGCGCATGCGCATCGGAGTCGATGGCGAAAAGGCAGCCGAGATCCCGCGCCAGCGCGAGTAGATCGTCAGGCGGGTCGGCGCGTTCGGGGCGTGAATTGATCTCGACCGCGGTTCCGGTGTCACGACAGGCGGAGAACACCTCGTGCGCATCGAATGTCGACTGTGGTCGCTTACCACGTCCTCCGGTGATCAGCCGTCCGGTGCAGTGCCCGAGGACGCGCACCCGCGGATGCTCGACTGCGGTCACCATCCGACGTGTCATCGGGCCCGCGTCCATTCTGAGCTTCGAATGCACCGAGGCCGTCACGACGTCGAGGCGGTCGAGCATCTCCGGAGACTGGTCGAGCGCACCGTCGTCGAGGATGTCGACCTCGATCCCGGTCAGCAGCGTGATGTCGGAGTCGCCGCGCGCGTTGACTTCGTCAATCACACCGAGCTGCTCATCGAGGCGTTGCGCCGAAAGTCCGTTCGCGACCGTGAGGCGGGGCGAGTGGTCGGTGATCGCCAGCCAGTCCTGGCCGAGAGCCTGTGCAGCCGAAGCCATCTCGTCGATGGATGCGCCTCCGTCGCTCCACGTGGTGTGGGCATGGAGATCGCCGCGTACCGCGGCGTAGAGCGGATCGTCGGAGCCGTTCATGGGCTTTGCTTCCGTCTGCAGACGGTCGAGATAGTCCGGCAGCCTGCCGGCAGCGGCATCGTCTATGACCGCCGCTGTGGTCTTGCCGATGCCCGCCAGCGCGGTCAGCGACCCCGACTGCGCGCGGCGTCGGATCTCGTCATCGCCGACTTCGGCGACCGCAGCCGCTGCCCGACGAAAGGCCTCGACACGGTAGGTGCTCTGTCTGTCCCGCTCGAGGAGCCACGCGATCCGCGTGAGCGCCTCCACGGGCGCCACCGGCGCGGTGAGCGGGATCAGTGAGCGCATTCTTCACAGTAGCCCGATGTAGGTCGTGAGACCGGACGCAGAATCGAGATCGTCAGGCCACGGCGACAGGGGTAGCTTGTCGTCCGTGACCGGACACGTGATCATCCTCACCGGCCCGCCCGGGGCCGGCAAGTCCACCCTCGCCGCACATCTCGCCCGCCGCCATGGCAAGGGCGTACATCTACATACGGACGACTTCTGGCACTACATCGTCTCGGGAGCCATTCCCCCGTACGATCCCGCCGCCGATGTGCAGAACCACACCGTGATGGAAGTGATCGCAGGTGCCGCCTTTACCTATGCGTTCGGCGGCTTCACCACTGTGATCGACGGAATCGTGGGACCGTGGATGCTCCACCATTTCCGGACCACAACAGCACAGCCCCCCGAACCGACAGTCCATTACGTGGTGCTCCGGCCGCACCGAGACATCGCGCTCCAGCGAGCCCGAGCCCGAACAGCACCGAGCGCTTTGATCGACGAAGCGCCGATCCTCTCCATGTGGGATCAGTTCTCCGACCTCGGCGAGTTCGACAACCATGTACTCGACACGTCGGAGGAATCCGAAGAGCGCAGTGCCCGAAGGGTGGCAGAGGCCATCAGTAGTGACCGCTTTCGGCTGCCGCGTACCGAGTAACGCCACCACCATCATGACCCGCAACCGCTAGCCGACGGTGATGGCGTCGAGCCGCTCCCTGATGAATTCACCGCCGATGACGGGCGGGCGTCCGGCCACCTTGCCGATTGGCGGCTCGAGCGGCGTCACCACGGCGTCGTGGTTGAGCTCGTAGAAGAAGATCAAGGAGACCAGGTCCTCCTCGGGTGCGTCGGCCTGCGGAGGCAGCACACGGTGCCTGCCCGCGGGCCAGCGTCGGCCCGACCAGTACTCGAGGAGGTCGCCGATGTTGACCGTCAGCGCCGACGGATCGTACGGCGCGTCCGCCCAGCCGCCCTCGTCGCTGTAGACCTGAAGGCCTCCCGCGCCGGGCTCGCGGTCGAGGATGGTCACCGTGCCGAAGTCGGTGTGTGGGCCGATGCGGAACTGGCCGGGCTCAGGCTCGCCCACGTCGGTCAGTGGCGGATAGTGATTGATGTTCGACGTCCACGTCGCCGCACCGGCGAGATCGCGAAAAGGGTTGTCGCCGAACGTGAGTCCCAGCGATGCAGCCATCAGCGCGAGCAGGTCATCGGACAACTTCTTGCAGGCCGCGGTCCAGGCCGTGAACAACTCGCGCAGGCGCGGTGCCTCGGCAGGCCACACATCGGGAGCGAACCAGTAGTCGTCGACCTCGGGAATGCCGACACGCGTCTGTGCACCCGAGTTGTAGGTTTCCTTGAGGTCGGGAGGTGTCTCGGTGCCCTCGGAGTAGCCGTTGGCCTCGAGTCCCGGACCGATCCAGCCGCGACCGCCGACCCCGACGGCGTACTGCTGCTTGACTTCTGGTGGCATCGCGAAGAACTCTCGGGCGGCGGCCCGTAGTGCTGCAGGCAACGCGGGCTCGATGCCGTGGCCGGTGACGAGGAGGAAGCCCGCCTTCTGCAGCGATTCGTCGACTGCAGCGCATACCGCGTCGGCGCCGGCTCCGCCTTCGCGCCACCGCGACAGGTCGACCGTCAGGATGGGGCTCTCGGTGGTCACAGGACCGTCTCCCGCTTCTCCGAACGCGCTTCGTGCACCCCTCCGTCGACGACGCCGATGTCCTCGTTCCACAGTGCCGGATGATCTGCGATGAAGTCCGTCATCATCGCAACGCAACGCTCGTCGTCGAGAACAATGACGTCGACGCCGAGGTCGCGCAACCATTCCTCGCCGCCGGCGAACGTCCGGTTCTCCCCGATCAGGACGGTGCCGATACCGAACTGCCGGATCAACCCACTGCAGTACCAGCACGGCGCCAGGGTGGTGACCATGATGGTCGACGAGTAGTCGCGCTGACGGCCGGCCGCACGGAACGCGTCGGTCTCACCATGCACGGACGGATCGTCGTGCTGTACGCGCCGATTACGCCCCTCACCGAGCAACGTGCCGTCGGCGCTGAACAGTGCTGCACCGATCGGGATGCCGCCCTCGGCGACACCCAGTTGGGCCTGCTGATAGGCGGTGTCGAGTAGTGCCACGGCGTCTACCGGGGAGGTGGTCTGATGTCGCGGGAGCATGACTCGACTGTGCGCGGTGACGCAGTGGTCTTCAACCGACAGTCCGTCATGTCGCGCGCCGACCGCGACGTGCATATCGTCTGTGCATGCCCGAACGACAGGCGTCGACGCTCTCCCTGCGTCGGATCGTCGACGATTTCCTCACCGAGGCCGATCCGCATGTGCTCACCGCGCACGATTGCCTCGAACGCCCGGTGATATGGGTGCACTCCAGCGAGATCTACGAGATTGGTCCGCTCCTCGCCGGTGGTGAACTGCTCTTGACCACCGGACTCGGCTTGGCGGGTCTGGACGCGGGGACCCGTCGGCACTACATCCGTGAGCTGGCCGAACGCGGTGTCGCAGCGCTTGCCTTCGAGATCGGGCGCAGCTTTGACAGCGTTCCCGAGGAGGTGATCCGCGAGGGCTCACTACGGCGCCTGCCGATCATCGAACTGCGTCGGGTGGTGCCGTTCATCAAGATGTGCCGCGCCGCCAACACCGCCATCGTGTCAGCAGAACTGTCCGATCTACGGGTGCGGGGTCAACTCGACGCCAGGCTGCACGACGACATGGCCTCCGGCGGTGGTGTCGCCAAGATGCTCGAGCACGTCTCCGACGCAGCGCGCTGCCCGATCGTGCTGGTCGGCGCGGGCGGCGCACTGATCGCCGCGCACGGCGTCGACGATGACCGTTCGGCGTGGCGGGCCGTCGATGACCAACTCGCATCGACGGCGATTGTCGTTCGCGGACGTGAGATCGCGCGATTGATCGCCGGACCGAGTGCCACCACAGGCGCAGCAGAACGCGCGGCGATGCTTCTCGATTGCGCGGCAGGCCCACTGACCTCGGCCCTGGTGCGCGCAGGCATCAGCCGTTCTGCGGTGGCGTCCCGACTCATCGAGGAGTTGCTCGCCTCGCGCCCCATCAGGCGCGCCGATCTGTTCGCGCGACTGTCGGGATCGGGGGCTCCGGCGACGCAGTCGTCGCAGATCGTTCCGGTAGTAGTCGAATCCCCCGATTCCCGGATGGCCGAGAGTGCACTGGGCCGTGCGGCGTCGCCCCTTGGCGGCGTTGTATTCGAGACCGTCGACGCCACCGTGTACGGCCTTGTCGTGATGGCGACCCCTGCCGGGGAGCACGACGCCGTCGACTGCGTCCACAAGGCCTTCACCGAACTCGGCCCCCACGGCAGTCGCGTGACCGTCGTCGTGGGGCAACCGTGCGCGACAGCAGATGCCGGACCCGGGCCAGGGCTGTCGATGACACTCGGCGACTCACTGCGGACCTGTGCCGAAAGATTGGGCAGCGCAGTCGAATCCGCGCATTCCACAAACCTCTCCGGTCGGGTGTTCACCGCTAGGTCGCTGGCAGTCGACGCCGCGGCGGGCTCGATGTCCGCGGAGGCACGCGACGAACTCATCGGTCTCATCGATCCACTTCTCCGCCACGACACGGCGTCGTCGACACAACTCGCACGTACCCTCGAGGTGCATCTGCGCAACGGCTGCAGCGCCACTCGTTCTGCGCAGGCGTTGCACATCGGGCGCCAGAGTCTCTATCAACGACTCGACCGCGTGCGCGAGGTTCTCGGCTTCGACCCCACCGATCCCGATATGTACGCGTCGATCCTGCTGGCCTTCAGCGCATTACGCGCCGAGGCCACCGGGACCGCATCGCAGAGGTGACCGCAGAAGCCCAGTCGTCGAACTCCCGATCACCCGCCGCTCCCGAACCCGACGCTCCCGAACCCGACGCTCCCGAACCCGACGCTCCTGAACCCGACGACACGACGCGAGCCCTGCTCCGGCAGCGTCGGAGAAGGACTCGCGTCGGCGTGACCGTCGTTGACGGCCCTGGCGACGGCGTCAGCGGTGGCTTCGCTGCGACGCCTCGACGCTCGTGCGAGCCAAAATCACATACCCCACGAATGCGATTGCGAACCCGACAAAGGCGCCGATGTCGCCCAACTCGGGGACGAGGCGAACCACGTACCCGACGAATTTCTCTTGATTGCAGAAGAGCAGGACCGAGCCGACCAGCGCGATCACGAACGCCGCGAATCCACCCCAGTTCACGTATCTGGTGTCGTAGAGAAGATTCAACGACGGCTTCTCCTTCCGTAGCAGACGGTCGGCGAACACCACCCCGAGCCACGGACCGATCCAGTAGGCGACCAGCAGCAGGAATGCCTCGTACGACGCCGCGGCGTCGGCAAGCGCCCACCAAGCGACTAGGAATCCGACAACACCGAACAGCACCGTGACCAGCGCGCGCTGAGTGTTCATCGGCAACTTGAATCCCATGGTCACGAAGGCCATTGCGCCGGAGTAGACGTTGATCGCGTTCGCCGCGACGGCGCCGACAGCGATGGCGAGCAAGGTGAGGTCGGCGACCAGCGTCGGCAGGTTCGCCGTGAACGCTGCGGTCGGATTGTCCGACGACGCCGCTCCGATCGTCACCGACGCCGCGCCCACGAACATCAGTACGGTGCAGGAGACGAACAACCCGAGTGATGCGTACACGCCGGTCTGCACCCGCGACACCGTCGTCGGCAGGTACCGGGTGTAGTCGGCGGCGTACGGCGTCCAGCCCGCGGTGTATCCGAATGCCGCGCCGACGGTCAGCCAGAACCCGGACATCGAGAAGCCGCCACCGGACGACGGCGGCGCACCGAGATGCGACTTGCTGAAGATGATCACGGCGGCGATCAAGAAGATCACAGCAAGAATGGGTGCGGCGATCCGCTCGAAACGCTGGACGAGGTTGTGTCCGAAGAACGCGAACGCCGTCTGCACGATGACGATGATGATCAACCCGACGAGCGGGGTGAAGCCGAACAGCGTCGACAACGCGAAAGCTCCACTGGCACTGTTGGTCGCGAACCAACCGACACCACACATGACCGCCATGAAGGTCGCGGGCAGAATGTTGCCGCGGTAGCCGAAGGCGAGCCTGCCGAGCACCATCTGCGGTACGCCGTGCAGCGGCCCGTCTGCTGACAAGAGATAGTGAGCGGCCGCCGCGAGGCCGTTGCCCACGACGATCGCGACGACGGCCTGCCAGAAGGACAGTCCGAAGACACCGACGGAGAGCACACCGACGAAGATCGTCGCGAACTCGAGGTTGGGGGCCGTCCACGTCCAGAACAACCCGCGGGGCGTACCGTGCCGTGCCTCGGCCGGAATCGGCTCGTTTCCGCCGGGTTCGACGGCGAGGACCTTGCTGCCGTAATTCAACTGCGAGACGGCGGCATCGTCGTCGGTGGGTGCTTCTGTACTCATGGCCGATACTGTGCTGCGTCCGATGAGCTGCGGCAACCGACGGATTGTCCGTTGCGATCGGGTCGGCGCGCGACAGTTCGACGGTCGGGCGCGTGCGGTGACCCGTGGTGCGCGCTGCGGTCCCTGCCGTTCACTCAGCCGTTCACTCAGCCGCTCACCCAGTCGCGCACTCAGTCGACGCAGGGAATGGCCGCGCCGCTGCTCACCGTGCCACCCGAATCGGGAGCGGGGCCTTCCAGCGAAGCCGTCGTGGCGTCTCCGTTGCTCTCATCGGCCCCTGCCTCACCGCCGGCCGAGCCGGTCGTCGACGTCGCACTCGCGCTCGACGAGGAACCGTCGCCCGACCGCGGAGCCGTACTCGACGGGGCCTTCATGCCAAACGCGGTCTGGATCTGTTCACGCACCGTCGCGACGTCGATGATGTTCACGTCCTGACCGTCGACGGTGTCGTAGCGCTCGACAGGAAGGGTGCGGAAACTCACCCGCTGGTCGCTCGGGCCGAGCATCTGCTGGCCCCAGGACATGAGGTCCCACCCGTCGGACAGGACGACGTCGTTGTTGAGTGCGGTGCTGAGTCTGTTCAGTTTCCCGGGATCGGTCAGCATTCCCGTGCTCTGCACCTGGTGAAGAACCGAGAGGAGGAAGGCCTGCTGCCGGTGGGTGCGATCGAGGTCACCGTTGTCGAGCCCGTGGCGCTGGCGAACGAACGCCAATGACTGGGACGCGTTCAGGTGCTGGTGTCCAGCAGGAAAGCGTGCGCCCGAGTACGAGTCGCGGACAGAGTGATTCAGGCAGACATCGATCCCGCCGAGCGCCTTGGCGATGTCATAGAAGCCGACGAGACTGACCTCGGCGAACCGGTCGATCGGCACCCCGGTGAGCTGGCGGACCGTCTGAATGGTCTCGACTCGGCCTGCCTCACGTCCACGTGATTCGAGCGTGGCCTGATCGGTGACACCCTGAGCGGTCAGCTGATCCTCGAGAATCGCCTTCTTGCGGCCATATGCCTCTTTGATCTTCGCCTGACTCACGTCGAGACCGTCGACATCGACGAGGTCGTCGCGAGGAATGGAGAACGCGACGATGTTCTTCCTGTCCGCGGGGATGTGCACCAGAATCAGGGTGTTGGTGTTGTAGCCGCCCTCGTCGCCGTCTCCGGCATGCAGTTGCTTGAGGATGTCCGGCGACAGGTTGTTGCCGTCGCGGTCTTTGCGCGTGTCGAGGCCCATCAACAGGATGTTCTCGGCACCACCGGTCGAGGCGGGCCCGCCTGCCAGTGCACCGGACCGACCGAAACCTCCTGCAACGTGCGTCGCAGTGCCCCAGGCGAGCCCGACAGCACATAGGATCACCGCTGAACACAGCGCGACCGCCAGGCGCCCCACATGGACGAGAGAGGGACGCCGCGAACGTGTTGGTGGACGGGACTGTGCGTGTCGCGTCGTTCCTTGTCGACGGGGTTCGGGCGCGGGGGTGCTCGCAACAGTGGGAATGGGCTGGGTCAGGTCATCCGCGGAACCCCAGCGGGCTCGCGATGACCCCGCGGCAACCTCACCTGCGGTCATCCGTCTGCCATCTGGACGACGAAAACCGTGCCCGGAGGGTGTCCGACGCGCTCGGTCGCGCGATGTTCCCTCCTGCTCCACTGCTCGTCGCCCTTCCTCGTCTTCTGACCGATCCGACTGTGCATGGCGTCACAGACGGCGGGCGGACTCTCCCCCGACCCGACCCGGCAACGGTAGTGACAGCGCCTGTGAGAGCCCTGAGTGGTCGACGATCCCGACGGAACGGACACCACGAACCGAGGAGGGGCGCGCGGCCACATGCTCACAGCGACCTGGCAGCACCGCCTCAGCCGAACCTCAGCACCGCGGTCGCACCATCGAGTCCGTGACCACTGCCTTCTCAGCCGCCGACTTCGGCGCCCCGCGGGTACTCGGGAGAACTGACGACCACGACGCCGGCCCGGGCCCTGCGACGAACCGCGATCGAGCGGCTCTCACAGCACTCCTCGCCGGGACTGCGGTGCTCTATCTGTGGAACATCACGATCAACGGAAACGCCAACACGTTCTATGCGGGTGCAGCGTGGGCGGGATCACGCAACTGGGAGGCGGTACTGTTCGGCTCGGTCGACCCGTCGAACTTCATCACCGTTGACAAGCCCCCGCTCTCCCAGTGGGTCATGGGGGTTTCCGGCCAGGTCTTCGGATACTCGTCTGCGAGCATGCTGATTCCCGAGGCCGTCATGGGAGTCGCGTCGGTCGCCCTGCTGTATGCCACGGTCGCGCGCATCTCCGGCAGGACGGCAGGACTCGTCTCGGGAGCTGCGCTCGCGCTGACACCGGTTGCGGCCCTGATGTTCCGGTTCAACAATCCCGACGCTGCAATGGTTCTGCTCATGACGGCGGCGGCATACTGCACGGTGCGGGCCACGTCACGCGCCTCGGTGCGCTGGCTCGTGTTGGCAGGTGCCGCCCTGGGTTTCGCGTTTCTCGCGAAGATGCTCGAGGGTCTCATGGTCGTGCCCGCGCTCGGCGCGGTCTATCTACTCGCAGCTCCGACAACGCTCAGGCGCCGCATGTGGCACCTGGTGGCCGCTGCACTCGCGCTGGTGGTGTCAGCGGGATGGTTCGTCGTACTGACGCTACTGTGGCCTGCATCGTCGCGCCCGTACCTCGCGGGTTCGACGGACAACAATTTCATGAATCTGGTCCTCGGCTACAACGGACTCGACCGCATAGCAGGGCACGGCCACACCGGTGGTGACTTTCCTGCCGGCTCGGCTGAGACCGCGGATCACTACATGCACTCCCCTGCAGCCGGTTTCGGTGGCGGCGGGTTCGGCAGCACGCCGGGTATCGGCCGACTCTTCGGCGGCGAGTTCGGGGCGGAGATCTCGTTCCTGCTGCCCTCGGCGCTCATCGGCGTGGTGATCGTGCTGGCTCTGCGTGGCCGCGCACCGCGTACCGATCTCGTGCGTGCGGGTGCGCTGCTCTTCGGTCTCTGGTTGCTGCTCGATGGAATCGTGTTGTCCTTCATGAGCGGAACGGTTCATCCCTACTATTCACTCGCGATCGCCCCTCCGATTGCGGGGTTGGTGGGAATCGGGGTCGTCGAGGCGTGGCGGGCGCGCCAATCGAGCACCTCATGGCGCGCCGTCACCGCGCGCATGGGGTTGGCGACGATGATCGTCGTCGGGGGCGTCTGGGCGTTCATCCTGCTCGACCGCGAGTCGTCATGGTTCCCATGGCTGCGCTGGGCGGTACTTGTCGTTGCCATCGCAACCGCGATACTTGCCGCGGCGCCACCACGCGCACGACGCTCCGTTGCACTCGTCGCCGCCGGGTGCGGCGTCCTGGCCGTCCTCTCGGCTCCTGCGGCATTCGCCATCAATGGCGACACCGTGGCGCACACCGGCGGCGGGCCCTCTGTGTTGCCCGGCCACAACAGTTCTGGCCACGCCGGTTCCGGCCGCGAGGGTTCGGCGTCGGGTGTCGCCGAACACAGCGGTTCCGATGGCTTCGGCTCCCCCGCGGACTCGCCACAACTCGATCGTTTGCTGCGGTCGAGTACCGACCGCTGGGCGGCGGCGACCACCAGAACGTCAAGCGCTGCATCGCTTGAACTCGACGCCCACGTTCCCGTGATGGGCATCGGTGGATTCTCCAACGATCCGACGCCGACACTCGCACAGTTCCAGAAGTACGTGGCCGACAAGCAGATCGGCTACTACGTCGTGACCGGTCAGCGCGAAACGGCACCTGCCGCACGAGACGAGTCGTCGAAGGCCATGGGAGAGTTCGCCAGTGAACAGCACACGGGTAGGAGTACCGGATCAGTGGCCGCGACTATCGCGGCATGGATCGCGAACCACTACGCCGCCCGCACCGTCGGCGGCTACACGGTCTACGACCTGAACGTACCGACCGCAGCGGCAAAGACGGAACCGTCGTCGACAACGACTGCGGCACAGCAGAGTTCCGGCTCCGCACAGTCGGAAGAACACACAGGCGCCCATCGTGGTAACCATCACCTGGCACGGAGCTGAGGAGAACACCGATGTTTTGTCAGCAAATTCAGATTTACGCTCTGACCACTCTCTCAGTCACGAACGGCAGTGTGGTCTCGTGAACAGCAACAGGCCCGACGAGCACCACACCTCGCGGATCGAGGGTCCGCTCCCCGAGCAGTACAGCACAGCACCGATCGATTCAACGCCTCCCGACCGGCACAGCGCCGACACATTCCCCGAGCCGTCGCGGCAGAGCACGCCGTACCAGCACCCGTACGACACTGCAGACCACAGCGCTGCCGGCCCCTATGCCGCTGGTCATCACAGCGGCCCTCCTCCGATCGGTTCCTATCCCAGCGGAGTGTATCCGTCGGCACAACCGATGCCTGCGCCCCGCGGCAGAGGAATCGCCAAACCCGTTGTCGCAACGGCGTTACTGGCCGGGTTGGTCGGTGGACTCGTCGGCGTGGGCGGGTACGCTCTTGTCGACCATGGGTCGTCGTCGAGTGCGCCGGTCATCGCTTCTGCGCCTGCGTCGGCGACCAATGCCGCTGACGCGCAACCCGGTTCGGTTACCTACGCTGCGCAGGTCGCATCGAAGTCAACGGCCGACATCAAGGTGTCGACGGCTCAGGGCTCAGCGGTCGGCAGCGGCATCATCCTCTCCCCCGACGGCTACGTACTGACCAACAATCACGTCGTCAACGGCGTCGGCAACGGTGCCAAGATCCAGGTCACCACGCCGGACGGAAAGACCTATCCCGCGACGGTCAAGGGAAGCTCGCCGTCGTACGACATCGCGGTGATCAAGCTCGACGGCGCGTCGGGACTGACACCGGCGACAATCGGCGACTCGGGGTCACTTCAAGTCGGTCAACAGGTCGTCGCCGTCGGCAGCCCCGAAAACCTCTCCAACACGGTGACATCCGGAATCGTGAGCGCACTGTCGCGGACCGTCACCGCAGGCGACCAACAGGGCGGCTCCGTCACCGTCTACAACGGGCTCCAGACCGACACCCCGATCAATCCTGGCAATTCAGGAGGGCCGTTGGTCAATCTGCAGGGCCAGGTCATCGCTGTGAACTCGGCGGTCGACACCGGTCAGAGCAGGGGCCCGCAGGCGTTCGGCCTCGGCTTCGCGATCCCGATCAATACCGCCAAACGGATTGCCAACGAGTTGATGCAGGACGGTCAGGCAACCAAACCCATTCTCGGAGTGTCGGGTTCACTCGCGTCGAGCGATGAATCGGTCAACGGTGCCACGGTTCGGTCGGTGCAGGCAGGTGGTCCGGCAGCTGACGCCGGGATCGCGAATGGCGACACGATCACCAAGATCGGCAATGCCAGCATCAGCAACTATGCCGATCTCATGGCACAGATCCTCACACATGCGCCGGGCGAGACCATCCCCGTCACCGTGAGCTCCGGCGGCCAGACCAAGACCGTTCAGGTCACGCTCGGCAGTACCGTCGACAAGGAGCAGACCACGATTTCCGAGCAGGGCAGTGGTTCTGACGGCAGCGGGTCGGGTGGCGGTTCCGACGACGGATCCGGCGGGCGCTCTGGCCAGCGGCTCCCCTTCGGTTTCGGACTGCCCTGACACTCATGGCAGCAGAGGCAGACATCACGCCACGGCCCCGGCCCGCCGCGCCATCGTCATCGCGTTGTCGACGGCGGCACCGCCGGTGTCGTTGTTGAAGTAGACGAAGACGTCGTCTGACGACGTGAACGCCGCGTGCAGCCGCTCGAGCCACCCGTCGATGGCGCGGGTGCCGTACGACGGCGGAGGCGAAGCGAGACCGGAATGCATTCGGAGGTAACCGAAGTCTGCCGTCCGCCACAACGGAGTGAGCGACCTGCTGCCGCGGTCGGCCCAGCACAGTGCGGCATTGTGTTTTTCCAGTGCCGCACGGACATCGTCGACCCACCACGAGTCGTTGCGCGGCTCGACCACGACCCGCACCGTCTTCCCGAACTCCGAAAGAACGGCGTCGAGCGCCTCCGGATCGACCGTCAGGTTCGGGGGAAGTTGCAACAGAACGGGCCCGAGATGCGCACCGAGCGCGTCCGCGCGACCCAGGAAGCGCGCCACCGGTTCTGCAGGCTCCCTCAGTCGTCGCACGTGGGTCAGATACCGACTCATCTTCACCGATACCAGAAACCCTTGCGGCAGAACCTCATTCCACCCCTCAAACGTGGACCGTTCGGGGAGCCGGTAGAAGGTGTTGTTGACCTCTACTGTCGAGAACTTCTGCGCGTAGTACTCCAGCCAGCGGCGTTGCGGCAGTCCGGTCGGATAGAAGTGGCCGCGCCAGTCCTTGTACTGCCAACCGGAGGTACCGATGTGAAAGTTCACCGCGGGTCACCCTGTCAGACGTAGCGGCGTGCGATGTCGACCACCTGGCCCCGGTATCCCCCGCCGAACACGACGGCATGCATGAGCACCATTGACAGGTAATGGAGCGGCACGCGTTCACGCCAGCCGTCGGCCAGGGGGTACTGGTGTTGGTAGCCGTCGAGGATGTCGTCGAGATGCGGGGTGCCAAACAGCGCGAGGGCCGCGAGGTCGGTCTCCCGATGACCCACGTGCGCCGACGGATCGATGAGCACACACCCCTCCGGTGACCACATCACATTTCCCGACCACAGATCGCCGTGCAGTCGCGACGGAGCGTCGTCGGTGTCAAAGTTCCCCTCGCGCAGCCGCTCACAGAGCTGTTCGACGATGCGTGCGTCGTTGCCGCGCAGGCCGCTCTCGGGTAGCAGTGGCATGAGTCTCTCGTCTGCATACATCGCACCCCAGGAGTCGTGCCCGGTGAGCGGAAGATCGAGGAGGTGGTCGTTGGGGCCCTGATATCCCGCACCCTCCCAGTCCGGTGGCCCCTCACCCCAGCGCGCAGACTCGTCGAGCGTGTGCGTGACGGCGAGTCGTCGGCCGAAATCCGTTGCGGCATCGGCACTCGGTGACGTCGAATCTACGCGGGTCTCTGTCAGCGTGGAGTCGTCGGTGGACACGACGCCGACAATCAATGCGCCGCCGGAGTCCATAGCTCCTGCGAGCCACCGCAACCCTGCCACCTCCCAGCGGGCCGGGCGTCCGGAGGTGTGTTTGGTGAATGTTGAGGAGGGCATGACTCCTTGATACCCGCGCCGCCCGGTGATCGCCCATGGCGCGACATGAATCAGTCGCGGTATCGGGCAAGATACACCAGGTCATACGGACCGGTGTCGCGTCTGCGGATCTCCCGATAGCCCATGCGCTGATACAGCCGTAAGTTGGCGACGCTCCGCTCCCCGGTGAACAGTTCGACGCGCGTGACATTCTCGGGCAGTACCGAGTCGACAGCGGTGAGCAGACGCGTCCCCATCCCGCGTCCCTGCATGTCAGGAGCGACGACGAGGCGCATCACCTCGGCCACATCACGGTCGACGCGGATTCGCATCGCCGCGACCAGCCTGCCCCCGACTCGAATCCCCCATGCACGCACCGCGGAACCCGACAGTTCGGTGAGTAGGTCGAGTAGCGTCTGCGTCAGTGCGGGCAGCGAGACGTCGTCGTGTAGTTGCGCCTCGGTCACGTACGCCGCTCGCTGCAATGTCAGGAGTTCACCTGCGTCGCCGGTCGTCAACTCGACGATGTCGGCATCATTCATCGACATCGCGCCGTCGTCACTCTCTCCGTCACGAGGGTTCACGCATGATACCCAGATGCCGAACCGAACCCGACAGTCCCGGAAGCTCTTTCACCGGAGTCCAGGTGTTGAGGCCGTCGGTGCTGTCGGAGTAGAGGTACTTGCCCGCCTTGTAGGCATCGAGATAGATCCGCCACGCACCGCTGGGCAGTTGGATCACAGCGGGGCCCTCGACGAACGCACCCCAGTTGCCTGGCGCGATGAACCGATACGGACCGTACAGCGACGACGACACTGCGTGTTGCACAACCTTCTTCGTCTCGTTTTTGGTGAAGGCGTGGTAGGTCTGGCCGACCTTCACGATCGTCGTATCGATGTGGTCTGCGCCGAGTCCGGAAAGCGGAATGGGCGGACCCCACGCACGCAGGGATGAGTCGAGCGCTGTCATGATGTACGGCACGAAACCTCCGCCCGTCGACATCGAGAAGATGACGTGGACACGCCCGCCCTCGACAAACCAGTCGGGCGCCCATGCCTTGGTGGTGAACGGGGAGAGCGACGGACCGTCGGACGATCCGGCAGAACCGGACGAGCCCGGCCCGCTCGACGAACCGAGCCCCTTGCCGTCACCGGTGCCGGGCAGAAACGCGCAGCAGAGCGGCACCGGTACGTTGCGCACGAAACTCCAGTGCACCCTGTCGCGGCTGCGCGCGAAACCGATGTTCGCGCCGTCGACCGTTGTGTAGGTGACGTAGTAGAAGCCGTCGGCGTGGCGGAAGATGCTGGGATCGCGCACGCGGCCGCTCGGCGGCCGGTACGCGGGCTTGGCCACGGGCTCGAAGGCGCTGCCGTCGGCGGATTGGTACACATCCATGTACATGTCGCTGGTGTTGCTGAAGGCCACCATCGTGTAGCGCCATCCTGCGGCGGCGCTACTCCCCTGATCCGAGAACATCAGGCCGACGACAGCAAGAATCGCCACCGCCACCGAGGAGAAGGAGCGTCGTCTGGCTTGGGTCACCGCTGCAGTATCGGCGACTCGGACCGCGATGTGTACCCACCGGGGCAAATCGTTATCGACAGTAATTCTGTGTCCCGCGCGGAGAGACGCGGATCCGGCGGCGCGGACTCGACGCGGCCAGAGTGCGGTTGGCTCTGCCATCAGCTCCCGGAAGGACACCACGGAACTGCGACATGGGGCTGCAAAAGTGCGCCAGAATCGCACGCGACACACCGGGATACGACGGATTCCTGCTATCTGTTGCAGCGACCCATAGGCCCCAAAGACGCTCTCTGTCTTGGCTGTTGGAACTTCAGGACTTCCTCTCGCCAAGCGCACGCGTCGCCCAATGCAGGAGCACAACGTGATCACCAAGCACTCCCCTCTCGGCGTCATCGATTCGGGCGTCGGAGGCCTGACCACTGTGGCCGCGCTGTCCAAGCTGTTACCAGGCGAGAATGTGATCTATTGCGGCGACAATGGAAACGCTCCGTATGGAAACCGCACCGGCGCCGAGATCGTCGAACTCACCTCCCACATGCTGCGTTACCTCGCCAATCGAGGCGTGAAGATGGTGGCTGTTGCATGCAACACCATCTCCACGACGTTCGATCTGCCGGAGTTCGGTGGATATCAGGATCAGTTCGGCATTCCCGTCCTGTCCATCGTGCGAGCGGCAGCCGAGGACGTCGTGCATCTGCGCTATCAGTCGGTGGGCGTCATCGCGACAGCGTTCACGATCGCCTCCCGCTGCTATCCCACACTCATCGACGAACTCGACCCCGATATCACTGTGTTCGGCGAGCCGAGCGTCAACCTGGCCGCGCTGATCGAGCAAGGGGATCTCACCAGTCCCGCCATCGATGCCGAGGTCACCAGCCACCTCGACGATCTGCTCAACGCCCACGCGGTCCGCGACATCGTGCTCGGCTGCACGCACTATCCCATCCTGCAGCCGTTGTTCGAGGCCAAAGCACCCCACGTCGCGTTCATCAACCCAGCCAAGGACCAAGCGCGTGATGTTCGGTTGCAGCTCGTCAAGAGCGGGCTCCTCCTGCACGGATCCCACGACACCGTCGGCTCTCTCGAGATCAACACCAGCGGCACCCGGCCCGTCTTCGACACCGTGCTCAACGAACTCGGCATCACTCGCGAGTACACACTGACCGAGCACGTCGACTATTCATCTGTTTCCGCGTCCTGACCCGACGCGTTCCTCGGTACCGATGTGATGCTCCCCTTTGCTGAACACACCACCCTGCGCTCTGCCATTCTGGACACGGACGGGAAAGTCGACGAAAGGGGCTCGCCCATGCTCCGGTCCGGACTCGATCCTGAACTCGTCAACCAATGGCGCAGACGAATCGGACCTGTGGGCGCGCTCGGGCCTCACCGGTCGATCCAGGTGCGTTCGCGAGGTCGGCAGGGGATCGACCTCTACCTGCCTATCGTCGAGTTCGATGCGGAGGTTCCGGAGGACTTCGAGCAGATCGCCTACTGGCGGCCCCTCGGCTCGATCTTCACATTCTGCTATCTGCAGACGCCGGTCCGGACAATGAGAACCGCGGCGCATATACGTGAGTGCCCGTCGAACTTTCTGGTGCTGGCCAGCATTTCGACAGGACTCACCACCGGCACCGCCAACGGGCACGAGTTCTTGGCGCGAGCCGGAGAGTTGTCGATCACCGACAGCCGCCTGCCCTACGATCTCATCACTCACAGCACCTCCGAGGTGACCGGGATCTGGATACCGACCGACATGCTCGGTGACGACATCGCCGCAGGAGCGACCGTCGCCCCCAATCCCGCCGACACGGTGCTGACGCGAGCATGCACCGGACTCGTGACACGTTTCGCCCTCGATGCCGTCATCGGCGGGATCGACGTCGACGCCGCTGCCGAGCAGAACATCATCGACGTCGTGCGGATGCTGCTCAACCAGCACACCAGCCGATATCAGACCTTGCGCGAGCAACCGATTGTCCTGCGAGAAGCGATCGACGGCATGATCGACCGAAACTTTCGGAACCCCACGTTCACTGCCGACACCATCGCCACGCACCTGCACATCAGCAAACGTCACCTCTACCGACAACTCGCTGACCCGGATCAACCGTCACTGGCGGACCGAATCGCCGCTCGGCGACTCGACTGGGCCCGTGGCCAACTCGAACAACCGGGACAGGCTCGGCTCGGCGACATCGCCCACGCCGCGGGGTTCTCCTCAACAGCCACTTTCCGAAACCGGTTCCGA
This sequence comes from Gordonia aichiensis NBRC 108223, assembly GCF_000332975.1. Taxonomy (GTDB): domain Bacteria; phylum Actinomycetota; class Actinomycetes; order Mycobacteriales; family Mycobacteriaceae; genus Gordonia; species Gordonia aichiensis. Next base: position 591,485 of record NZ_BANR01000003.1, on the reverse strand, counting down.
GCGAAGTACGGCCTCACTCCCGATGAGTACCGACGCCATCACTGCGCCCAACCCGTGCACCGCGGCTGATCGGGAAATCGTGGGGCTCACGCCCGATTGAGTGCTATCGCCGCCTGCACAAGCGCGACGAAGGAGTCGGCGTCGAGCTCGTCGTTCTCTTTGATGTCGATCGCGCGTCTGGTTCCGGCGGTGAGGCTCGCGTTGAACACGTGCGCGGGATCGGGCAGCGACGCCCCCTTGGCGAAGGTGAGCTTGATCTTGTCCTTGTAGGTCTCGAGTGTGCAGATCAGTCCGTCTGCCGAAAACGTGGGCACACCATCAGGATTCGACGGCTTGCGCCACTTGATCTCTTCGACGATGTCGGGGTCGGCCCGCATGATCAGTGACCGCATCTCGTCGACTCTGGATTCACGCCAATCGCCTGCCATGTCGGTCACGGTAGCCGGTCGAGTCATGCGACACTGCGAAGGTGTCTGACGGAGTAGCAGGCGAGAGCAGAGCGCTGAAAACGAGCCTCGTCGCCACCGCAGTGCTCGGCGGTGGAGCGGTGATCTGGGGCGTGATCAGCGGCTCGAGTGTGGTGTTGTTCGACGGCATCTACATGCTCGCGGGAATCGCGCTCGTCGGGACGTCGATGGTGGCCGCACGCGCCGCGGCTTCGCCGCCGAGCGTGGAGTTCCCGTTCGGCAGACACGGCGCGACGGCGCTCGCGGTCGCGCTGCAGGGCACGGCGCTCATAGCGACTCTCACCTACGGCGTCGCCGACGCCGTGTCGGTGATCATCGCGGGTGGCTCCGACGCCGATCCCGGATCGGTGGCCCTCTACGGTGTCGTCTCGGCTGCGCTGTCGCTGCTCGTCGTCGTGCTGTTGACTCACCCGGCACGGACGTCGCAGTTGGTCAGGGCTGAGCTCGTCGGCTGGCGCGCCGGGACCCTGATGAGCGTGATGGTCGCGATCGGCGGTGGTATCGCACTCGCGCTCCGGCATCACGGTGCCGCATCGGCTGCCGCCTACGTCGATCCGACGCTGGTCTTGATCGCTTCGGCAGCCATCGCGCCGATGGCGGTCAAGCTCGCACGACAAGCCATTCGCGAGCTGATGGAGGCCGCTCCGCCCGACGAACTGAGCGCGATCATCGAGCAGACCGCCGCCGAGGCCACAGAGCACTTCGACCTCGCTGACCCGGTCATTCGCGCCACACGACTCGGGCGAAGGCTCTACGTGGAGATCGATTACCTTGTGTCGCCCGGCGTCTGGAGAGTCGAAGAGGAAGATCAGGTGCGCCGTTTCATCGTCGACAGACTCGCCTCCACCGAACATCAGGTGTGGGCGACGGTGGAACTGTCCACCGACCGCTCACTCATGGAGGACTGACCGGAGGATCTGCGCATCCCGTCTGCGCCTGGATGGCGCGGATCGTCGTACCGAGGACGCCGCGGCACAGCAGCCCGGGCCCGAGAGGACCTGACGAATCGGAGCCGAGCGACGGAAGTCGACGTAACGCCGACCGCTCCTTCTCCGTCAACTCCTCTATCTGCCAACGGATCTCGGCATCCACTGCGTGCGGATCGCCGGGTTTCGCAAGTCCAACCGCCTTCACCGCATACGCTGCAGCACCCAGTGCGTGCGCGCCCATGTGGGCGACCGCAGATGCCTGCGCGACCGACCGGGCGGCAGCCGCACCCGCGGGTGTGGTCGCCTGCTTCGCGGCCTTCACCGCCTGCATCCGCTTGGCGATCTCCTCGGCGGCTGTACTGTCGCCGTCGGCATACGCACGGGTTCGGGCGACGGCGTCGTGAATCGCATTCTGCGCGTTCGCGTCGGCATCGAACAGCGAGACGACACGCTCCGCACACGCGACCGCCCACCGTGCGAGCACGCGACGGTCGGCGTCGTCGAGTGTCTGCACCGAGTTCACAGAGCACATTCGTCGACGGACGTGCTGCGGTACCTGGTCAGCACTTCCGCAGGAATGTGGCAGGAGTCCTCGGGACAACGGGCGAGTCGGTGCTGATGTTCGTCCGCGCTGCGCACGTAGTTGGCGAGAGGCAACGTTTCGACGACGACGAGTTCGGCGTCGTCCCTCGCGGCGATGAACTCTCGCGCCTGCTCCAGATGCGTCGGGTTGTCGGAGTACACGCCGGTGCGGTACTTCTCGCCGACGTCCGGACCCTGTCGGTTCACGCTGTACGGGTCGATGATCTCGAAGAGATACGCCATCAGTTGCGCGACGCCCACGACCGTCGGGTCGAAGCGGGTCCGCACACATTCGGCATAGCCGTCGTACTCACCGTCGAGCGACTGCCCGGCGCCGTTCGCTCGTCCAGCCTCGGTGAAGAGCACCCCCGGCAGGGTCGAGACGAAGGCCTGAACGCCCCACAGACAGCCGCCCGCCAGATAGATTTCTTCGGTCTCGCCCACGTGCCGATGCTACGACGCGTTGTGGACGTCGACGCTGCAGCGCTCGCCGCCGCGGCATGCATAAGTGTCACGGAGGTGTGGGCGTCGACCGGCCCCGCACGCTTCCAACACGTAGCCGGGCGGCTACACGGTGAACCGGAGCTCGACTGATTCGGGCTCTGCACCCGCGCCGCGGAACGCCATGTGGAGGATCGGGTAGGGGCGACCCTGATCGTCCAGCTCGCTCCGACCGACAACGATGAAACCACGTCGGCGGTAGAAGTCGACCGCCGACGCATTCTGCTCGTTGACATCGACGGTTCGCACGCCGCACTCCGCGAGGGCGAACGAGAGCAGGCGGGTACCGATCCCCTGGCCGCGGTGCAGCGCGTCGACGAACAGCATCTCGAGGCTCTCCCCTGAGACTCCGGCGAACCCGACTGGGAGCCCATCCTGATCGGCAACGTGGAGGTCGACGTGCGGCAGGTAGTCGGAAGCCAGGTGCGATTCGATCTCGTCACGATCGACCTCGGCGAGGAAGTCGTGGGTGGCGTCGACCGCACTGCGCCAGATTGCCACCAGGCGCGGGTACTCCCCCGGGCCGGCCGCCCGACGGATCACCGGCTGGGCTCCGCCCCTCGAAGCGATCACTTCCTCGGGCCCCTACACGTTGGAACGGAACTCCACCGAGATCCGGCAAACGCGCCCCGTCGAAACCCGCACGTAGGCACCGTGATGATCGAGGGAATCAGTGCTTGGCACACACGAGTCACCGCATCAGGCAGCGCCATGCGGTGTCCAATTCCCAGGAAACCGGATATGGCTGACGCAGCATCCGATCACATGCGTCATGTTCACGCGAGCGCCAGCGGGGTGATCGATGCGATCTGCTCCCCTGCGGCGTCCTCTGCGCGGTCGAGCTCGTAGTGGCTCTGCAGGTTGATCCAGAACTCCGCCGACGTACCGAAGTACTTCGCAAGGCGCAGAGCGGTGTCCGCCGTGATGCCACGCTTGCCGTGCACGATCTCGTTAATCCGCCGAGGCGGCACACCGATCGATACGGCGAGCTTGTTCTGCGTGATGCCGAAGCCCTCGATGAAGTCCTCCATGAGAACCTCACCCGGGTGAATCGGCTCGATCCTGTCAGTGGTAGTCAACGATCTGCACCTCCTCCGGTCCGGCGTCGGTCCACACGAAGCAGACCCGCCACTGGTCGTTGATCCTGATGCTGTGCTGGCCGGCCCGATCACCCTTGAGAGCCTCGAGCCGGTTGCCGGGCGGGACGCGGAGGTCCTCGAGTGACTCCGCCGATCCCACCTGACGAAGCTTGCGCAGTGCGACGCGATGGATCCTCGGATCCATCGACCGCACACGCTCACGGCGCCACAGCCGTTCGGTTTCCTTGCTACCGAACGATCTGATCACCCAGACATCATATAACGGAATCCGTCAATAACGCTAGGCGTTAAATCTGAACTCCATTGAGTTCCGGCACGGAGAAACCTCTGGGCCGGGCCGAGACCGGTGCTCACCCGAGCAGCGTGCGGAAGGCCGTGACCACGGCACCCGCGCCGAACAGGGCGACGACGATCGCGGCGAACCGCGTGACCCAAGGGAGCGCACGGTCGAGGACCGCGCGGTTGCGGGGAGCTCCCATCAGCCCGGCGACGAACAGGTCCCAGCCCAGCACGACCGCGAACATCCAGACCCCGTACACAACCTTCAGACCGGGGGACACGCTCGTCGTCGCTGCCGCGAGGCTGACGTAGAACAGCAGGTTCTTCGGGTTAAGCAGGCCCGAGGTCAGTCCCAGCCCGAAGTTCTTCCCCCATGCCGCACGCCCTGCAGCCCCGCCTCCGGCGGTCCTGATCGCGTTCCGCGCCCGCCAGAACGCAACTCCCATCCACACGAGGAAGACACCGCCGGCGAGTTCGACCATGGCGAGCACGACGTCGTCGCCGATCAGGGACAAGCCGCCGAAGGCTGCGGCGATGAAGATCGCGTTCGCGGTGGCGATCCCGACGCACGTGCCGCTGGCGACCCGCCACCCGTGGGCCGCGGCGGTGCGCACGACGAGGAAGAAGTCGACGCCCGGGATCAGGAGGGCGAGAAAGTGGGCGAGGGCGACGGCGACGAACTGTTCCATGGAGCTTTCGAACGGCGAGACGAGGGGACCCCATCACCCTCGCGCCGCGATGCGCCGCGCGTCTTGGACGAAATTGCGTCAGCCTCGATAGCTTCCGGGCGTCGCCGCGACGTACTGCCGGAATACTCGGTGGAGGTGGCTCTGATCCGAGAAGCCCAGCGCGTGCGCGACGGATGCGATGGGCTCACCGCCGCGCAGCATGGCTCGGGCCCGCACGACGCGCGCGTTGTTGCGCCACGCGATCGGGGTGAGGCCCGTGGCCGACCTGACGGCGCGGATCAGCTGGAAGCGGTTCATCCCGACCAGCCCGGCGAGGTCATCCAGCCGCGGATCCTCGACCTGCTCGGCGAGCACCTCGAGCACCGGCTGCAGATCGGTCGCGATCATCGCGGAGGGCCGAGGCTCGAGAAGCTCCGGCGTCGTCAGCCTGGAGAAGGCTCGGCACAGGAGCCGACGGAACGCCGAGAGGTCGTCGGGCGCGTCGTAGAGCAGCCCATTCGCGTCAGAGAAGAGGCGACGCGCGTCGCCATCTCGATGAACCTGGATCGTCCCATCGAACGAGGCGTCGCGCGGCCAGATCCGAGTGCGCAGCCAGTCTTCGTCGAGAAGCATCATCTGATACACCCACCGCCCGCCGACCGGGTTGCACCGGTGCAGGTGCCCCGCCGGGATGAGCACGACGTCGCCAGCCTCGAGCATCACGGGAGTTGCGGATCGCCCAACGAATTCGCTCGTGCCCTCGTCGATGATCCCGATCGCGAAGCGATCGTGCGTATGCAACCTATAGCAGGAGTTCTCCCTGCACGACCGCCGCGACTCGACCTCGAGAAAGCGTGGGTCGTGCCAGAACTCTGGCTGCACGGTCCCCCGCCCCTGCTGGCCCGGCACCGCGGCCCGAACCGCCGCGCCGACCGCCCCGGGGGCTCGTCCACCGTAGTCGGTCTCCGGGACGCCGGGCCCTGTCTCGATGAGTGTCGACGCAGTGACCACAATGGCAACTGTAAGTGGTGACCGCTCCTCGCAGAAGCACCGGGGTCCTGCACGACACGTCGCGCAGGACCCCGGTGATGTGCGATGTATATGCAGGTCAGACCAGGTAATTACACGTTGAACCTGAATTCGACGACGTCCCCGTCGTGCATGACGTAGTCCTTGCCCTCCATGCGGACCTTGCCCGCGGCCTTGGCGGCCTGCATCGAGCCGGCGGCGTCGAGGTCGTCGAACGACACGATCTCGGCTTTGATGAAGCCCTTTTCGAAGTCCGTGTGGATGACGCCTGCCGCCTTGGGTGCGGTGTCGCCCTGGTGAATCGTCCACGCGCGCGACTCTTTCGGGCCCGCGGTGAGGTACGTCTGCAGGCCGAGCGTGTGGAATCCGGCCCGTGCCAGTGAACGGAGGCCCGGCTCGTCCTGCCCGATGGAGTCGAGCAGTTCCTGGGCGTCGGCCTCGTCGAGTTCAAGCAGTTCACTCTCGACCTTGGCGTCGAGGAACACCGCGTCGGTGGGAGCGATGGCGGCCTCGAGCTCGGCCTTGCGGGCGTCGTCGGTGAGGATCGACTCGTCGGCGTTGAACACATAGAGGAACGGCTTGGCCGTCATCAGGTGCAGTTCGCGTACCGACGCCAGATCGAACGAATCCTTCTGCGAGAACAGGGTTTTGCCCGAGTCGAGGACCGCCTGGGCCTTCTTCGCGGCGTCGAGCACCTCGGCCTGGTCCTTGTTCTTGCGGGCTTCCTTCTCCAGCCGCGGGATGGCCTTCTCGAGCGTCTGCATGTCGGCGAGGATGAGCTCGGTTTCGATGACCTCGATGTCGGCGAGCGGGTCGACGCGGCCATCCACATGCACCACGTCGTCGTCGGCGAACACGCGAACGACCTGACAGATGGCGTCGGCCTCGCGGATGTTGGCGAGGAACTGGTTACCCATGCCCTCGCCCTCGGAGGCGCCCTTGACGATGCCCGCGATGTCGACGAACGACACGGTGGCGGGCAGGATGCGCTCGCTACCGAAGATCTCGGCGAGGCGCTCGAGGCGCTTGTCGGGCAGCTCCACCACTCCGACGTTGGGCTCGATCGTGGCGAACGGATAGTTCGCTGCGAGGACGTCGTTGCGGGTCAGTGCATTGAAGAGGGTGGACTTGCCGACGTTGGGAAGTCCGACGATGCCGAGGGTGAGACTCACGGGTGTCCAGTCTACGGTGACGCGTCGGCGTCGTTGTCGTCGCCATCTCCGGCGTCGGGAGGCTCCTTGTCGTCGGGCACTCCGACGTTCTCGGTCACGGGAGCGCCCTCGGGCGGAATCGTCTCGCCTGCTCGCTTGGCAATCTGTTCGTTCAGATACCGCAGCACGACGGTGAACGTGGCCGCAGCGGGGACCGCGAGAAACGCGCCGGTGATGCCGAAGATCGAACCGCCGAGTGTCACCGCCAGCAGCACGATGACAGCGTGCAGGTTCATCGACTTGGCCTGTAGCCACGGCTGCAGCACGTTCCCCTCGAGCTGCTGAACACCGATGATGATGGCGAGCACGATGAGAGCAGTGGTCAGACCGTTCGACACGAGCGCGATCAAAACAGCGAGCGCTCCGGCGACGAACGCGCCGACGATCGGGATGAAGCCGCCCATGAAGGTGATCACCATGAGAACCCCGGCCAGCGGCACCTGCAGGATGAACAGACCGATTCCGATGAAGGTGGCGTCCACGAGACTGACGATGGCCTGAGTACGGATGAATCCGCCGAGCGTGCTCCACATTCGGCGCAGCACCTCGCTGATGTGCGTGGCAGACGGATGCCCGACGGTTCGATCGATCCACGGCGTGAACTTCGGCCCGTCCTTGAGGAAGAAAAAGACCAGCACGATCAGGGTGAACAGCGTGACCAACAGCGACGTCGCCGTCCCGACACCGCTGAACACGCCCGAGGCGATCGTCGCAGAGCTCGACTGCAGCTTGTCGACGATGGCGTGGACAGCATTGTCGATCTGCTCATCGCGGATATTCAATGGCGGCCCCTGCGCCCAGTCCTGCAGTCGCCGCAGACCGTCGGTGGCGCGCGCAGCCAGCTCAGGAGCCTGCCTGACCACCGAGGGAACGATGAGGGCGATGACCGCTGCGACGACGCCGATCGCGATCACCATCATGAGCAGCGCCGCCGCCGCAGGCGGAACGCCTTTGCGACGCAGCCACCCGACCGGTGGCCAGAGCACGGTGCAGACGATGATCGCCAGCAGCACCGGCAGCAGCACCACCCACAGCTTGCCGACGACCCACAGCAGCACCCACACCGCCGCCACGACGAGCACCGACTGCAGTGCGACGATCGCAGACTCCCGCAGACCCTCACGAACCACCGACATCCGCGTCGGATACGTCTTTGTAGGGCTGCTCTCTGCCCCTGCGGGGTGCGGCTCGGGCGCAGCGGACGCGGAAGCAGCCTCAGCGGGCATGCCATCTGACGAAGCAGTCACGCGACGATCCTCACACGAGCGGGCACTCTCGCGCGAAAGGCGCTCGGCGCGTCAGTGTCGTGCGAACGTTCGTTTGAGCCAGCGCAGTAACGCGTTGATCGCTTCGATCTCGGCAAGCATCGGGGTCAGAATCTCCGGCGGTACCGAATCGTCGTGGGCGCTGTCGGCCGACCGTACTGAGCCATCGCGATCCGACTCGGGATCGTTGACGCGTCGGATCTCCGTTCGGCCACCGAGTGCACTGCCCTGTCCCCCGCCCACCGGCCGCGTGCCGTTCTGGCCGCCGAGATCATCGTCGAACCACTTCGGTGGCGTAGAAGCCTGCTCCGCCAGGACACTGTCGACCGTGTCGGAGCCGTACAGTCCTCGCAGGATGTCCAGGCCCCACTCGGGATACTCCGCGAGCGGGAGTTCACGGTTGCGACCTCGATGTCGGAAACCTCCGAACGGTGTGCCCATGCGCAACATGGTGCCACCGAAATGTAATCTGCGTCACGTTTTGAGCGTATTGCTACGCGCCGGTAGCAATGGCCGATTTCCGCCAGAGTCGACCCGGACGACTGTGCCACAGTGAACGTGTGAACGCCCCGGTAATCGCCTCTGACCTCGGGTTCGACTCCTGCTATCGCGCGCTGTCGGCGCGTGATCGCCGATTCGACGGCCAGTTTTATGTCACCGTGCATACGACGGGCATCTACTGCCGACCGTCGTGTCCCGCTCCGACACCGCGTCCCGCGAACGTCTCGTTTGTACCCACCGCGGCGGCGGCCCAGGTGCGGGGTTTTCGCGCGTGCCGACGCTGCGCCCCGGACGCAGTTCCCGGCTCACCGAGATGGAACTCCGACGCCGACCTCGGCACACGTGCGATGCGACTGATCTCCGACGGCCTGGTGGAGCGCAGCGGTGTCGACGGCCTCGCCGCGGCGCTCGGCTACTCCGTCCGCCATCTCAACCGAGTGCTGACAGCAGAGCTCGGGGCAGGCCCACTCGCTCTCGCCCGTGCGCACCGCGCGACAAACGCATGCACGCTCATCCAGCGGACGTCGATGCCGATGGCCGACGTCGCGTTCGCCGCGGGTTTCTCGAGCGTGCGGCAGTTCAACGACACCATCCGCGACGTCTTCGGACTGACGCCGACGCGTCTGCGGGCACTCCGCGGCGGCGGTCACCCCGACGCCGAGGTGGGCCGGTTCTCCGACGCCGGAGGCATCTCCTTGCGGCTCCCGTACCGCGATCCGTTCGACGCGTCGTGGCCCGCGACGCTGTTGGGCGCCCATGCCGTCGACTCGCTGGAGGAATTCACCGGGAATCCCTCGGGCGCCTGGACGTTCTCGCGTGTCCTCTCACTGCCCCACGGGCACGCCCTTCTCCGGCTCTCGCCCGGCCCCGAGTCCGATCGGCGTGGCGGATTCATCCGGGTCCGCCTCGCACACCTCGACACCCGGGATCTCGGTGCGGCGGTAGCGCGCGTGCGCAGACTTCTCGATCTCGACGCCGACGCCGACGCAGCCGACACCGTGCTCCGCGCCGACCCCATACTCGCGACGCTCGTCGACGCGAGGCCGGGCATTCGTCTGCCCGGATCGCCGGACCCGACGGAAGCGCTGATCCGCACGATGATGGGTCAGCAGATCAGCGTGCGCGCGGCGCGTCATCACGTCGGCGAGTTGGTGGCTGCTCTCGGCGAACGGACCGGATGGAGTGACGGGCCCCATCGTGCCTTTCCGACGGCGACCGCGATCGCCGAGAACGGGAGATCGGTACTGCGCGGGCCGCGTACACGCGTCGAATCCGTGGTCGCCGCGGCGTTGGCCCTCGCCGAGAATTCAGTGGAACTCCACCCGGGGGTCGATGCGTCTGAGTTGCGTGCTCGTCTCCTGGGTTTGCGGGGAGTCGGCGCCTGGACGGCCGACTACGTGACCATGGTCGTCACCGGCGACCCTGACACCCTGCTCCACCACGACCTCGTGGTGCGGCACGCGGCAGCCGATCTCGGCGTTGACCTCGCCGCGACTCAGGGGTGGGCACCGTGGCGCTCCTATGCATCGATGTATCTGTGGCGCCATCGGCTCGGGCCGCAGCTCGGCACGGTCTGCTGACCTGTCGGGGTCGTGTGTCGGAGCAGTCCTGTACCGGCACACCAGAGGAGCACCGTGAGCACCACCGACACCGACAAGAGGTCCGCGGTTGATACCGCTGTGACCGCAGATACCGAGCCGCGCACACACGCTGCGCCGGACGCAACCGCCGCGCACGTCACCGTCGCCACGCCCACCGGACCGTTCACCGCCGTCGTCGACGACACCGGCGCGGTGCTCGCGTCCGGCTGGACCGACGACGCGGCGGCATTGCTTCCGGGAGTTCATCCGACGCTGCGTCCGTCGTCGTCGCAATGGTCCTCCGAGCTCACAACCGTGAGCGACGCGGTCAACGCCTATTTCGCCGGCGACCTCGGGGCGATCGACTCGGTGCCCGTACGGCAGCGATCGGGCCCGTACGTGGAGGCGGTGTGGGGCGCGCTGCGGCAGATCGCCGCCGGTCACCCGCTGACCTTTGCGACACTCGCGGACGCTGCCGGACACCCGACGGCGATTCGCGCCACCGCCGCGGCGTGCGCACGCAATGCCGTGACCCTGTTCGTCCCCTGCCATCGCGTGCTTCGCCAGAACGGCACCATCGCCGGGTTCCGCTACGGCGCAGCGCTCAAGCAGTGGTTGCTGACCTACGAAGACGGCGGGACCCCGACCTACTGACACGAACGGGACGCTGACCTGGGGCGACACGAGTTTGTCGGTGCCTCGTAGCACGATCGAGGCCATGTTGTCCGTCACCGCCGCCTTGTTCGTGGGTCTGTTGATCGGTGCCGTGCTGGGTTGGTTGGCCAACGCGTCACGCTCCTCCGCCGCGGTGGCGGCCGCGCGCACTGAGGCGGACGCACTGCGCAGTTCCCAGGAACTCGCAGCGCGATCGCTCTCAGCGGCCAGCGAGGACGCCGCACGCAGACAGTCGACGGCCATCGGGACGCAGGTCAACCACATCGTCGAGCCGTTACGCGGCGTACTCGGCCAACTGTCGGAGGAACTGCGCAGGGTCGAGCGCAGTCGGATCAGTGCGTACTCGGGCCTCACCGAGCAGGTGCGCGGCATGCACATCGCCTCGCAGCAGCTCTCCACCGAGACCCGCGCACTGGCCAACGCGCTGCACACTCCGCACATCAGGGGCCGCTGGGGCGAGCTACAGCTCGAGCGGGTCGTCGAGTTGGCCGGCATGAGCGAGCACTGCGACTTCAGCACGCAGGTGTCGGCCGAGTCGGATCTCGCGGGGCAGGTTCGTCCCGACATGGTGATCCATCTGGCAGGTCAACGCGAGATCGTCGTGGACGCGAAGGTCCCGCTGCACGCCTACCTGGCGGCCGCTGACTGCACGGACCCGGACAAGCAGGAAGCGCATCTGAACGACCACGCACGCGCGGTCCGTTCGCACATCACGCAGCTCGCGTCGAAGTCGTACTGGACCGCGTTCGCGAACACCCCGGAGATGGTCGTGTTGTTCGTGCCCGGCGACACCATCCTCGACGCCGCGGTGCGCGCCGACCCGGGCCTCATCGAGTTCGGCTTCGCGCGAAACGTCGTGGTGACGACACCGACGAGCCTCGTGGCCCTGTTGCGCACAGTCGCGTTGGGGTGGCGCCACGACGCACTCGCGGCCGACGCCGCTGTGATCCGCGAGCTGGGCGTCGAGCTTCACCACCGCCTCGGCTCTGTCCTCGGACACCTGGACAAGATGGGTGTGTCGCTGCGCCGGGCGGTGGAGTCGTTCAACTCAACGCTGGGCGCGGTCGATACCCGAGTCGGGGTCACCGCGCGCAAACTGGCATCGCTGGAATCGCTCGGAATCTCCGCCGAGACGACGCAGCCCGGCTCCGTCGACATCGGCGTCCGCTCGACGCCCGGAACGCCCGTCTCGTCGTCAGAGCCCGATTCGTCAACACCCGACGAACCAGACGCGCACGCAACATCGCCATCTGGTTGAGGGAAATCTGCGGATCACCCGGTACCGTCTAGGAGTGCCTTTCCCGCAGCGAAGCCGCTCCGCGGTGCCCGTCGACCAACAGTCGGTACTGCCCAACGTCCGGGGTATCCCCTGGTGGGGCGCTGTTGTGGTGGCCGCGGTGTTCACCGCCGTCGGGGCGATCATCGACGCCAACCAGAGCGACGGCCTCGGTGCGGTCTTCAATTTCTTCTACCTCGTCGGCTGCGTCGTCGCAGTCCTCACGGTGCGCAGACGGGCACTGTTCACCGCCGTAGCCCAACCTCCGCTGATCGCTTTCGGTGTGGGTGTCATCACCCTGTATGGCCTCAACGCCGACGAGGCGTCGGGCCTCAAGAGCCTGATCTTCAAGGTTCTGCTACCGATCGCCAACGATTTCCCGTGGATCCTCGTCACCTTCCTCGTCACGCTCGCGCTCGGAGTGGGCCGGTGGTACATCACGCGCCACCAGACTCCGACCGATTCGCCCGCACCGACGCGTCGCAGCCGCACGGCCCGAACTCAGCACACGTTCAAGAACCCGCCGTCGAAGAACGACGAGGCGAAGGGTGACAGGGCGAAGGGTGCGGCCGCACGAAGCCCCGAATCGCGACGTTCTCGTGCCCGGAGTTCCGACGCCCCGCGTCCTGAGAGCAGCAATTCGCAGCGCCGAAGTGCGCAGAGCAAGAGTTCGCGGGGCGGTGATTCGCCGCGCGGGGACGCGCCCGCGTCGAAGCGTAAGTCGCAGCACAGCCCGCAGTCGGGCGAGCCGAAGCGGTCGCGTTCTCCACAGCGTTCCGGCGATTCCGCCGCGTCCCAGTCCACCGCATCCCCGTCTGCCCGGTCGCAACCCAACGCGACGCCTCGCAGTCGCACGGCGCCCGCGACCGCAGCACCGACCAGCGATGCGCGTCCGCGGCGTCGAACCGCTGGTGAACGAGCCGCCGGTGAGCGATCTGCGGGAGACAGAACTGACCAGACCCGCGGCAGGCGGGATCAGGCCCGCGAGCGCCCCGCACCCGACGACCGCGAACGCCCCGGGCGTGAGGATGCCCAACGCCCGCGTCCGCCGAGGAGTGCGTCGTCGCAGAATCAACGCCCGCGTGCCACGGCGGGACAGGTCCAGCGCAGCGCGGCGGGCGAGCAACTCGACGGTGCCCCATCGGCTCACGCCCAGCCGGCAGCAGATCTCGACCGGTACGAGCCCGCGACGCGATCGAACGGTTCGGCCGTTTACCAGACCACCCGCGCCCGCAATCAGCGCTGAGAATCCAGTGCAGAACGCGGTTCAGTGAACTCCGTCGACGAGCCAGCCACCGAGTAGTCGAGCCGCATCGTCGACCAGCGACGGCCAGTCCATCGCCTGTTCGTCGGCGCCGTCGCTGACCACTTTCACCAGTCGACACTCGACGTCGAATGCGGCAGCCACGTACGCGATGGCGCAGCCTTCCATGTCCACCAGGTCGGCGTGCTGGGCCAGACTCGAGCGGCGCACCGGGTCGGCGACGAATGTGTCCCCGGAGGCGAGGACCGAGCCGTCGCCACCGGCGATCTCCCACCGGTCGATGAGCGGGTAGCCCATCGCGCGAAGTTCAGCGGCGCTGATGTCGTGTTCGACGACCACCGACGGCAGGAACAATCCGGCGTGATGATCGTGCAGCGCACCCGCGGTACCGATATTCACGATGAGCCGTGTGGGCGGCGCCGACGGGTCGGCGAGCATCCGCGTCAGTGCCGCTGTGGCGCGCATTTTGCCGATACCGGTGATCAGCAATCGCGCGCCCGACGGCACATACCGCGCCTCCGCTCGGGTCGCCGAGACGATCAGAACCGACGGATCGAAGTCGCCCTGGCCAGGCGTCGACATCATCCGCCACCTCCCGCGAGCTCCAACGTCTTCCGTGCGGCGTCGCCGAGCGCGACACCGTAGCCGGGTCCATGTCGTACCGAGTGCACCGCGAGCGGGTGTAGTTGATGCATGGGGATTCGTTGCCTGAAGCCGTCGGTCAACGGGTGCCGCCGCTGATAACCGTCGACGATGCTGTCGAGGTGAGGGCATCCGAACAGCGCGAGCATCGCGAGGTCGGTTTCGCGGTGTCCCCCGTGGGCGGCCGGATCGATGAGCACTGCACCCTCGGGTGTCCACATGACGTTTCCGCCCCACAGGTCGCCGTGCAACCGAGCCGGTGACGCGCCGTCGTCGAACTTCCCGGAGGCGATCAGATCGCAGGCATCGCGCGTGAGCTCTGCGTCGCGCGCGCTGACGTTGCCTGCGGCGATCCCTGCCTCGAGGAATGGCAGGACGCGCGCCGACGCATAGAACTCACCCCAGCGGTCGAGCATCACGGTCGGCAGCGGCAGCTTCCCGATGAACTGCCTGCCGTCGTAACCGTCTGGTAGAGAGCCGAATGCGTCGGCTCCCGCGTCGTGGGTACGGGCGAGCATGTCGCCGAAGGCCTCGGCCGCCGCCACGGTTGGGCGTGTTGTCGTCACACGCTGCGATTCGATTCTGTCCGCCGACACCGAGATCACCTCGACGACGCGAGCACCCCCTGCCGACAGCCACCGCAACGATGCCGCTTCGGCCGCGAAGAAGTCCGGATCAGTTTCCGGGCCAGCGGTTTTGACGAAGGAGTCGTTCACCCGCGGTCCGCTGCGGTCCCCGACTGAACGTTCTGCGCCGACCGCGTCTCGAGTGTGCTACCCGCCACCCGTGCGAGATGATCGAAACGATTGTTGGCCACTCGCATGACGATCTCGTACGGCAACGCGAACTTGCGCGCCCACCAGAATCCGAATCGTGTGTCGAAGGAGGTGTAGACCATGAATTTGTTCTTTCGCACACCGGCGAGGATCTTGGCCGCCGCCGTCTCCGGCGGGACGGACACACGGTGAAATTGACTGATGGCCTTGGCAATTCGCGGATCATCCCGATCGACGCCGACGATGCTCACCGTGTTGACGAGTGGCGTGGCGACAGCACCGGGGCACACGAGTGAGACACCGATACCGTGGCGACGCAGGTCATATCTGAGAACCTCCGAAACGCCCCGGATGCCGAACTTGCTGGCGCTGTAGGCCGCATGCCACGGAAGTGCGAGAAGCCCTGCGGCTGACGACACATTCACCAGGTGACCGCCGTGGCCGCGTCGAACCATCTGCGGCACAAAGGATTCGATGATGTGGATAGGACCCATGAGGTTGACGTCGACCATCGACCGCCAGTGCTTGTGCTGCAGGTTCTCCACGGTGCCCCACACCGAGATGCCCGCGATGTTCATCACCACATCCATCACGCCGACCTCGGCGTCGACCTGACGGGCGAACGCGGACACCCACTCGTAATCGGAGACGTCGCCGGCGAGGTGGAACAGCACGGTGCCGCCGGTCCCGGTGATCGAGGCAACCACCTCGTCGAGCGGCTCGGAATGCAGATCGGTCAGGACCAACTCGGCGCCCTCGGCCGCTGCGGCTTCCGCCGTCGCCCGGCCGATCCCACTTGCCGCGCCGGTGATCAGCACCTTGCGACCGCGCAGCGACGGCACCGGCGTCTTCATGACGACGAGATCACGGATACCCATGGTTTCCAACAGTAGCTGGCGACCCACGGCGGCGAGTGGCTACCGGACGATCAGGGAACGGCCGGTACGGCCTCACCCGACGGGCAGTTTGCCGTCGAAGAGCCCGTAGATCACGTCGAGCATCGCGTTGAGCACCTGTGCGGACACGTCGGGCCCCTCGGAGAGCAGCAGCTGCGTGATCTCCTTCGGGTCGCCGGACTTCAACAGCTGCTGAACGAACGGGATGACCAGCGACAGCCCGCCGTCAGAACTGGGAGAACTCGACGGCGGTGTGGCGGGCGGCTTGTTGAGCGTGTCGACCGACGGCGCCGCAGCACCCGGATGCGCGTAGTTGAGGATGCCGTTGGTGATCGCCATCGCGTACTTCAACTGGCCGTCGCGTCCGGCGAGTGCGGCAGCCTCGCTCGGGTTCGACAGGTTGCCCATCTCGATGAACACGGCGGGCACAGTTGTCAGATTGACCGCGGCGATGTCGGATCGCGTCTGGATTCCGTTGACCACGCCCGCATAGTTCGCCGACGCGAAACCGGCCTTGACGAAGGCGTCGCGCATGACGTTCGACGCCTTGCGACCCTCACCACCCTGCACCGCATTCGCCTTGGCGTCGGGCAGCGGCAGCGAGGGCACGATCATGTGAAAGCCCTTCTTCGTCGCATCAGCGCCGGCCGTCGTCGAGTCCGCGTGCAGACTGACGGCAACCGCAGCACCCGATCGGCTCGCGGCAGCAGCGCGTTCGTCGACGCAACCGCCCCAACCGGTGTCATCGGGCCTGCTCAAGACGACCCGCGCGCCCTGACTTTCCAGGCCGGCCTTGACCAGCTGCGAGATCTGCCAGTTCACCGTGTGCTCAGCCGCACCGTTGACGCCGGTGGCACCGGTCGTCTGGCAGTCCTTCTTGCCTCCGCGGCCGTCGGGGACCTGTGCCGACAGGCTGTGGCCTGCGGAGCCCCCCTGATGTCCGGGATCGAGAAACACCGTCT
The DNA here is from genome assembly GCF_000332975.1 of Gordonia aichiensis NBRC 108223. Classification (GTDB taxonomy): domain Bacteria; phylum Actinomycetota; class Actinomycetes; order Mycobacteriales; family Mycobacteriaceae; genus Gordonia; species Gordonia aichiensis. The sequence continues at coordinate 574,882 of NZ_BANR01000003.1, read as the reverse complement.
TACCCGCAAGGGCGGTGCCGGTTGCCGACGGCGCAGCGGGAGCAGCCGTCGCGGTTCCTGTCCCCGTCGCGACGGTGACGGTTGCGGTGGCCGCAAATGCGAGCGCGGCGGCAGCAGCAGACACACGGGTCCGCAGGTGTCGTTTCTGGGTCATCACGGTTTCGGGCGCGCATTCGGCTTCTGCCGAGCGCACCTCACTCCTTCCAAGACGCAACACTAGTCACAACAGTCACAGCTTTAACAGCTAAGCAGCCGAACGCGCAATGCGGAAATCGATGACCTGGCATGACGGGATTCGTTAGGGACCTGTGACGTTCGTGCAACCGGCGAGGCGCGCTCGGTCAGCTCGGCTCGTGCAGATACCGGGTGATGTGCAGGATGCCGTACTCGTCGTCTGGCGTCTCCGCAGTGGCCAGGACGCTCTCGAGCGCTTGCCGCGCCGCAACGGGGTCCATCTCCGACCCGATGGCAACGATTGCGGTGTGGGGTACTTCTGCCGACCACCCCTCGCGGACCACGCGGACGAACCCGCCGACAGCATGCACGACGTACCGCTCGGGATACCCGGGCAGATCGAACCGTACGACTCCCTTGATCCGATAGCACCCGACCGGAGGCTCGTGCAGGAGAGCAGCGAGACGTCGAGGATCGACGCCGTCAGATGTCTCGACCTCGACGGATTGGTAGGCGTCGTGCAGGTGCACGTGTGACCCGTGGTCATCGCACCCGGAGTCGGTGTCGGCGATCAGCAGCTCGTCGAGAGTGAGCTGACGCGGCGCGGAGTCATCCCCGACGTCTCGCTCGAGTCGATCGAACAGCAGTCCCGGGTCGATCCGACCCTCGGCCACGGCGACCGTCGGTGCCGAAGGGTTCACCGCGCGCACCGCGGCAAGCAGGTGTGCGAGCTCGTGTTCTTCGACGAGATCACGCTTGTTGACCACGACGAGATCGGCGATCGCCAGGTGCGCGTCGACGTCGGGGTGTCGCTCGCGCAAGGCCCCGAAGCCTGCGGCATCGACCACGTATACGAGGCCGCCGTACCGCATCGCGGGGTCGTCGAGTCCTGCGACGAGTCGGACAAGCGCTTTCGGTTCCGCGATGCCACTCGCTTCGATCACGATCGCATCGAGTCCGGCCTCCGGTCGTGCAAGCGCGACGAGCGCCTCGTCGAGACCGTCCCGATCGACAGAGCAGCACATGCAGCCGTTGGAGAGCGTCACCGCGCCGTCGGCCTGGCCGGCCACAAGCAGTGCGTCGATGTTGATGGCACCGAAATCGTTGACGAGCACGCCGAGTCGCGCTCTGCCTACCGCTCCCCCGTCGCCCCCACCGCCGGACCGCAGCAGGTGATTGAGCACGGTCGTCTTACCCGCGCCGAGAAAGCCGGCGAGGACGACCACGGGCACCGGCTGTGAGTTCATCCGCGAGTGTCGGCGAGTCCGTCGAAGCAGTCGGGGCAGATCACCGCCAGCTCGCGTCCCTGCCGATCCGGGTAGTTGTCGACGTTGCTCGTCGGCCGTCCACACTCGCCACATCGACCGAGTACCGCGGCGTCGTCGGAGAAGTCGACGGTCATCCGCTTGTCGAAGACATACAGCGAGCCCTCCCACAGACCGTCGTCGCCGAACTGTTCGCCGTAGCGGACGATGCCGCCGTCGAGTTGATAGACCTCGGAGAAACCGCGCTTGCGCATCAGCATCGACAGCACCTCGCAGCGCACCCCGCCCGTGCAGTAGGTGACGACCGGGCGATCCTTGAGGTGATCGAACGCCCCGCTGTCGAGGAGCGGGACGAAGTCGCGCGTGGCTCCGACCTCGGGCACGACTGCGCCCGCGAAACGTCCGATCTCGGCCTCGATCCGATTGCGTCCGTCAAAGAAGACGACGTCGTCGCCACGCTCTGCGACCAGGCGATGAACGCCGTCGGGGTCGAGCCGCTCACCGCCACCGACGACACCGTTGACGTCGACGTCGAGCTCGTCCGGCGCACCGAACGTGACGATTTCCGGTCTCACGCGAACGACGAGTTTCGGGAAGTCGTCGCCGAGGCCTTCGGACCATTTGATGTCGACATCGCGGAATGCCGGGTACTCGCGCAGTCTCCTGACGTAGCGTTTGACGCTGTCGAGTTCGCCGCCGACCGTGCCATTGATACCGTGCGGGGAAACGATGATCCTTCCGCGAAGATCGAGCGATTCGCACACGGCTAGCTGCCACAGGCGTATTGCCTCGGGATCCGGGAGTGGCGTGAAGACGTAGAACAACACGATCTTGGGGGTCGACACAGTGCAAGGGTACGGTCGACGCCGCGCGCGCTTTCTGGCGGTTCCCGCATTCATGGCGGCAGCACTTCTCGGTGTTGTCCTCAGCGCGTGCGGCCTGGATACCAACACCACACCGTCATCGATCGTCCTGCCGCCCACCGATCAGTTGTCGACGGAATCTGATTATCCGACGTCGTCGACGACAATCGCGACACAGAGCCGAACAGCAACGTTTCTGCCGAGCGGGACAATCGGCCGCGCGATAGCTACGGCCCCTCGCGCAGACAATTCTCGATATCACCAGGGTTCGACGACCCCGCGTGGGCCGGTTGTCGAGACGTCGGGTTTTCACTTCACCACCCCGAGCAGAGACGTGAGTTGCTCTACCGAGATCAACGTCGACGCTTCCCGCCGCGCTCTGACATGTCGCGCGAATGACCACCAATCATCGGCGCCACGCCCGGCGCGCACGCCGCGTTCCTGTGCGTGGGCTGAGGATCTCGTGGTCCTGACGGCCGACCGCGCACAGCAGGGTGGGTGCCAGAATGAGCATCCGGTTTTATATCGCAGCGCAATCGTCGACTACGGCACCACCATTTCTGTCGGACGATTCTCCTGCCTCATAGACACCCCTGGAATCTACTGTCTGCAATCGGACTCGCAATCCGGATTCTCGCTCAGCACAAAGGGTTTCGCCCCTCTCAATGCTGCAGACAAGGCCCCTGCGACACTTTCGAATCGGGCCGGAATCGAGTCCGAGACAGTCACGACAACGACCTCTGATCAGCCCGACGAAGGCCTCAGCACACCTCCGACGAACTGAAGCTCACATTCTTTGATCCGCAATCGTCGGTAGTGATACAAACCGCATTTCGATGCGCGAACCCCGGTCGCCACTCGACATGCGGCGTCGAGGCCAATGCTGATTCCGAACAGTCAAACCCAAGGTGTATAAAGAATGCATATACTTCTGCACCGGACAGGCGATCACGCGATAGTCGAGCCGAGTGTGGTGACCGTCCACCGCAACACCAGCGTTCTATTGCAGCAACCTGGAGTCGGTTGCGACCGCACACGTCCACAAAGCAACTCGGAGGGAAAATGGCAAAGAAGGAAATCGTTCAGGTCATCGACGACGTCGACGGCAAGGTGCTCGATGAGTACGAAACCGTGCGCTGGAGCCTCGACGGCAAGAACTACGAGTTCGACACATCGTCGAAGCACGCCCAGCAGTTCCGCGACGGCCTGGCGAAATACATTTCAGTCTCTCGTGCGAGCGGATCACGGGGCGCAAAGCGTGTCGCGCAGAACACAGGCGGAGGCCGGAGCAAAGAGCAGACGCAGGCAATCCGTGCGTGGGCAACCAAGAACGGTTTCGAAGTGAGCGATCGCGGCCGCATTCCGCTCAACGTCCTCGAAGCTTTCGAAGCTGCGCACTGAGGTGCGCCGTCTCGACCCAGATCACGAGTAGGGTGTCTGCGCCGCATACGTGCAGCGCAGACACCCTGTCTGATGTCGAGGCCACGGGTCCCCGACCCCGCACGCCGCCGGGCCGGATCCGTTCCGTGAGCCGGAGCGCTGCTCCGGCCTCCGGGGTTACCGACCGAATTTGGTTCCGTCCACAAGGATGGTGTAGTTTCGCCATTGCGCTTGGCACGGAAACGGCGAGCGCGCATTCATGAATACGGGGCTATGGCGCAGCTGGTAGCGCACCACACTGGCAGTGTGGGGGTCAGGGGTTCGAGTCCCCTTAGCTCCACAACACAAAGGGCAGGTCAGACACTATTTCTGACCTGCCCTTCGTCGTACCGAATTCCCGCAGTGTGCCGAGAATGTGCCATCGCTCGGTAGACGGGCCACCTCACTCATCGACGTTCCGCGTCATCGTCGCGTTCGCCTTGGTCGGGAAGCGGGTCGTCCACGGCACGATCGGTGAATCCTGCACCGGCCACTCGAAGTAACTCACCGTCGCCAGAACCTCGTGCGCAAGTTGCCGCATCAACGCGAGGTGAGCGTTGCCGGCGTACTGCGGCACCCCGTTCTCGAATGGTGTCGCGCCCAGCCGCTCGAACTCGGCGACGATCGACAGGCCTTCGCCGTGTCGCATCAGCGATTCGTAGAACCCTGCGAGGACAGCGTCGACGTGCGCGCCGCCGTCCTGGTCGGTCATGGCCCGCACGACAGCCCGCCGCGTGTAGCCGGTGCCGTCGTAGGAGAACAACGTCTCACCCGACCACCAGTCGGCGATCGGTCGCCCGGTGTACCGCTGCGCACAGGCAGCGCTCACGCGCACCGGCTCCGGCCCGTTGAGATCCAGGTGCACGACAAAGAAATCCATCCACCAGTCGGGACCGTGCCGATTGTGTTCGGTGCCGAGCATCAGCGCCTCGGGTCCGTTCATCCCGAGGTGTGTGAGCAGCGACGTCGCGTGCCGAGTGTCGTGGAACAACACGCGCAACGAGGTCGCGATCCGCAGCGCCTCGTCCTCGTGGCCCTGGTCGAACAGCCAGCACGACCGCTTGAGAAATCCGATGTGACTCGACAGCAGCCGCCGGAAACGGTCGACGGCGTCCTCGCGCTCGGTCACTGTGGTCACGGCCGTTTCGGTGGCAGCTTGTACGCGTTCGCCGGGTCGTCGATCACACGCTCGGGCATCAGCACCTCGGTAATCCACATCACGCCGTGCGCATCGTGGCGGAACGCCTCAACGCGGTGCACTGGCCCGTCGGCCTCGGGATCATGGTCGTCGAGCGGCTGGTAGTCGCCGCTGAACGGGTCGAGTTCTTCGCGGTAGGTCACTTTGCGCCCGATCACTGTCAGGTACTCGCGAATCGTGTTCACGATCGGCCCGACACCGGCATTCGCCGCTCGGGTCTCGTCGACGTTCTCCCAGAACGGTTTGCCCTGGCTGACGTATACGTCGATGTACACCGCCTCGTCGTCCTCGACCGGTGCCGCGAATCGTGAGTGAATCGTGCTCGCCGTTGTCGGCTGGGGCACCGACGCCGACGGCGTGCCCTCGGCGAACAGTGCTGGCCGGTGGAGGAATCGCAGGGCATGCCGTACGCCCGGCGCAACCTCGCGACCGGTGAACCACTGCGGAAGGTAGCCGCTGGCGTCGATGATTCGTGAGCCCTGCGCGGCAGCCTTCCCAAGGTTCTCGCGCACGACGTCGAGCTTGAACCCTGGTTCGCTCGTGTGCGGCCTGTCGTCGGCACCGTGCAGGCTGAGTTTCAGCGGAGTCGCGCCAACGCCGAGCGGCGACAGGTAGAACGACGTGCGGTGAGACCGGATATTCCACGCCGCACTGAGGATGCCCGTCACGTTGCTCTGCACAACAAACCCGATGCCGATCTCGCCGTTCATGCTGGTCGGCTCTGACTCACTCATTCGCTCGCCGCCTGCCCGAACAGCGATGCACCAGCCCGCGCCAACGCATCACCGTCGACGTGCCCGTAGACGCGCAGGGTCATCGCCGGGTCGTGCCCGTGCCACTTCGCGACGTCGAGCACTGGGACACCGCGGGCCATCATCAGCGACACCGACGTGTGCCGCACGTCGTGCAACCGGATCCTCGGCAGCCCAGCCACTTTCACCAGGCGACGGAACTCCGCCGAGTACGTCTCGGGCCGAATCGGCGACCCGTCCGCGTTGACCGCCACCAGCCCCGTGTCGGGCCACTCCGACCCCATCACGAGGCGTTCGGCTGCCTGTGCCGCCTTGAACGACCGCAACGCCGCGATCACGTCACCGGGCATCGGCAGCACCCGGCGGGACCGCGCCGACTTCGGGTCACCCTCGACCGTGCCACCGGGCACCACCACTCGGCCCGCCACGATGGCGACCGTGCCCGCGTCGAAGTCGATCGCATCCCACCGCAGCCCCAGCACCTCCGAGCGCCGCAGCCCGTACAGGGTGAGCAACCACAGCGCGTAGCCGCGATCGTTCTCGACGTGCACGCGGAACGCCTCGGCCTGGTCCTGCGCCCATGCCGCCATCTCGCGTGTCTCGGCCTTCGGTCGCTCAACGTGTTCGGCGACGTTGCGCACGACAAGCCCCTGCGCCTCGGCGTCAGCGAGCGCCGACGTCAGCAACACGAGCATGGTTCCGACGGTCCGCGCACTCACACCCGACACCTCGGGTTCGTCATCGGCGACGCGTGCCGCCACGTATCGGCCCCGCGATGGCCGGGTGACGTGACCGCTGGCGCGCAACCTGTCGAGGAACTTGCCCGCGTTGGCCCCGCACTCGGATTCGACCTGCGAGTAGGTGACGCCGTCGGGATGCGTTGCGACATAGTCGAGTACCCGAACGGCTCGGTCGCTCAGCCGTGCCGCTGTCGTTGATCGGCCCGACTCCATCCGCCACGTCACGAGTTCGTCGATGTGAGCTTTCGTCAACTGCTGCAACCCGATTCCACCGAGGCGTTCGACGACGGGGCGTAGCGCCTGACGGTAGTTCGCGAGGGTGCCCGGTCGAATGTCGCGTCGCCCATCGAGCCAACCGGTCAGGTACTCGCCGACGGTCACCGAGTGCCTGCCGACGTACTTGCCCGACTCGACTTCCGTTGCGATCCGGCGGTATTCGCGGCGAGCCTCGGCCATCGTGCGGTAGGTGAACCGCTGCCGAAGCCGACCGCCGTCGGGCTTGGTGCCGACGTCGAGTTGGAACGTGTAGCTGACGGTCCCGTTCTTCGCGGTCCGCTTCGTGATCGGTTCTGCCCGTCGCGTCATGCTGGACAGCGTAGCGCCGAGGTGTGATAAGTTGGGCGACACAAATTCCACAGATTCAACTCGCTGGCACGCGGCCGGGGTCGTTTCCTTTCCCAAAAGGACCGCTCCGCTATGCCCCAGACTGCCGAACCCGCTCTCGACCTCTCCGACGCGCTCGACGCCATCGCACAGGTTCCCGCCGACGGCCTCACTCCCGAAGCCGCTGCCGCTCTCCACGCCGCACACCGCGCCATCACCCGCATCGGCGACACCAACACCGCCATGTGGGCAGTCCAGAACCAGCCCACGATCTCGGTCAAGCAGGCCGCAGCGTTGCTGCAGATCGACCGCATCACCGGTTACGACCACGTCAAAACCGGCGACATTCCGTCGATCAAGATCGGTCGGCGCGTACGCGTTCCATCCGCACCCATGCGCCGCATGCTGGGCATCGAGGACGCCTGAGCGATGCCCCCGAACGACGAAAGCCGCCCCAGTGGGGCGGCTCCCGAACCCTGCTCCGACAGCAGTGGCACCGATGATAGTCGGTCGCCACGACCTGCGGACACCGGCGAGCAGTGGCAGCCGATCAGCGGCTACCTCGGCCTCTACGACGTGTCGAACCACGGTCGTGTCTGGTCACGGCCCCGACGCGTCACCGATGCCCGCGGCCACCGATACACGCGGCCCGGTCGCATCCTCGCCCACGCGCACGACCACGTCGGGCACTCGGTCGTCAACCTGCACCGCGACGGCGTCATGCGACAACACCGCGTGCGCGCTCTCGTTCTCGGCGCGTTCGTCGGACCGCGACCCGCTGGCCTCGAATGCCGATCCCGCAACGGCGATTACAGCGACTGCAGCCTCGCTAACCTGACCTACGGCACGCACTCGGCGATCATGCGCAGTGTCGTCGACAACGGTCACCACGCGCAGGCCGGGCGCACCCACTGCCCAGCCGGCCACCGCTACGACGCCGAGAACACCTCGGTCGGATGGGTCGATGGTCGACTACGCCGCCACTGCCGCACCTGCCGACGCGCACGCGCCCGCGCTCGTTCGGCGTCATCGGGCGGTGACCGCACATGAGGAAGTGGTCGAAGTTCCAGTGGTACAAAGACCTCCGCGGCTGCCGAACACACATCACACCGGTTGAGTACCTGGTTCTCACGATGCTCGCGAACTACGCCGGCGACGATGGCCGCAACGCCCGCCCATCTGTGGGCAGCAGCCTCGCCCCCGACTGCGGCATGGACACCCGGCACGTCCGGCGCACCCTCGCCGCTCTGGTCGACAAGGGCTATCTCGTGCTCACCGAGCGCGGCGGAAACCGTCGCGGCTATCGGATGGCGAACGTCTACGCACTCGTCCGGCAGATGCCCCACATGACGCCCGAAGCCGACGCCGACGCAAACCCGAAGGGGGGCAGTGACTACCCACCTTCACCCGACGGGAAGGGGGGCACTGACTGCCTACCTTCCGACACCGGGAAGGGGGGCACTCACGGGCAGGGAAGGGGGGCAATGACGGGCAGGGAAGGTAGGTACTCACTACCCACCCATCAGATCAGTAATCAGATCAAGGATCAGGGGGCGTCGCGTTCGGCAGATGACGAACCGCCCGCAGGTACCCCACACACCCCCACACCGGAATCCCCGAAGAACAGCAACCCGACCGAACAGACAGTCGAGGACGACCCCGAGCCGGCCAGTCGCTGCCAGCGTCACCGATCGATCGCCGGCCCCGTCGACGAACCCTGCCGCCCCTGCCGCGACACCCGCCTCGCACACGAGGCGTGGCAGACCCGGCAGGCCCAACGCGCCGCAGCCACGAAAGCTGAACGACAGCGCGCTCTCGTCGACTGCGACCTGTGCGATGACCACGGATGGCGACTCGGCCCCGACGGCACCTCGATCGAGCCTGTCGAACGATGCACCCACCAGCGGCCCGCACCCGAGCCGAAGCCGCGCCGCCGACGCACACCAGCCGCTGACCCCGTGCCGGCCAAGCGCAGGCCCCAAACACCCGCCCAGTTCGAGCAGGAACTGCGCAACGCCGCGACCAAGGCCCGCAACCTGCTCGCCAAACACGGCCCCCTCACCGCCGAGCAGATCAGACAGCAACTCGACCCCGCCAAGGAAGGCAGCTACAGCAGCGGCACCCCCGTCGCCGAGCAAGTCCTGCACGTCCTCGACACCCGCCTCGTCCCCAACGGCGACGTCACCCGAGACCGCACCCACTACCGCATCCCCTGACCCCCACCGACTCCGACGACAGGAACACCCCATGCTCAGCGACCACGAAGAACGAACCGCACAGCAGTTCCTCGACAGACTCGACACCGAACTCACCAACGCAGGCGAACCCGGCACCCACCAGTGGCGAGCCGCCCGAGACGCGCAACTCTCGTGGCTCCACGAACACCACGGATGGGAACCCGACGTCCTCGCCCGCCACTACGGCATCAGCCACGACACCGTCCGAGTCGCCCTCAACCGGCACCGAGCTCGTGAAGCCGCCGCCCAAGCACTACCCGCGTTCGACGACGACACCACCACGACCGCAGCCCGCAGCCGCGCAGCAGGTCGATGGAACGTCCGCATCCCCGACTACTCGATCGACCTGACCGTCGACCACGACACGGCGAGCAAACTGCACGACCTCGCCACCGACCACCACATCGACGTCCACGTCACCCGCATCAGTGAATCCAGATCCCCCACAACGGCTCTCAGAACGCCACAGACGCGATAACCGAGGCTCGGCACCCACACACCGGGCCGAACCCCTCACACAGGCGCACAGGCCCGCACAGCCCCACTCCGACAGCAAGGCGAACACCCATGAAACCGGCACACACACCAGACACGACATCGACCCCCAGCACCGACGAACCCCACATGCTCGCGTTCTACGCCCGCGCATGGCTCGCCGAACACGACCAACGCATCGCCCGCCGAGGCCCCCAACTCGTCCACCGCCACGGAAACGGCCCGTGGCGACCAGTCACTGCCGCGACGCTCGCCGACGCCATCACAGCGGTCGCTGAGCAACGCCGGCAGCCCCTCGACAGCGCACGCCTCGTCGACACCGTCCGTGAACTCATCGACAGCGCACCCGTTCTCGGGAACCCCGCCCCGCGCCCGCTCGTGAGGCTCACCCGGACGATCACCCGCAGCATCGCCCCGAATCCACTGCCCTCGCACTGACACCCGGCCAGCATGACGAAAGCAGCACCCATGACGACACCACCCGGCAGTGATACCCCGTTCGTTCCCGCGTACGGCTACACCGCCCAAACCATGTACGAACTGCAGAACGTCGACCCCGACGCGCTCGGGCAGGCGTCGAACATCCACCTGTGGGAGCAGGTCGAAGAGTTCCGCAACCGGCTCCTGACCGACCTGCTCGCGACCACCTGACAGCATCACCGGACGTGGACGCGACCGACAGGCAGCCGGTCGGGTCCGCGCCTACCCGGTGTCGGCGACACGCCACCAGCCGCAACCGATCCGAGCGTTGCGAGTAGCCGTGAAAGTGCCCGCGACGTTGCTGGCTGCGCCCGGTCCGGAGCGCTGCGAGTAGCCGACCTACCTCGGCGTCACGGCCTGTCGTCGACCTCGGTATGTGCCTGTCGACGCCGCTCTGCCTCCCGCGCCGCGAACTCGACACGACGCACCTCGCTCGCCTCCCGATAGCCGCGCCACCACAGGACGCCCAACACCCGCCGGCCTGCGAACGGATTCGCCGACCCGACCCGCGCTGTCTGCCCGGACCGGTATGCCTCGACCGCTTCAGCAGGCGTCGGCAGTGGCGATCCGAACCCCCGCCCTCGTCGAGTCACGCTCGCCCGTACCGGGCCAACTGCTCGCCCAGTTCGTCGAGCGAGTCCAGCCGCACATCGGCGACGCTCACCTGCCGTCTGCTCCCGTGAATGTGGCCCCACGGACCGCGCCGCAGAAATGCCGTCCGCAGACCCGCACCGGTCGCAGGCAGCACGTCGTTGTCGAGCCGATCACCGACGTACAGCACCTCGCCCGCCTCGACACCCGCTGCCTGCACCACCCGCTCGAAGAACTCCGGCGACGGCTTCGCCACCCGCCACCCGGCAGACAACGCGACGAAGTCGGCACCGAAACCGAGAGAGCGCAGACCGGCGACCGCCCCCGCCGGCTGGTTGCCCGCGATACCGACGACGAACCCAGCCGCCCGCGCCGCCCGCAGACAGCCGACGGCGTCGGGATACAGGTCGACGGACGTGATGGGCGTCGTCGACGCCGGAGCGGTCACCCCGAGCCGCTGCCAGACCTGCCGATGGTCCTCGTCGCGTTCGATCAACGCACCGAGCACACCCATCAGCGCGAACGGCGTCGTCCCCGAGTCGAGTGCGCGCTCAGCCCACATGCGCGACTCGTCGACCAACGTCTCACCGACATCGAACACGACGGCACGCAGCCCCGAAGGTAGTCGCTCATCCACCCGTCGATCGTCGCACGGCCCCGAGTACGTCGACTCCGAGCGAAACACCAGACCCCCGCAGTGTGCCGACAGTGTGCCAAGAACCGCACGACCGGGCGGATACGGAACCGAACCGAAAGCGTCATCTGCACTGGTCAGCACCGATTGAACCGACCGCAGCCAAACCCGCACAGACACTGCGAATCGCACTGGCAGTGTGGGGGTCAGGGGTTCGAGTCCCCTTAGCTCCACAAGCAGAAACGCCCTCCGACCCACGTCGGAGGGCGTTTTTTGCACTCACCCCTGGCGGCCCTTGTACCGCGGATCCTTTTTGTTGATGACGAAGATGCGACCGCGACGTCGCACCACCTGTGCACCTGGCTTGTTCTTCAGGGACCGTACCGAGTTGCGTGCCTTCATACCACTATCTTAAACGATAATCGTTTTCACTAAAAGCGCCGGTTAGTCGTCGCCACACCCGCACCACCCATCTCGATACGTTCCACATAGTGAGACGCGAATACCGTTGAGTGAGATCCGCTCGCTACCCTACGAGCAGGCGCCCACCCACGTACGCCTTCACGGTGACCATCCGCATCACCTCCCCGTTCAGTTCCCGAGAACAGGAGTGACGTGCGATGCCACAGTCCCCGACAATTCCAGCGATCCCCATCGAATCAGCAGCGCTCCGCGGCGTACGGGGATCGGCGATTCGCGACCTTCTCGCCGTCACCGAGCGCCCCGGCGTGCTGAGCCTGGCGGGCGGGCTCCCGGCCACCGAGCTCATCCCGGCTGAACGGATAGCCGACGCCGCGACACGGGTGCTTGGCCACCGTGATGCCCTTCAGTACACGACGAGCCGCGGAGCAGCGCAGGCGCGCGATGCGGTGGCAGCTCACGAAGGTGTCGACGCAGATCGACTCCTGCTGACTCACGGCTCCCAGCAGGCCTTGTCGTTGCTCGCCCTGGCTCTCGTCGATCCCGGCGATGTCGTCGTCGTGGATGATCCCGTCTACGTCGGCGCCCTGCAGGCGTTTCAATCCGTGCGCGCAGATGTCGCGGCGCTGCCGATCACACACGACGGCACGAACATCGCAGCGCTCATCAGACTGCTCGACAGCGGCGTCCGTCCTCGCCTCGTGCACACAGTCAGCAACTTCCACAACCCCTCGGGAGTCACTGCAAGCCCGACCACTCGTCGCAGACTCACAGATCTCGCTGACACCTACGGATTCTGGATCGTCGACGACGATCCATACGGACGCCTGAGATTCGACGGACCGGCCCCTTCCCCGATCGTCGGCGAGCGCGTGATCCGCCTGGGCTCTGCGTCGAAGACATTGGCGCCCGCGCTCCGTGTCGGATGGTTGAGCGCAACACCAGCGATCGTCGGCCTGGTCGAACGACTCAAGCAGTCCGCGGACCTGTGCGGGTCGACCCTGAACCAACTGATGGTGGCAGACCTACTCTCGGACGCATCGTGGTTCGACGCCCATATTGGCACGATCACTTCCGCTTACGCCGCTCGCGCACACGCCCTGACGGCCGCGCTCGACGATGAGCTCGGCACCCGCATCGAGTACGCCTCGCCAACCGGGGGAATGTTCTGCTGGGTGCGACTTCCCGGAATCGACACCACCGACCTGCTCGGCGTCGCACTGTCACATGACGTCGCGTTCGTTCCGGGAGCAGCGTTCTCGGTCAGCAGCGACCTCGCCGAGTATGCGCGCCTGAGTTTCGCCACGCTGTCGCCCGACTCGCTTCGCGAAGCAGTTCATCGGCTGAGTGCAGCCATCGACGACGGTGCGCACAGCACGGTGTAGACACGGCGAGACCCCTCCGATGAACGGAGGGGTCTCGCTGTGGCAGAAAGACTTTCAACTCAGGAGAACTTGGCCTTGAGCTTCTCGATACGCTCCTCGCGCTTCTCCTTCTTCTCCGCCTTCTTCTCGTCGTGGATCTTCTTGCGAGCGGCCTCGGCCGCCGCCTCTGCGGCATCCTGCTGGGCCTCGAGCTCGGAGACGACCTCGTCGAGCGGACGACGCACGATTGCGCCGTTGTACTTGGTCACGAGGGCATCAAGAGCGGCGGTGTCGGCCTCATCGGTCTGCGCGAGAATCGCGTTCCCGCCGGGGCGAACGGTCTTGCCGAACTCGGTGATCGCATCGTCGAGGTCGTCGGAACGGCTGGCGTCGACCAGCGCACCACCGGCGGCACCGAGACCGAATCCCAGCAGCACGCCGAGTGGGCCACCGAGCACACCGATCAGCATGCCGAGCAGAGAACCGCCGACTGTGGCGTCACCGGACTCGACGTCGCCGCCCTCGGTGACGGTCAGGTGGCCCGCCTCGTCACGCTGCACGATTGCGGCGGACACGAGCCCGACCTACGCGCCGGAGTTGGCAATGGTGTTGTACACCTCGTAAGTCGTCGAATTGTCCTGGAAACTGATAGCTACGACATATTCGGTCATCTGCTGCCTTCCATTCGCTGTAGTGCGCTCAGTCCCCCCTGCACGAGCCGATGCCCGCTTTTCCACCGTAGCGCGTCATCGCGTGGGCGGTGCACGTTTGCCCGGCGTCAGAAGTGTGAACGGCCCATGACGACCCGCGATTTTCTCGCACTGGCGGCCGTAAGATCCTTGCGCATCAACGGTTTGTTCACCTTTTCGGTGAAGGTCTCGATAAGCGGACCGGTGAAGAAGGCCGTCACCACGGTGCCCGCGCCGATGGTCCCGTGGAAGATCACCGCGAGGACGACGAAGACCAGATCCTGACAGGCTCGTACCACGCGGTAGGGCGCTCTCGAGTGATCAACGATGATCGGCGCCACCGAGTCGTATGGCGAATTACCAAGGGCCGAAGTCATATACAGCGATGCGCCGTAGCAGAAGAGTGTGATCCCGATGGCGAACATCACCATCTTCTGCCACGCGGCGGGATTGTCGGAAAAGTAGGGATCGAGCCAGGTACTGAACCACTGCACGAAGTAGCCGACCAGGATCATGTTCATGATCGAGCCGATTCCGATGTATTGGCGACCCCATAGCAGCATCGGAATGAAAAGCACAGCATTGCTGATCAACTGATAGGTGCCGAGATCGATTCCGAGCGTGTTACTGATGCCGATGTTGGCGGCGGTGTACGGGTCGACGCCCACCTCTCCGACACGGAGTACCGCTGATCCGAGGGACAGAATCGCGATGCCGACGAGAGCCCAGAAGATCCGACGCACGTAATAGCCATCGAGTAACGAGGCATCCGATGGTGGCGCAGTGGAGGATTCGCCCGGGTCGGGCGTTGCTGAGCCATCGGATCGATCAGAGTGCGTGGTGTCCCGACTGTCGTCTGGTCCGGTCATCGCTCACCATCACCGCCTCGGTCGTAGGCCCCCGTGATAACAACTGATACCAAGGGTGCCACCAATCCGAGGGCAATCCGACTATTTCAGGCTTCGCGCTTGCGCGTCGGGCGTTGCTTGCAACACGTTCGAGATCTGCGCTCGTTGCAGCGGGGTTGCTACGCGGTACTCACCGGAAGCGACCACGCGACATCGATCACTCGGTCGCCTTGCCGAGCAACGTGTCGAGCCACCGAGTTCCGTCGAGAATCCCTTCGACGGGTTCGCCACCGGACAGAACCGTCGGAGTTGCCACCTGTCCACCTGTCGCCTTGGCCAGTTGGTTCTCGGATTCTTCCGCGGCCTTTTCCCCCTCGGCGACCCTGGCCCCGTCGGCGATGCACTTCTGGGTCGTAGCGTTGGCACCCTGCTCAGCCGCGACCTTCGACAGATCGGCGTTCGACGGATCGGAGTCGCTGCCCTCCTTGGGCTGATCAGCGAACAACGCGGTGTGGTACCTGAAGAAGACCTCTCGATTCTCCCCTGCGCCAACACATTGCAGAGCACCGGCTGCCCTGCTCGAGTAGCTTCCCGACGCCGACTGACGGTTGAGGAAGTTCAGCATGTGATACCGCACTCGTAGTGTGCCCGCATCGACGGCGCTCACGATGGCCTGACCCGACTGCTGTTCGAACTGCTTGCACACCGGACACATGAAGTCTTCGAAGATGTCGATCGTCGACTTCGCATCGGGCGCACCGATGATCAACGCCGCGTTGGAATTGAGGACCTGCTCGTTGGCCGTCCCGCCGTGATCACGGCTACGGTTCCACAGAACCCCGCCGACGACCAGCGCGATCACCACCACGACAGCAATTGCCAACAGCACATAGGTCGATGTGCTCGACGTCGCGCGCGGCTGATACTTCGACGTCGATGCTTGCCGTGGCTTGCGCCTGTCTGTCACAGATCATCCTTTGTGTGGTTCGCCGTGCCCTCCCAGCGGGCAGGGTGCCGCAACGGCGATTCGCAGCGCGGCACCAGGGGCGAGCCTAACGCACCCTCGAACCCCCGACGGCGCCACCACGTCACGACAACGCGGCGTCGACGACCTCCTGCGCCTGCTCCTGCACCTTCCTGAGGTGGTCGACGCCCTTGAACGACTCGGCATAGATCTTGTACTTGTCCTCGGTACCCGACGGCCGCGCTGCGAACCAGGCGTCTGCGGTGGTCACCTTGACGCCGCCGATCGGGGCATCATTGCCAGGTGCCGTCGTCATCACCGCGGTGATCGGATCGCCCGCGAGATCGGTGGCGGTGATCTGATCGGCGGACAGATTGGCGAGGACCGCCTTCTGCTCACGGGTGGCAGGTGCATCCGTTCTGGCATAGGCGGATTCGCCGTACTGATCGGCCAGCTCACGGTAGCGCTGCGACGGGGTCTTGCCGGTGACCGCCAGGATCTCCGACGCCAACAACGCCATGATGATGCCGTCCTTGTCCGTCGACCACGGGCTTCCGTCGAACGTGAGAAACGACGCGCCGGCACTTTCCTCGCCACCGAAGGCAATGCTCCCGTCGAGCAGGCCGTCGACGAACCACTTGAATCCGACAGGGACCTCGAGGAGGTTACGGCCGATCCCTGCGACGACCCGGTCGATGAGACTCGAACTGACGAGGGTCTTCCCGACCGAGGCGTCGGGCGACCACTTCGACCGATGGGTGTAGAGGTAGTCGATCGCAACGGCCAGATAGTGATTGGGATTCATCAATCCCCCGTCGGGTGTGACGATCCCGTGACGGTCGGCGTCAGTGTCGTTGCCCGTCGCTATGTCGTAGGAATCACGCGACTCGATGAGTGACGCCATCGCGTCCGGGGACGAGCAGTCCATCCGGATCTGACCGTCGGTGTCGAGAGTCATGAACGAAAAGGTCGGATCCACAGTCGGATTCACGACAGTGAGCTTGTCGAGGTTGTAACGGAACCCGATCGCCGCCCAGTAGCCGACCGACGCACCGCCGAGCGGGTCGGCACCGATGTGTATGCCTGCGTTGCGGATCGCCTCCAGATCGACGACGGACGCGAGACCGTCGGTGTAGTTCATGACGAACGAATAGTCGTGCACCAGGTCGTCGTGCCGGGCCTTGTCGAACGAAATACGCCTGACCCCATCGAGTTTCGCGGTGAGCAACTCGTTGGCCCGGTTGGCAACCCATGACGTGATCGTCGTGTCGGCGGGCCCACCCGACGGCGGGTCGTATTTGAAACCTCCGTCGCGCGGCGGGTTGTGCGATGGCGTGACGACGATGCCGTCCGACTGGACACCGGGGTTGGCCGCATTGAACGCGAGGATCGCACGACTCACAGCGGGAGTCGGCGTATAGGTGTCCCCTTCGGCGGTGTACACGGTGACCCCGTTCGCCACGAGCACCTCGAGTGCCGATTGCCACGCGGGCACCGACAGCGCATGGGTGTCGAACCCGATGCACAACGGACCGGTGATCCCGGCACCGGCACGATACTCGACGATCGCCTGGGTGATCGCGAGGATGTGCGCCTCGTTGAACGCGGAGTCGAGGCTCGAACCCCTGTGTCCCGAGGTACCGAAGACCACCCGCTGCCCGGGATCGTCCGGATCAGGCACCTTGTCGTAATAGGCGCCGACAACGGCATCGACGTCGATGAGGTCTTCGGGCTGAGCCGGAGTGCCGGCACGTGGGGAAGCCATAGTTCTAGATTGTGCCCGAAACGGGGCGCCATCGTCAGTCCATTGTCCCGGCAACGGCATGCTGTAGGTGATGACCCCGCGACTCAACGTGCTCGTTCTCCCCGGCGGCACCGACAACAGTTATCGTCCGTTCAGCCCGACCCAGGGGACCGCGCTGCGGATGTACCCGTTCACCTGGTCGATCAAGGCGCGGTTCGGCGGCGACGTCGACGTCCGGCAGGTGCGCTATCAGGTGTACGGCTGGAACGGCGGACAGGCCAGCCCCATGCCGTACGCGCATGCCGCGCTCGACGCGATCACCCAAGACCATCCGGACATCCCGGTCGTCCTCATCGGTCATTCGATGGGCGGACGGGTCGCCGCTCACCTCGGCAGCGACGAACGCGTCGTCGGGATACTCGCGCTGGCTCCGTGGTGGCAACACCGGGACTGGCGTCGAATACATGCGGGGGTGCGGGTCTGCGCGATCCACGGCGACGCCGATACGCTCACGTCGCCGCGACGTACCGCCGAGGGGATCGCCGAACTCCGCGACGAGGGCTATGACGCAACGTTTGTCTCGGTACCCGGCGGGCGTCACGCGATGCTCGACCACATCGGCCTGTGGCAGAAATCAGCCATCGAGTTCGTCCATCACGCGATGCACGACGTGGTCTGATCGATAGAACGTCGTCTGATCGATAGAACATCGCCGACAGTTGTCGCCTGCCGTACCGACCGCGCATACCGCGGCAGAACCGCGCGGTACGGTGTTGCCCATGCCGAGGCCGGGTAGGCGGAAAACGATGTCGGAGAGCAGAATTCTCGATGCGACATCGGCAATTCTGGCGACCGGTCAACACTACGCAGACATCCCCGTCGAGCGGATTCTCGAGGTGGCCGACGTCTCACGATCGACGTTCTACCAATGGTTCCCCGACAAGCGCGCTCTGATCCTGCGCCTCACGGGTCCGCTTCTCGAGGAGTTCGTCGCAACGGCCGACCGCTATTGGAAGGAACCGTCGCAGGCACGCCCTGAGGCCCTGGCCGACGTCGTCGTCGAATTGTTCGCGTCCGCCCGCCGGTACCGCGTCATCTGGCGTGCCTACCTGGAGACCACCAGCACCGACACCCGGTTCGGCGACAACTTCCGACGAGGCCTGCACAGCTACACCATCGGTATCGCGAACAGAATCCGCACCGAGCAGGCCGAGGGCCTCATCCCCGCCGACGTCGACCCCGACCAGGCGTCGCGTTTCATCGTCGTGGCAATGCAGGCGGGCTTCTCCGACGTCATGCAACTCGACGACGACTCCCACGACCGTGCATTCGCCGAGGCGATGGCCCGGTCGTTCTGGCTGACGATGTACGGCCGCAACTGACGGCGCGTCGCGCTGTCGTGCGTTCCGCGAGGACAGTGTCCCGAGGGTCGCGGGAATCACAGAAAAAGCCTCCCACCTGCGTGAACAGGTGGGAGGCTTTCGTGGAGCTGCCGGGAATTGAACCCGGGTCCTCCGTCGCTTCGGTAGGGCTTCTCCGTGTGCAGTCCGCTCTGCCTCTACTCGGATCTCCCGGTCACGCGAACAAGCCGAGATGACGATCCCAGTCGCTGTGAGTTGTCCCGTTCACTCCCGCGACCGGAGTGGACGGTGAGCTCCCCTGAATGATGCCGGCACCGGGTCGAGGAGCGAAACCCGGGCCGACAGACACGCAGTCGCTGTCAGGCAGCGAGTGCGTAGTCGCGCTGATTCTTATCGGCGCTTAATTGGTTGCCGCGACGCTTAACGGTGGTCTCTGGCCTGCACCGACACGCTTCCCCCACCTCGACGCACGTAGTCGAAACCGATCAGCCCCGAGATGGTTCCACCGGAAAACCGGCGGAAGCTCCACTATAACAACCCGCGACGCCGGGTTCATTCCCTTTTCCCGCGGCGCCCCGACGCGAGCCGAGCCGATGCCCCGTCGTCAGGCCCCCAGCGCAGGACCGATCACGCGCCAGCTGTCGCGCATCTCGGTGGCGAACAGCGACCACGTGTGTGCGCCCTGGTCGAACACCCGGTAGGTGTGCGGAATCCCCGCGCCGCGAAGTGCCCCGGCCATCTGGTCGGTACACCACCGCGTCGCCATCTCCACCTCGGCGGGTCCGGCGAGCAGCGACGGTGCGCCCACCGGAGCGCCGTCGGTGCGTCCCGGGAGACCCGATGCCGCGCCGAGGTATATTGCCTTACCTCTCAGCCGTTCCGGGTGACGCGAGGGATCGTGGTCGACCCACGCGGGCGATCCCGGAGGCCCGAACATGTTCAGCGCATTACCGCCACCGAGCGAGGTCGCGGCGAAGACGCCGGCGATGGCCGGCGGCGCACTGATCGCCGGGCAACCGCTGTACGACGCCGCGGCCCGATAGAACGATCCGCCCCGGCCTGCGATGTCGAGCGCGGGACCACCCGACAGCGACAATCCCGCAATGGCGTTGCGGCCGTTGGTCTTCAGGGGCTCGGCAATGGCGGCGGGCAGTTCCCGCAGCAGGTAGGTGGCCCACTTGTTGACCCCGAGGACCGGGTCGGGTCGCTGCCAGTCAGCATACGAGGAGTAGGGACCACCCAGCGGCGAGACCACGGTCACGTTTTTGCGCGCGAAGAACGAGCGATGGTCGGTCTGCTTGAGCCAGCTGTCACCCTCGACGCCACCTGAGCGACCGTTGAGGAGGTAGAAAACCGGCGCCGCGCTCCCGCCACGCGGGCGCAACACCTGATTCGGGATCACCTTGCCCATCGACGGCGAATAGACGTACACCATGGACAGTTGAGCGTCGACCCGATCGATTCTGACCACCGCCGCCGATGCGGGCGCCGCGAGCACCGTTCCGGTGAACAACGTCGCCACCGCGACCACCAGCGCGGCAACGACCGAAACAGCACGACGACTCGGTCTCGTCGACATCAGCCGCTGCCGAACCCGACCTTCCTGTGACTCGTGCGACGCATGATGCAAATGTGGCAGTTTGGTCCAGATCACCCGGCATGTGTATCCGTACGCACAGCAAACGTCCAGGCCCGACGCGCCGCTCGATCCACATTGTCATCAGATCGCGACCGGACCGACCGAACCGAGATGCCGGCGACGCCCCGACGTGACCGTGCCCCGCTGCAGCTCAAAAGGCTCAGCGAATCTCCAGCATCACGGTGTCGTGGACACCGACGGGCACCGACAGTTCACCGTGCTGCGCGGTGTACGAACGCCCGGTCCACGCGTCGACGCCCGTCACCGAGGCGTCGCCCACGAGTCCGACGCTCCCCAACGGCACCGACAGCGTCCGCGGGTGATCTGCACGGTTGGTCAGCGAGATCACCAGACCCTTGTCGCCGATCGCGCGGGACCACACCTCCGGGTCGTCGTCGACCATGGCCCCCGCGACGACGCGTGAGTCCTGATCGACGTTGATGACGGTTGCGTTGCGCAGAAGCTCACGAGTGTCCTGCGACATAGTGGTCAGGTCGTTACCCATGATGAGCGGCGCGGCCATCATCGACCACATCGAGAGCTGCGTGCGCTGCTGCGCAGGAGTGAGCGAGCCCGACCCGGCAACGAGCATGTCCGGATCGATGAACGAGCCCGGCTTCACCCGCGACGTCAACGGCCCGGCGGCGTCGATGATGTTCACGATGCCCTGCGACCCCGATGGCCCGCCCGTCGTCGACCACGCGGGCGCGATGTCATTGGTCACGCGTGTCGTGGTGGCCGTTCCGCCCCAGTCGAATTCGGCACCGGGTACTGATCCGGCGACCCCACTGTTGGGATTGATCGCGAAGACGATACGACGTGCGGTCTCGCGCAGGGCATCCCGCATCGCGGTGAACGCCGAGACCTGATCGTCGTGGGAGGCGTCCGACGAACACCAGTCGTACTTGAGATAGTCGACACCCCAGCGTGCAAAGGTCTGTGCGTCGACCGACTCGTGCCCGCCACTGCCCGTCGCACCCGGATACCTGCCCTGGAACTGGGTACAGGTCTTGTCGCGGGCACCGGAATAGACACCGAAGAGCAACCCGCGATCGTGGAGATACGTACCCAGAGCAGCCATCCCGGACGGAAAACGCACCGGATCGGCCTGGAGTCTGCCCGCGGCGTCACGCTGCGGCGCTGCCCAGCAATCGTCGACGATCACGTACTTGTAGCCGACGTCGCGCAGACCCGACGAGACGAGCGCGTCGGCCTGCGCACGGACGATCTGCTCGGTCACCCCGCAGCCGAAGGTGTTCCAACTGTTCCACCCCATCGGGGGTATGGCCGCGAGTCCCGAGATCGCAGGCCCGTCACCACCGATCCGCCCTGCAGGCTGCGGCGCACACCCGGCAGCGGCAAGCACCGCGATCACCACCCCGAGGCACGCGAGAATCGACGCGCGCACCCTACGCGACGACGAACTCGGGGTCACATGCCCTTGACCCGACGACCCAGCTCGCGTTCAACCTCTCGCTGCGCGGTGCGTCGGGCGATGTCGTGGCGCTTGTCATGTGCCTGCTTACCGCGGGCAAGCGCCAACTCGACCTTGACCTTGCCGTCGTTGAAGTACAGCGACAGCGGCACCAGTGTGAGGTTGCCGTCGCGGATCTTGCCGATCAGATTGTCGATCTCCCGGCGGTGCATCAGCAGCTTGCGCTTGCGCAGCGGCGCGTGATTGGTCCACGAGCCCCTGCCGTACTCCGCGATGTTCAGTCCGCGCAACCAGACCTCGCCGTCGTCGATGGTGGCGAACGCGTCGACCAACGACGCCTTGCCCTCACGAAGGCTCTTGACCTCGGTACCCACCAGAGCGACACCGGCCTCGTAGGTGTCCAGGATGGTGTAGTCGTGGCGCGCCTTACGGTTCGACGCGATCACGTTCCGTCCCTTTTCCTTCGCCACTTTCCACCTCCTTTCCCTGTCGTCGACAAGCCCGCGCTCCGAGCCTCACTCACGAACGTAGACACGCAGCGTGACATATGCGGTCGCGCCTGCCAACACAATTCCGGTGAGAATGAGCCACGGTGACACGAACAGCACGTCACCGGCAGTGATCCTGGCGAGGATGTTCACTCCGTAGAGGTCGTGCAACGCCTTGTCGAAGAAGAACACCTTGGCCGCGAACAGCCCGCCGATGGCCAGCAACGAACCGATGAACGCCGCGACCACCGCTTCCAACAGGAAGGGTAGTTGCGTATACCACCGCGTCGCACCCACCAACCGCATGATCGACACCTCGGTACGCCGGGTGAACGCCGCGACCTGCACCGTATTGACGATCAGCAGGATCGCCGCAACCGCAAGGACCGCGGCCACCGCGAACGCCGCGTTGCGCACGCCGTCGAGCACACTGAAGATGCGTTTGACCAACTCTCGTTGATCCAGAACGCCGTCGACCCCGAGATCCTTCCGATCGGCGTATTTGTCGAGGACCGCACCGAACCGGTTCGCATCACTCATCCGTACCTTCAGCGACGCGGGGTTGGCATCAGGCGAGATCATGTCCGCGATCTCGGGCGCGCTCTGCTCGAATGCCGCCTTCGCGGCCTTGTAGGCGTCGGCCTTGCTGACGAAGGTCACCGAGCCCACGCCCGGTTCGTTCTCGAGGTCCGTGCGCAGCGTCGAGCACGGAGCGCGTTGGCAATCCGGGTCGGCACCACTGACGTCGTCGTTGATGTAGAACTGCATCTCGACGCGGTCGAGGAAGATCTTCTGGCTCTTGTTCGCCATCTGGATGACCAACAATCCGCCACCGAGCATGCCGAGAGTGATGGCGGTGGTGAGGATCATCGCGATGGTCATCGTGACGTTGCGGCGGAGACCGTTGAAGACCTCGCTGATGATGAAGTTCGCTCGCATGCTGCTGCTACACGTCCTTTGGTCTGTGTCGTGCGCGTGGAGTGGGTGGTACGCGGACTGACGGGCGTCGAGTCGGGTCGGCGGTGCGGGTCCTGCACCTCAACCGACCGGGGTTCAGCCGATGCCGTACACGCCTTGTGCGTCGTTGCGGACGAGCCGACCGTTGTCGAACTCGAGAACCCGACGACGCATCGCATCGACGATGTGCCTGTCGTGCGTCGCCATCACGACGGTCGTTCCACGACGATTGACCCGGTCGAGCACGTCGACGATCTCCTCGCTGGTCTCGGGATCGAGGTTCCCGGTGGGCTCATCGGCGAGCAACACCAGCGGGCGGTTGACGATCGCGCGGGCGATGGCGACGCGTTGCATCTCACCACCCGACAGTTCGTACGGCATTCGATCCTGTTTGCCCTCGAGCCCCACGTAGTCGAGCACCTCGGGCACGACCCGCCGGATCGTCGACGGCTGCTTGCCGATCACCTCGAGCGCGAACGCGACATTATCGGCCACCGACTTCTGCTGGAGCAGCCGGAAATCCTGGAAGACGCACCCGATCGACTGCCGCAGCTTCGGAACCGAACGGCCCTTGAGTCGATTCACATGGAAGTCGCCGACGTAGACCTCACCCTGCGTCGGACGATCCTCCTTGAGTAGCAGCCGGAAGAACGTCGACTTGCCCGAACCGGAGGGGCCGATGAGGAACGCAAACTCGCCCTTGTCGACCTCGAGATCGAGATCGCTGAGGGCGGGTCGGCTGGATGCCTTGTACTTCATCGTCACGTTGTCCAGCTTGATCACGACAACAGAGTGTAACGGTGACGCCTGAGAGGGTTGTTCAGGTGAGTGTCCGCGCGCCACCCGCTCAGGTCAGCGTGACGGAACGGCGGTGGTCTCGTTCTGCTGCTCGTTCTGCTGCTGATTGCGATTGAAGAAGTCCGAGAAGCCGTTGCCCCGCGTGGTGGTCGGCTGCCCCGACTGTCCAGGAGCGGTCTGGCCCCCGGGCGCAACACTTTCGGTGCCCGACTCCCCGGTCGTCTCCGACGGCCCCGTGGTCGACGGGTACGACGACGAGGGAGGCGTCGAATAGGTCGACTCGGGCGTCGTCTGCACCGTCGTGCGGTGACGGGCAGGTTGCGGGGCAGGCGGGTCGACGATCCCGTACCGCTGCGAGGTGTACCCGTAGAGCACGACACACACGATGAACAACACGGACACGAGCGCGGTGCTGGTCCGGATGCGGGTGCGCGGAATGTGACGCCAATCGCGTCGGTGCCGCGTTCGGTGGGTATCACCGCTCTCGTCCGACGGCCCGTTGTCCTCCGACGCTGCCGCGGAGTCGGGCGCTGTGTCCATCGCGACCGGGGCCTTGTCGGCCGCGGCCTCTGCCTGCTCGATCTTGGCGACGACTTCCTCGGCCGCGGCCTTCGCAGCGTCGTCGTCGGACCGATGTGCACTGTGCTCGGGACCGTCGTGGCGATGGACCATCACTTCTCACCTCCCGACGACGGCTGCGCCTCGAGCTCTGAGTGTCCGCTCGGCGGTGCGGCTCCCGACTGCACCTCTTTGCCGGGAGCGACGTTGATTCCGCGGCGGGCGAGTGCGCGCACGATCCACGCACGTAGTGCCCGACTGACCTCGAACTGCTTGCCGGGCAGAGTCCTGGTCACCATTCGAACGGTCATCGAATCCAGTTCGAGGTTCGTCACGCCGAGCGGCGACGGGGCGTCGAGGAGCAGATCGTGCCAGTAGGGATCGTTGTAGAAGCGCTTGCCCACTTCGGAAAGGACCTCGTTGACCACCCCGATGTCGGAGTCGGCAGGCACCGGGACATCGACGACGGCTCTGGCCCAGTCCTTCGACAGGTTGGTGGTCTTGATGACCTGCCCGTTGGGCACGGTGATGACCTCGCCCTCGGAGGTACGCAGTCGGGTGATCCGCAGGGTCACGTCCTCGACGGTGCCCTCGGCTTCGCCGTTGCCGGTGACGGTCAACGCCACGACGTCGCCATAGCCGTACTGGCGTTCGGCGACGACGAAGAACCCGGCGAGGATGTCCTGCACGACGCGCTGCGCACCGAAACCGAGCGCGGCACCGACGACAGCGGTCGGTCCGACGAGTCCGGACAATGGCACCTTGAACACGCTGAGGATGTGCAGGAACACGATGATTCCCACGATCACAACCAGCGTCCATGACACCACGTCGATCATCGCGCGGCGGTGCTTGGAGTCCTCGCTCTGCACGATGAGGTCACTGTTGTGGAACCGTGCCTCGATGCGGTCGGTGAACTTCTGCGCCGACCAGCGGATGAACCGGACGACCAGAATTCCGCCGAGAATCCAGATGACGATCTCGAGACCGCTGGTGGCCATCCATCGGTAGAAGCGCCCGATCACCGACTCTGTCGCCCCCGGCGCGAAGGCGAGAACGGTCAGATCGGCACGCGACAACACCTCAGAACCCGCCTGTGCCAGGGTCTCACGCATCGGCATCGGCCATCCGCCACCGGATTCCGGCCTCGATGAACTCGTCGATGTCGCCGTCGAGGACGGTCGCGGGATTGTTGTTCTCGACGTTGGTCCGCAGGTCCTTGACCATCTGATAGGGGTGCAGCACGTACGACCGCATCTGGTTGCCCCAGCTCGATCCGCCGTCGCCCTTGAGGGCGTCGAGCTCGGCGCGCTCCTCCTGCTGCTTGCGGGCGAGGAGCTTGGCCTGCAGCACGCGCATCGCCGACGCCTTGTTCTGCAGCTGGCTCTTCTCGTTCTGACATGTCACGACGATGCCGGTGGGGATGTGCGTCAGACGGACCGCCGAGTCTGTCGTGTTCACCGACTGCCCACCGGGGCCCGAAGAGCGGTACACGTCGACCTTCACGTCGTTCTCGTCGACGTCGATGTGGTCGGTGGTCTCCACGACGGGCAGCACCTCGACCTCGGCGAACGAGGTCTGGCGACGACCCTGGTTGTCGAACGGGCTGATCCGGACGAGTCGGTGCGTCCCCTGCTCCACCGACAGTGTGCCGTACATGTAGGGCGACTTGACCGCGAAGGTCGCCGACTTCAGTCCCGCCTCTTCGGCGTAAGAGGTGTCGTAGACCTCGACGCCGTAGCCGTGCTTTTCCGCCCAGCGGACGTACATGCGCATCAGCATCTGCGCCCAGTCGGCGGCGTCGACGCCGCCCGCACCCGACCTGATGTTGACCACGGCGTCGCGGGAGTCGTACTCGCCGGCGAGCATGGTCTTGACCTCCATCGCCTGGATGTCGCTGCGCAGGGACTCGCGCTCGGCGTCGGCATCGGCGAGCGCGGCCGAGCGATCCTCGCCCTCTTCGGCCTCGGCGAGCTCATAGTGGACGGGCATGTCGTCGAGACGTTGCCGCAGCTCGGTGACGCGTCGCAGCTCCGACTGTGCGTGCGACAGCTCGCTGGTCACCTTCTGCGCATGCTCTTGGTCATTCCAGAGGTCAGGGTCCGACGCCTGCATCTCGAGCTCGTCGATCCGTCGACGCAACTCGTCGACGTCGAGGACCTTCTCGACGGTCGTCAGAGTCGAGTCGAGGGATTCGAGATCGGTTGCCACGTCAGGATGCACGGTTTACCAGGGTACCGACTGCCGATCGCCGACGCGCCCCCGCTCCGTGCTGTGCACACGTTCGGCTCCGTGCTGTGCATACCTTCGGCGCTGTGCGTCACACATCTCACGTGGTCGGCGGTGCGTCGGGGGTCTGCATCGGTGGCAACTGTCCGAAACCCCACGTCGTGGCGGCCTTACCGGGTTTGTAGACGACGGCGTGTTCGGAACCGATCTGCGGCCACATCTCGCCGTCGGAGAGCACCATCGTCCCGTACACGTCGGTCGGGTGGGTTCCCGGACCGTTGATGGTTCCCGAGATGGTGCAGAACATCTGCCCCTTGCTGTCGGGTTCGGCCTGTTCGCTGACACCGGTGACCGTCAACAGCCCTTGCGCATAGCCCGCGGTGTTGCCGCCAAATCCGCCGATCCGCTGGCCACGGTTACGCATGATCATCGCAACAACGGCGACGACGAGCAGGATGATGAGGATCGCGGTGAACACCATGGGCCAAGCGTACCGATCCCGGTCGGTCATTTCGGGCACACGAATCGCAGGCCACGAGCGGCGACGGTGTCGATCGGCGACGCCGACCACTAGCGATAGGCTGACCCGGTGTTCCCGACGCCCGGTTCCGATCTGTCCGCAGACCTCGATTTCGCCCTCTCACTCGCGGAGTCCGCGGACGCGCTGACGATGCAGCGATTCGGCGCGATCGACCTGCGCGTCGACTCCAAACCCGATCTGACGCCGGTCTCCGACGCCGATCTCGCGTGCGAGCAGATGATCCGCGAGCGTCTCGCCGCAGCCTCACCCGACGATCAGGTGCTCGGGGAGGAGTTCGGTGGTGATGCGGTCCTGACCGGTCGGCAGTGGGTCATCGACCCCATCGACGGGACCAAGAACTTCGTCCGCGGCGTACCGATCTGGGCGACGCTCATCGCGCTGCTGATCGATGGCGTGCCCGTGGTCGGTGTGGTGTCGGCACCAGCTCTGCGGCGTCGGTGGTGGGCGGCCGAGGGCCGCGGTGCGCACGTCTCGTTCGACCGCGGCCGGGCCCGCCGCATCGAGGTCTCCAGCGTCGCCGACCTCGCGTCGTCGAGCCTCACCTTCTCCAGCCTGTCCGGGTGGGCCGACCGCGGAATCCGCGAGGAGTTCATCGGCCTCACCGATCGCGTATGGCGGGTACGCGGCTACGGCGACTTCCTCAACTACTGCCTCGTGGCCGAGGGCGCCGTCGACATCGCCGCGGAGCCAGAGGTGTCCCTGTGGGATCTCGCCCCGCTCGACGTCCTGGTCCGCGAGGCCGGTGGCCGCTTCACTGCACTCGACGGCTCGCCCGGTCCCGCGGGCGGGAGCGCGGTGGCCACCAACGGACTGCTGCACGACGAGGTGCTTGCGGCGCTGACAACCTGATCAGTTCGGCGCACCGCCGACCTGACCTCTCGGACAGTCCACGCCGATTCCGACGTCTGCGGTCGCGGTGACTCCTAGCGTGTCGGACATACACCCCGATCAGAGGAGATCCGTCATGCCCAGCTTCCCCGCGCTGACCCACGTGGCCGTCACCGTGACCGACCTCGACGCCAGCACCCGTTGGTACTCGGGACTGTTCGACGCCGCGCCCGTCCTCGACGAGGACGAGGAGTCCGGCGATTTCCATCACGCGGTGTTCGCACTCGACGGCGGAACCCTGTTCGGCCTGCACACGCACACCGGCTCGAGCGCTTCCGGCGCCTTCGACGAGCGCACGACAGGACTCGACCACGTCGCCTTCGCCGTCTCCCGTGACGACCTCGACGGCTGGGTGCGGCGCCTCGACGAACTCGGTGTCGCACACAGCGGCATCAAGCACGCGCACTACGGGTCGGGCATCTCGTTTCGCGATCCCGACAACATCGCGCTCGAGTTCTTCGCACCTCCGGCCTGACCCCCGCGCCTCACACCTGCGTCGCCGACTCCTCGCCGAGAACGACGAATTCGGTCCCCGGATCCTTCATGTCCGACAGCCGTCCGTAGTGGACGCCCGTGCCCGCATCGGACAGGATCGCCTGATGGATCGGCACTGCGACCCGCGGCGCCATCGCCCGCAGGTAGTCGACCGATTCACTGAGCTTCATCCACGGTGCAGCCGACGGCAGTGCGAGGACGTCGATCTGCTCGAACGGGATGTAGAAGGAATCCCCGGGATGCATGAAACGTCCTGGCGCCGTGGGGGTTCCGAGTACGTAGGCGACGTTGTCGACGACCGGGATCTCGGGATGGATCACCGCGTGGCGACCCCCGGTGAACCGAGCGGTCACGGAACCGACGGTGACCTGTCCGCCGGCGAGCGCTGCCGTCCACTCCCCCGCCACGTCATCGGAGTTCAGCTGGGCGGCTGTCTGTGGATCCGCGATGCGGATCGCCTGCGGATTCTCACCGATCAGATTCGGAAGTCGCGCGGTGTCGCAGTGATCGGGATGCTGGTGGGTGATGAGGATGGCATCGAGGCCGGTGAGGCCCTCGAAGCCATGCGAGAAGTTGCCGGGATCGAAGAGGATCCTGGCCCCCTCGAGCTCGACGAGTACGCAGGAATGGCCGAAGTGGGTGATCTGCATGGTTCCACTCTGCTCCCCCGAGCCCGATGTCCGCATCGGCGCACGTGATCGAGCGGTTCACACGACCGTCGGGAACACACCCCACCCGACTGCGGCGTCGACGATGCGCGCCACTCCGTAGACCAACCAGATCCCTACAAGCGTCAGCACGATCGGTAACAGGCGTCTCACTCGTAGCCTCTGCACCGCAGTTCGCCCGGCCGCGAGACGCCATACGGCGAGCACCACCGCGACCGCCGTGACGGCCAGGGTCAGCGGCCCGAACGGATTGAACGCAAGAGCGCCACCGACGTCGCCGTGCATCAGATGGACCCAGCTGCGTGTCAGGCCGCACCCCGGGCAGGGCAATCCGGTCATCATCCGGAAGGGGCAGATGTCCGGGCCGTGATCGACCGATTCCACCGGCCACAGCACCGCGGTGAGCAACGCCGCCGAACCCACGGCGGCCACGATCGCCGGCCCGGTGACCCCACCACCCCGAGTCGACGCCGCCGCGGTATCCCGATTCGGGGCGTCGGTGTGGCCGTCGATACTCACGCAACCAGCGTAGACCGGCGAGCCGTTCACGAGCTTCGACGGACGCGTGACAAACTCCTTACCGAGTAGTAAGGTCCATACTTACTATCCAGTAAGATAGCGGGGTCTGCCCAGCCCGACCGGAGAAACGTCTCCGACGGTGCTCGCACCGCAGCACGCCGCCGAGCAACAACACCGAGCGCGAAGAGAAATGGTGGTCATGACAACTCACACCGAACCCCGCGACACGTCCGCAGTGGGCAAGAACCCGCACAAGCGCAACGCCATCGGCACAGCGATGCGCGTGCTCACGACGGTGACCGGCTCCGACTTCGCGGAGAAGTACCAGATCCGCGAACCCATCAACCGCATCGCCTACCAGGCGACCAAGACCGGGTTCCAGACACTCGGCGCCGCGAACCGCGCCTTCAAGAAGGTGCAGGGCGGATCGGGCGGTGCCAAGCGGCTGACCACCGCCCCCAAGGACTACTTCAACCTCAACCCCGACGACGAACAGCAGATGATCGCCGAGACGGTCAAGGAGTTCGCGGAGGAGATCCTGCGTCCGGCTGCCTACGACGCCGACAACGCAGCGAGCGCACCCGAGGACATCGTCAAGCGGTCGGCAGAGCTCGGCATCACGATGATCAACGTGCCCGAGGAGTTCGAGGGCGCTGCCACCGAGCGCGGGGTCGTCACCAACGCCCTGGTTGCCGAGGCGATGGCCTACGGCGACATGGGACTCGCACTCCCCCTCCTCGCCCCGAGTGGTGTGGCGACAACGCTCACCAACTTCGGCAGCGAGGGCCAGCAGAAGACCTACCTGCCCGACTACGCGGGCGAGAACGTACCCCAGTCGGCTGTCGTCATCGCCGAGCCGCGTGCACTGTTCGATGCCTTCTCGCTGCAGACCAAGGCAACCCGCGTGCCGAGTGGCTACCGCCTCAACGGCGTGAAGTCGTTCGTTCCCGCTGCCGGGTCGTCCGAACTGTTCATCGTCGGCGCCCAGCTCGAAGGCCAGCCGGCACTGTTCATCGTCGAATCCGATTCCGCGGGCCTGATCGTCGAGGCGGACCCGGGCATGGGCGTGCGCGCCGCAGGCATGGGTCGCCTGCTGCTGCAGGACGTCGCCGTTCCCGAGAGCGCGCTGCTCGGCGAGGAGACGGGCGAAGCCGCTCTGGCCGCATATCGCGACGTCGTGCGTCTGTCCCGTCTTGGCTGGTCCGCGCTCGCCGCAGGCACCGGAAAGGCCGTCCTCGACTACGTGATTCCCTACGTCAACGAGCGCGAGGCCTTCGGAGAGCCGATCTCCAACCGTCAGGCCGTCGCCTTCATGGTCGCCAACATCGCCACCGAGCTCGACGGCATTCGTCTGGTCACACTGCGCGGCGCATCGCGCGCCGAGCAGGGCCTGTCGTTCGCCCGCGAAGCCGCGCTGGCCCGCAAGCTGACCATCGACAAGGGCCTGCAGATCGGACTCGACGGCGTGCAGCTACTCGGCGGTCACGGCTTCACCAAGGAGCATCCGGTTGAGCGGTGGTATCGCGATCTGCGTGGCGCGGGCATCGGCGAGGGCATCGTCGTCCTCTGACGGCCTGTCCCCTACGCGACTGACTTGAGAAAGCATCTGACATGGCAATCAATCTGGAACTCCCCCGGAAGCTGAACACCACCATCGACCAGGCCCACCAGGCCGCGGCCGAGATCTTCCGACCCATCTCCCGCAAGTACGACCTCGCCGAGCACGCCTACCCCGTCGAACTCGACACTCTCGCAAGCCTGTACGACGGTCTCGCCGAGACGGGCCAGGCTGGAGCCGGCGCCGACGGCGGCCGCTCGCAGAAGAAGTCGAAGTCCGCTGTCGAGGGCGCGAACGTCAACGGCGGCAACATGCAGTCGGTGATGAACGTCATCGAGACCTGTTGGGGCGACGTCGGCTTGACGCTCTCGATGCCCTACCAGGGTCTCGGCAACTCGGCGATCGCCGCCGTCGCGACCGACGAGCAGCTCAAGCGCTTCGGCAAGGTGTGGGCCGCCATGGCGATCACGGAGCCGAGCTTCGGTTCCGACTCGGCCGCGGTCACCGCCACCGCCAAGCTCGACGGCGATGAGTACGTCATCAACGGCGAAAAGATCTTCGTCACCTCCGGTTCGCGTGCTACGCACATCGTCGTGTGGGCCAGCGTCGACCGCAGCCTCGGCCGCGCAGCCATCAAGAGCTTCGTGGTGCCCCGCGAGCATCCAGGCGTCGAGGTGGTGCGGCTCGAGCACAAGCTCGGCATCCGCGCCTCCGACACCGCGGTGATCCGCTTCGAAGACTGCCGCATCCCCAAGGAGAACCTGCTCGGCAGCCCCGAGGTCGACACCAAGAAGGGTTTCGGCGGGGTCATGCAGACCTTCGACAACACCCGCCCGCTCGTCGCGGGAATGGCGGTCGGTGTGGCACGCGCAGCGCTCGAGGAGTTGCGCCGCATCCTCGAAGAGGCCGGTATCGAGATCGACTACGACAAGCCGGTCGAGAACCAGCGCGCGGCCGCAGCCGAGTTCATCCGCATGGAGGCCGACTTCGAGGCCGCCTATCTGATGACGATTCGCGCGACCTGGATGGCCGACAACAAGGAACCCAACTCGTTGCAGGCCTCGATGGCGAAGGCGAAGGCGGGTCGCACCGTCACCGACGTCACCAACAAGGCCGTCGAATTGACCGGCACACTGGGATATTCGGAGCGACTGCTGCTCGAGAAGTGGGCGCGCGACTCGAAGATCCTCGACATCTTCGAGGGCACCCAGCAGATCCAGCAGCTCATCATCGCGCGACGCGTGCTGAACAAGAGCAGCGCGGAACTCAAGTGACACACTGAGTCTCAACGGCGAGAGCCCTGCGGAACCGCGGTTCGGCAGGGCTCTCGCCGTGTGTGTACCCCGGCGCACTCACGCGCGTACGGCACCCCTGGTCGCATCCGGCTGCCGCTGTCATGCTCGGCGTCTCGACTCAGATCACATACGCGAGAACGAGTCCGACCGCACACGCGGCTGTCGCAGCCACCACGGAACCCACGGCATTGCACAGCGACAGCAACCGTGAGCTGCGCTGAGCCAGCCGCACCGTCTCGACGCTGGCTGTGCTGAATGTCGTGTAGCCGCCGCAGAATCCGGTGCCGATGATCGTCTGCAGGTCCGTCGGCGCAGCGTGGTAGATGACCAGTCCCGCGAGTATTCCGAGGAGCAGCGACCCCGTCACATTGATCGCGAACGTCGCCCAGGGGAACGCCGTAGTGCGTCGCTGCTTGATCGCGCCGTCGACGACGAAACGCGCCACGGCCCCTACCGCACCGGCGATCAGGATGGCGATGACGGTCACGACATCTTTCCCTTTCGACGCCGCGCGACATCTCCGGCGACGACGATGCCCGCCCACGCGGCGACGACACCGAGGATGACGCTGACCGCGGCGTACGTGACCGCGACGACCGGCGCGCCGTGCCGGCCGAGTTGGGTGGTCTCGAGAGCGAACGTCGAGTATGTCGTGAACGCCCCGCAGAAACCGGTTCCCGCGCACACCCGGACTTTGCGCCGCCACCCGGCGTCGGAGCCCGCGAGTGCCAGGACCTCCAGCAGCGCACCGAGAATGAACGCCCCCGCGATGTTGATGCCGAAGGTCGCCCACGGCCACGCGGTACCTCTGGTCGGGAATGCCTCCTCGATCAGATACCGCAGGCCGGTGCCTGCCAGGCCACCGAGGAAGACCAGACCGATCGCACCGAGCTGCAGATGCAGCGGCCGCGATCCAGGTGAGTCGGGATCGATCGGATTCGACGCGTCGTCGGCCGAGTCCCCACGTTGATCACCCACCACAGAGCTCCTTGTGTCACGGACCGGAACAGGAACCATCAGCCGTGCACGGCGGTTCGGGCACACACGGTGTTGCCCGGGCGAGATCCATCACCCGCGACGAGTCTACTCACTCCGCAGGTTCAGTCGCCGATCTGTTCGGCCAGCCGAGCAAGCACGTCGGGGTCCTCGATGGTCGACGGCACCACGTACTCCTGGTGATCGGCGATCTGCCGCATGGTCTTTCGCAGGATCTTGCCCGACCGGGTCTTGGGTAGCGCGGGCACGACGGTCACGTCGCGGAATGTCGCCACCGGACCGATCTCCTCGCGCACCCTCGCGATCAACTCGTCACGCAACGTGTCGGGTTCGATGTCGACACCCGATTTGAGCACGACGTAGCCACTTGGCCGCTGCCCCTTGAGATCGTCGTGGATGCCGATCACCGCGCACTCGGCGACAGCCGGATGCGACGCGACCACGGCCTCGATGCTGCCGGTCGACAACCGATGCCCCGCCACGTTGATCACATCGTCGGATCGGCCGAGGATGAAAATGTAGCCGTCAGCATCGATATAGCCTGAATCGCCGGTCAGGTAGTACCCCGGGAAAGCGCTGAGATACGAACTGCGGTAGCGCTCGTCGTCACCCCACAGACCGGTCAGCGTGCCCGGCGGCAGGGGCAGACCGATCACGATGTTGCCCTCGACTCCTGCGTCGACGGGATTTCCCTCGCCGTCGACCACTGCGACGCCGAAGCCGGGAACTGCGACCGTCGCCGAGCCGGCCTTGACCGGCATCGGTTGCAGGCCACGCAGATTGGCTGCGATCGCCCACCCGGTCTCGGTCTGCCACCAATGGTCGATCACCGGGACACCGAGCACATTCGACGACCAGGCGAGAGTATCGGGATCGAGCCGCTCACCTGCGACGAACAGTGTGCGAAGCGACGAGATATCGTACTGGTCAAGGAGTTTCGCGTCGGGATCCGCTTTTCGGATGGCCCGGATCGCCGTGGGCGCAGTGAACAACGCCTTGACCCGATGCTCGGCGATGATCCGCCAGAAAGCTCCCGCGTCGGGCGTGCCGACGGGCTTGCCCTCGTACATCACCGTCGTCGCGCCGACGAACAGCGGCGCGTAGACGATGTAGGAGTGGCCGACCACCCAGCCGACATCGGAGGCGGTCCACCAGATGTCACCAGCGCCGATGTCGTAGATGTTGGCCATCGACCAGGTGAGTGCGACTGCGTGTCCCCCGTTGTCACGCACCACTCCCTTGGGTTTTCCCGTGGTGCCCGACGTGTACAGGATGTAGAGCGGATCGGTGGCCGCGACATCGACCGGCTCGGTGAGCCCGGCGGTCTCCATCTCGGTATCCCAGTCGAGCCATTCCGCTCCATCGCCACCGGCGTGATCGGCAGCAGAACCCGACACCTGGGGACGATCCTTCACCACGACCGTCGACACCGCTGCGTCCGACAGCGCCAGCGCCTTGGCGACGATCGGGAGATATTCGACGCTGCGCCCAGGCTCGAGGCCGCCCGACGCCGTGACGATCGCCACCGGCCCGGCGTCGTCGATCCGCGTCGCGAGTTCGGGAGCTGCGAAGCCGCCGAAGACCACCGAGTGCACGGCGCCGATGCGCGCACACGCCAACATCGCGACAGCAGCCTCCGGAATCATCGGCATGTAGATGATGACGCGGTCGCCTGCGGTCACGCCGCGCCGCCGCAGGACGTCGGCGAATCGAGACACCTCCGCGAGCAGCTCGGCGTAGGTGTACTCGCGGGTTTCGCCCACCATCGCTGAGTCCCAGATCAGAGCGAGGTCATCGCCGTGGCCGGCCGCGACGTGGCGGTCCAGCGCGTTGAAACACGTGTTCAGTCGACCGTCGGGAAACCAGCGGTAGAGCGGTGCCTCCGAATCGTCGAGCGCGATGGTCGGCGGAACCGACCATTCGACGTCGGCAGCGGCCTGCAGCCAGAACTGCTCTCGGTCGTCGACGCTGCGCGCAAACGTCTCGTGGTAACTCGGCATCGAACGTCCCTTTCGTCGCCGGTGCCGATCAGTCCAGGTACTTCTCGACGACGTCGGCGGGCCGGGTTGCCGCGGCATCGGGGTCCTGGCCTGCGTCACGTTTTGCCTGTCGCTGCCTCAGCAGGTCCCATGCCTGGTCAAGAGACACCTCGATCTGAGACAGACGCGAGTTCTCCGCGTCGGGAGTGATATCGCCGCGGCCCACTTTGGCGCGGAGGTCGTGCTCCTCGGCGATGAGGTCGTTGATGTGCTCGTGGATCTGCTTGTCAGTGGCCATGTCCCCCACGTTAGTACCGCGGGGGCACGACGAAGCGCGATTGTCAGACCGCGGCCTCGAACGCCGCCACGATCTCCGAGGAGATACGGCCGCGATTGCTGATCTCGTACCCGTTCTCACGCGCCCAGGCGCGGATGGCCTGCGTTCGCGGATGAGCGCGCTTGGATGGACGGCCGCTCCCCGCGCCATCGGATAGACGAGAAACTGCGAGATACTTCTGTAGCGATTGTGCGAATTCCTTGGCGTGTGCCGGCGATGTATCGAACTCGTACTGTTTTCCGTTGAGCCCGAATACGACGGTCACTGCTTCGTCCAATTCGGTTCCGTCGAGATCATCGACGAACGTCACGACCTTCTTTTTCGCCATGCCGGCATTCCCTCCCTTGTGTTACCGCCACGATGCGACAATCCCGACAGGCGATGACCTGCCGTGATCCGCCCAGCAACGTTCGAGGCATCGCAGGCCACAATCGCAGAATGCGCACGCGTAGCCACCGACGCGACGAAATTCCCCCAGGACGGACGATGCGTGATTGAGTCGAACAAACCTCATCGCACACAGCGTCGTCGAATCGGATTAAGTCTATCGAATGAGTCGAAGAAAGACACCGCCGACGCCGTGGCGTCGACCAATTGGCCACAACCGGCAAGCGTTCCGTGCACTCGCGAGGCGCGGAATCGGGGTCACCTCAGAACCCACCGCGCACTTATTCGGCAAGCGACAACCGGCCGAGTGGGTGCGAGAAAAATGAACCGGCCCCGCCCGAACGATTGCGCATCGTCCCGGCGGGGCCGGTTCTTCGTAGCGGGGACAGGATTTGAACCTGCGACCTCTGGGTTATGAGCCCAGCGAGCTACCGAGCTGCTCCACCCCGCGTTGGTGAACACCACGTTACAGGTGCGTTCGACGCAGATGCAAATCCATAACGACACACCTCCTGAACTGCGGAAATGCGTCGAGAATCGGCCAGCTGGCGCATCGCAGTGACCGACGTCACCGCCGTCGGGCTGTCCGAGCCAAGCCGATTCTCACCGTCACCGTCATCTCGCGGACCGCACGCCCATCAGTCCCGCGAGTTGTTCGGCGAGCGGATTCAGGTTCAGCTTGTCCGGATCCTTTTTGGGTGTCGAGTCCCAGGGTTGCCGGGTATCCGGCTGTGCCGTCGAAAGTCGCTGTGCGCCACGGACTCCGGTCGGGTTGCCGAACGGGACCGTGCACTGGGCCGCGGTGTTGAACGGGAACTCGTCGTAGTTGATGTCGAACGTGGGCTTCTCACGGCGAATGCGTGCCAGCATGGCGTCGGTCGACTCGTAGCCGCGCGTGCAGGCGGGCGGGTTGTTGGTCTCCAGGACGATCCCGAAGTGGATCTGACCGTCTCCGGGCCCCGTTGTGTGACTCTGCGCCGACAGGTAACTGAGCATCGCGAAGGTGTTCCCGACGTTGTACCCGGCGGGCTCGATGGTGCGGGCGACCTCGGATAGCTGGCCGACAACCTTGCCGATGTCTCCCCCATTGCGCTGGATGAGGGCGGATATCTGGGTTGCCGACGTCGTTCCCGTGGTCAACAACCTACGAAGGTCGGGATCCGACGAGGCCAGCGTCGCGGTGATGAGGTCCAGGCTGCGTGACCACGCGAGGATCTGATCCGACTGCGCCGCTTGGGTGGCGAGGACCGAATCGGCGGAGTTGATCAGCGAAATCGCTTGCGGCAGCGAATCGACGCCCGCCCGTGACAGCTTCCCCAGCGAGTCGACAAGTCGTGTCAGGTTCTCGCCCTGCCCGTTGAATGCCGCGCCGAGTTGGGTGATCACGGTGTGCAGGTCGTCGATCGGTATCGATGAGGTGAAGTCAATCGCCGACGACACGACGTCCTCGATCGGGGGCGGTACAGCAGTTCTCGTGATCACCGATCCATCGCGAAGGAAGGGGCCGGCGCCCGAATTCGGGCGCAGATCGACGTACTGCTCACCGATGGCTGACCGATTCGCCACCACGGCAACAGAGTTCGCGGGGATATCCGGGCCGGAGGACTCGAGGACGAGCGGCACCGTCACCCCGTCCGCAGTAAGTGCCAGCGTGCCCACTCGCCCCACGGGCACCCCCATGTAGGTGACCTCGGCGTTGGTGAAGATCCCGCCGGACTCCGGCAGCTGAGCGTTGACAGTGTAAATCCCCACGCCGACAACGCGATTGAGATGCACGTACCGAATTCCCGCGAAGACCGAGACGGCGAGCCCCGCGATGATCAACACCGCGATCTGGATTCGAGCGAGACGACTCAGCGGTGGCACTTTCCGACCTCCCCGAACGAACGATCAGCACCCGTCGAATCGAGCACTCGCGATTGTCACATTAGCGACCGTCATCGCAATTCCTTGCATCGCGAACAGCCGGTGTGACGCTCGACGCCCGAGGTCAACAACCATGAGCCAGAACACATTCAGCACACGGATGAGATCGGCGAAACAGCCTCTGCAACGGCCTCGGCGCCGAACCGCTGAGTCAGAGCGGTCCGGCGCCGAGGGTCGTTGCAATAGTGAGTGTGTGCGTGACTCAGTTTCCCGAGGGCAGTGATTCGTACTGCTGCACAGCCTTGTTCAGCCGATCGAGCGCCTGCCCGTATGCGGTGAAGTCGCCCTTGCTCTGAGCGTCCTTGAGCTGGCCGAGCGCGGCTCCGATCTCCTTCACCGCAGCATCACGCTGCGGGCTCGACGGCCCCTGCTGATTGGGCTGAGTCGGTGTGGCCATCGGCTGCTGACCGTCGTCACCGACGTCGACCGGACCGTTCTCGGGAGCGGTTACCTGGGCGGGAGAGATCCCGACATCGCGCAGGGCCTCGGCCACCGTCGCCCGATACCCCACCCTGGCTTCGTTGCTGGCCGCGTTGAAATAGACCAGAACGCGGTACAGCTTCGGAATCGCGGAGTCGTCGGTCTTCGACTGCGTGTACATCGGCTCCATGTAGAGCACGCCGTTCTGCCCCACCGGCAGCGTCAGCAGATTGCCGTAGGTGACCTTGGTGGTGTCCTCGACCTGTTTGCGGTCGGACGCCACGGGTCCGGCGCTCTTCATGTTCTCCTGCGCCTGCTGCGGGCCGACGGTCTGCTTGGTGGTCGGCAGCGTCTTGACCGTGATCTTGCCGTAGTCCTCCGGATCCGACGACGCGGTCATGTATGCCGAGAGGAACCGGCTGTTGAGGCCGTTCATCACCGTCGTCAACTGGAATTCGGCCTGCGGACCCGATGGCGACGCCGCGGTGAAGTAATACGGCGGCTGGCTCAGCCCCTGACGAGCTGCGGTGTCGTCGGTCGGGTCACTCGGGATCGACCAGAAGTCGTTGCTGCGGAAGAACGTTCCCGGGTCCGATACGTGATAGCGCGAAAGAAGCGCACGCTGGATCTTGAACAGATCCTCTGGGTAGCGCACGTGCTGCTTCAGGTCGTTCTGCTTGTCGAAGTCGCTGCGCGGCTTGACCGTTCCGGGAAAGACCTTCATCCAGGTCTTGAGCACGGGGTCGTCCTGGTCGACCTGGTAGAGGGTCACCTTGCCGGTGTACGCGTCGACGGTCGCCTTGACCGAGTTGCGCACGTAGGACACCTGCTTGTTCACCTGCGTCCTGCCGGTCTGTCCGCGGTTGAGCTCCTGTGCGTCGGTCGTCGCATCCTGCAGCGACGTCTTCTGCGCGTACGGATACGTCTCGAGCGTGGTGTAGCCGTCGACGATCCACTCGATCGATCCGTCGGCCATCACAGCCGGATAGGTCTTGGAGTCGACCGTCAGCCACGGCGCGACCTTCTTGACGCGGTCGCGTGGGTCGCGGTTGTAGATGATCTTCGAGTTCGAGTTGATCGCACCCGAGAGCAGGATGTTGCGCTCGGTGTACTTCACCGAATACAAGAACCGGTTGAACCAGTTACCCAGCGACACACCGGAATCGGCGCTATAGGTGTAGTTCTTTCCGTCGAGGTCGTACTCCTTGTCACCGCCCGTCGACCCGACGATCGCGTAGTCGGGATCGACCTTGGCGATCAACTCACCGAAGTAGATCCGCGGCTGGGTGACCTTGATGGGGGCGTTGGCCTTGTAGTCCGACGTCTGGTAGTTCTCCAGGTCGCTCACCGCGAAAACCGGGAGGCCACCGCGGTCGCTCTCGGCATCCGACGACGCCTCGTCGACGGTGTTCGCCTGTGCGGCGATGAAGCCGTTGCCGTGTGTGAAGACGGTGTGCTTGTTGATCCAGTTCTGCTGGTTGGCGTCGAACTTGCTGGGGTCGAGTTCGCGCGCGGCAACGATGAAGTCGCGCTGCTGACCGTCGACGTCGTAGCGATCGACGGCGAGTTGGCTCGGGAAACCGTAGAAGTTCTTGAGCTTCTGGCGCTGTGTGAACGCCGGCTCGATCACGTTGGGGTCGAGAACACGGATATTCGACAGCGTCGCGCTGTCGTTGTTGACCGCCACCGGATCGGCCGTCTGCTGAGTCCAGTTGCGCTGGTACTCGACGTTCTTACCGTCGACGAGGCCGTACGCGCGTTTGGTCGCGTCCATGTTGCGCTGAATGTATTCGAGTTCTTTCTGCGCGGCATTCGGCTTGACCGAGAACTGCTCCATGGCCAGCGGCCACCCGACACCCATGACGAGCGCGGTGAACAGCATCAACACGGTCGCGAGCGCCGGAATGCGCAGATCCCGCATGAAAGCACCGGCGAAGAACGCGACGGCACAGATGATGGCGACGACGAGGAGAATCAGTTTGGACGGCAGCACCGCGTTGATGTCGGTGTAGCTGGCGCCGGTGAAGATCTCCTGCTTGCGCTGGCTGGACAGCAACGAGTACCGGTCGAACCAGTACGACACGGCCTTGAGCAGCAGGAATGTCCCCGCGAGGACCGCCAGCTGAATGCGCGCCGCGTTGGTGATCGAGTTGCCACCACCGCCGAGACGGATGCCACCGAACAGATAGTGCGTAATCAGGTTCGCGAAGAACGAGATCACCACCACCACGAACAGGATGTTGAGTACGAATCGGTAAAACGGGAGGTCGAAGGCATAGAACCCGACGTCGAGCCCGAACTGCGGGTCGCGTTGACCGAACTCGGTTCCGTGCAGGAAGGTCTGCACGGTGGCCCAGGACCCCTGCGCGACAAGCGCGAAGATCAGACCGATGAGGATCGGCGGGACCAGGGCGTACCACCGGATGTGGCCCATGATCGAGGCGCGGTAACGCGCCAGGGGGTCGTTGGGCCCGCTTGCGGGCACGAAGACCGGACGCGACCGATAAGCCAGCGCCACGGCGCCGAAGATCAGTGCCCCCGCGACGATCCCGACAATCAAGAATAGTGCGACGCGGGTCCAGACGATCGTGGAGAACACCCGGGTGTATCCGACGTCAGACATCCAGAGCCAGTCGGTGATGATACTGACGAGCCGCGGCCCCACCAGCAGTATCACGAGGATGGCCACTCCCACCCCGATGGCGATCTTGCTTCTGCGCGACAGTGTCGGCATGCCCGCCGGCCCGCGTACGCCCACTAACCCACTCTCCCAGTGCCATCGTTCCGGGGTCCGCCCCGGTTCGGTCATTCCGGACATCTCCGGGTTGGCTCGCACCACTCGGCGCGATCGTGGCCTTCACTGTACTGGCCCGCCACCGAGCCCACCGGATCCTGTGGGTCCGGTAGGTCGCGGTGGCGCAACCGGGCAGTATGGACAGCCATGAGCGACGAGCACACCGGCCCCGACGACACCGGGTCAGACAACTCCTCCCCGAGCGAGAACGGCCAGTTCTCCGCGGACGATCTCGGCCGCGCGCTCCATGACGTCCTCGACCACGTCGAGCGAGGAGGCTGGGGACAACCACCACAGGTGTTCGCCCTCGTGCCCACAAGGTTGATCGCGGCACAGAATCCCGAACTCGTCGACGAAGGGGACGATTCGGCGTTGAGTCCCGTGGCGCAGGAGCCGCTCGAGGTCGCCGGCGGCGAGGAGCCCTACGCCCGACTAGAGGAGTTCCTCGCGACGGCGACCTGGTACCCGCCGGTGGAGGGGGTGGCCCTGATCCTGGAGATCGTCGTGCTGCCGCCGGACGCGGAGGGCGACCTCGATTCGGCATTCGAACCGCTGCTGGGCGACCCGGCCGCGAGCGAGTCCGCAGCGCGTGAGGCGGCCCGCGCGCATCCGTCGGCACGCACGGCACGGCTGGCCGTCGGGGCACTGCGGAACGGAAAGAGACTCTCGCTGATGCGGTTACGTCCCGGTCCCGACGACGATCCCGACGCGCCCATGGAACTGCTCACACACCCCGAACTCGCGTCGACGTTGCAGGCGGCACTGGCAGCGACCCTCGACGACCGCACCTAACGCGCACCGACTCAGCGCCGCGACCTCAGCAGTGCGGCGCGTCTTTGCCGCTGCGGACGTCGTCGAGCGCCGAGAGTGCGGAGTCCAGGGAGTCCACCTTGACCAGCTGTAATCCGTCGGGAGCGTCGGATTTGGCCTCGGTGCAGTTCTTCTCGGGTACCAGGAAGACACTCGCCCCGGCTTCCCGGGCGGCGCGGGTCTTGTGCGTGATGCCGCCGATCGGGCCGACCTCGCCGTCGTCGGAGATGGTCCCAGTGCCTGCGATGAACTTTCCGCCGGTGAGTTCGCCCGGCGAGAGGCGGTCGATCACGGCAAGTGTCAGCATGAGGCCGGCCGACGGGCCGCCGATGTCGCCGACGTTGTAGGTGATCTTCAGGTTGGGGTCGGCGTTGACGACGTCGGGGGTGAGACCGATGTAGGCCACGTCCTTGGCGTCTGGTCGACTGCCCGCGGTCACCGTGACAGTCTGTCGGGCGCCGCCGCGGTCGATCTCCATCGGTATCGCGGCGCCCGGCTTCTGCCTACGCACGGCCGACTGCACGTCCTCGGAGGTCGACACCGCCGTCCCGGCGACGGTGAGGAGCTGATCGCCTTGACGCAACACCTTCGACGACGGTCCGTCGGGCGCGACGGAGTCGACGATGAGCTTCGTCGGCCGGTCGAGGTGACGCAGCGCCGCGGCCGTGGCGGTGCTCTCCGAGCCCGACATCTGCTGTTGGTTCTGCTCCTGCACCTGCTCGGTCGTCTGGTCCGGCGGGAAGATCTGCTCCCGCGGCTGCACGGTGTAGCGGCCCGACAACCAGAGGCGGATCGAGTCGAACAGCGTGAGGCCGTCGTTGACCGACACCGTGGTGAGGTTGAGGTTTCCGGTGGTCGGGTCGACCTGTGCGCCGGTGATGTCGACGACCGGCTTGTCGTCGAGCTTGCCGAGCGTGTTGACGGTCGGCCCCGGTCCGAGAGCAACGAACGGCACCTGCACGGTGGTGCCGACGACGACGAGGATGAGCAGGAGCAGCGTCGTCACTGCGATGGTGGCGATTCGGCGGGAATGCTGCCGCACCATCGTTGCGGGACCTGTCATTCCGCCCACCATAATCGACACCTGCATCCGGCCGTGAGCCGCACGCTCGAGCCGGACGCGCGTGGTCATGTGCGACCGGGATCGCGCACGTCGAGAGTCATTGAGCGAACTACGCTCAAGGCGAACGCCTCGCGGGTCGCCGATGGCTGTTCGGACGGTACCGTGGAGGTATGAGTGATTTGCCCTTCGGTTTTTCCGCGTCCGGCGACGGCGACGACAACAACCGTGACAAGAACGGCAACGACAAGGGCAACGGCGCTTCTGGTGGAGGCGCTTCCGGTGGGGGTGATTCGGCCCAGAACCCGTTCGGCTTCGCGCTCGGCGGCGAGTCCCTCGATCCAGCGGCTCTCGGTCAGATGTTCAGCCAACTCGGCAGCATGCTGAGCGGAATGGGTTCCGGATCTTTCGGATTCGGCGGTGCGGGCCAAGGCTCCGGACCGGTCAACTACGACCTCGCATCCAATCTGGCGCGCCAGCAGATCGGGAACTTCACCCCTGTTTTGCAGAAGGAGACGGGCGCCGTCACCGATGCCGTGCGCCTCGCCGATGTCTGGCTCGACGACGCCACAACCCTTCCCAGCGGTGTCAGCAAGTCCGTCGCATGGACGCCGGTGCAGTGGCTCGAGGAGACGATGCCCACCTGGAAGCGCCTGTGCGATCCGGTGGCCCAACAGCTTTCGCGTACCTGGGAGCAGAACCTAC
The DNA here is from genome assembly GCF_000332975.1 of Gordonia aichiensis NBRC 108223. Lineage (GTDB taxonomy): Bacteria > Actinomycetota > Actinomycetes > Mycobacteriales > Mycobacteriaceae > Gordonia > Gordonia aichiensis. Next base: position 530,559 of record NZ_BANR01000003.1, on the reverse strand, counting down.
CGCCCGAGGCTGCACAGTTCGCCGGGCCGATGATGGGCATGCTGACCCAGATGAGCGGCATGGCCTTCGGCACGCAACTCGGCCAGGGACTCGGCCAACTCGCGAAGGAGGTCCTCACCTCCACCGACATCGGCCTGCCGCTCGCCCCCGAGGGCGAGGCCGTGTTGCTCCCCGAGGCCATCGCGTCCTTCGCGGAGGGACTCGAGCAGCCCGCGCAGGAGATCGTGGTGTTCCTCGCCGCGCGCGAGGCCGCGCATCTGCGACTGTTCACGCATGTTCCGTGGCTGCGCCAGCGCCTGTTCGCGACGGTCGAGGAGTACGCGCGTGGCATCACCGTCGACTTCAGCGGCATCACCGACCTGACCGCGAACATCGATCCCGCCCAGTTGTTCTCCGATCCGTCGAAGCTCGAGGAGCTGATGAGTTCATCGGCCTCCTTCGAGCCGACGACGACGCCCGAACAGAAGGCGGCCCTGAACCGACTCGAAACGCTGCTCGCGCTCGTCGAGGGATGGGTGGAACAGGTTGTGTCCCGGGCCCTTTCGGATCGAATCCCGAGCACGGCAGCACTTACTGAAACCATGCGCCGACGGCGCGCCTCCGGTGGACCCGCCGAACAGACCTTCGCGACGCTCGTCGGACTCGAACTACGACCCCGCAAGGTCCGGGAGGCGTCGACGCTGTGGCGTCAACTCGCCGAGGCCAGCGACATCAGCACACGCGACGGCGTCTGGGCACATCCCGACCTGATGCCCGATGCCGACGATCTCGACAACCCCGCGGGCTTCATCGATCGGGTCATCGGCGGCGACGTGGGCGGCATCGACGAGGCGATCGCCGAACTCGAGCGCACTCTCGCCGAAGAGGCCGCGAACGATTCGGGTGACGACAAGCCCGAGACCGGTGGCGAGCAGGACCGCGACACCAAGAACGACGACGACGCCTGAGCCTCCCTGCGCCGGTGCAGGCTGTGGATGGCTCCCGTCTGGTTCCCCGGCTGTGGATAACCTCGCGATCCGCGCCGCCCGCGACGATTCTGCTGGCAGAGTTGCCGCATGGCACGACGCGCACGTGATCTGTTGACATCGACGAGTAACGCCGACGCGTCGGACGACCTCCTCCCCGTCGTGATTCCGGGGACCGTCGTGGTCATCCGACCGGGCAACCGGCTGCAGATCGGCAGCGGCCCCGACAACGGCCTCGTCGTCGAACTCGGCGGCGATGTCTCGGCTCGCGCGCTCGCCGGTCTGCTCGTGACGCTGGAGAGTCCACGTCGAATGTCTGATATCGCAACCGAACTCGCCACGACGGGCCTGACCCCAAACGATCTTTCCACCCTCCTCGACCATCTGGTGGCAGCGGGCCGGGCACTACGCGGACTCGCCGCGACGCCACGTCATATCGACGACCGCCTGCGTCACATCCGCGTCCACGGGTCCGGACCACTTGGCGGACATCTCGCGACGTCGCTCGCCGACGCGGGCTTCTCGGTGACGCGATCGAGCGGACGACCCTCGTCCGCGCACCCGGTATCGGAGTGGCAGACGGATCTGGTCGTACTCACCGACTACCTCGTGCACGACACAATGCTCGTCACCGGCCTCATGGATGCAGGGACCCCCCATCTGCAGGTCCGGATGAGGGACGGGGTGGGGGTCGTCGGTCCGCTGGTGCTGCCGCGCCTCACGAGCTGCCTGATCTGTATCGATCTGCATCGAGCGGATCTCGACCCCGAGTGGCCGATCGTATCGGCGCAATTGGTGCGCGTCGCGGGTCATGGGCGTCCGGCAACGGTCCGCGCCACCGCCGCGCTCGCCCACGAGCACATCGATCAACTCTCCGCCGCCATCGGTGCGCCGCAGAGCACTCGACAACCCGAGTTGCTCGGACGGACCGTCGAATTGCACTCCGGGCCGACCCGGATCGTCACGAAGACGTGGGTACCGCATCCGCTGTGCCGCTGTCGATACGACGCAGCGGCCGGGTGATGGCTGAGCCGGTTCCTCAGGTCGGTCATCTATCCTGTGATGGGGAAAGGACACCATGACCGACATCACACGCGGACAGCATCGTCGCAACGCTCGACTGGCCACGCTGCCGATCGGGATGGCGGGGCGCGCGGCGGCAGGCCTCGGCAAACGCATGGTCGGCAAAGACAAGGACGAGGTCAACCAGGAACTCCTGGAGAAGGCCGCTGACCAGCTGTTCTCGGTCCTCGGCGAGCTCAAGGGCGGCGCCATGAAGGTCGGGCAGGCCATGTCGATCATGGAAGCCGCGATTCCCGACGAGTTCGGCGAACCCTTCCGTGAAGCGCTCACCAAGCTGCAGGCGGAGGCTCCGCCGCTGTCGGCACCGAAGGTCCACAAGGTTCTCGACCAGCAACTCGGCACCAAGTGGCGCCAGCGTTTCCGCGAATTCTCCGACGAGCCCGCTGCGTCGGCGAGTATCGGTCAGGTCCACAAGGGCATCTGGTCCGACGGGCGCGAGGTCGCTGTCAAGGTGCAGTATCCCGGAGCCGACCACGCACTGAAGGCCGACCTCAAGACGCTGTCGCGGATGTCGGGGCTGCTGCAAAAACTCTCCCCCGGCACCGACGTCAAAGCGATGATGGACGAGCTCATCGACCGGACCGAGGCCGAACTCGACTATCTTGGCGAGGCCGACAACCAGCGCGCCTTCGCGAAGGCTTTCGACGGCGATCCCGACTTCGTCATCCCGAAGGTCATCGCGAGCGCACCCAAGGTGGTCGTCTCGGAATGGCTCGACGGCACGCCGCTGTCGAAGATCATCACCTCCGGTGATCAGGCCACCCGCAACGAGGCAGCAGCCCGCATGGCAACGTTCGAGGTGAGCTCACCCTTCCGCGTCGGACTCCTGCACGGCGACCCGCACCCGGGCAACTTCTTCATCACCGACGACGGCCGCTTCGGCGTACTCGACTTCGGGGCCGTCGGCCATTACCCCAACGGGCTGCCACCAGAAACCGGCCCGATTCTGCGACTCGCGCGCGACAAGAAGTACGACGAGCTGACAGAAGAGATGATCAAGGCGGGCTTCATCCTGCGGTCGCGCGCCGACCGGGTGAGTCCAGACGACATCGAGGCGTATCTGAAGCCCTACGTCGATCCGCTCTACTCGGAGTCGTTCCACTTCACCCGAAAGTGGCTCCAACGTGCCGCGGGCAAGGCGACCGACGTGCGCGGCGAGGTGTACAAGACATCACGAAACCTCAACGTGCCCAAGCACTATGTGATGGTGTTCCGTGTTCTCGCCGGCTGCGTGGGCATCGCGTCACAACTCGACGCCGAGGCGCCCTATCGAGCGATCATGGAGAAGTGGGTGCCGGGGCTCGCCGACTGAGTTCGCCGTTCTCCGCGCTGTCCGAATTGTCGTACCCACCCTGTAGCGTTGTCGCCAGATCGAACACACAAGCGATCGCAGGCACGCAGACGAGGAGGGGGTGGCCATGACCGACATCATCGACAACACCAGCGGCTCTGTCCCGACGTCACCGTTCCCGCATTCGCCGCTGTCGTTCACCGCCGCCGACCTCGACACGATCGCTCACCTCTCCGGTGTCGAGCTCAACGACGTCGCCCGCACCACCCAACGCCTCGCCCGCCAAGCCGAAGCACGCACCGCCCTTCTCGCCTACCGCATCGGCCAATCCATCGCCGACGACATGCTCGTCGTCACCGCCACCCGACCCCACACCCACCACGCCGTCGACAAAGCCGCCATCGCCGAAATCTCACTACAACTCGGCATCTCCCGATCACTCGCGCGCCGCTACGCCATCCTCGGCGCCCACCTCACCGACCTCCCCCACACCACCCTCGCCTTCCTCGACGGCCACATCCGGTTATCCCGCATCGAGATCGTCGCCGACCAACTGTCGATACTCGACCCGTCCCTGCGAGCACAGGCCGAACCCCTCGCGCTGGAACTCGCCCGACGCACCTCCGCCGACTCCACCCTGCGCGATCAACTCACCGAACTGGTCATCGCCCTCGATCCGGACGCGGCCGCCCACGCCCGTCGCGAGTTCGCCAACCGCAACCAGAACATCCACATCCGCCCCGACACACACGGACACGTCACCCTCGACGGCTGCCTCCCCGCCGAACAAGGCCTCCACCTCGCCACCCGCATCTCCACACTCATCACCGAACGACTCTGTTCTGATGAGCCACGCACTCCAGGTCGACGCCGCGTCGCCGCCCTCGCCGACATCCAAGGCCTCCCCGGCGCCCACCTCACCTGCCACTGCGGCAGCACCGACTGCCCCGCCACACCTCATGACGGTCAAACAGACTGCGACACAGCACCGTTCGACGACACAGCACCGTTCAACGAGCCCGACACCGGCGAGGCCGACGCCGCGGTGGCCGCTGACAGCGCGACCCGCGATGAACACAATGCCAAAGAGCCGACAGCCGAGCCCGCGCAACAGCCAGCATTGGAAGTACTCATCGATCCCGCCGGCGTCGCGGTGCCCCGACTCGTCGGCCACGGCGTGATCGACCCTGCCCACGCCGCCGAACTCGCCGCAGGCGTCATCGCACGACCCATCGCGTTTCCCGACCTCACCGCACTCATCAACACCACCGGCCAGCCGAGTCTCGCAGTGAACCTCACCACGCCAGGACTCAACCTCGCTGCGATGGCCTCAAACCTCGCCTCATGGGGGCTTACCAGACAATTCCGCACCGTCGATCGATCCCAGCGGGCACGGCGGATATCCGGCCCCACCGCCGTGGGCGCTGAGATATCGAATACCCGAGTGGCTTCGTGAACAAGTCGTCGCACTGCACGGGGTCTGCCGATTCCCGGAGTGCGGGAAACCGGCCGAACACACCGAACTCGACCACCTCGTCAAGTTCAACCACACCGACCCCCACGCGGGTGGCTGGACCGTGCTGTTCAATCTCATTCCGTTGTGCGGACCCGACCACCAGCGCAAGCACCTCGGTCTGTGGATCCCCTCGATGCACAGCGATCTGTCGATCACCTGGACGAGCACGCGAACCGGCGAAGTGGTCGTTACCTATCCGCGCTGACGGAACGTTGACGTCGAGATGAACGAGTGCGCGGCGCGCTTCCGCGCACGCCCCTAAGATCGAGCACCTACGACCTGAACACACATGGCCCCTGCCGCGGCAACGTTGATCGCTGCGGCAGGGGCCACGCTTGTCGTGCAGGTACACGTCACGCCGCGTTCTTACGCGGGCGGCCGCGGGGGCGCTTGCGCGCGATCACGGAACCACGCTCGAAGATCTCGCCGCCCCACACACCCCAGGGCTCGGCGCGATCGAGGGCGGCCTGCAGGCACTGCGCCCGCAGCGGGCAGTCGGCGCACAAAGCCTTGGCCCGCTCGAGGTCACGGGGATCATCGGCGAACCACAGGTCGGCGTCGGCTTCCTGGCACGGAAGGGCCGAGGCAGCGGCAGGCGCTGCCTGCGGCACGGCCACGGACTCGGCGGCGAACTCGCGGTCCGCCGACATACAGGACTCCAGAACACATTCGACGGTCATCTGGTACTCCACATCTGTTCGAGGTTGGTCATCGTCTGGCGGCGAGAGCCGTTGACCTCGACGTGGATGGGAGTCGTCGATCCACCTGCTGGTGATTCGATGGTCCGTCACGAAAAAGGCCACGGGTCGCCCTGTGCGATTCACCCGTGGCCGTTGTGGCTGTCGAAACTCTCTTACATGGAGAGATCCCGAGTCAGTACGGGGAACCGCTGCGTCGCTCGCTTCGCTGCGGCAGTGCTCGCTGCCGGTGGGAACCCGGCTGCGCCGAGACCCTGCGCGTTCGCACGCAGTGCGGGCTGCGGATCTGCAGCACGCCAGGAGCGTTCACTGACGGCACACGCGCGAGGCGCATGTAGTTCGATGCGATGGGCATCGGGCATCGCGGCGATCGTCTCGATCATCAAGGCGGCTGCCGGGTTCTGATCGATCGCGTTGGCGATTCCGTTCACTGATCCACTCCTTTCGGTCTCGATGGCTTCGCGAGGGGCTGCGACACACTCAAGTGCGCCGGTGACCTTCCCGTGCTGACGCGAACCAGACTATGCGCTGCGCTCACGAGCGCACAACCTATTTTTGACCTGCAGTTTTGACGAGTTCGATGACCTCGTCTCCGTACTCGTTAAGTTTCGCCGCGCCAATGCCCGAGATCGACACGAGCGCAGCGGAATCGGTCGGTCGCTGCTCGGCGATCGCGAGCAACGTCTTGTCGGAGAACACGACGAAGGCAGGGACCTTCTTCGAATCGGCCCGGGTGCGGCGCCACTCCTTGAGCGCCACCAGCAGTTCCTCGTCGAGATCCGACGGGCAATCGGCACAACGCCCGAGCAGGGTCGCGGTCGAATCGAGCAACCGAGATCCACACACGCGACACGTCGGTCCCCGACGTTGCGGCCGCTTCGACGGTGCTGCGATCCGCGATGCGGGAGAGTCGTCGGGAACGATGTCGGCGAGAAAACGGGAACGTCGTCGAGCACGACCACCCTCGTTACGGGCGATCGCCCAGGAGATGTGCAGATGCTCGCGCGCTCGAGTCACGCCGACATAGAAGAGTCGACGCTCCTCCTCGACGTCATCGTACGATCCCTTGATGGCCTGGCTGATCGGGAGCGATCCCTCGGTCAGTCCGACGAGGAACACCGCGTCCCATTCCAGTCCCTTCGCCGCGTGCAACGACGACAGCGTGACGCCCTGGACGGTCGGTGGGTGCCGAGCCTGCGACCGCGCATCGAGTTCTGCGACCAGCTCGGTCAGCGTGAGGTCGGGATTGTCGACGAGCATCTCGTCGGCCAGCCCGGACAGCGCGCGCAACGACTGCCACCGCGCCTTCGCCTGTGCACCTTTGGGCTCGTCGTCGGACATGCCGAGTTCACCGAGAACCGAGCGCACCACCGTGGTCAGTTCGACGTCGTCGCGGACACCGCGCTGCGCCACCAGCGAGAGTTGCCGCATGGCCTGACGGACCTCCGCCCTGGTGAAGAATGCCTCCCCGCCGCGCACCTGGTAGGGGATGCCCGCTTCGGTGAGCGCCTGTTCGTGGTTCTCCGACTGTGCATTGATGCGGTAGAGGATCGCGATCTCCGACGCCGCCACTCCCGCGTTCATGAGGCGCTTGATGGCTGCGGCAACCGCGGACGCCTCGCTCGGCTCGTCGTCGTACTCGGCGAACTCGGGCTCCGGTCCGGCGTCGCGCTGGCCGATCAATTGCAGTCGCGTGCCGGCGATACGTCCGCGCGCGGCACCGATCACACGGTTGGCCAGGCTCACCACCTGCGGCGTCGACCGATAGTCACGTTCGAGGCGCACGAGCGCGGCGTCGGGGAATCGACGGCCGAAGTCGAGCAGGTACTTGGGCGTCGCGCCGGTGAAGGTATAGATCGTCTGGTTGGCGTCGCCGACGACGGTGAGGTCGTCGCGCGCTCCGAGCCACGCGTCGAGCAGCCCCTGCTGCACCGGTGTCACGTCCTGGTACTCGTCGACGACGAAACACCGATAGCGCGAACGGAATTCGTCGGCAAGTCCGGCGTCGGACTCGAGAATCGTCGTCATGAAGATGAGGAGATCGTCGAAGTCGAGGAGGCGGTCGCCGTCGGGCGAGACCTTGGCGTCCTCGTAGGCGGCGAACGCCTTGGCCACCTGTGCGGCGGGCGCGGGGATCTCGCGGGTGGCGCGGGTGACGGCCGCAACGTAGTCCTCGGGGCCGATGAGCGAGGCCTTGGCCCACTCGATCTCCGACATCAGATCGCGCACGGTATCGGTCGAGCTGTCGAGTCCGGCCTTGCGTGCCGCTCGCCCCACGAGCGGGAACTTGTTGTCGAGCAGTTCCCACGACGCACTGCCGAACGCCCTCGGCCAGAAGTAGCGGAGCTGGCGCATGGCCGCCGCGTGGAAGGTCTGCGCCAGCACGCTCGGGCCGTCGGCGCCGATGCCGAGCGACCTGAGCCTGCCGCGCATCTCGCCCGCCGCACGCGCGGTGAACGTCACGGCGAGCACCTGGCCAGGGTTCACCTGGCCCTGATCGATCAGGTACGCGATGCGACGCGTGATGGTGCGCGTCTTGCCTGTTCCTGCGCCTGCCAACACGCACACCGGGCCGCGCGGCGCGAGAACCGCGGCCCGCTGCTCCGGGTCGAGTCCGTCGAGGATGCTGCGGTCACGTGCGTTGCGGGGCGATGTGGAACTGTCGGGCACGGGTTCCACTATGGCACCCCGATACGACGCCGAGCCGCGCCCGGGCACCCGCACTCCACAAGCCCGACGGAGTGTTCGTTCCCACAGGCGGGGTGGAGGCCGCCGGGAACACCGGCGGCGACGATCGTGTTGTGGATGCCATGAGCGAGACTTCCGACACGCAGAGTTCCGACACCCAGACCCCGGCCGCACTGACCATGTACACCACGTCGTGGTGCGGTTACTGTGCGCGCCTCAAGACGGCCCTGCGCAGTTCCGGCCTCGAGTGGACCGAGATCGACATCGAACGCAACCCCGACGCCGCAGAGTTCGTCGGCAGCGTCAACGGCGGCAACCATGTGGTTCCGACCGTGCTGTACGCCGACGGCACGACCGCGACGAATCCCTCGATCACCGACGTGAAGAAGAAGCTCGGCGTCTGACGCAGGCCCCGTCAGGCGGGCGTGCGCGCCCACGCTTCGACGAGCGCTCGCGCGATGGAGATCGAGCCGGGAAGCAGGAGTCGAGGGGCGTTCTCGCCGTCGGCGATATCGGGCTCGGGCATGCCCCGCAGCCATTCGTCGCCACGGTCGAGGGCCTCGAGAACCTCGGTACGCGTGAACCACTGCGCGTCGCCGATCTCGCCGTCGAGGAAGCGCAGTGGTTCGTCGGGGTCGCCGAGCGCGGAGAAGCCGAGCATCAACGACCGCGGAAACGGCCACGGCTGCGAACCGAGATAGCGGGGTTCACGCACGGTGATGCCGACTTCCTCGTGCACCTCCCGAATTACGCACTGTTCCAACGATTCACCCGGTTCGACGAAGCCCGCGAGTGTCGAGTACCAGCGGTCGGGCCAGACGGCCTGGCGTCCGAGCAGGATACGGTCTGCGCCGTCGTGGACCACGGTGATGATCGCGGGATCCGTGCGCGGGAACTCGTCGACGCCGGTCTCCGGGTTGCGTCGTACCCATCCCCCGCGCGCAGGCACTGTCGGCGCGCCATCGACCGGCGAAAAGCGTGCTGTCGCATGCCAGTTCAGGATGCCCAGCGCAGTGGCGAGCAAGCCGGCCTCGTCGGGGTCGAGTCGAACCGCGCCGCGTCGGGGGTCGGCGGTCTTTCCGTCGAGTTCGTCGACCCTCACCGTCCACAGATCGGTGTCGGTATGCGCGAGGAAGACGGCGTCGGCGGGCGGGTGATCGCCGAACTCGGCGGCGTCGGCCCATCGCAGCGCACCGTCGGCGTCGACCGGATAGCGGCCACCGGCGTCGACGCGCAGCACCTTGGCCGTCGACCAGCCGGCCACCATGCGATCGGGTTCATCACGGACTTCATCGGCACGATCGAATGTGCCCCGGGACAGCAACGGCGGTTGGTCGAAGACAAAGGCGCCCATGAGGTCTGTTCTACCCTGACCGGCGCGCCACACGCGAGACGGGGTTGGTGTCGTGCGCCGAGCGCATCAGTCAGGGGCACCCTTGCGCACGTACAGCAGCCGATCTCCGGCCTCGATCTGCTCCACCTCGCTGTCGTCGACACGATGCAGCACACCGTTGCGCACGACGCCGAGGACGATATCGCGAGTATGGGCGGGCGAACCGCCGGTCTCGGTCGGGTCCACCTCGCGCTCGGCAATGGCGTACCCGGCGTCGGGGGTCAGCAGATCCTCGATCACCTCCACCACGGACGGCGTCATCGTCGCGATTCCCAGAAGCCTGCCCGCAGTCTCCGACGAGACCACAACCGAGTTCGCGCCCGACTGTCGCATCAGGTGCGTGTTCTCCGACTCCCTGATCGACGCGACGATCTTCGCTCGCGGGTTGAGTTCGCGAGCCGTCAGCGTGGCAAGCACGGCGGTGTCGTCACGGTTGGCGGCGACGACGATGCTGGCCGCGTGCGCGACACCCGCCAGGCGCAACACGTCTGATTTGGTCGCATCACCGCGGACGGTCACGAGGCCGTCGGCCTCGGCGTGTTCGAGGACCCCGGGATTGTTGTCGACGACGACGATCTCCGACGGCTTGATGCCGTCGCCGATCATGGCGTCGACCGCCGTACGGCCCTTGGTGCCGTACCCGATGACGACGGTGTGATTGCGCACGTTGTTCCTCCAGCGCTGGATCTTGAGAGCTTGGCGGGACCGCTCGGTGAGCACCTCGAGCGTCGTTCCGATCAACACGATCAGGAACAGCACGCGCAGCGGAGTGATGATCAGCAGGTTGATCAGTCGAGCCGACGGAGTGAACGGGGTGATGTCGCCGTAGCCGGTGGTCGACAACGTCACGGCCGAGTAGTACATCGCGTCGAGGAACGAGAGCGGGTTCTCCTGGACATCGCGGTATCCACTGCGATCGATATAGACGAGAACGGCCGTGAAGAAGAGCGCGACGATCGCGAAGATGACCCGGCGCCCGATCGCCCGCGCGGGACTGTGCTTGAGCTCGGGGATGCGGACAACGCCGACAAGCGCGTAATCCGGGCCGTCGGAGAGTTCTTCACCCCGCCATCGACGGCGCAACCCGCGTCCGCGCATCAGCGCAACCACCTTTGCTTCACAGGGTGTGAATCTAGTGCATCCGCGGCACGTTTCACTGCTCCGACTCTCGTGCGAGTAGGGCCAGGAGATCGTCGTGGTCGGGCAGTTCAGCGGGCTCGAGCGTGTAGTTGTGCCGGACATAGTGGAATGCGGCCCTCACCCGCTCCACCGGAACACCCGCCAGTTGCGCCCACGCAATCCGGTACGCGGCGAGCTGGATGTCGACGGATTCACGGTGCGCGCCGCTCACGGTGGCGTCGTTGGATGCCTCGTCGCCCTCTCGGCCCCCGCCGCTCTGACGATCTCCACCGCCCCGACCGCCGGGCACCGCTCCCGTCTTCCAGTCGACGACGACCCACGAACCATCGGGTTCGGCGAACACCGCGTCGATCCGACCGCGGATCACCGTGTCGCCGATGACGGTCTCAAAGGGCACCTCGACCTCGCTGGGGTTGCGCGATGCCCACCTCGACGCCAGGAACGCCTCGCGCAGCGCGTCGAGATCGGCATCCGGCGACGCCGAGGAATCGGCGGCACCCGGCAGTTCGTCGATGTCGAGCAGCCGCGTCGCACCGAACCACCGCTCCACCCACGCGTGGAAGGCGGTGCCGCGGCGCGCCGTCGGATTCGGCCGAAACGGTGTCGGGCGTCGGAGTCGTCGAGCGAATTCCCGCTCGTCCGAATCGAGTTCGACGAGTTGGCTGACCGACAGGTGGGTCGGGAGCGCGACGTCGACGAGGGCCTGATTACCCCGGTGATGTTCGGCGAGCAGCGCGTCCACTTCTGCTCGCCAGTCGGCGATCTCGGGGTCGTCGGTTGCGGGGTCGTCGGTGGCGGGGCCGCCGGTTGCGGGGTCACTGCTGCGGACACCGGCACCGCCGGTATCGGCGGCCGGTGCCTCGAACAGTGCCGGGGCGCTGCGGCCGGCGATGGCGTCGAGAACCAGTCGCGCAGCCGCGTCGACCCCGGCCCGTCGCGCACCCAACCGGTCGGCGGGCCACGACGAACGAATGATCCGTTCGGCCAACGGGTTGGTGGCACCGTCCTCGGGCGGCGGTGCGAGTTCGTCGATCGCGAGGCCGTCGGAGTCGATGGCCGGATCGGCGATCGCGTCGGAGACGATCGCGACGAGCTCGTCGAAGAACTCCGATCCACCGCGCGGCTTGTCACCGGACTCGCCCCAATGATGAGCCGATACGAGCAGGTCGTGGCGAGCTCGCGTCAATGCGACGTAAAGCAGCCTGCGATCCTCTTCGAGTCGACGCTCGTCGATGGCCTCCTTGTGCAGCGTGAGTGCCTCGGCGAGTTCTTTGCGATCGCCGATGCCTGCCGAGGCCAGGTCGAAAGTGGGGAACCCCTCCCCCGTTCCCTGCTCCGCCAGGTCGCCGCGTAGCGGCCCCGGCAACTCCTTTGCACTGCGCATCCACGTCGTGTCGGCGCGTCCGCCCGGAAAGATCCGCGCAGCCACGTGCGGCAGAGCGACGACGTCCCATTCGAGCCCCTTCGCCGCGTGCACGGTGAGAATCTGCACACGTTGCTCGGCCACCTCGATCCGGCCGGGCTCGAGTCCCTTCTCGATGGTTTCCGCGGTGTCCAGAAAGGCCAGCAGGCCCGGCAGATTCGCGCCTGGGCGTTCCGCATAGACCGTCACGTACTCGGCGAACGCATCGAGATGCTCACGACCAGTGATTGCTCCACGCATACGACGTGCGCGAATCTGCGCCTCGATACCGACCCCGATCGTGTTCTCGACATCGGCCACGAGTTCGGGCAGGGGCTGGCCGATGCGCCTTCGTAGCGCTTCGAGCTGGGCGCCGAACGCCCGGATGCGTGCGTATCCCTGCGGCGTGTAGGCCGCGGGATCACCGGGATCGACGACGGCGTCAGCGATCCCGGCGCGATCGACGACCTCCGTCGGCAGCACCGCAACGAGTGCGGCGTCGAGTTCTTCACGGCTGGTGACCGTGCCACCCGACGCCGCGAAGGCGTCGGCCGCGAGACTGGTCGCCCGACGCCACAGTGCGGCGATGTCGGCGGCTCCCAGTTGCCATCGCGCTCCGGTGAGCAGCCGCATCGCGGCTGTTCCGGCCATCGGGTCGGCCATCAACCTCAGCGTGGCCACGACGTCCTCGATCTCGGGTACGTGCAGCAGGCCGCCGATGCCGATCACCTCTGCCGGGATGCCCCGGCTCTCCAGTTCCGCGGCCAACGGTGCCGAATCCTCGTTGCGCCGCACCAGGATCGCGATGGTCGGCGGGTCGACGGCGTCGCGCTCGGCGTCGCGATAGTGTCGCTCGATGTGGTCGGCGACCCAGGACCGTTCGGCGGTCACGGTATCCGTGAGTGCCATCGACACCGTCCCCCTCGGGGCGTCGGGTCGAGGTCGCAGCACGCTGACCGGAATACCTCTGCGCCGCAACTCCTCCGATGTGCGGTTGGCGAGATCGAGGGTATGTGAGGGGTTGCGCCAGCTCGTCAGCAGTTCGAGTCGGTCCGACGGGCTGCCGTCCGAGCGCCGGAAGTCGGCGCTGAAGCGCGGCAGATTGGCCGCCGACGCTCCGCGCCAGCCATAGATGGACTGGATCGGGTCGCCGACCGCAGTGACCGCGACGGTCGGATACTCGCCCCCCGCATGCCCGGTGTTCGCGCCGGCGCCGCCACCGAACAGCGTCGACAGGAGAATTCGCTGCGAGTGTCCGGTGTCCTGGTACTCGTCGAGTAGCACGGCGCGGAACATGCGCCGTTCCGCCGCGGCGACATCGGGATTGCGCTGCACCAGTTGCGCGGCCAGCGACATCTGGCTGCCGAAGTCGAGAGCCGACTGCTCGCGCATCGCCGCCCGCAGTGCGGCGACCATCGGTAACAGTTCGCGACGTTCGTCGATGACCTCCTGGATCTTGAGCAGGTCTTTGCTGGGTGCCGCGCGCTGGCGTGGTCCCGGCGGCAGCGTGTCGACCATCGATCGCAGGTCGTCGCCCCAGGCGGTCACGGTGTCGAGGTCGACGAGGTGCTCTGCCATCTCGCCGTGCAGGCGCAGCACGGCTTCGGTCACGCTGGAGGGCACCTTGGTGGTGTGCAACGGTCCGGTCCAGGTGGACACGATAGAGAAAGCGAGCTGCCATAGCTCGGTCTCGCTCAGCAGTGTCGAGCTCGGCTCGACGGGCAGCAGCAAGCCGTAGTCGGCGATGAGTCGGCCCGCGTACGCGTGATAGGTACTCACCTCGGGATCGGCGGAGCGCAGCCGGGCCGCGAGCGAGCCGTCGGGGTCCCAGTTGACCAACGCGGGCGAGCCGGCGAGCATCGACAGGCGACGCCGGATACGCGCCCCGAGTTCACTGGCCGCCTTCCGGGTGAAGGTGAGTCCGAGGATCTCGTCGGGGGCGACGAGTCCGTTCGCGACCAGCCAGACCACCCGCGAGGCCATGGTCTCGGTCTTGCCTGCGCCCGCGCCCGCGACCACGAGCAAGGGCTCGAGCGGAGCCTCGATGACGGCGACCTGTTCGGCTGTCGGCATGGGCAGGCCGAGCGCAGCGGCCAGCGAGGTCGCCGAGACACGCACGCCGGTGACGTCGAGGTCAGTCATCGATCACCGCCTTGCCACGCAGCTGTGCCGGGCAACTCGTGTGCAACGCGCAGTGCACACAGCCGGGGTTGGGCGTCGCGTCGAACACCGGCCCGACACTGGCCTTGGCCGCCGACCGCACCACCGTGATCCACTCGTCGAGCAGTTCGGGCGTCAACGGCGGCTGCACCCGCTCGGACGCCCCGGTCGACGTGTTGGTCGCCGACACGAACACCAGCCGCCCACCGCCCGGCTCGAGCGTGCCATCCGCCCCTGGCGGGAACTGCGACGCGCCACCGTGGGCCAGCGCCACCTGGTAGGCGGCGAGCTGCGCGTGTTCCTCGGCATCGGCACGTGAGACCGCGGTCTTCGCGGTCTTGACGTCAACGACGACCGGCCTGCCCGACGAGTCGGCTTCGAGCCGGTCGACGCGACCGCGCAACCGGACCGGCGGATCGTCGTCGACGCCGGGCAATGTCGCGTCGATGGCCGACTCGACGCCCCGCTCGTGCAGGTCGTCGCGCGAGATACGCAGCCAGTCCCGGAAATTGGTCAACATCTCCTCGGCACGCGCCAACTCGTGCGCCGAGTACCACGCCGCACCGGTGTCGACCCGCTCCCAGATGTCGCGGAGCGCACCGGTCACCTCGGCGGGATCGATGTTGCCTGCAACCGCCTGGACGAGCGTGTGCACCAGACTTCCTGCGATCGCGGGCGTCGCGTCGCCGTCGCGTCCGCCGTTGCGCTCGAGCAGCCACCGCAGCGAGCACCGGCTCAGACTCTCGATGTTCGACGGCGACAGCGTGACGGGTCCGTCCTCGGCGCGCCACAGCGGCTCGGTGCTGCTCACCTCTGCCAGACCGAACCAGTCGCGCGGGTGAGCGCCAGGGATATCGGAGTCGGCAAGGGTGGCAAGAAGTTCGGCTGCCGCTCGGGTGCGCTCGTCGGGTTCCGGGTCCTCTGCGCCCGCGAGGACGACCGACCGCAGCGTGGCCACCAGCGACGGGAGGGACAGCACGCGGTCGACGCCGGGATCGAGCGCAACGCCCTCGAGAACCTGACCCGCATCGGAGTCGTCGTCGGAGGTGCCACCGAGCGCAGCGGCGATCTCGGCGATGAACCTCGACGGCGACGCGTCGCCGCTGCCGTCCTCGACCGCCGTCACCAGTAGCCGACGCCTCGCCCGCGTGCAGGCGACGAGCAGCAGGCGTCGCTCGTCGGCCAGCGCGACGGCGCCGCGTGTGACCACGTCGATCCCCTCCGGCGCGACGCCGTCGAGCAGGTCGATGAGTTCTGCGGTACCGAGTACGCTGCCCCTGCTCCGCAGCGACGGCCACAGACCGTCGAGGACGCCCGCAACGACCACCACCTCCCACTCGCGTCCCGCAGCGGCGTGTGCCGAGAGCACCGTCACGGAATCGGCAGTGGCAGAAGGCGTTCTGGAGTCGCGCGGGATCTGCAACTGGCTCAGGTAATGCACGAACGACGCTGGTCCCGCCGAGGGCAGTGTGTCGGCGAAATCCGCTGCGGCCTCGAACATCGCCATCATCGCGTCGAGATCGCGGTCGGCCTGTTCACCAGCGGGCCCGCCTCGGATGGCGCTACCGACCCACCGACGCTCGAGCCCACTCGCTTGCCATGCGGCCCAGAGCGTCTCCTCGACGCCTCGACGGGCGAGGTGTGCGCGTTGCGCCGCCGCGATCACGTCGAGCGCGCGCCGCAGCGGCGCCGCCTCGGTGTCGGACAGTGTTCGCAGATAGCGTTGAGCGACCTCGTCGTCGAGTAACGCCTCACGCAAGGAGGTCAACGAATCACGCTGCTGCGCAGAAGGTTCCACAGGCGCATCGGCTGCAGCCCCTGCGCGCTCGGCCTTCTCGTCGCATCGGCGCACACCGCGACGCAGACGTCGCATCGCGCCGGGATCGGCTGCACCGATCGGTCCGGTCAGCAGGGCGACCGTGTCGTCGAGGGAGAACACCTCGTCGAGGGAGTCGGCCGCCTCGGTGGCGTCTGTCGACGCCGCGGGATCGGTGGCCGAGCGAGCGGCCACTGCGCGCAGCACCGTCATCAGCGCCGCGACCGACCGTTGCCTGTGGATCGGGAGGTCGGAGGTGGGCGTCGTGAGCGGAACGCCCGCGGACCGGAAGGCTCGACGCAGCGCGGGCAGCGCCAGGTGGACAGACCGGACGATGACCGCCATGTCCGACCAGGCGACACCGTCGAACAGATGAGCTCGACGCAGCAGGTCCGCAACCGCCGTCGCCTCCTTGGCCGCCGACGAGAAGACCCGCACGGAAGCACCTGCCTCCTCGTGCCCACCCGCAGTTTCTGACACGCCGCCCTCGGTATCGCCTGCCGACGACGGCCGCGGATAGTGATGTGGGCGTGCTCCCGGCAGGCGCGTCGCCAGTGCGCGACCCACGGCGCCGATCGCGGGATGTGAGCGGAAGTCCTCGCTCAGCACGATGTCGCGCTCGGAGCCCGCCTCGGCGAGCCCGTCGGCGAAGCGGGGGCTTGCCCCACGAAACCCGAAGATGGACTGGTCGGTGTCGGCGGCGATGATCGTCGAGTCGGTGCCGGTCCCGACGAGCCGCACGAGCTCTGCTGCCTGCGGATCGAGGTGCTGGGCGTCGTCGACGATGAGGTGTCGGATTCGGGTGCGCTGTCCGGCGAGCAGATCGGGGTCTGTCGCGAAGGCCGACAGTGCAGATCCGACGAGCTCTGCGGCGTCGACCGCGGGCGCCGACGCACCAGGTGTCGCGAGGCCGACGGCACCGCGCAGCAGCATGTTCTGTTCGTACTGCGCATACGCCCGCGCGGCAGCCACCCACGCCGGCCGACGGTGGTGACGTCCGAGCGCCGCGAGTTCCTCGGGCCCGACTCCGCGCTCGGCAGCGCGCATCATGAGATCGCGCAGCGCCTGCGCGAAACCGTCGGTGCCCAGCGCGGGACGCAGCAGTGCCGGCCAGTAGTCCGCGCCGTCCTCGATGTCGCCCGCGAGCAGTTCGCGCAGCACGACGTCCTGCTCGGAGCCGGTGATCAGCCGCGGCGGCGGATTGCCGTGAGCGCTCGCCTGCAAGCGCAGGATGGCGAACGCGTACGAGTGAACCGTGCGCACGAGTGGTTCGCGCAGCGCACCGCCCGCACCCGTCCCGAATCCGCCGGACGCCGCCAGCACTCTGCGGGTTATCCGTTCGCGCAGGGTGATCGCCGAACGCCTGCTCGATGCGAGCACCAGGATCGATTCCGGATCGGTGCCTTCGGTGAGCAACCGCGCGACAGCGGCATCAACGACCAGGGAGGTCTTGCCAGTACCCGGACCGCCGTGCACCCGCCAGGGCCGCCAGCCGGAGCTGTCGCCCTCGACCGGCACCGCACCGTCGATGACGGCTTGCACGTGGTCGGGCCAGACCCGCGGCTGTGTACCGCTGCCCTGTCCCGCGTCATCGGCGGTCGAGGCGACGAGATGAGTACGCAGCGCCGTGCCCCCGACCTGCCCCCGCCGGGGGCTGTTCGGGCGGGAGTTCCGCGTCCGGGAGGGTCCCGGCTCCCCTTGTCGTCGAGCCACGGGTCCATCGAATCACGCGCCTCCGACACTCCTCGAGACGACTTGGGACGCGAGCGGCGGCACGCACCGCGCTGCAGGCGGTACGAGGCATGATGTGTTCATGGCTCCGCTGCACACCTATGTCTTCGGTCCTCCCGACGGCGCTGCGGTCGTCGCGTTGCACGGCCTCACCGGCCACGGCCGACGGTGGGAGCATTTCGCATCGGCCACGGTCCCCGAGCTCCGGGTGATCGCACCCGATCTGCTCGGTCACGGCAGATCCCCGTGGCGTCCGCCGTGGGGGCTCGACGACCACGTCGACGCCGTCGCCGCGGCGGTCGAGGTACACACCGGAGCCACCGAGCAGTTCGTGCTTGTCGGGCACTCCTTCGGTGGCGCCGTCGCCGTGCGCCTCGCCGCCCGCATGCCCGACCGGGTCCGTCGACTCATCCTCCTCGATCCGGCGCAGGGCCTCGACCCGGTCTTCGCGCTCGAGGTCGCCACCGACAGCCTCGACAACTGGGACTATCCCAACGCCGACGCCGCGCGAGCCGCGAAACTGTCCGAGGGCTGGTCGGACGTCCCCGCAGGCGACCTCGACCGCGAGATCGACGAGCACCTCGTCGACCGGCCGCACGGTCGGGTCGGGTGGCGGATCAGCGAACCCGCCACGGCAACCGCATGGAGCGAGATGGCCCGTCCATTCGTGCTGCCGCCGCCGGGCGTCGGAACCGACGTGGTCGTCGCCGACCGCGTCGACCCGCCGTTCGTGACGACGTCGTTTCTCGACGCCTGCGCCGATCATCGTTCCGCAGACGTCACAATCCACCACGCCGACTGCGCGCACATGGTTCCGTTCCTCGAACCCGAGCTGTGCGCGCAACTCATCCGCGACGGGAGTTGACACCTCGATGGCGCGGATCAGCGAGGCCGACGTCGAAGCGGTGCGCGAGCTCGTCACCGCCATCCCCGCGGGAGAAGTGAGTACCTACGGCGATCTCGCGGAAGCGGCGGGGCTCTCGTCGCCACGGATCGTCGGCTGGATCATGCGCACCGACACCGCAGATCTGCCCTGGTACCGGGTGGTCCCGGCGTCGGGTCGGCCCGCCGCGCATCTTGCAGCCCGTCAGCTCGAGCGACTGCGCTCCGAAGGCGTTCCGATTCGTGATGGTCGCGTCGTGTTGCGCGACTGCCGGTGGGACATGTCGACGCGGTTGCCGTGCGACGCGCTAGAGCATCATCCGCACGATGTCGACGACCCGCGCGAGCCCCGGTAGCGCACCTGCCGTCGAGCGCGGATGCAGTGCATGCACCGCGAGCCGGAACATGGTGGCACGCAACATCATCTGGGCCCACTCGGGCTGGTCGGCCCACCGCTGCACCAGATCGTCATCGGCACCGCCCCACGCGAGCGAGTCGACGACGACGACGGCCGATGCCCACGGCGCCGGGCGCCAGTAGGGCACGATGTCGGTGATACCGGGTGCCGCAGCACCGGCGAAGAGGACCGTGCCGAACAGATCTCCGTGCACCACCTGCGACGGCACCTCGACGGGCTTACGCAGCGTCGCGAGCGTCTTGAGCATGTCGACGCTGCGCTGGCCGTCGTCGGAGGTCGGCTCGCTCATCCCGGCTGCGCGCGCAGAACGCAGCGGCACATCCTCCCAGGCTGCGCGATCAGCGGCGGCGAATACGTCGACGTCGGTGTGCGGCGGGGCAGGTTGCTGCAGTAGGAAGCGCGGACGCTCGAGGTCGGCGAGCACCTCGTGCAGACGATCGCCGACGGCGAGCACCTCGTCGTGGCGGGGCTCGGGACATCCCGCGATGTAGGTGTCCGCACGCCACCCGGATACGACGTACCGGCCGTCGGTGGCGCGGAAGGGGCGCGCGATCCGCAGGCCCTCGACGTACAGGTTCTCGCGCACCGACGCCGACCACGCGGCGCGCGCGTGATCGGGAACGAGCGACAACACCACCTCGCCGACCCGCCAGCCACCCACCCAGGTGTCGCCCATGGCGATGGGCGGGTGAGCGGTGAGCCCGAACGTGTTGAGCACGTGATCGGGCGGTTGCGGATTCTGCACGTCTGCAGAGATTACCGAGCGCAGCCCCCCAACTGCGGCAGCGACGCGGGCGCGCCGGGAGTTATGCCGACTCAGTACACCGGCAGTTCCTTGTCGACCTGGTTGGCCCACGCGGTCACGCCGCCCTGGAGGTGGGTGGCGTCGGCGAACCCTGCGCGCTTGAGCGCAGCGAGTGCCTCAGCCGAGCGGATACCCGTCTTGCAGTAGAGCACGGTCGGCCGATCCTGCGGGATCTGCGCGAGCGCCGTGCCCGAGAGGATGTCGCCCTTCGGAATCAACATCGCACCGTCGATGTGCACGATGTCCCATTCGACGGGTTCACGCACGTCGATCAGGGCCAGTTGCTCACCTGAGTCGAGCCGTTCCTTCAACTCTCGCGGGGTCAGCGTCGAACCGTCTGCTGCCTGCGCAGCCTCGTCCGACACCACACCGCAGAACTCCTCGTAGTCGATGAGGCCGGTGATGCGCTCGCCCTCCGGGTCCTTGCGGATCCTGATGGTCCGGTAGGTCATGTCGAGGGCGTCGTAGACCATCAGCCGACCCAGCAGCGGCTCGCCGATCCCGCAGATCAGCTTGATCGCCTCGGTGCCCATGATCGAGCCGATCGAGGCGCAGAGAATGCCGAGCACGCCCCCCTCGGCACATGAGGGAACCATCCCGGGCGGCGGAGCCTGCGGATAGAGATCGCGATAGTTGATGCCGCGTCCATCGGGGGCATCTTCCCAGAACACCGACGCCTGCCCCTCGAAACGATAGATCGAACCCCACACGTACGGCTTGTGCGCGAGCACCGCGGCGTCGTTGACGAGGTAGCGGGTGGCGAAGTTGTCGGTGCCGTCGAGGATCAGGTCGTACTGCGAGAACAGCTCGATCGCGCCCTCGGGCTCGAGCCGTTCGTCGTGGATGTTGACGGTGACGTACGGGTTGATCTCCTGGATCGAGTCACGAGCGCTCTCGGCCTTGGGCC
This sequence comes from Gordonia aichiensis NBRC 108223, assembly GCF_000332975.1. Classification (GTDB taxonomy): domain Bacteria; phylum Actinomycetota; class Actinomycetes; order Mycobacteriales; family Mycobacteriaceae; genus Gordonia; species Gordonia aichiensis. Next base: position 509,664 of record NZ_BANR01000003.1, on the reverse strand, counting down.
GACCGATGTCGGATTGCCCATGAATGACCTGCCGCTGCAGGTTGGACTCGTCGACGACGTCGAACTCGACGATGCCGATCGTCCCCACACCCGCGGCCGCGAGATAGAGCAGCGTCGGCGAACCGAGGCCCCCGGCCCCGATAACGAGCACCTTGGCATTCTTCAGGCGTTTCTGCCCGTCCATTCCCACATCGGGAATGATCAGGTGCCTGCTGTAGCGGGCGACTTCGTCATTGGACAGTTCTGCCGCTGGCGCGACAAGCGGTGGCAGGGACACTTCGACGCCTCCGTCTGGAAAGGAAAACCGAGTCACCTACGCAACGGCTCGCCGCGCACGGGCATTCCCGACATGGTCGGCGTCGCGCGACAGTCACGCGCCGGACATCCTCACTTGTCGGGGAAGGGCCAGGGGTTCGGTTTGCAGATCAGCGCCTTGTCGGCCTGCATGTCCGGATCAAGGGCCATGATCTGGGAGTTCGCCACGCCGAACGACTGCTGCATCATCACCGGCGCCAGCGCTCCGTCGTGCTTGCACGGCTCATGGTTCTCGTAGCCGATGCCGTGGCCCACTTCATGATTGATCAGATACTGCCGGTAGGCGACGTCGTCCCCCTCATACGAGAGCGCTCCGCGCACCCAGCGGGCTTCATTGATGGTCACGCGCTTGTCGGGAGGATAGAAGCACGACGTCTCGAGTTTGATCTGGTATCCGCACAACTCGCGCGCCGTGCCAGGTGAACTCAGCGAGACACGAAGATCCGGCTCGCCGCCGGCGATGCGACGGAACGACACCTTGCCGTCGCCGATCCAACTCCGATTATTGGCCAGCGTGGCGTCGACCATCTTGCCGAACGCGCGATCGCTGCCGTAGTCCGACGGTGCGACACCGTCCTCCACCTCGACCGTGTAGGTGTACACCTGCGGTCCGGTGCCGATCTGCTTGCCCGCGCCGGGAACCACGTGGAAGGTCTTTTCGCCCTGCTGGGTGAACGGCCCCCCGTCGGGCAGCGTTCCGGCGGGCAGCGACACGTCCTTGATCGACGACGTCGGCGCGCCAACCGGCTTGGTCTCCTTGGTGATATCGGTGTTGCGCTGAGCGGCAGGAGTGACGTCCGAACTCGACGCATCGGTGCTCGACCCGCCGTCGCGTGCGGTCACCACGATCAGCACGATGGTGAGCAGGAGCAGGACCGGAATGGCGTATGCGCGCCATCCGTAGGTCGAGACGAAACGACCGAGCGCACTCTGCTTCTTACGCTCGGGCTGCGCGTCGCGGTCGACACGCGTGCGGCCGTTGTCGTCGGTGGGGTCCCATCGGGCTCGCAGCGGCTGATCCGGGAGCGGACGCGACCGCGGACGTCCGCCCGACGCCGGCGCCGAGCCTGCTCGAACCTTCTCGATCCGGGTGGTGTCGGCGAGCGACGAGTTCTCCACGCGCTGTTCGGAACGTCCCCCACGCGCAGCACGCGACCCCACGTCCCCTGCCCTGACCCGGCGTGTCGGCGCGTCGCCCCGACGAGGGTCGCCGCGCTCCGCCGACCGATCCGGCCCACTGTCTGTGTGGCTCACAGGGACAACTTTCTCACAGGTACCCACACAATCCGGGGAGGCGACCGGCGCCCAGCACGCATCGGGAAACGACACCGGGCAGCGGCGGCCCACTTTGGTGCGACCCCGGTCACGTCGCCTGACGCCCCGAGTACCCTGTATCCATGCCATCTGCCGCCAACGCCTCGTCGTCGGGCACCAGAAACGGGACCCGCATGCCCCGCAGCGCACGGCGGCGACAACTGCTCGACGCCGCCAGCGAGATCTTCGTGGAGCGCGGTTACCACTCGGCAGGGATGGACGAGATCGCCGTCCACGCCGGGGTCAGCAAACCCGTTCTCTACCAACACTTCCCGTCGAAGCTCGACCTCTACATCGCGGTCGTCGATTCACACGCGGAGAAGCTCGTGACGGATGTGAACAACGCGTTGCTCACCACAACGGACAACCGCCAACGTGTGCGGGCCGCGGTGGAGGCGTTCTTCGATTTCATCGACGAGGACAATTCCGGTTACCGGCTGATCTTCTCCTCCGACGCCATGGATCCCGCAGTGATCCGTCGGGTGGAGGGCGCGACCGAAGCCTGCGTCGACGCCGTCTACGGATTGGTCATGCACGATTCAGGCCTCGACCCGTACCGGTCGCGGATGCTGGCAGCCGGACTGGTCGGCGCAAGCCAGGTCAACGCCAGGTACTGGCTTGAAGCCAAGCGACCCATCGCCAAGCGCGAAGCGGTCGACACAACGGTCGCGCTGCTCTGGGGTGGACTGTCCCACGTTCCGAAACACGGAGAGCCGGGTGCCTCCGATCAGATCGGGCACACCCCGGACGAACTCACGCCCGCAGGCGACGTGACCGCGTCCAACGGTGGCGCGCCCGCCGAGTAGCAGGCGCGCTACACCGCTGTGAGCGCTGGATCTGTCGGGCGTTCAGCCACCGAACCCGACGCGTCGGGTCTCCGAGCTGCCGACCTCGACGTAGGCGATCTTGGTCACCGGGATCAGGAAGCGTGAACCCTTCTCGTCGGTCAGCGTCAGCAACGACTCCTTGCCCGCAAGCGCGGACTCCACGGTCGCCAATGCCTTGTCGCCGCTGAGCGCCGACTGGATGGACAGTTCTCGCGGGCTGTCGGTGATGCCGATCTTCACTTCGACGGACATGGCCACCCTTCCGTTGGCGACGCCGCGCGCAGCTCGCGCGACTGATGTGTGAGGCAACTGGTCTTGCACGACTCCGGCGCCCGAACAACTCGGGCGCCGCAGGGCCTGTGGCACAAGGCTAGTGCAGTGCCGCGGGACGCGGACACCCGCTCCGCTGACAGCGAACGAACCGTCCGGCGACCGTCGGGCGACTCAGCCGAGTCCGAGGTCGGCCATGCGCGCGCTGTGCCGGTCGGCGACGACGTCGAAGAATCCGGCCATCCCCTGAAGCGACGCCGCCCCCGAGAAGAGCAGGTCGGTGACCTCCTCCTCTGCCGCGAGCACCCACTGAGCGTGCGTGATGGCCTCACCGAGTAGTCGACGCCCCCACAGCGTCAACGGCGATCGCAACGCGGGATTGACCTCGATCGCCGTGCACACCTCCTCGCGGGCGAATGACGAGCTCCCGGTGGCGGACATGACCTCGGCCACCACCGCGCGTGGTCCCGGCGGCAGCGCGCCGGAGACCTCCGCGTAGAAATCGGCAGCCAGACCGTCGGCGACGTAGGCCTTCACCAGTGCCTCGTACCACGTCTTCGGATTGGTGACGCGGTGATACTCGTCGAAGACACCGCTGTAGCGCACCACGGCTTCCGCCGGATCGATCCCCCGTCGGCTCACCTGTTCGGAGAGCTTCTCGAAGTGGGCGATCTCCGAGGCGACCATGCGGGCGATGTTGATGCGCCCCTGCACGTCGGGCGCCATCGCCGACTCCTCGATCAAGCGGTGAAACGCGGCGAATTCGCCCGCGAGCAGGACCGAGTAGAGCTTGCCGATCGCCGGGTCCTCCGGATCGATCGACGTGGTGGACGACGGCTCGGAGGAGGGCGCAGCAGACGACATGAGGCGATGGTAGGTCGGTGACGATCTGTTCACCAAGTACACTTGACACCGGTGCACTGTCGCGACCGCGACGTCCTGGTACGCCGGAGTCCTCCGAGCGAGCCCTGGATCGTCGCCGTGACACCGCGCGACCTGTAGGCAGCGAACCACGATCTGGCAGCGACCACACCGACCGCGGGGCACCGGACATTGCGCGCGCACTCATCGAGCCCACGCCTTCGCAGACCGGACCGTTCCGGAGATGCGGAGAACCGCATGTCATCGCTGACAGATCGCGGTGACCTTCTCAGTGGAGCCTTTTCGTGCGTGCTGGAACAGATGCGAAAGGCACACAAGAAAACATGACAGAACCCGGCGTCCAGACGACCATCGTCGACGACACCCACACTCCCCCGACCTTCGCCGAGCTCGGCGTCGACGAGCACATCGTCGACGCGCTGATCGCAGACGGCAAGACCCACACCTTCGCGATCCAGGAGCTCACACTTCCCCTCGCCCTCGCCGGCAGCGATCTCATCGGCCAGGCCCGCACGGGCATGGGCAAGACCTTCGGCTTCGGCGTGCCGCTGCTGCACCGGCTGATGCACGCCGAGGAGAGCGGCCTCCGCCCCCTCGACAACACTCCCCGCGCACTCGTGATCGTGCCGACCCGTGAGCTCTGTGTGCAGGTCACCGGCGACCTCGAGGTCGCAGCCAAGAACCTCACCGTCACCCTCCCCACCGGGGAACAGCGCCCGCTGAAGATCGCCTCCATCTACGGCGGTCGCCCGTACGAGTCACAGATCGCCGAGTTGCAGGCGGGCGTCGACGTCGTCGTCGGCACCCCCGGCCGTCTGCTCGACCTCGCACAGCAGGGACATCTGGTTCTCGGCAAGGTTGCGGTTCTCGTCCTCGATGAGGCCGACGAGATGCTCGACCTCGGCTTCCTCCCCGACATCGAACGAATCATGGCGGCACTGCCCGCACAGAAGCAGACGATGCTCTTCTCCGCCACGATGCCCGGCCCCATCGTCACCCTGGCGCGCACCTTCCTGCAGCGTCCAACCCACATCCGTGCTGAGCACGCCAACGACTCCGCGGTCCACGAGCGCACGACACAATACGTGTATCGCGCGCACGCACTCGACAAGGCAGAACTCGTCGCACGCATCCTGCAGGCCGAGGGTCGTGGCGCGACGATGATCTTCACCCGCACCAAGCGCACCGCGCAGAAGGTCGCCGACGACCTGGCTGAGCGCGGATTCTCCGTCGGCGCCGTCCACGGTGATCTCGGACAGGTCGCCCGCGAGAAGGCTCTGAAGAAGTTCCGTACCGGCGAGATCGATGTACTCGTCGCCACCGATGTCGCAGCGCGCGGCATCGACATCGACGACGTCACCCACGTGATCAACTACCAGTGCCCCGACGACGACAAGACCTACGTGCACCGGATCGGACGCACCGGTCGAGCAGGCCGCACCGGTATCGCGATCACCCTCGTCGACTGGGACGAGCTGCACCGCTGGGAGCTCATCGACTCAGCGCTGAAACTGGGTGTGCCCGAACCCGCCGAGACCTACTCGACGTCGGATCACCTGCGCGAGGAGCTCGGTATCCCCGAGTCGGCCACCGGCCGTGTCGCCGCACCCAAGCGCGAGCACTCCGAGGGTGAACGCGTCGAGCGCAAGCCCCGCTCCGAGCGCACCGCGAGTTCGCGGACCCGACGTCGGACACGTGGCGGCAAGTCGACCGGGTCGGGCGACAGCGGAGCACAGAATGACACCGGGACCCAGAAGAACACAGGGGCACAGAAGAACACAGGGTCCGGGGACGACACCGCAACCACGAAGGCAGCGTCCGACAATGCGGCGACCACATCAGACGGGGGCGAGGGCAAGCCACGCAGGCGGCGTCGCCGTCGCGTCGGCAACCGCAACGCCGATGCGAGCGCCACACACGCCGCGGACGCCGCACCAGCGACCGCCGCAGCCGACTAGGACGCCCCCTCGGTGATCGAACCGCGCCCGGAGCGCCCGTGACACGCATTGCCCCCGAGCGGCGCACTCGCGTCGACCTGGTGGTCTCCGCCGTCATCGTCGTGCTCGTCGTCGTGGCCGGGGTACTGGTGTGGTCGGTCAGTCCGGTCCGACACACCGACAGCGCGCAGGCCTCGGCGCCTGCGCGCGACCTGTCTCCCGCGACGGCTGTGCCGCACGGCTTCCGCGTCGCGTGGACGGCCGCATCGAGTGCGACGAACGTCCCCGCGGTCTCCCGGTCGGTCGTCATCACCGCCGACAACGGGCGCAGCGGCAGTGCAGGCACCGTCGTCGGGCATGACCCGTCAACCGGTCGCGAGCTGTGGCGATACGCCCGGGATCTCCCGCTCTGCGCTGCTGCGGCTGCCTGGCCTGCGAGCACCGACGACGTACTGAGCGTGTACCGCAACTCGCGAGGATGCTCCGAGGTCACCGCCCTGGCGTCCTCGACGGGCCACCGCGCAGGCGCACGGACCTCCGACGCCGACGACGACCTGAGACTGGTGACCGACTCGGGGTACGTTCTCGCGCTGGGCAGCCACCGGCTCGAAACCTGGGGATCGAACCTCGTTCGTGGAATCGAGTACGGGCGCGTCACCGCCCCGGTCAAGCCGGGAACACAGCCCGGCCGTGCCGACTGCAGGTTCTTTTCCGGCACCATCAGCGGCGACCGCGTCGCGGTCATCGAGCGGTGCAGGAATGACCCCGGCTATCGGCTCACGGTGCTCGGCGCCGTGCTCGACAACGACGAGAAGGTCAGACAGTACGGGTCGTCACTGATCACCGACACGGCACTCGGTCCCCCGCCGGCCCTGGTCGCCATGAGCAGTTCGGCGATCGCCGTCTACGACGGTGGAGCCGACCGCGCGCCGGCAGACCGATCAGGAGCCCCCGGACACGGCGCCACCCTGCGCGTCTTCGACTCCGACGGCGCCCCCGGCCCGGTCAACACCGTTCAGGGGCCTGTCTCGCCGCCGTCGGACAGTGTCGCCTTGACCAGCGAGGGACTCGTCACCTACTTCACCGGGACGGCCACCGTCGTTCTCGACGGCCAGACCATGCGCCCCACCTACCAGGTACCGCAAACACTGGGGCCCGGCGAGACGATGGCCGGGCAACTGCTGCTCCCCACCAAGGCCGGAATCAGCGTTCGCGACCCCGCAACCGGACGCGAGACCGGCAGCATCGCCTTCCCGCGCGACGACGTCTCGGCCACGACGAGTCTTCGGGTCATCGGCAACGACGTGGTCGAGCAAACCGGCCCGAGGGTCCGAGCACTGGTCTCCACGGACGCGGGCTGACGCCGCGGTCGGACGCTCAGCTCGGGTCGAAGGTCCGCACGTCCTCGCCTGCCTCCCAGTGCTTCCAGAGGTTTTCGGCGAGCTCGCGATACGCGGTGGCGCCCTTGTTCTTACGGCCCCTCATGACCGATGCGCCCGAGGCCGACGCCTCTGCGAACCGAACCGTGCGCGGGATGGGCGGCTCGATCACCGGTAGGTCGTAGCGGTCGGAGACGTCAGAGAGGACGTCACGACTGTGGGTCGTGCGCGCGTCGAACAGGGTCGCGACAGCACCGAGCATGGTCAGGTTCGGATTGGTGATCTGCTGGACCTCGTTCACCGTGCGCAGCAACTGCCCGACGCCGCGGTGGGCGAGCGTCTCACACTGCAGCGGCACGATCACCTCATCCGCTGCGGTGAGCCCGTTGAGTGTGAGCACACCCAGCGAGGGCGGGCAGTCGATCAGAATGACGTCGTAATCCTCGGCAACCTCTGCCAGTGCGCGCTTGAGCGCGTACTCACGACCGGGCCGCATCAACAGCAATGCCTCGGCACCGGCGAGATCGATCGTCGCGGGCAGCAGTGTCACGTTGTCGGACGTATCAAGGAGCACGTCGGCGATCTCCTCGTCACCGAGAAGCACATCGTGCACCGACGCCTGGAGTTGGTCGGGATCATGCCCCAACGAAAAGGTAAGGCACCCTTGGGGATCGAGATCGACGACGAGCACCGACGCATCGAGGTCGGCGAGCGCGGCACCCAGTGACTCGACGGTGGTCGTCTTGGCGACGCCACCTTTCTGATTCGCTACCGCCAGCATCCGCGTCATGCGACCACTCTACGACCCGTCCGATCACAGCGGCGTCAGCGCATCGGGTTGTCACACACTGTTTCCACGATGTGACGTGCGGCAAGCATCGGGCATGGTCTCGACCGCACCGCCGATCACTCGGCCTCGTCGAGTTCGCCTGAGATCCACCGCACGGATGCCGGATGAAATAGCAGCACGAGCGTCACGACAGCCGCGAGGGCCAACGGGATCGCGAACCCGACCTGATGACTGGTGAACAGGTAGTAGGCAACGGGAAGGAGCAGGATCTGCGCGACCAGCGAGATGGCCCGTCCCCACCGACGTCCTCGCATCAGCGCCACACCACCGACCAGCACGCCACCGAAGATGATGCCGAACCAGGCTGCGGTCCCGTAGCCGCTGATCGCGGCTTCGTGGTGCCCCGCTGCGGCCCTGATCACGAGCACGATCGCAAAGATCACCGCGATAGTGCCTTCGAGTGCTGTGATAGCGCCGGCAACGCGCAGTTGAATCGGGCACTGCTCGGTCACGCCCGGAGTCACGTCGGTCCGGCTCTGACCGTCACGCTGCGACGACGGGCGCCCTCGTCGACCGGCGTGGTCCTGCTTTCTACTCACACGTCCAGAGTATGGGGTGCCCGGAGTACGGGGTCGCAGGGTCGGCGTTGGTCGGGACCCCATATCCTCGGAAGTCGTGCGCGTCATGCTCATCGTCAATCCGTTTGCGACCGCGACCACCGCCGCGGGTCGCGACGCGCTCGTCAACACCCTGCGGGCACACGTCCCCGTCGACGTCGAGCACACCACCCATCGTGGCCATGCGGGCGAACTGGGCGCCCACGCCAGACGTGAGGGGTACGACGTCGTCGTCGTGCACGGCGGCGACGGCTCGGTCAACGAGGTGGCCAACGGCATACTAGGACCACCCGCCGACCTGAATACCTCCCTGCCACGCCCCGCACTCGCGATCATTCCCGGCGGAAGCGCCAACGTGTTCGCCCGCACGCTCGGCATCGAGTCCGACCCGTTGCTCGCGACCCGCCAGCTGATCGACCTCCTCGACGCCTCGTCCGTTCATCGAATCGGGTTGGGACACACCGACACCCGATGGTTTCTGTTCAATGCCGGGATGGGCATGGATGCTGTCGTCGTGCACGCCATGGAGGACAAACGTCACGCAGGCAAGGCGGCAACACCCCTGCGCTATCTGTGGACGACGGTCAGCTGCTTTCTCCGTGACTCGTCGAATCAACCGCCCTTCCGCGTGCAGATCGAAGGTCACGAGCCGGTCGACGGCGTGCGGTTCGCATTCGTCAGCAACACCACGCCGTGGACTTTCCTGGGCAATCACGAGATCCGCACGAACCCGGGCACCGACCTCGCGACGCGACTGGGCGTATTCGCCGCGACGTCGACGGGTGTCCTGCGCAACGTCGGACTCGCCACCCGACTACTCACCCATCGCGACCCGAAGGCGCCGCATCTCATTCGCGACGACGACGTCGAGTGGGTGCAGTTCGACGCCGAACAACCGATCGACGTCCAGATGGACGGCGACTACGTCGGCGACTTCACGTCGATCCACTTCACTCACCGCGACGCCGTTCTCGACGTAGTCGCACCGTGACGAAAGGCGACACCGTCGCCGTGACGAAAGGCGACACCGTCGCCGTGATGACCGGTGACGCCGTCGCGGCGTGAGTCGATCCGCCCCGATCACGCACTGAGCGACAAGCACATCACGCCCGAGCAGCGCAAATCCGGAGACCGCGGCCGACGACACCTGACTCTCCGGTCAGATGAATAGTCGGTTACGCGCAGGCTGACGGCAATCGCTTGGTGATCACGATCACGACCGTCGACGCCGAAATGCGATCTACGCCACTAGCTGCAGAAACATATCGGCAATAATCGAACAACCGGCGTAGCATAGAACATTGGCACGGACGCGGGTGCACCACCCCCCTCCCGCAAGGGGCCACGGAGAGTGATATTGCACACGTGTCAGCGGAACACCATTGACTTCAGCTGGATTCGTGAAAGTATTCACAAGCAACAGCACGGAAACATTTGGTGTGTCTACGTGAACTGATGGTTACAGCCACAAGAAGCACGATTTCGATGACGAGTGGTGCGCGCAACACGCACCTGAAGGAGAAGGAATGGACTGGCGTCACAAGGCAATCTGTCGCGACGAGGACCCCGAGCTGTTCTTCCCGGTGGGAACCAGCGGTCCGGCCATCGCGCAGATCGCCGATGCGAAGCTCGTCTGCGCGCGGTGCCCCGTCACCGCCGAATGCCTGTCCTGGGCTCTCGAGTCAGGTCAGGACGCCGGTGTGTGGGGCGGCATGAGCGAGGACGAGCGCCGAGCACTGAAGCGTCGTACAGCACGCACGCGGACCCGCAGCAGCGTCTGATCGTCTCAGACCACGGCCCCCACATGGGGGGACGGAAGAAGACCCGGCCACGCGCCGGGTCTTTTTCATTGTCGAGACGCTCATGTGGGTGTGCGCGCATGGAGCGGAACAGCGATGCGCGCCTGCGCGCCCCGACCCTCCGGATTGGGTCCGATGTCGAGTTCGCCGCCGAGCTCGATCGTGACGAGCGTCTGCACGATCTGCAGCCCCAATCGCTCGGAGCCATTGATGGAGAAGTCCTCGGGTAGGCCGGAACCATTGTCGCGCACCGTCACAACCATGCGGCGTACGTCGCGGTCGGCGGAGATCTCGATGCGCGCGCCATCCTCACCGCGCGGTAGCGCGCCGTCCTCACCGCGCGGCTGCGCGAAACCGTGTTCGACGGCGTTCTGGATCAGCTCGGTCAGCACCATCACCAGTGGCATCGCCAGTTCGGCCGGCAGCACCCCGAGCCGATCGCGATGGCTGATCGACACCGGCGTCTCCCCCGCCGCGACGTCGACCATGCTGGGGAGCAGACGTGACACCGCCTCGTCCATGTCGACCTCTTCGTCGACGCTTCCGGAGAGCAACTCGTGCACGGTGGCGATGGCTGCAACCCGTCGCACGGCCTCTACCAGGGCAGATCGGGCTTCTTCGCTGGAGGTGCGACGCGCCTGCAGGCGCAGTAGCGCCGACACCGACTGCAGGTTGTTCTTGACCCGGTGGTGGATCTCCCGGATCGTTGCGTCCTTGCTGATCAGAGCGAGGTCTCGGCGCTTGACCTCGGTTACGTCGCGGATCAATACGACGGCGCCGGAGCTCACTCCGCGCGGACGCAATGGCACTGCCCTGAGCAGGACGGTCGCTCGCCGCGCATCGGCTTCCATCCGCATCCCGATGTCGGCGTAGGGCCCCTCCGGCGGGGCGATGACGCCTGCGGCGACGTCGATCATGGTTGCGGCGTCGTGCAATTCGAAAGGATCGGTCAGCAGGGAGGTCGTGACATCGGACAGCCGCTTCCCCGACAGTTCCGAGGTCCATCCCATGCGATGGAATGCCGAGAGCGCATTGGGACTGGCATACACGACGACGCCGCGCTCGTCGATCCGCACAAAACCGTCGCCGGCACGTGGGGTCGACAGGCCACGCGGATTGACCTCCAGTCGTGCGAACGTGCCGTCGGCAACCATCTGACACAAATCGTTGGCGGAGTCCTGATAAGCCAATTCCAACGGCGACGGCAGTCGCGGGTGTGTGAGGTCGACGGCCCTGGTGAGGACACCGATGACCTCGCCGGAGAATCCGACAGGGACCGCCTCGCGCCGAATTGCGACCGGGCCGACCCAGGTGGGGTCCTCCTCGCGCAGAATGTGCGCCTCGTCGAAGGCACGTAGCGCCTGCGGGTTGGCGTCTGCATCGACGACCATGCCGACCTGATCACTCGGGAAGACAGTCGACGCCGTATTCGGGCGGCACTGCGCGACCGTCACCACCTCGCCACTTTCGGCGCGCACCGCGAGCAGGAAGTCGGCGAACGAGAGATCGGCGAGCAGTTGCCACTCGGCGACGAGGCGCTGCAGGTACGCAGCTGCGCGATCGGACAGCGTGGTGTGTTCTGCGAGAAGATCCGCGAGAGTCGACATCGGCTACGGGTCGTGGTCGGCGACTACTCGTAGATCGCGATGACGTCGCCTGCCTGGATCACATCACCCACGGCGACCAGGACCTCGGCAAGGGTTCCCGATTCCTCGGCCAGCACCGGGATCTCCATCTTCATCGATTCCAGCAGCACCAGTGTGTCGCCGATCTCGATCTGCTGGCCGGGAGTTGCCCGGACTTCGAGAACACTCGCCACGATCTCGGCGACCACATCTTCTGCCATGGCACCAAATCTAATCCACCGCCGCGGCGGCACCGCCGCGACACCACAGGCCCGAGACCCGACGGCCACCGGCGAAACGCCGTCCATCCCGCGCGACGACACGAAAAAGCCCGGGCGGAACGCGGTCGAGATGACCGGCGATCACGCTCCGGGCGTTTCGTCTGGCACGCAGCTCAGGCGTTGGGGCGCTTGCCGTGGTTGGCTGCGCTCTTCTTGCGTGCGCGCTTCTTGCGTCCGCGCTTACCCATGACGGGCCTCCTTCGTCTCCGATGTGCTCAGTGATTGTCCCACGTCTGACCCCGAACTCTGGAATCGGTGCCGGTGAGACCGCGGGCCGAGCCCCGGGATCGAGGTCACTCTCCGGTGGAGTACCGGGTTTCGCGCACCACAACGGTCTTGCGGATCTCCACCCGCAGGCGGTCGCGAAGGCTGTCCGGAGCGCGGTCTCCCCCGCACTTCCGGTTGATCAGCGCCTTGAGCTGACTCTCGATGCCGTAGTGCGCAAGGCACGACGGGCACTCGTCGAGGTGCTGCTGTAGCCGGGCACGTGCCGCGGAATCGCACTCGTTGTCGAGCACGAGCCACACGTCGGCGATCACCGCGGAGCAGTCGAGGGAGCTGAATTCGGGATCGTCCGCCGGCGCTACGTCGGGAGTCGAGTCACTCATCGGGCCGCCCCGCTCTCCGACGCAGGCTCACGGATGAAACCTCGGTCGCGTGCGACATCTGTCAGCAGTTCACGCAGTTGACGCCGGCCGCGGTGCAGGCGTGACATGACGGTCCCGATCGGGGTGTCCATGATCTCGGCGATCTCCTTGTAGGGAAGGCCCTCGACGTCGGCGTAGTAGACAGCCATCCGGAAATCCTCCGGAAGTGCCTGCAACGCTGCTTTGATCTCGTCGTCTGGAAGTGCGTCGAGCGCCTCGATCTCGGCCGAACGCAGACCCGTCGACGTGTGCTCGGCGTTGGCGGCGAGCTGCCAGTCGGTGATCTCGTCGGTCGGGTACTGGGCAGGCTGGCGCTGCTTCTTGCGGTAGCCGTTGATGTAGGTGTTGGTAAGGATGCGGTAGAGCCACGCCTTGAGGTTGGTGCCCTCACGGAACGACGCGAACGCCGAGAACGCCTTGACGTAGGTTTCCTGCACCAGATCCTCGGCGTCTGCCGGATTACGCGTCATTCGCAACGCGGCACCGTACATCTGATCGAGCAACGGGAGCGCGTCACGCTCGAACCGTTCTGTCAGGTCGGCATCGGTTTCTGACGGATCGGCGCGGCGCGGCGCGGCCGACCCCGCCGAGCTGGAAGCGGACGCCTGGGCAGACTGGTCGGGGGCGGTGTCGCTTGTCCGGTCAGCACCGCCGGCAGAGTCGGGGGACTCGGGAGAAGCCACGTAATTCCCTTCGCTGATGACTCCGGTACCGCCAACCCCGGCAAAGGGCCTCGCGGATGCACCGGTGATGTCGATCAAGCTTACCGACCCCGCTCCCCTCTGGAGCTTCCCAGGTCGATCGAGCACCATTGCTCCCATCGACGATCCACCTCCTCGATCTGTCCTGCTGTCCTGTGCGTATCGGGCCGCAGCTGTGTGAACCACCCGCTGAGCAGCGGTCGGTCACGGCCCTGACATTGTTGGTCAACAGGGTGGTGACGACAATTGTTCCGCGCATGTCCGAATTCGTGGACACCCGCAGCACACACAGGAGGGTTTCGATGGCGGCAACTCCGGCGCTCACATCGCTCACGGCCGCGGGGGTACCGCACGAGGTGCACAGCTATACCCACGACCGGAAAACCGAGGCGTTCGGGGCCGAGGCGGTCGATGCATTGTCGTCGTCGCTTGGCGTGGCGCCGGAACAGATCCTCAAGACCCTCGTCGTGGCACTGACCGGCGGTCCGGGTGGCCTGGCCGTCGCCGTCGTACCGGTCCCGCGCAAACTGTCGCTCAAGGCCGCCGCAGCGGCGCTCGGGGCGTCGAAAGCGGTGATGGCCGACGCCAAGGCCGTCACCCGATCGACCGGTTACGTGCTCGGCGGCGTATCCCCGCTGGGACAGCGCACAGCGCTACCGACCGTCGTCTACTCGTCGGCGCTGAACTGGGACCGTGTCCTGTGCAGCGCGGGCAGACGCGGCCTGGAAGTCGAACTCGCCCCGGCCGACCTGGTGGCCGCGACATCCGCTGTCACCGCCGACATCGCTGTCTGAAGCGTGTCGGTCCCGCGTGACAGCATGGAGCCATGTGCGGACGTTTCGCGGTGACCACCGACCCTGCCAAACTCGCTGCCGAGATCGATGCGGTCAATGAGGTACCCGCCTCAGCTGCATCGGGGCCCGACGACGCAGCTGGTACCGCCGCGACGGACAGCGGTCAGTCGGGTGCCGGCAGCGACGACCGCGCGGCGCGACCGCTCGGTACGAACTACAACGTGGCGCCCACGACGACGATCCTGACCGTCGTCGAACGTCATTCCCACGACGACCCGCACGACGACCCACGCCTGCGCGTCCGCGCGATGCGGTGGGGATTGGTCCCGTCCTGGGCCAAGGAGGTGGGCAAGGGGCCGCTGCTGTTCAACGCTCGTGCCGAAACCGCGGCTGAGAAGAGTTCGTTTCGCACGTCGGTGAAGTCCAAGCGGTGCCTGGTACCGATGGACGGCTGGTACGAGTGGAAGCCCGGCCCAGCCGACAGCAGGGGCAAACCGACCAAGATCCCGTTCTTCATGTCCCCGAAGGACGGGACACGAGTGTTCATGGCAGGCCTCTGGTCGACCTGGCACGACCGATCGAATCCCGACAGCCCTCCCCTGCTGAGCTGCACGATTCTGACGACCGACGCAGTCGGCGACCTGCGCGAGATCCACGACCGTATGCCGCTGATCATGCCCTTCGACAACTGGAGCACCTGGCTCGATCCCGACCATCAGGCCCCGCCCGAGTTGTTCTCGCCCCCTGGCGACGACGTGGCGGGCGCGATCGGAATCCGTGAGGTCTCGCCCCTGGTCAACAGGGTGGCGAACAACGGCCCGGACCTGCTGGCACCGGTCTGAGCTCTCGTGGTCATGCGTCCGGGACGAGGACCGCGGCTCCGTCGAATCGTCCGGCTTTGAGGTCGGCGAGCGCCTGATCGGCCTTCGACAGCGGATACGTGTGCGTGGTGGCCGCGATGCCGTAGCGCGCGGCGAGTTCGAGGAACTCGCGTCCATCCTCGCGCGTGTTGGCCGTGACTGAGCGAATCTCCTTCTCGTAGAACAGTTCTCGCTCGTAGTTCAACGCGGGGATGTCGGAGGGATGTATTCCCGCGATCGACAGCACGCCCCCGCGGTCGAGTGCACGCATCGCGACGGGTACCAGGTCGCCGACGGGCGCAAACGTGATGGCGGCATCGAGCGGTACCGGGGGAGCATCGTATGCATCGTTCACCGATGCTGCGCCCAGCGACCGAGCGAGTTGTTGTGCCTCGGCGCCACGGGTCATCACATGGACCTCGGCACCCTGTGCGATCGCCAGCTGCGCACACAGATGCGCGCTGCCGCCGAATCCGTACAACCCCAGTCGACCACCCTCGGGCAGTGACGCACGCACGAGAGCGCGATAGCCGATGATCCCCGCGCACAGCAGCGGCGCGAGCGTGACGTCGTCGACGCCATCGGGAAGGCGGTAGGCGAATTCGGCAGGCACCGTCGTGTATTCGGCGTATCCACCGTCGACGTCCCAACCGGTGTACGTGGACGCCGGACAGAGGTTCTCATCACCTCGCGCGCAGTACCTGCACGTCCCGTCGGTGTGGTGCAGCCATGCGACCCCGACTCGTTCGCCGCGACGCCATCCGCGCACACCCTCACCCGACTCGACGACCTCACCGACCACCTCATGTCCCGGCGTGACCCCCTCACGATGGACCGGGAGGTCGCCCTCGGTGACGTGCAGGTCGGTACGACACACGCCGCAGGCGCGCACCTTCACGAGCAACTCGTCCGGGCCGGGCGTCGGCACCGGTTTGTCGACGAACTCGATGGGGTGCTCACCGATGGGGCCGGGCCGGTTGACTGACCATGCGCGCATGTCCCCACTGTAAATTCGTCGCGCCCGGTGTGTACTTGGTCCATGAATGCCGACCGAACGAGTGCCGATCGAGGGCGTTCCGGGCAAGAAGATTCCGGACCGTCGAGTTCTGAATCGTCGAGTTCTGGATCGTCGAGTTCTGGGCGGGACTGGCTCCGGATGCCCCATCGTGGTGACGCGCCCGCGCTCGTGCGGCTCGTGGTGAGTATCGCGGTCGGAGCTGCGGCCGCCGTGGGCATCGCGCAGGAGATCCCCCGGGGAGCTCCGCTCGCCGGGTGGGCGATCGGCGCGGGCCTGTTCGTGATCTGGACGTGGCTGGCGTTGTGGCCGATGGACAACACTGCCACCGAAACCCACGCCAGCAAGGAGGAACCGACGCGGTTGGGTGCGTTCGCCATCATTCTCGTCGCGGCCTTCATGAGTCTGATCGGCATCGTCGAAGTGCTCTCCAGGAAGGACCCGGTGCTGCTCCTCATCGCACTGCTGTCCGTCGTCGCCTCGTGGGCGGCGATCCACACGATGTACGCCATGCACTATGCGCGCGCGTATTTCGGGACCGACGGTCCTGCCGGCGTCGACTTTCACCAGGACGATCCCCCGCGCTACAGCGATTTCGCCTACATGGCGGTCACCGTCGGGATGAGCTACGCGATCTCCGACACCGACATCGGATCGTCGAAATTACGGCGTGTCATCGTGTTCCACGCATTGCTGAGCTACTTCTTCGGCACGGTGATCGTCGCGCTGCTGATCAACCTGACCGCCAACGTCGGTTCGTGACCGCCGGGACACACCTACGCAACCCGAACGCGATCAGCGGTAGCTGTAGGAGTCCAGCGGGAAGGTGTCCATGTCGCGCAACGTGGTCAGCGTCGAGTTCGGGCGCAGAAGCGTCGCCTCGCCGTGCGGATCGAAATAGTAGCTACGCGACGTCGCGCAGTTTCCGCGGTAGAACACCGAGGATTGCAGATTCTCGGTGACCTCCTCGAGGAACTCGGTGTTGGCGGCGTCGGTCACCTCGAAGACCTCGCACCGACGACGACGCAGCTCCCCGAACAGGCGGGCGATGTGCTTCATCTGTCCCTCGATGGTGGTGAAGTACGAGAGTCCGCTATAGGAGTACGGACTGTTGAGCGACAAGAAGTTCGGGAAGCGCGGGATGGTGATGCCCTCGAACGCCTGGAAACGATTCTCGCGCCACCATCGTCCGAGGTCTCGACCCTCGCGCCCGAGTACCGTCATGGCAGGAAAGTTGGTGTCCCACAGATCGAATCCGGTGGCGAGCACGAGCGTATCGATCTCATGTCGCGTCCCGTCCCCGCTCACGATGGCATCGGCCTCGAAGTGCCCGATGCCAGCGGTCTCCAATGAGACGTTCGACTTCGCGTACGCACGAAAGTACTTGTTGGAGAACGTCGGTCGCTTACACCCGAAGTCGTAGTCGGGTGTCAGCGCACGTCTGGTGGCCCGATCGGGCACCTGCGCCCGCAGGTGCGCACGCGCGAGCAGTGCGGCGGCCTTGTTGCCCGGCTTGAACTGTCGGAAGTGCAAAACGCCGAACACCATGAGGGCCTCGAGCAGTGAGGTGTTCACGACCCGGGCAGCGCGCTGCGTCAGCGGCACAGCGGAGAACAGCTTCTGCACCGCCGACGGGATGGGGAAATCGACCTTGGGCACCACCCAGATCGGTGTGCGCTGGAAGACCGTCAGATGACGTGCGTCGCGGGCGGCCTCCGGAATCAACTGCACCGCTGTCGCGCCGGTGCCGATGACCGCCACGCGACGCCCGGTGAAGTCGAAGCCGTCCTCCCAGTCGGCGGTATGCAGCACCTTTCCTGTGAAGGAGTCGAGCCCGGGAAAGTCAGGGATGTGCGGGTGGGACAGAAATCCCGTGGCGGTGACGAAGTAGCGGCAGGTACGACTCGCGCCATCCGAGGTGTACACCGTCCACAACCGCGTCCGCTCGTCCCATTCGGCCTTCTCGACGCTCGTTCCGAACTCCATGTGCCGCTTGAGGTCGTACTTGTCAGCGATGTGCTCGGCGTACCGCTTGAGTTCTGCTCCAGGGGCGAACAGCCGAGACCAGAAGGGATTCGGCTCGAAGGAGTACGAGTACGTCACCGACGCGATGTCGACCGCGAGTCCCGGATAGTGGTTGACGTGCCACGTACCGCCGAGATCGTCCTCGCGCTCGAGTATCGCGATCGATTCGACGCCCTGCCGCTTGAGTTCGATGGCACCGCCCATTCCGCCGAAACCGGCGCCGACGACGACAACCTCATGATCTGGCACAACCACGGCACACCCCGCTCCCGAACTATCTGTTACCTATGATCACAGTAACCCAGGTCACCATCGGAGCATAGAGTGGCTCACGCCGATGCTCAGTGCTCAGCGGATCGCGGAGCCGTCATAGAGGACGTCGAAGAACTGCGTGGCGACGAGTTGCTCGCCCTTCTTACGGTTCACCCCGAGCTGCTTGCGGTAGGCGGCGACGTGTTGCAGCGACAGCGCAGAGTACAACAGCGGGAGGTGGTCTTTGCGCTGGTCGTAGACCCCTGACGCACCGCGCACCGCTGCGCGGTTGACCTTCCAATGCGACGGGTGCATCAGTACGTCGCGGACGACGGCGGCCGTGATCATCTTCTTGCGGCCGGGCGGAACGACGACGAGCTCACCGGGATCGAACAGTGCGGCGTCGAACTCCTCCGGTGTGGCCACCGTGCAGCCGGCGGTGGGACGCGGATTGCACTCCACCATGTGGTGCACACCGTCGTCGGTCACCAGGAAGTCGAAGCTGATCTGTCCATGCCAGTTCAGTTCACGCGCGATGGTCTGCGCCGCGTGCAGCGACTCGGGAGAATCGACCGACTCGAACACGATCCCACCACGATTGTCGATGGCCAACGGATGCTCGTAGCACGAATGCAGGACCACCTCACCGTGATGCACGACGCTCCAACTGCAGCGATCGACACCCCTGAGGTACTCCTGCACCAGCCACGGGTCGTCGACGGTGGGGTGCACGGCATCGAGACTCGTCTCGGCAGCCAGCGGCCCGGTGTTGGTGACGACGTCGAGCCCGCCGCGGCCGTAGGCGGCACGTGCGAACCAGTGGTCCCAGCGGGTCGTCGCCGCACGCAGCTCGTCGGGGTTGGTCGCGGTGATCGACTCTGCCACAGGTAAATTCAGCGATCGACACAGCTCGGCAAAGCCGACCTTGTCGTGCACGCGGTGCAGTGTCTGGAACTCGGGAAAGAACAGCTCGAGGTCGCTGTGCCCTGCCGTCAACCGGTCACGATGGTAGGCAAGGTAGAACACCTCCTCGAACATCGGCAGCAGCCAGGTGACGTTCTCTGCGTCGATGATGTCGATGATCGCGGAGATGAAGGCCTCGGTCTCCTGGGTCGGTGCGGGCACCGTGTAGTGCTTGCTGGCCCCGCGCGAGTGGCTTCCCGGCGCAGACTTGAAGGTGTCTGCGGCGATCACCCGGCGGCCTGTCACGCCGAGCTTGTGGATCTCGTCGACGGCGAACGGCATGCGCGAGGTGGTGGCGAGGACCGTGGGATCAGTGGCTGGCACGCATCAACACTAACGGCGGGTGCGGCGGTATGCGTCCGTCCCGACATTCCGGGCACAGTTCTCACCCACGCATGGCACAACCCGGACCTGCACTGACAGCGCGAGGTACGTCCGGAGGAATACGACGAGCGGTCGGGGCGCTTGGTGACGTATGACGCAGACGCCTGACGCACAATCCCCTGAGTCGACGGCATCGGAGGACACGCCCCGGTCCGGGATGCGTTCGTTCGTCGCGGCCATCGCGGCCTTCGCCGTCGTGATGCTCGGCACCACGCTGCCGACTCCGCTGTACTCGATCTACGCCACCGATCTCGGCTTCGGCGTGACCACGACGACGATCATCTTCGCCGTCTACGCAGCCGGCGTCATCGTGGCGCTCGTCTGCTTCGGACGGTGGTCGGACATCCTCGGCAGACGTCCGCTGCTCATCGCCGGAGCGCTTCTGTCGGCGCTCAGCGCTGTCGTGTTCCTGACCGCGGGCCCGGTGTGGCAGCTGATGATCGGGCGGGTGCTCTCCGGCCTGTCAGCGGGAATCTACGCAGGTGCAGCGACCGCAGCCGTCATCGAACTCGCCCCGCCGAACTGGCGTCACCGCGCACCGGCACTCGCGACCGCAGCCAACATCGGCGGCCTCGGTCTCGGCCCGCTGATCGCCGGACTGCTCGCACAGTTCGCGCCCGGACCGCTGCGCACCGCCTTCATCGTCGACCTCGTTCTGCTGGGCATCGTGTTCGTCGGCATCTGGTTCATGACCGAACCCGTGACCCGCAAGCGAGGAGTCCGACTGTCGGTGCAGAGACTCTCCGTGCCACCCGAGACGCGCGGGGTGTTCGTGCGCGCCGCTATCGCAGCCTTCGCCGGGTTCGCGGTGATGGGTACGTTCACCGGCGTCACGCCGTCGTTCGTTTCGCACGTACTCGGCATCGACTCGCACGCGCTGGCAGGAATCCTGGTGTTCCTGCTGTTCGGGGCCTCCGCGGCCGCACAGATCGCGGGACGGTCGGTGCCGACCGAACGCGCGCTGCTCGTCGGCTGCGCGCTGCTGGTCGTCGGCATGGCGGTCCTGGTCGGCGGCCTGCTCGCGGCGTCGTTCACCCTACTCGTCATCGGGGCGCTCATAGCCGGTGCCGGACAGGGGCTTTCGTTCAGCAAGGGACTCGCATCGGTCGTCGCCGCCAGCCCCGAGGACCGCCGCGCCGAGGTGATGTCGACGTTCTTCGTCGTCGCCTACGTCGCCATCTCGATCCCGATCGTCGGCGAGGGCATCGCGGCGTCGCACTGGGGACTCAGGACATCGGGGGTCGTGTTCAACGTCGCCGTCGGTGTTCTCGCCCTCATCGCATTGGTCTCGACCGCGATCGCGGTACGACGCCAAAACGCTCGCACCTACGCGTAGCGTGTGACGCGCCCGGACCCCGACGCACCCCACCCCCGACGCACCCGGACTTCTCAGCCCTGGCTGCTCCCGCCGTCGCTCCTGCCACGCCGATGCGCGCCGACGCCCTCGCTCACGAGCGCCGAGACCAGATCGGCGAAGCGACGACTGCTGGCGAGATCCTCGACGAGTACGGCGGTCCCGTCCTCGTCGGCGAGCGGAATGCACCAGTTGGGGTACTGATCGCTGTCGGTACCCGGCTGGTTCTGAATACGCCGCTCCCCGACCGCGTCGACCAGCGCGACGCCGAGCAGCACCGACGGGCTGGCGGCGATGAGTCGGTACAGCGCCTCCACGGTGTCCTGACTCGTGAGGTCGGCGTCGGCGTCGAGTAACCCTCGTGCACGCGCCATGTCGAGGATGGCGTCGCGATCACGTGCGTCGCGCGCACGTTCGTCTGCCTCTGACGTCTCGAGCAGTCCGAGTTCGGAACGCAGGTCGATGTGCTCACCTGCGAGATAGCCCAGCGTCGGGGGAAGATCATGGGTGGTCACAGACGTGAGGCAGAGTTGCCGGTAGTCCTCGGGCGGAATGGGCGCGGAGTCGCCGTGCTCGAACCACAGGATCGACGTCCCGAGAATGCCGCGTTCGGACAGCGCTGTGTGCACGGTCGGTTCGAAGACTCCGAGATCTTCACCGATCACCACAGCACCTGCACGTTGCGCCTCGAGCGCCAGGATGCCCAGCAGCGCGTCATGGTCGTAGCGGACGTAGGTTCCGCCGGCCGGCCCCATCCCGTCGGGAATCCACCACAGCCGGAACAGCCCGAGGATGTGGTCGACGCGAAGTCCGCCCGCATGCCGCAACACGGTGCGCAGCATGTCGCGATACGGCGCGTACCCGGCCGCCGCGAGCCGACCGGGGTGCCACGGCGGCTGATTCCAGCCCTGCCCCTGCTGGTTGAAGCCGTCCGGCGGTGCGCCGACGGTCGCGCCCGAGGCCAGCACGTCGCCGAGCATCCAGGCGTCGGCTCCGTGCCGGTCGACCCCGACAGCCAGATCGGTGATGATCCCGATGTCCATACCCGACGACGTCGCCGAGTGCTGGGCTGCGGCGAGTTGCTCGTCGCAGATCCACTGCAACCACATGTAGAAGTCGACGCGATCGCCGTAGCGTCGTCGCAACCGCTTCAGGTATCTCGGGTCACCGGCTTTGTCCGGCCAGTTCGTCTCGTCATTGCCGAAACGTTCGACGAGCACGCACCACGTGGCAAAGCTCTTCAGGCCCTTGCCTTCTCGCTTCCGAAAGCGCAGAAACGCGTGTTCTCGGCGTTTGCTCCGCGGAACGTCGTGAATCAGCTCCAGGACGTCGAGCTTCGCCCGATAGGACTTGTTGCGCTTGATTCTCGACGCATCGAGGTCGTCGGCGAAGAACTCCTTCTGCAGCGCCTTGATCTGTTTGCGCTGCGGCTTGGGTAGGTCGTCGACCTCGGGGATCTCCTCGATCCTGATGTAGAGCGGGTTGACGAATCGCCGCGTCGCGGGCAGATACGGCGAGGCCTCGACGGGTGAGCGTGGGGCCGCGGCATGCAAGGGGTTGACCTGCACGAAATCGGCGCCGTAGACGCTTCCCGCGATCTCGCAGATTCGCGCGAGATCGGCGAAGTCGCCGACTCCCCACGACGCCGCAGACCGCACCGAGTACAACTGCACCGCGAGCCCCCATCGCTGTTCGCCGAGCAGGTCGTCGGCGGTAGAGAGTCGACGCGGCGTGACGATCAATGGCGCGGTGCCGGTGATATCGCGCGCCGGGTTGGCCGCGACAATCTCGTGGTACCCCTGCGGCAGATCGCTCGGCACCGCGAAGGTCGCCCGACCGGTGAGCACACCGTCGACGTCACGCGGCTGGGTCCATATGTCGAGTTGTCTCGGCGTGATGGCGTCGCCGGATTCGGTGCGGATGCTGACCGCGACCGGGTCGCCGTGGGGAACGTGCACCGCGAAGCTCGCGTCGTCGCCTTCGGTCACGACGGTGACAGCAGGCAGGAACGATCTCCACGGAGCCAGACCGAGTTCGGCGAGTGAGTATTCGACGTCGGTGTCGGTGTCGGCGGCGACGCCGAGCGATGCGAGCACGCCGACCACCGTGGCCCGCGATACCTCGTGATACTTCTGATCCCAACCGGTGTAGCCGGTACTCACCCCGCATCGGTGTGCGAGCTCCGCCAGCCGGTCACTCACCTGATCGGTCGTCACGTCTGCATGGTCTCACCGATTCGCCGCTCGTGCGCGCTCACTGACAACCTGGTGCGGCGTCGACTCGAAGAGCCTGCCGCCTCAGAGAAACTGGTCGCGACGGCGGATCAAGAATGTGGCGACGACGCTGATCACGCCGGTCAGCACCAGGTATCCCGCAGCCAACCAGGGTGCGCCGTGCGCGGCGCCGAGTAACGCGGTGAGGATCAGCGGGGTGAGGCCCGACGCGTAGATTCCGGAGAACTGGTACACCACCGACAGCCCCGTGTAGCGGACGGGCGTCGGGTACAGACTCGCGAACAATGTGCCCTGCGCGCCGTAGAACAGCGCGTGAATCACGCCGAAGACCGCCACGAGTCCCACCGTGAACCAGACGAGTTCTGCGGTACCGAAAAGCGCGAAGACCGGATACACCGCGATCGCATAGGCGATCATGCCCGCCAGGTACACCCGTCGGGGACCGAAGCGGTCGGTGAGTGATCCCGAAACCGGAAGAAGCACAGCCATCACCAACGAAGCGATCGTCACCGACACCAGAACCGACACCTTGGGCAGGTGGAGCTGTGTCGTCGCATAGGCGATCGCGAAGACGCCCCACGTGTTGAACGCCGACCCCTCGCCCCACCGTGCGAGCATTCCGAGTACGGTGTTGCGCGTATACGGTTGGCGCACCACCTCTTTGAGTGGAGCGGATGATTTCTGAGAGAGCTCGTCGACTTGTCGGAAGGCGGGCGTCTCGTCGACCTTGAGACGCACCACGAATCCGATGACCACCAACACGATGCTGCCGAGGAAGGCGATCCGCCAGCCGTAGGCGAGGAATGCGTCGTCGTCGAAGACCACCTGCAGCAGGGCGAAAGCCGCAGTGCCGAGCGCCAATCCGAGTGCGAGACCGATCTGCGGTATCGAGCCGAAGAAGCCACGCCGGGCCCGCGGGCTGTGTTCGACGGCGAGCAGCACCGCACCAGCCCACTCCCCGCCGAGCGCGAACCCCTGGACGATACGGAGCAGCAACAGCAGGATCGGCGCGACGATGCCCACCTGCGCTGCAGTCGGGAGCGCGCCCATCAGTGCGGTCGCGACGCCCATCCCCATCGTCAGCGCGAGCGTCTTCTTCCGACCGATCCGATCGCCGATGTGACCGAACACGACGCCGCCGATCGGGCGTACCGCGAACCCCACGGCAAACGTCGCGAACGTCAGGAGTGTGCCGACGAACCCGCTCTGCTGCGGGAAGAACACTGTGTTGAAGACGAGACTCGCCGCGGTCGCGTAGAGAAAGAAGTCGTACCACTCGACGGTCGTGCCGAGCAGGCTGGCCAGCGCGACGGTCCGAAGTCGGCGACGCCGCTCGTCGTCGGTCTCAACTCGCGCGCGGCGGTGCGCCGGTGGCGCTCGCCGAATCGATGGGCCCTCCAGATGAGGTCACGGAAGTCGCAGTCACGGTTGTTCGACGCTACGCACCACCACCGGATCTGCCCAGCCCAAGAATCAGGCTGAGTTCAAGTGCCGTTCGCGCGGACGTACGTCACCGCGCGATGCACACCGGCTCGACGTCGGCGCCGAGGCCGCGAAGCGCCAGCGATTGCACCCGCGGGGAGTAGGTGAAGTCGGTGTGCTCGGTGTGATCGCCCGCGCAGCCGTCCTGGATGACGATGTTGCTGACCCGCGCGCCGGGCCCTGCGGTCAGAAACGACGCCGTGTACGGCGTGGAGACCTCGTCGTACATCGTCGTCAGCACCGTGTAGTCCACGCCGGGCACGGTGTCCGCACCACTGCTGAGACGCGTGATGAATGCCGATCCCACCTGTTGGTCTGCACCGCCGGGGCCCGACGCCGCGTCGACCTCCTTACCGATCTCGATGCCTGCTGCGCGCATGGACCGCTCGAGATCGACCATTCCGTCCATCGTGGTCCCATGATTGGTCGCGGCCATCGTGACCACGCGGGACACCTTGTTCCGCAGGGGATTCGATACGTCGGCTCCCCCGTGGAACTTCAGGTATCCCCGCGCGATGATCCCACCCTGGGAATGACCGACGAGATCTACCTGACGCGACCCTGTCGCCCGCAACACCCTGTCGACGAACACCGCGAGTTGCGTCGACGATTCGTCGACATGACCCGCTCCGTACCGGCCACCCATCTGCAGCGCGGGCAGGCCACCGCCGGACTCTTCCGGGAGGATGCCCAGTTCCGGTGCGAACACACAGAATCCGTGCCTGGCCAGAAGCGGCGCGAAGCCCGCCCAGGTCTGATACGCCGACTCCCAGGTTCCGTGCACGAGGACGACGGGACGCGGGTGTACGCGGGAGGGGCGGCATGCCCAGTTGTTGGCTCCGGGAGGGTTGGCCTCGGGATGGGGGAACCGCGCAGCCGCGCGGAAGTTCGACTGAGTCGGTCCCGCCCCCACCGGATCTGCGCTGCTACTCGTCGCCGCTACGGCCGTCGGTGCGAGGATCGCCGACACCACGAGCGCGGCCGACAACGCTGCGACGACACTCACCCCTACACGACGTCGCGGAATCGGACAAATACGAAATCCCCTGCGCAGCACTGATTCCCCCGTTATTTGCTCGTCTCGATCAGAAATTCGAGATGAGCATATGGCGAGGAGATGGCAAGCGGTGTGCTGTGTGGCGGGTCAGCAACCGGGGGACCAATTGTGCCTTCGATCGCATCGCGTACTGCGATCTGTCGCCGACAACACCCGTGCTCGGTCGTGCCGATCGCTACCCGAAGAGGACTCCGGGGTTGAGCAATCCCGCCGGGTCGAGCGCCGTCTTGATGGCACGCATCGTGTCGAGGTCGACCGACGAACGTCCCAATCCGGTCCATTCGACCTTCGCGCGGCCGATGCCGTGTTCGGCGCTGATGCTGCCTCCGTACGCCGATACGATTCGAAAAACCTTGTCGCTCAACGCTGCTACCGAATCCTCTGGTACATCGAGCAGGTTCACGTGAATGTTTCCGTCGCCCACGTGTCCGAAAAGAATGGGGCGACAAGGGCTGCCGTCGTCGGCAAGCGCAGCGAGTTCGTCGAACGCTTCGGGCAACGCTCGCAGCGGAACCGAGACGTCGAGTTTGACCACCGGCGTGGTCGTCGATCGTGCGATGGATTCGGTGTGGCTTTCTCGCACGCGCCACAGATCGCGCGCCGGTCCGGGTTCCAGAACCGCGTCGAGCACGCCACGCTCGGCATCGAGCACCCCCAGCACAGTGTCTTCTGCCCCATCAGAGCCCGAGACCTCCAGGAGGACATAGAAATCTGCAGCACTCGACACGGGACGGCGCACGCCGTGCTCGTGCACCAACTCGATGCCTGCGCGGCTCATGATCTCCGCGGCTTCGACGGTCAGCCCGGCTTCGGAGATCGCATCGATCAACCGGCCCGCGACGGACACCTCGTCGACCGCCGCGACACACACGGTGGTCGCACCGGTGACCGGAACCACTCGGACGAGCACCCGCGTGATGACCGCGAGAGTTCCTTCGCTCCCCGCCAGGAGCCCCGGGATGTCGTATCCCACATTGTCTTTCACAAGACTCAGCCAGCGACGCAGTACGCTCCCATCGGCACGGACGGCCTCGATCCCCAGGAGTTGACTGCGCGTGTTGCCGTGCCGGATCATCCTGGTGCCACCCGCGTTGGTAGCCACCATCCCACCCAGCGTCGCCGACTCCCGCGAGGCGAGGTCGACGCCGAACCGAAGCCCGAAAGGCGTTGTCGCGGCGTCGAGCGCCGTCAGCGTCACCCCGGCCTGCACTCCGACGCAGCGCCCGACCGTGTCGAGGACGTCGATGTCGGTCATGCGCGCAGTGGAGAGCACGATCGCCGGGGTCGACGCTCCGGCGGGCGGGATCGATCCGCCGACGAGCCCCGTGTTGCCGCCCTGGGCGCAGATCGCAATGCCTGCGTCGGCGCAGATCCGGACGACAGCCGCGACCTCGTCCGTGGTGCGCGGTCTCACGACCGCGACGGCCGAACCGGTCCACCTTCCGGTCCAGTCCGTGAGGTAGCCGGCCATGGCGTCGGGGTCGGTGAGCACGTGAGCCCTGCCCACGATGTCGGCGAAGCAGCTGATCGAGCCGCCGATGTCGGCAGTCATCAGGCGATCGTGCGGGATGTGATCATGCGGGCTTGATGGCCTCCGCGATCGGGGTGGAGCCGTCGTTGAACTCGATGAACGTCCCGATCGTCTTCGGCTCGGAGATCACTGCCGCGGCAACCTCGGCGACGTTGTCGCGGCTGGTCTTGCCCTTCGTCCAATCACCTTTGTGCGTGACGTCGATGCGACCGGTCCCCGGGTCGTCGGTAAGCGAACTCGGCCCGAGAATCGTCCACTCGAGGCCGGTCTTCTTCAGATACTCGTCGGCCGCCGCCTTCGATTCGGCGTACGGATAGAACGGATCGTCCTCGGGCACGCCGTGGTCGGGACCGGCACCGAAGTACGACACCATGATGTAGCGGTCGACACCCGCCGACTTCGCCGCATCCATCGACCGGATGGCGGCATCACGATCAACGGCGTAGGTCCGTTCCGGGCTGCCCCCGCCCGCACCCGCCGACCACACGACGACGTCCTGACCGGCCAGAACCGACGCGATCCCAGCGGCGTCGAGCTTCTCCACATCGGCGACCAGCGGTTGGGCGCCCGCCGCGGTCACGTCGTCGGATTGGGCCTCCTTACGGATGACAGCGGTGACCTTGTCGCCCCTGGTGCTCAAGATCTTGGCCAGCCGCAGACCGATCTTGCCGTGTCCGCCGATGATGATCACCTGTGTCATGAGAGTCCTCGATTCGTCGGTGAATGGATCGTCGGGCTTCGTCGGCTACCGGTTCGGCCGCGACGAATGCCTCGCCCCATCCAACGTACCCACGCCCCAACCGTTGCACCGGTGCCTTCAACGTCTGCGGGCTCTCAGCGTGGGTAAGCGTGCCGCGTCGTCGAATCCATGCGCCGAGTTTACGATTCGATTACTTAGCATCAAACAACTATATTGGACTCGTCCTGGTCGGTTGACCAGTAGTTCTCGACGACGAGACATGTCACCCACCCAGATCGGTGCCATCGCAGGGACCGACGCCAGACAGGGACACCAGACGACTCGACGAAGAAGGTGATGACCGTGCCCAACCCCGCTTCGCTCGTCGACGACACCGGCGACGCGCACGTCGGCACTACCAGCGACGTGGCGGTGCTGCATCACCAACTGGTGCGGGTCACCCGCGCACTGCGCACCAGCGGTGCGGGCAACAACCTGAGCGTGGGAACCGCGTCGGCACTGTGGACGATCAACGCCCACGGACCGCTGCGGATGTCGGCCCTCGCCGAGCGCGAGGCTGTCGCACTGCCAACCGTCTCACGTCTGGTGGCCGGTCTCGAACAACTCGGTTATGTCACGAGGACCCCCGATCCCGAAGACGGGCGGGCCCGACTCCTCGTGGCGACACCCGAGGGCGCCGATGTCATCACCCACGCGCGTTCGAAGAAGGCCCAGCTGCTGCGCGCGGCCATGGACCGTCTCGACGTGCAGCAACAACAGCGGGTACACGCCGCGATCACGGATCTGGCCGACGCACTCGCAGAAGAGATCTCGACCTGACCAGATCACCACCTCGTTCATTCTCTCCTCACTTCCGAACTCGTAGAAGGACTTTCATGACCACTGCGGTTAACGACGCCGGGTCCGCCGACTCCGCACGGCCGACACCTGCGCCCACCCACGATCCCCACTACAAATGGATCGCACTCTCGAACACGACGCTCGGCATGCTGATCGCAACGATCAACTCGTCGATCGTGCTCATCGCGCTGCCCGACATCTTCAAGGGCATCAACCTCAATCCCCTCCTGCCCGAGAACACCAGCTACCTGCTGTGGATGATGATGGGATTCCTCGTCGTCACCGCCGTTCTCGTGGTGAGCTTCGGTCGCCTCGGCGACATGTTCGGGCGCGCCCGGATGTACAACATGGGCTTCGCGATCTTCACCGTGTCGTCGATCCTGTTGGCCATCACCTGGTTCGACGGCAGTGAGGCCGCGATCTGGCTGATCTTCTGGCGCATCATCCAGGGCATAGGCGGTGCGTTCCTGATGGCCAATTCGTCGGCCATCCTCACCGATGCGTTCCCGCCGAATCAGCGCGGACTCGCGATGGGCATCAACGGTGTCGCCGCAATCGCCGGATCCTTCCTCGGCCTGCTGGTCGGTGGCCTGCTCGCGCCGATCCAATGGCACTACATCTTCCTGGTCTCGGTGCCCTTCGGTGTCGTCGGCACCATTTGGGCCTACCTCAAACTCCGCGACACCGGTGTCCGCAAGCACTCCAAGATGGACTGGTGGGGCAACATCACCTTCGCGGTGGGTCTGGTCGCGATCCTCGTCGCCATCACCTACGGCATCCAGCCCTACGGCGGCGCGAATATGGGCTGGGGCAACCCGTGGGTCCTCGCCGGACTGATCGGCGGCGTCATCGTCCTGGCGATCTTCGTGCTGATCGAGACCAAGGTGGCCAGCCCGCTGTTCGAGCTCTCGCTGTTCCGCAACCGGTCGTTCGCGTTCGGCAACCTGGCCAACCTGATGGGCTCCATCGGTCGTGGTGGTCTGCAGTTCCTGCTCATCATCTGGCTGCAGGGCATCTGGCTGCCGCAGCACGGGTACGACTACAGCCGTACCCCCCTGTGGGCAGGTATCTACATGGTGCCGATGACCATCGGCTTCCTGCTCAGTGCCCCCATCTCCGGCGCACTGAGTGACAAGCTGGGCACCAAATGGTTCACCACGCTCGGCATGCTGATCACCGCGGGCACCTTCGCCGCACTGATCGCGATCCCTGTCGACTTCGACTACTGGGTCTTCGCACTGATCCTGCTGATCAACGGCGTCGGCATGGGCCTGTTCGCCTCGCCGAACCGCGCAGAGGTCATGAACAGCCTGCCCATCACCTCTCGAGGGTCGGGTGCCGGCATGATGACCACGTTCCAGAACGCAGCGATGGTGTTGTCGATCGGTCTGTTCTTCTCCCTCATGATCGCCGGCCTCAGCCAGCATCTGCCGACCGCCATGTACAGCGGACTCACCGCGAACGGTATGCCGTCGGAGGCTGCGAACGGTATCGCGCACCTGCCGACGGTCGGCATCCTGTTCGCCGCGTTCCTCGGGTACAACCCGATCAAGGAGGTCGGCGGCCAGGCGCTGCAGTCACTTCCGCAGTCCAGTGTCGATCACCTCACCGGGCTGGACTTCTTCCCGCACCTGATCAGCGATCCGTTCTCCGACGGTCTCACCGCGGCGTTCACATTCGCATTGATCTGCTGTGTGATCGGCGCCATCGCGTCGCTGTTCACCGGAAGCAAGAAGATGAAGGTCGAGTCGGTCGACGGAGAACCGGGCACGCCTGGGGCTCCCGCCGAGTCGCTCGGCGAAGAGCTGGCCGCCGTCGCCGCTGACGCCAGTGAGATGCCAGGCGAGCTGGTGACCCCCGACTCGTCACGCCGTTCCTGACAAGAGATTCCGACATCACCGCCCTGGGCGCCGAACCGACGGCACTCAGGGCGGTGGTGTATCAGTCGTGGAACTCGTTCTTGGGCAGCCGCTCCCGCGCATCGGCCGACCACCGTGCGGCGCGAACCCGCAGGTTCCATCGCGCGGGCGGCACGGTGAACTCCATCCATCGGCCATCGCCGAGCCAGAGCGACCAGAGGTCTTCGTCGGGAAAGTCGCCCATCCGGACGTAGATCTGTTCTCCCGCAGCCGTTGCGGTCAGCCAGCCCTGGTCGGCGGGGTCGTCGACGAACTCGGTCTCAGCGGCGAGAACCGCCTCCAGGTCGACGACCCGATCAGCCCGGCTCACCATCACTCTCCCCCTCGTTGCTTCCTCATGTCGCGCACGACTCTCGACCGGCCGACAGTCGGGCCGCCCGATCTTCCTCAGTCGTCGAGTCCCACGCTGCTGACCGCTGTGACGACCTCACTGCAGAACTCCCTGCCCTCGCGCAACGGCACAAGGCCTGTCGTGTGCACCAGGTATGCGACGTTGCCGCGCGCGAAGACCTCGTACCGCAGCGCACAGAACCTGCGCTCGCCGGAGTCCAGGTAGGTTCCGGTCTGCAGCGACGCTCCCTCGGTGCGGAACCCGCGGGGACTGGTGACGACGTCGTCTTCGACCCAATCCGGCAGACCCCGTGCCTCGACGGGCGCGTGGTCGAGGAGCGCGGTCAGATCGGTGTGATGGTCGACGACGAACCGGGTGAGCACGATGGCGATCGTGCCTTCACTGCCATGCCCAGCGACGAAAAGCCGCAGACAACCCGGAGACTGAGCCGTCTGCCAGGAATCGGCGAGGTCGATGACGATCTCGCCGGGTACCGACATCGGATCGGTGACCCGGTGCGCGGAAACCGCCATCCGGGTGAGCCGCTCGAGAATCGGGATGGTCGTTCCCGGGTCGCAGACGACCGACTCGGTCGATCGTCGACGATGCGCCGCGCGCGTATCGCGGGTCCGGTGACCGACCTCGTCGGCGAGGCGCGCTGCCCCTGCCGTCGTGGCGGACGGGCGGGCGCGACTGTTCATCCGGGTGAAGAACTCACCCGTACGCGTGTCGATCTCGCCCGTGCAAGCGCCGGCGTCGACCACAGCCCTGATATCGGGAGTCCTGATATCGGAAGTCCTGATATCGGCCGGTCCCGAGTCGCCCACCGGAGTGACCGACTCGGTCGACTCGACCGCACCGGTGCCGCGCAGATGCGGCGCATCCGGGCTCGGGGCATCCCCGCTCCTACGAGGTCGGTTCGGGGCATCCGGCTTCGGGGCATCCGGACCGGTCTGCACGAGCAGCCGGGTCACCGGTACGGCATCGCTGTCAACGGACACCGGACAATGGTACGCACGTCACAATCCCGGTGACCATCTCACTCACTGAATGCCCACCAGCCCCGCGTCGAATTCAATGAAGTGAATTCTTCTGTCTCGCTGGCGGATTCACGGGCGAGCGATTGATGGAAGTCAGAAACCCGTGGAGCCCTGGTCCGACTTCGAGGACCGTGAGGACCGAAAGAGCATGTAACCGCCGTAGATCGCGAGGACGACGAGTCCGATCCAGAAGAGTCCCTTGAGGATCGGGCCGAGAAGCGCGAGTGCGATCAGCGCTATGACGACGATGCCGAGGACCTTCCAGAAGCTCATCCCCGAGCCGTTGCCGTTGTTGTTCGATGATGTGCCGGTGCTGTTGTATGAAGTGGTCATGACTCCACCTTGCGCGTGTGCGGTACGGAAAGCACCAGTTCGGCGGTCAGTTGGGGGAAAGATCAGGGGCATCCCCGAGCCGGCTGCGGCGCGGTGTAGCTCCATCCCATCGTGTCGGGAGAGGGCCAGGCGCACCTATCTCGGAACCAGCCGATGCACACGTCCGCGATGAGCTCGGCGGAATCGCTGGTGAGGTAGCCGTGAGTGCAATCGGGGAACCGGTCGTCGAGGTGCCAGCGGTGTCGGGCCGACCGCGGTACCGAGTAACCGGCCAACCGCGGGCGCTCCATCAGCCCTGTCGAGAGTCGCACCAGGTACACCTTGCCCTGCAGGACATGTATCTGCGCACACTCCACGTCGGCATCGATGTCCGCGGCGGCGTCGTGCCCTGCGGGTCCGAGGTCGAGTACGGCCGCCGATGGCATGACGCGTAGCTCGGTGACCAGCCACTCTCGGGCGGCCGTCCAGGCCGACTCGGCAGAAGGGCGGCGGGACACGTCGTGCGGGGTGGGATCGTTCATGCGGCCAGGCCTCGTCTCGGCGATCGGATGCGCTGTGTGCCGTTCATCCGCAACACACGGCGCCGCGCGCATGTTCAGTGGCTCAATGCGGCGCACATGACAGTGAAGCACCGCCCACCGACAGATTCGCCGCACACGGGCGTCGCCACACCGTGTGTCGCTGCACACGGCCGTCGTCGACGGGCTCTCGGCCCTACCTCGGCGGTGTGTCGTCGCGGCCGAGTGCAGCGTCAGTCTCCGCGTCCGAGTAGCCGGGTTTGACCACCCAGTTGGCCGGTAACCCGTCCGCGCGTTTCTGTGCCTCGTACTCTTCTGCGATGTTCTCGTCGGTGACGGTGACCAGCGGCTGTCCGCCGAATTCGCGGTACACGGCGAAAACGACGAGTACGAGACCGAGGGCGGCGCACACCCACGTGCTCCCGGGAACACTCGCCCAACCACGATCGATGACGTCGACAACCGCCCAGACGATGCCGATCACTCCGATGGCGATCACGCCGGCGAAGACTCCCTTACCACGCATCGATTCCACCTTTCGCCTGCGCGTTCTACCCAGAACCGATCCTGCCATGCGCCCGCGCGCGGGTGGTCGTTCCCGCACACCGCCAGCGTTGCGACGGTCATCTGCGCACAACCTTCGACGTGCTCGCAGCGTCTGCGCCACGGCAAGATGGTCGCCATGCCCATTCCCGAATTCATCACCGACCTGCGCTCCCACGTCGGGCATGCGCCGCTGTGGCTCTCCGGAGTGAGCGGGGTGGTCCGCGACAGCCGCGGACACATCCTGCTCACCCGTCGTGCCGATACCGGCGAATGGGCCGTCGTATCCGGCGTGCTGGAACCGGGCGAAGAACCTGCACGCGCCATTGTCCGCGAAATTGCCGAGGAGACCGGAGTCGAGGCCGAGGTCGTGCGCCTGACCAGCGTCGACGTCACTCCGATGATCACCTACCCGAACGGGGATCAGACCCGCTACCTCGACGTGTGCTTTCTGGTCCGCTACGTCGCCGGGACCCCCGGCGCCGCCGACGACGAGAACACCGACGTGGGATGGTTTCCGCCGAGCGATCTGCCCGTCGGCCTCGCCGAGACATCGAGGCTACGGATCGAGAAGGCACTCGCCGACACCGCCGAGGCCTGGTTTCGGCGCTGAGAACCGATGAGTAGCGGTGCTTCGCGCGTGCGATGACCTTGGGGCTTCAACTGCCCAGACGCTCATGTGCTGGCGAGCGCCGGCCGGAGATCGGTATCCGCTTTGTCCGGGTTCACTCAGATCGACACCGGACAGTGACCTTCGGAATGGAATAGCTCCGTGGCGCCCACGCCTTGAACCAGCTATGGCCGATTCAACGAACGCAGACCCCTCGACCCCCGGCTCGACGAACACTGGCTCGACGAACACCGGCTCGACGAACACTGGCTCGACGAACACCGGCTCCCCGACTGCTGGTTCGGCGACCACACCGACCAACGAGAACACACTCGACATCGAATCGGCTGCCGTCACCGCACGGCAGGCCATCGCGACCGAGTACGGCGATCCAGCCTCCGTGGTGGAGATCGTGAAGGCGGAACTTCCCCTCCCCGACACCGGCCAGGCCGTCATCGACGTCACCGCAATCGGGGTGAACCCCATCGACGCGAAGACGGTCAGCGGTGCGATGGGCGGCGACACGTCGAAGTTGCCGCTGGCGATCGGACACGAACTGGCGGGCGTTGTCCGAGCCGTCGGCAGCTCGACCGGCGACACTCCCCCGACCGCTTTCACGCCCGGGGATGAGGTCATCGTGTATCCGACACCCGGCGCTTTCGCCGACCACGTCGTCGTCGACCTGTCTTCTGTGCATGCACGCCCCGCCGGCCTCGACGCCGAGCACGGCGCCGGGCTCCTCCTGGTCGGTGTCACAGCAGCCGACACGGTGGCCACGGCGAAGGTCACCGCCGACGACACCGTGCTGATCCACGGCGGCGCGGGCGCCGTCGGGTCGATCGCCGTGCAACTCGCCCGCGCGATCGGGGCAACAGTGATCGCCACCGCCTCGCCCGCCAATCACGAGCATCTACGCGAGCTCGGTGCCATACCGGTTGCCTACGGCGACGGACTGGCAGACCGGGTGCGCCAGGCGGCACCCGGCGGCGTCACCGCGGCGATCGACACCGTCGGCACCGACGAGGCCATCGACGTCTCACTCGAACTCGTCGCCGACCATGACCGCATCGTGAGCATCGCCGCGTTCGGACGTGGTGACGACGGCATCGTGCTGGTCAACGGCAGCACGCCGCAGAGCAAGGAGAATCGGGCCAACGCGGTGGACCGCCTGATCGCCGACGCGGCCTCGGGTGCCCTCATCACCGATATCGCGGCCACCTATCCCCTCGACGAGGCGGGCCAAGCACTCACCGATCTGTTGACCTCGCACCCGCGAGGCAAGTTCATCTTGTTGCCCTGATGTGCGGCACGCCCCGTGCGACAGCGGTTCGCCCCTCCCCGCGCGAGAACCTGCCGCGCGACACGGCCCGCCCAGATCCAGCACCAATGTTCGACCATGCGGATGCAGACCGATCGTCCGCACCACTCACCGACATGCCGGACCTCCCGGCGAAGTGAAAGGTGTTCTATGACAGTGCCATTCATCACCCTCAACAACGGGGTTCAGATTCCTCAGCTCGGTTTCGGCGTCTTTCAGATCGAGCCGGAGAAGACCGTCGACGCGGTGCGCACCGCGCTCGACGTCGGCTACCGCCACATCGACACCGCCGAGATGTACGGCAACGAGAAGCAGGTGGGCGAGGGCGTCAACGGCTCCGACATTCCCCGTGACCAGGTGTTCATCACCAGCAAGCTCAACAACAATCATCACGACTACGACGACGCGATCAAGGCGACAGATCAGACGCTCGCCGACCTCGGCGTCGACGCCGTCGATCTGTTCCTGATCCACTGGCCGCTGCCTGAGGTCGGTGACTTCGTCGACACCTGGAAGGCCATGGAGAAGATCTATGCCGACGGCAAGGCGCGGGCGATCGGCGTATCCAATTTCCAGAAGCATCACCTCGAACGGCTCTTCGCCGAGACCGAGATCGTGCCAGCCGTGAACCAGATCGAGGTGCATCCGTACCTGACGCAGGACGAGCTACGAGCATTCAACGCCGATCACGGTATTGCCACCGAGGCGTGGTCGCCGATCGCTCAGGGCGACGTACTCGGTGACCCGGTACTGAAGAAGATCGCCGAGGAAAAGGGGAAGTCGCCGGCCCAGGTCACTCTTCGGTGGCACATCCAGCGTGGCGACATCATCTTCCCCAAGTCGGTCACCCGCTCGCGTGTCCAGGAGAACTTCGACATCTTCGATTTCGAACTGTCCCCCGACGACATGGCAGCCATCGACGGACTGAACAAGAACAAGCGACGCGGACCCGATCCGGACACGTTCAACTACGTGCCCTGACGGCCTCGTGTCCTGACAATCCCGCGCACTAACGCATAGTGCTTCGCGCCCGGTTCGGCCCCTGATCGAGCCGGGCGCGAGTGTGAGCGATCACCTCGCGCGTGAGAGCACCCACTACCGCCCGTTCAGCCGTCGGCGGCCGACGCGCAGAATGACCCCATGAGGTTGTCGCAGCGCGCACGGCAGGTCGCACCGTTCTACGCGATGGAGTTCGCGGGTAGAGCGGCTGCCGTCGAGGCGCATGGCGAGCGCGTGATCAGGCTGAACATCGGCGAACCCGATTTCGGCGCTCCGCCCGCCTTCCTCGCGGCGGCACGCGATGCCGCCGACGGTCGTCCCCTGACCTACACGGGTGCAGTCGGGCTGCCCGAACTCCGCGAAGCCATCGCCGACTTCTACCGGCACCATTTTCGCGCGCCCTCGGTGACGGCAGACCAGGTGGCGGTGACCTCGGGCGCGTCGGCGGCGCTGCTCCTCGCATGTGCCGCACTGATCGATCCGGACGACGGCGTGCTGATCGGCGATCCGTCGTATCCGTGTAACCGACAGTTCGCGCAGGCATTCGGAGCCCGGGTGCAGTTGGTCCCGACGGGTGTCGCCGATCGCTTCCAACTCACCGGTGACGCGGTCGAGACCGCTTGGACCGACGCCACCCGCGGCGTCATCGTCGCGTCGCCGTCGAATCCCACGGGCACCTCGCTTCGCTATGACGACCTCACCGATCTGTGTCGCCGGGTGGCCGCCCGCGGCGGCTGGAGCATCGTCGACGAGATCTATCTCGGTCTGTCCGACCCCGGTGACGACGGACGACCCCCGAAGAGTGTCCTCGCCGATCCCGCCATTGGTACCGATGTGGTTGTGGTGAACAGTTTCTCGAAGTATTTCGGCATGACCGGCTGGCGTCTGGGATGGTGCATCCTGCCCTCGGACATGGTCGACGTCGTCGAGCGTCTCGCACAGAACTTCTACGTGTGCCCGCCCACCCCGGCCCAACTCGCAGCGTTGAACTGCTTCACCCCGGAATCCCTTGCGGTCTGCGAGGATCGGCGGCGCGAGTTCGTCGCCCGTCGCCAACTGGTGCTCGATTCACTTGCTGGGATGGGCTTACGGGTGCCGGTCATCCCCGATGGGGCGTTCTACGTCTACATCGACGTTTCCGGGACCGGGCTGGGTTCGTGGGAGTTCTGCGAACGCGCACTCGCCGAAGCACACGTCGCCCTCACGCCCGGTAAGGATTTCGGGATCGCCACCGCCGACGATCACGTTCGGCTCTCCTATGCCGCCGCGACGGCCGACCTCACCGAGGGCCTGGACAGGCTCGCACATTTCGTCGAAGGACTCGCATGACCACCAGCACGCGCAGGATCGCCGCCGCCATCGACGATCATCTCGACCACCTCGATGTCGGCCCCTCCGGCCTGCCCGGGGTCATCGCGGGGGTCACCACTGCCCACGAAACACAGTGTGTCGCAGCGCGGGGTGAGGTGACGATCGGCACGGGCGAGCAGATCGCGCGGGACGCGATCTGCTCGATGTACTCGGTGACCAAGTCGTTGACGGCAACCGTGGCCGTCCAACTCGTCGAGCAAGGACTCCTCGATCTCGACGCTCCTGCCGCGGACTACGAGCCACGCTTGGGTGACGTAGCGGTTCTCGACGGCTTCGACGCCACGGGCACACCCCGTCTCCGTGCTCCGCGCACACCGATCACGACCCGGCAGTTACTCACGCACACATCGGGTTTCGGCTACACGTTCTTCGACGCGGATACGTCACGCGCCGCGCAGGCACTGTCGGTTCCCGATGTCGCCACCGGGAGTCTCGAATCGCTCCGGACGCCACTGGCGTTCGATCCTGGCAGCAGGTGGCTCTACGGCATCGGCCTCGATTGGGTCGGCCTGGTGATCGAGAGCATCACCGGCAAGCGTGTGGGCGCTGCGATGCGCGAACGACTCCTCGACCCACTGGGCATGCGCGACAGCACTTTCGTCCGCGACGAGGCAATGCTCAATCGAGCTGCGACGATTCATGCGCGTGTGCCCGACGGATCACTCAAGCCGTTACGACGACCGACAGTCCCCGACACGCCGGCCGTCGACCTCGGTGGCCAGGGTCTGTACTCCACCGTCGACGACCTGCTCGCGTTCCTGCGGATGTGGCTCGCCGACGGCCGCTCCGACGACGGTGAGCAGGTCCTGCATCCCGAGACCGTCCGCTCGGCAACAGCCAACCAGTTGCGCCCCGGTGCGGTCACCCCGCTGCCGGGCATCGACCCACGCCGCACATACAGCATGGAGTTCTTTCCAGGAATTCCGAAGGGGTAGGCACTGATCGGGATGACGAACGAGCAGGATGCGCCGACCGGACGGTCCGCCGGCAGCTTCGGCTGGGCGGGACTGGCCAACATCTACTTCTGGGCGGACCGTCGCGCCGACATCGCAGGAGTGTGGGCGACGCAGGTGTTCCCATTCGGTGATCCGACGGCGTTCGCAGCGTCCACGCGGTTCGAGAAGGCTGTTTACGAGTCGCTGCGCTGACGAGCAACGCCTGCCGGGGCGGGTCTCGCCTGCCGCTGTTGTCTGCGGCTCAATGTGTGTCGAATCGACAGATGTGGGTGCTGCAGCACCCACATCCTCGAAGTCGACCACATTCACGCGCTCACAGGTTCGACGATGAGCGCCAACCGGACCAGCCAGCGACGGATCAATGCCACGACCCGGCCGCCTCGGAGGTCATCCCAGGTCCAGCGGATCACCATGACACCCATCGACCGCAGGCAGTCCTCGCGATGTTTCTCGCGCAGCACGACCGCGGTGGCGTCCTCGCCGGGTTTGCGTAGCTTCTCGTACTTCACCTTGCCGTCGAACTCGCCCACCAGACGCCCGTCCCAATCGAAATCCGTGCGTGCGACGTGTTCGCCGTCGTCGTCGCGGAACGTGTGCTGCAACCGGGCGGTGGGCAACCCGGCTTCGATCATCTGGGCTCTACTCCACGACTCGCCCGGGTTGTCCGACCGGCCATCCGCGTGATGCAACGCGCGACGCGCAAGCCCGACGCCCCGACGCCTGCCCACGAGCATCCGCTTCATGACCTCGCGATCCGCACCGAGGCGTAGCGCCGAGTCGACCACCGCGAGAGCCTGCGCGAACGATGCTGCGCCACAGGCGATATCGACCGCAGTTCGCTCGATCGATGTCACCAGCACGCCGTCGACGGTGACGAGTTCGTCGTCAGTCAGCGTCGCGACGTGACGATGGTGAGTGGCGGTCCGAAATCCCGTCCCTGCGACCGTCGTCGAGTGGACTCGGGTCAGCGTCGGCGACAGCATCTCCAGTCCGTGCACCGCCGCGGCACTCTGATGACTCAGCGCCGCACGCGCACGCGAATCCGTTTCCTCCACCTCCCCCGCACACTCGGCCTTTCCTGCGTTCTCAGCTTCCGTTGACCCGATGCCATCGCCCGATGCCGTGCTTACCGGCGAGGCTCCCTCGCCGGTCCCCGCCGCGTCGAACGACTCTCCTGCCACCTGTCCGCCAGCTGCGGCGAGCACGGACGCGAGCGCGATCAGTCGGTGTTGTTCGAGCCGGCTCCTGTCGATACGCACGACGAACACACCCCGGTGGACCCGCTCGATCTCGCGCCGGCGTAGCGAGGTGCGCAGGTCGTTGTCGGTGTATCCGGCGGCGATCACAGCAGTGCGGTGGATGAGTCCGAAGCGGTCGGTAGGAAACCTGTCGGCAGTCGTTGCGTGCATGGCATATCCGACGTACCCGGCGGCCGTCCGGTTCCCACCCCGCTCACGCCCCTCGCAGCTGTGGGTCGAATCGACAGATGTGGGTGCTGCAGCACCCACATCCTCGAAGTCGACCCACATTCACGCGCTCACAGATTGGTTATGCCCACCCACTCCTGGGGCCCTTCGACGACCCGCCATCGCACGGTGTCCGACGGAATCGCCGCTCACCTCCTGAGTCCACCAGCCCGCGAGACCGTCGATGGTGGTCAATGCGTCGTACACATCTCGTGTGGTGGCGCCTTCGACGCCGTAGCGTCGCTCACGCCCCGCAGGCGTGGCATGCAGCAGACCCGCCCTGTCGAGTACGCCCAAGTGTTTCGCCACTCCCTGGCGACTGACCGGGAGTTGCTCACTCAGCGACGTCGCCGTACCGCCGTTACCGGCAAGCAGGAGGTCGACGATGAGGCGGCGCGTCGGATCTCCGATGGCCGACCACAGCGCGTCGTCGACGCCGCCTGCCGATCCGCCGCGCTGCGGCGTCACGACCGCGCCTGCAGAGTTGCGGCGTGCTCTGTGTCAGCCAGTTTCTTCATGCCATCCTCCTGCAACTCTTGGTTGCGTATCGCTCTACGGCGGCATCGTCCTGGGCGCAACCATTGGTTGCTAGTGCGACACGTCGACCTGCGACGAGAGCCGCGACATCGAGGTGAGACCTCAAGTAGAGATGCCAGACCCACGCCGTCTCACTGCGCCGAGACCGGCCAAGCGGCTACCGTCGAAGATGTGGACATCGTCGATCAGCGGTTACCCCTGTGCGCCGCTGCACATCAGCTCGCCGCCGCGGGTACATCGCTGAGCACGGGCGGCAACCTTTCCGTCCGCGTCGGCGATCGCGTGCTCGTGACACCGTCCGGCGCCCGACTCGATGCCGTCCAGCCCGACCAACTGATCGTCGTCGACATGGACGGTGCCGTCATCGAGGAGACGCGCTACCGACCGACGAGTGAACTGCGATTCCATCTCGACCTCTACCGGTCGACCTCCGCATCGGCCATCGCACACGCCCATCCGATGGCGTCTGTCGCGGTGTCGGCGATCACCGAGTTGCTGCCGCCGATTCATTACGACGCCGCGATGGTCGGCGGCTCGGTGCGCGTCGCGCCCTATGCGGTGTTCGGAAGCGCAGAGCTGAGCGAGGGCGTGGTGGCAGCACTGTTCGAGCGCACCGCCGCCCTGATGCGCAACCACGGCTCGGTCGCCATCGGCGGCAACATCGAAACCGCGTGTGAACACCTCGGCGTCGTCGAATGGCTGAGCGAGGTCTATCTCAAGGCACTGAGCGCCGGGTCGCCCGCTGTCCTCAGCGACGAGCACCTCACCGAGGTCGTCGCCACAGCGGCGCGCCGGTCCTACCGCCCGTTCCCCGGCCACGATCGCTGACCGGTTGGCGGGATGCGGTACCGTCCGGCGATCCCCTCGATCGGATTCGCCGAGCAGCCCCCTTCTCCCGGAACACCTTTCGGCAACCTCGCGGCGTCGGGTTTCGATTCAGACCCCTCGGTCCACGCCATCGACAAGTTCACCGGCCTGAAGGCGACGTGGTTCGCGCGACACTGACCACCATGGCATTACTCGAAAACCTGTTCACAAAAATCCTGGACAGCACCGCACGACGCGGGTAACATAGAACACATATTCGATCGGTTCCGATTCGATCGCTAGATCGCCGGGGGGTGACCACGTGGGCAGACGCAAGCGTCGCGTGAGTAGTCAAGCCGTCGAAACCAGCTTGGCCACAGCCCAACCCGGAACACCCGACGGCGCAGCCAAAGAAGCGCTCGACCAACTCGGCGCGGCGATCGACCGACTTGCTGAGGTCGAACTGAGCACCGTCTCCGACGGGGTGCTGGCCGAACTATCCTCGCGCACAGAGCAACTCGCTCGACGCACCGCCGCGATCACCGATCGTTCGATAGTGGAAGCCTCCGATCGGGACCTTCCCTTCAACCTCGGCTACCGGGATGTCCGTAGCTTCATGTCTCGTCATCTGCACATCGGGCATGCACCCGAACGGTATCGGGTGATCGCCGCGACCGGGACGTTCCACTCGGTCACCGGCGACTTACTGGAGCCCGGATGCCCCACACTCGCCCAACATCTCACAGATGGCGCGGTGGCGCCCGCACATGCTCGCGCCGTGCTCGACGTCTTGGAAAAGATTCCCCACGGCACCCCGATCGACACGCGGATGGCCGCAGAAGTCCAGATGAGCGACTACGCCACACATTTCACTCCTCTGGAGATCACCAATCTCGGCAGCCGCCTGCTTGCGCATCTCGATCCGGACGGCACGGTCACCGACGACGCAGACCGCAAAAGGCAGCGTCGGCTGTCACTCGGCCGACAGAACGCGCAACTGATGTCCCGGCTCACTGCCGACCTCGATCCCGCCACACGCGTCCGCCTCGACGTCCTGCTGGACACGTGGGCCCAACCCGGAATGAACAATCCTGCCGACCCCGATTCGCCTCGCGGAGCAGTCGGCGACGCCGAACCCGAAGCTCTGGCGGCCGCCGCCGAAAGAGACTGCCGCAGTGTCGGACAACGCAACCATGACGCGCTGTCGGCCTTGTTGACGCGCATGCTCGACACCGGAACACTCGGCAAGTCTCATCGCGGGCTGCCGATCCAGGTCATCGTCAAGACCACGCTGCGGGAACTGGAAGAGGGCGCCGGCCTGGCGCACACGGCATCCGGTGCGCTGCTCCCCATCAAGGATCTCGTGGATATGGCCGCAGGCGGGGCACAGCAGTACCTGG
The DNA here is from genome assembly GCF_000332975.1 of Gordonia aichiensis NBRC 108223. Lineage (GTDB taxonomy): Bacteria > Actinomycetota > Actinomycetes > Mycobacteriales > Mycobacteriaceae > Gordonia > Gordonia aichiensis. Next base: position 466,641 of record NZ_BANR01000003.1, on the reverse strand, counting down.
CGGTGTTCGGCGAGCACACCAGCGTTCCGCTCTACCTCGGCCGGTCTCGACGTCTTGCGAATCTCGGCCAACGCCTCGCATCCTTCGCCTCCGACGGCGGTGAGATGTGTTCGGCGCCAGGGTGTACCCAGCCGGCAACCCGGGTCGAGATGCATCACGCGGCCAGGGACTGGATAGACGGTGGACTCACCAACATCGACGAACTCGCGCCCGCCTGTGGGATTCACAACAGAATGGTCGGAAGCCGACCGGGCCAGTATCGCACCCGCATCATCACCGAGGGACCCGATGCCGGACGTGTTGCGTGGCGTCTGAACTCCCAGCCACACCTTCCGCCCAATCCCGAGTACGTCAACCGGGCCACCGATGTCCCAAGCGACTTCCGAGACCATCTCACCCGGGTTCGCGCCGAACTCTTCGAGACGCACACGCCCGCTCCATCAGCACAACCGGAGCCCGGGCCCACGAGCGACGTCGAACGACATCTGGCCGGGACGCTGCTGTCGTTCTCCGATCGACGCAGTGTCAACGTGTCTCGCACGGTCTGCACCATCGAAATCCCCAACGCCCCACCGGCGGCCTGACACCTACCGGTACTCGGAGCCCCCATCGATCACCGTGCGAGCGCCATTCGAAGTGCCATCCGTGCATACGCCTCGCCCAACGTCGCGGGGTCGCGGTGCTCGCGGCTGGGAAACCATCGGCACACATCCACACAGAGCGACGAGATCGCGAGGACGACGTCGTCGGGATCATCGGCCACGAATTCGCCGGTCGCGACGCCTCCGACGACGATGGTCGTGACGATCGCGGTCGTCTTGCGCCGCACGGCGCCGATGGCACGGTAGTGCTCAGGAGTGAGTGCTCCGAGCTCATACTGGACCACCTTGGCGAGCTCGTGATGTTCGGCCTGCCACCGGGCAAACCTGCTCACCACCGCGTTCAAGCGCACCGCATACGGCAGGCTCGGATCGTCGACGTCGCGCAACGCCTCATAGACACTCCGATGTCCATCGAGGGCGATCGAATAGAGCAGTTCCTCCTTGGACCGGAAGTGTGGGTACATCGCGGCAGCGCTCATGTTCAGCGAGGCGGCGATCTGTCGCGTCGACGTACCCGCGTATCCGAGCTGGGCGAACGACACCACCGCCGCGTCGCGGATGCGCTGCGCAGCGGCCGACTCCCGCGTCGCCATACCCGTCACCTCGCTTCTGCCGTCACTCGGTCAGTCTTTTACGGTCCGGCACATGGTTGACCTCGGCCGGCACACCAGGCAGTATAAGCGAGTGCTCATAAAATGAGCGAGTGCTTAGGCGTCACAAAGGAGTGTCATGGCCGAACCGATCTCCAAGCGCGACCTCGAATTCATGTTCTACGAGTGGCTCGATGTCGAGTCACTGACCGAGCGTGAACGCTTCGCCGAACACTCCCGCGAGACATTCGACGCCGTGCTCGCACTCGCCGCCGACCTCGCGACCAAACGATTCGCGCCGGTCAACCGCCTCGGCGACACCGTCGAGCCCTACGTCGGCGACGACGGCGCGGTGGTCATGCCCGAGGGGATCCGGTCAGGCATCGCCGAGTTCCTGAAAGCAGGATTGGTCGCGGGCTCCTTCGACGAATCGCTCGGTGGAATGCAACTGCCCACCGTGGTGAGCCGCGCGGCGCAGGCATGGTTCCAGGCGGCGAACGCGGCGATGTCCTCGTATTCGTTCCTCACGATCGGCAACGCGAACCTGATCGCCGAGTACGGCACTCCCGAGCAGATCGACACCTGGGTTCGACCGATGGTCGAGGGGCGCTACTTCGGCACCATGTGCCTCTCCGAACCACAGGCCGGATCATCGCTCGCCGACATCACCACCAAGGCAATTCCCGCAGACGACGGCACCTATCACGTCACCGGAACCAAGATGTGGATCTCGGCAGGTGATCACGAAATGGGCGAGAATATCGTGCATCTCGTGCTCGCGAAGGCTCCCGGCGGTGGCCAGGGCGTCAAGGGGATCTCGCTGTTCATCGTGCCCAAGTATCTTCCGGACGGTACCCGCAACGACGTTGCCCTGGTGGGCCTCAACCACAAGATGGGACAGCGGGCGACCACCAACTGCCTGCTGAACTTCGGTGACGGCACCTACGGCGACCACGCCGTCGGCTACCTCGTCGGCGAGGAACACAAGGGCCTGCAGTACATGTTCCACATGATGAACGAGGCGCGCATCGGCGTCGGATTCCTCGCCACGGCACTGGGGTACGCGGGCTACCTCGCGTCACTCGAGTACGCAAAGGTCCGCACGCAGGGGCGCCCCGTCGACCACAAGGACCCCACGTCCAAGCCGGTGCCGATCATCGAGCACCCCGACGTCAAGCGCATGCTGCTCGCGCAGAAGTCCTACGTCGAAGGCGCGCTCGCACTGGGCCTATACTCCAGCAAACTCGTCGACATTCAACAGACGTCCGACGCCGACGAGGCCGCCCGCGCGGGCCTGCTTCTCGATGTCCTGACCCCGATCTCGAAGTCATGGCCGTCGCAATGGTGTCTCGCCGCAAACGATCTCGCCATCCAGATCCACGGCGGCTACGGCTACACCCGCGAGTTCCCGGTCGAACAGTTCTATCGCGACAACCGGCTCAACCCCATCCACGAGGGGGCACACGGCATCCACGGGCTCGACCTCTTGGGCCGCAAGGTCGTCATGAACGGCGGCGCAGGACTCGAGCTGCTCGCGAACACGATCGGCGAGACCATCGACAAGGCCGCAGCAACGCCCGCAACAGCCGCATTCGCCGACGACTTACGCAGCCGTGTCGAGCGACTGGTCACCGTCACCGGACAGGTGTGGTCCGCGGGCGACGTCGCGGTCTCGCTGGCCAACGCGACCGCATACCTCGAGGCCACCGGGCACATCGTCGTCGCATGGATGTGGCTCGAACAGGTCCTCGCGGTCTCGGACAAGACCGGACACTTCTACGACGGCAAACGCGTTGCCGCGCAGTACTTCTTCACCTACGAACTCCCGAAGGTGGATGCACAGTTCGACCTCCTTGCATCGCTCGACCGCACGACCCTCGACGCACGTCCCGATATCTTCTGAGTCGCAACACCTTCCCACCTGATCAACACAGGAGAAATGACATGTCAGTACTCGATCTGTTCACCGTGACCGACAAGGTCGTCGTCGTCACCGGCGCATCGTCGGGACTCGGCGTCAGCTTCGCCACGGCCTTCGCGGAGGCGGGCGCCGACGTCGTGCTCGCGGCCCGGCGCGCCGACCGACTCACCGAGACGGCCGCGAAGGTCGAAGCCCTCGGACGCAAGGCGCTGTCGGTAGCCGCCGACGTCTCCGACCCCGCCGACTGTCAGCGCGTGATCGACAGCGCGGTCGAGACCTTCGGTCGCGTCGACGTCCTCATCAACAACGCGGGGATCGGCACCGCTGTGCCGGCAACACGTGAAACGCCCGAGCAGTTCCGCTCGGTCATCGACGTCAACCTCAACGGGTCGTACTGGATGGCGCAGGCCGCGGGGCGTGTGATGGCGCCGGGCAGTGTGATCGTGAACATCTCCAGCATCCTGGGGCTGACCACCGCCGGACTCCCCCAGGCCGCCTATGCCGCCAGTAAGGCCGCAATCATCGGCTTGACACGCGATCTGGCTCAGCAGTGGGGTTCGCGAAAGGGCATCCGGGTCAACGCGATTGCCCCGGGGTTCTTCGAGAGCGAGATGACCGACACCTACGCGCCCGGCTACATCGATTCACAGATGCCGCGTGTTCTGTTGGGCCGCATGGGTGACCCTGCCGAACTCGCCGCCACGGCCATCTGGCTCAGTTCGGCCGCTGCCGGCTATGTCACCGGGCAGACGATCGCCGTCGACGGCGGCATCACGGTCACCTAGAGGCAAGACCGTCGTCACCCGCGGACGGCATGCGGCCGGTCATGTCCCGTCGGGACTCAGCAAGTCCTCGAGTCGATCGATGAATTCGGCCTGAGCCGGATTGAGTTTCACACGCGCGACGTCGGGTGAGCACCATTGGGCACGATCGACCTCCGGGAACATCTGCATTCGCCCCGACCGCGGCGGCCATGCCATCTCGAACGTGTTGCTGGTGACGGTCGCGGCGTCGAGGTCTCCTTCGACCGCGAATGCGGTGACGATCTTGCCGCTCTTCTGTCGCACCTCGCCGAGTTCCAGTATGTCTCCGGTCGGCGCCGGATGTCCGAGTTCCTCGCTGAACTCCCGGCGAGCGGTGTCGAGCGGAGCCTCGCCCACCTCGGGTAGACCCTTGGGCACCGACCACGCACCGTCGTCCTTGCGCGCCCACAGCGGACCGCCGGGATGCGCGATCAGCACTTCGAGTCCCGTGCCCGCGCCGCGGTACATCAACAATCCGAAACTGTGTCGTCCGCCGTTCTGCCCAGCGTCAGTTCGAGCCATAGAACCCAGTGTGGCGGAGAATATATTGTCGCGGAAACACATGCGTCACGCGATCGCGTCATGCCGGAAAACGTCCGAACCGTACACACAGTGCATGACCGTTCTCGACACGATCACACACGGCAGGAAGTCGCCCAGGCCGGTCGACGACATCCCTCCGCTGACACGCCTCTTTCCGCTCGGACTGCAGCACGTCATGGCGATGTACGCGGGTGCGGTGGCCGTGCCGCTGATCGTGGGCGGCGCGATGGTCGGTGCGGGCCAGATGCGCTCCGACGAGATCGTCCATCTGATCACCGCCGACCTCTTCGTCGCAGGTATCGCCACCATCCTGCAGGCGGTCGGATTCTGGCGGTTCGGTGTACGGCTGCCGCTGATGCAGGGCGTGACCTTTGCCGCGGTCGGTCCGATGATCACCATCGGCCTCAACCACGGGATCACCGCGATCTACGGATCGGTGATCGTGTGCGGCGTCTTCATGATGTTGGTCGCACCGATCGTCGGGCGTCTGATCCGATTCTTTCCGCCACTGGTCACCGGAACGATCATCCTGATCATCGGCATCTCGCTGATGAGTGTTGCGGCAGGCTGGTTCGGGGGCGGCACCGCGAAGGGCGCCGACTTCGGCGCACCCAAGGCCATCGGATTCGGCTTTCTGACGCTGCTCATCATCATCCTGTTGGAGCGGCTCGGCCGCCAGCCGTCAAGCGCATCTCGATCCTGCTCGGCCTCATCGCAGGAACGCTGATCTCCATCCCGTTCGGCATGACGGACTTCAGCAACGTCGGTAAGAGTTCGTGGTTCGCCGTCCCCGAGCCCTTCTACTTCGGCTTCCCCAGCTTCGACGTCAGCTCGATCATCGCGATGATCATCGTCGCACTGGTGATCATGACCGAGACCACCGGTGACATCGTGGCCGTCGGCGAGATCGTCGACGAGAAGATCACCCCACAGCGACTTGCCGACGGCATGCGTGCCGACGGTGTGGGCACCGTTCTCGGCGGCATCTTCAACACGTTCCCCTACACGGCCTTCGCCCAGAACGTCGGGCTCGTGGCCATCACGAACGTCAAGTCACGCCACGTCGCGACCTGCGCCGGCGTGATCCTCGTGATCCTGGGACTCGTCCCCAAGATGGCAGCGATCATCGAGGGCATCCCGCAGCCGGTCCTCGGCGGCGCAGGCGTCGCATTGTTCGGCATGGTTGCCGCCAGCGGTGTGCGAACACTGACCAAGGTGAAGTTCAACAACTCCAACATCCTGGTGGTCGCGATCTCGGTGGGCGTCGCGATGTTGACGGAGGCGAGCCTCTCGTACACCAACGACGCAGGTCAGGACATCGCTCTCGACCTGTACGGCAGGTTCCCCGACTGGTTCCAGACGATCTTCCACTCCGGTATCTCGGCAGGCGCGATCTGCGCGATCGTGCTGAACCTCGTCTTCAACTGGCGCAGCACGTCCCCCGATCCCGTCGACTACCACAACACCGGCGAAATCGACGTCGCGGGCGACAACGTCGGCATCTCGGGTTCCGACGCGCCACGCGGCGCTGCGTTCGACCCACGCGACGCACTCGCCGCCGCAGACCCCAACACGAGCCCGGAGACCCTGAAGATCCTGGCCGAGCACGACGCCGGGCTGCACCCGTTCATCGTCACCAATCCGTCGGCGCCGAAGGAACTCTGCGACTGGATCCGGGCACAGGGCGACCCGAAGGTGGAGCGGCTCTTCGACAAATGGGACGACGTCACCGACGGCAAGTTCTCCAGCCGCGGGCAGGACGCGCCCAGCTGAGACCCGCCCGGTCCCTTCACCGTCAGCCGAGGCGGCTACCGCAGTACCTTCTCCATCGCCTTGCCCTTGGCGAGTTCGTCGACGAGCTTGTCTAGGTATCGGATCCTGCGCATGAGCGGGTCGTCGATCTCGTGAACTCGTACGCCGCACACGACACCGGTGATCAGTTCGGCACGTGGGTTCAGGTGCGCGGCATCGAAGAAGTCGCGGAACGTGGTACCGGCGGCGAGGTGGCGCGCCAATGCCGCGTCGTCGAATCCGGTGAGCCATTCGATGACCTGGTCGAGTTCGGCCTTGGTCCGCCCCTTGCGCTCGAGCTTCGCGACGTAGAGCGGGTAGACGTCCGACACACTCATTCCGAATACGCGTTCCATGGCGGACACGGTAGCCGTAGTCGTCTCGGGGATCTCGTGTCGTCTCGGGGATCTCGTGTCGTCTCGGGGATCTCGTGTCGTCTCGGAGATCTCGTGGTTGCCCGCACGCCGGAGGGAACAGACCTATCGTTGATACATGTCAGACAGCCCTGAATTGGACGGTGTCGACCCGCAGGTCGACGACCCGGACATCCCACACGACCAACCACACGAATCGGCCTTCGCCTTCGGCGATGCCAAGGCCATCGGCGAGACCGACCGCATCGCCCGGGAGAAGGCCATCTACGAGGCAGGCCGCCACGGCAATACGGTCAACAGGGGCCACGCCCTCGGTGGAACCAGCGGCACCACCGAAGGCCAATAGCACCTCGACGCGCCGTCGCCGCTGATGTCCGACTCGCGGGTAACCGTGTAGACACGACGTCATGGAGGTTCTGAGCAGTCGCGTCCTGTTGCGTTCCCGCGACCCCGAGACACTTCAGCACTTCTACCGGCACAAGCTGCACCTCGCCGTCGCACGCGAGTACCCGGGCGGACTCGTCTTTCACGCGGGCAACGGCTTGATCGAGGTGCCCGGCCACATGAGCACAGATCTACCCGACGGCCACGCCAATGGCGCCGCACTCTGGATTCAGGTTCGTGACATCACCACCACCCAGCGCGAGCTGAGGGCCGTTGGCGTGGAGATCGTCCGGGAGGCGTTGACCGAACCGTGGGGCCTGATCGAGATGCACATCGCCGACCCTGACGGACGAACCCTCATTCTCGTCGAGGTGCCCGCCACTCATCCGTTGCGGCTGGACAACCGCTGACCTGGACGTCCGGGTGCGAGACAGCGACATGCGAGACTGAACGCATGAGTATCTGGACGGCTCCCGTCGCCGACGGTGTCCTCAGCGCCATCGTGGACCTGCCCGGCTCGAAGTCCATCACGAACCGTGCGCTCGTGCTGGCCGCGCTCGCCGACGGCCCGTCGACCGTCACCGGAACCCTGCGCAGCCGCGACACCAACCTCATGCTGTCGGCGCTCACCGAGCTCGGGATCGGTGTGCGCGTCGACCCGGCCGATCCGACGACCGTCTCCATCGAGCCGCGGCCCATGCACGCGGGCGAGGTGTTCTGCGGGCTGGCGGGCACAGTCATGCGGTTCCTTCCACCGGTGGCAGCGTTGGCCGGCGGCGACGTGGCATTCGACGGCGATCCGCAAGCCAGGCAGCGCCCGCTGGCCACCATTCTCGACGCCCTGCGCCATCTCGGAGTGGGCGTCGACGGTGACAGTCTGCCCTTCGTCGTGCACGGCGACGGGCATGCCGAGGGCGGCACGGTCACCATCGACGCCTCCGGATCGTCACAGTTCGTCTCGGGTCTCCTACTCGCCGCCGCCCGCTTCGACAACGGAATCACGGTGCGGCACGTGGGCCCACCGGTTCCGTCGTTACCGCACATCGACATGACCGTCGAGATGCTGGCCACCGCAGGGGTCGTCGTCGACACTTCAGTCCCCGATACCTGGCAGGTTCCCCCGAGCATCATCAAGGCCGTCGACGTCGCCGTCGAACCCGACTTGTCCAACGCGGCAGCGTTTCTCGCCGCTGCAGCCGTCTCCGGAGGAGAGGTAGGCATCCCCCGCTGGCCTGCCACGACCACGCAGCCGGGCGCACAGATCGCCGACATCCTCGCCGAGATGGGTTGCACCGTCGAGCTTCTCGACGGTGTGCTGACGGTCCGGGGACCCGAGCGGCTCTCGGGTATCAGTCGGGACCTGCGCGACGTCGGTGAACTGACACCGACAATCGCCGCGGTGTGCGCTCTCGCCGACGGCGAGTCGGTGTTGACGGGTATCGCACATCTGCGCGGCCACGAGACCGATCGGCTCGCAGCACTGGCCACTGAGCTCAACAAGCTCGGCGGTGACGTGACCGAGACCGACGACGGACTGATCATCAGGCCGGTGCCACTCCATGGCGGACAGTGGAATTCGTACGCAGACCATCGTATGGCGACTGCGGGCGCGATCATCGGATTGATGGTTCCGGGTGTCACCGTCGACGACATCGAGACCACGTCGAAGACACTGCCCGACTTTCCCGGAATGTGGCAGCAGATGGTCGGACACCCGTGACCGGCAGCGCGGCAATGCTTTCCGCTTCGATTTCGCTCCGCACAGCAGATTCGGAGCGAGGACGCAGATGAGTCGCCGCGCGAGCAGTTACGACGAATCCGACGTACGGATTCGTCCGGGTAAGGGGAGCCGGCCGCGCACGAAGACCCGACCGTCGCACGACGACGCGCAACAGGCGATGGTGGTCTCCGTCGACCGGGGTCGGTGGGGGTGCGTGATCGACGACGATCCCGCGCACCGCGTCGTTGCGATGCGCGCCCGCGAGCTAGGCCGAACACCCGTCGTGGTCGGCGATCAGGTCTCGCTGGTGGGCGACCTGACCGGAGACGCTGGGAGTCTTGCGCGAATCGTGAAGGTCGCGGAGCGTCGAACAGTGTTGCGGCGCACCGCAGATGACACCGATCCGTACGAGCGGATCGTCGTCGCGAACGCCGACCAACTACTGATCGTCACGGCGATGGCCGACCCTCCCCCACGCACCGGATTCGTCGAACGCGCGCTCGCTGCGGCATACGTCGGGGGGCTCTCGCCGATCCTCTGCCTCACCAAGACAGATCTGGCGTCGTCGGACGAGTTCGCTGCCGCCTTCGCCGATCTCGACCTGCCCGTCGTCCGCGCGGGCCGCGACGATCCGCTCGACGACGTGCTCGCGATTCTGGAGGGGCATCTCACCGCACTCATCGGGCATTCGGGCGTCGGGAAGTCGACGCTGGTGAATCGACTCGTGCCCGACGCGGAACGGGCGACCGGCGTGGTCAGCGGAGTCGGCAAGGGACGCCACACGTCGACGCAGTCGGTCGCCCTGCCACTGCCCGGCCCTGACGATAAGCCGCGGGGATGGGTGATCGACACCCCCGGCATCCGCTCGTTCGGCCTGGCCCACGTGAGCGCCGACGACATCGTCAACGCATTCGACGACCTTCACGAGGCGATCGAGAACTGTCCTCGCGGGTGTACCCACCTCGGACCACCGTCGGATCCGGAGTGCGCGCTCGACGCACTGACCGGACACTCGTACCGGCGCGCCATGGCCGTGCGGCACCTGCTGCGTGCGGTGTCAGGGGGCGACACCAGCGACCCGGGGACCGAGTCCGACACGACGTGAGTCCGGTGCCGGCGGCGTGAATCCGGGTGCCGTCGGCGCTAGTCGGGAACCCCGATGCTGACCTCGGATGCCTTCACGAGAGCGAATACCCGCGAGCCCTCGGCGAGGCCGAGCTCTTCGGCCGCCTCCTTCGTGATCGAGGACGTCACGATCTGATCGCCGCCGTCGAGGCGGACCTTGATCGTCGCGTTGACGGCGCCGAGCGTCACCGAGACCACCTCGCCTGCGAGCTGGTTGCGGATGGAGAGTTTCATCGCGGGTCCTTCCGATTCGATGTGCAGCGTGTCGTCGATGTGCCGTGTCCTCATGCGGCTGTCGTTCACGCTGTCACATCCGAGGGCGGCCCGCACACCTCTCGGACGATGTCGAGTACCGCGCTCGCAGCAGTCGTCAAACTCCTGCTGTCGGAGTGCGCCACGTAGATCACCCAGGTGAGATCGCGGTCGGCGCACGACGCGACCCCGGCGTCGGTCTGGACCGCAGCGACACTGGCGGGTACGGCGGTGACCCCGAACCCACTGCGCGCCAACTGGATACCGAATACCTGATCGGCAACCTCGATCACCGAGTCCCGCCGCGGGATCTGCCTGTCGATGATCGTGCGCGTCCCCCATCCCGGCGGGTAGTCGATGACGCGCTCATGTTCGAGGTCGTCGGCGACGAATCGTCCCGCGCGTGCGAGCGGATGGTCGGGGTGCGTGACCAGCACCAGCGGCTCGGCGGCAAGCGGATAAGCCGTGATACCCGACTGATCCTCGACGTCGCCACCGAGCAACGTCAGGTCGAGGCTTCCGTTCCGCAGGAGACGCACGTTGCCCGCGCTCCCCTGGGGGCTCTGCCGCATCGCGATCGAGATGCCCGGATGGCGCTGGTGGATGACCTCGAATGCGCCGGCCAGGTCGATCGTCGCGACGTTCACGAGCGCACCGAGCACAACGTCACCACGGACCTCACCACGCAGTCCGGCGATCGCGTCGCGCACCTCGTCTCGCGCACGCAGTGCCTCCCGGGCAGGAAGGATCGCGGCACGGCCTGCATCGGTGAGCACCAGCACAGTGCGCGTGCGGTCGAAAAGTCGCACGCCGAGTTCGCGTTCGAGTTTGGCCACGCCCGTAGAGACCGCAGACTGCACCACGTGCAGCGATCGGGCCGCCGCGGTGAACGTCCCCTGGTCGCAGCAGGCGAGGAAGTATTCGAGTTGACGCAGTTCCAAGCTGATTCTCCCGGCGCTATCGAGGACAACAGGATCGGACGTCGAGTTCATCAACAGACGAGATGTCCGTATCGAAATCCATCGCTTTTCATCATGCCGCACACCGCTCACCATGGACGTATGCCCTCTTCAGACTGTGCAGCCTCGTCGTCAGCGGAAGTGTCGAACACCGCCGCGCCGACGTCGTCGACCTCGCGACTGAGTCGGCTCGTCGTACTGCTCTTCGCGATCACCGCGGGGTCGTCGGCGGGCTGTCTCTACTACCTGCAGCCCCTGCTGCACGAGGTCTCGAACGACTTCCACATCTCCACTGCCGCAGCGGGTCTCGTCGTGTCGATCACACAGGTCGGCTATCTGATCGGACTCGCCCTGGTCGTGCCGCTCGGCGATTTCGTCAATCGCAGGGCTCTGGTCGGCGGGCTGCTCGTGGTCTCGTGTGCCGCATTGGCCGTGGCGGCGTTCTCGCCGTCGTACGCGGTCCTGATGATCACAGTCTTCGCGGTCGGCATCTCGGCGTCGGCTGCACAGATCGTCGTCCCGTGGGCGGCGGCAGTCGCCGCTCCGGGAGAGCGCGGAGCCATCGTCGGCACCGTGATGAGCGGTCTGCTCGTGGGCATCCTCCTCTCGCGGGTGTTCAGCGGATTGGTCGCACAGCTGGGCGGCTGGCGCACGGTGCTCGTCGTCGCCGCCGTCGTCCAGCTCGCGATGGCAGCTGCGGTCTGGTGGTTCGCGCCGCGCACACCGGTCACCGCGACGTCGACCGGTTACGCCCGTGTGTTGTGGTCCATCGTCACGCTGATCCGTACAGAGAATGTGCTGCGTCATCGCATGCTGCTCGGCGGACTCAACATGGCCGCGTTCAGCGGTATGTGGACGGCCATCGCATTCCTGCTCGCGGGGGCGCACGGCTCGGACTATCACTTCTCCGACGCCGCGATCGGACTCTTCGGCCTGGCGGGGGTAGCCGGCGCGCTGGCCGCTCCGCGCGTCGGAAAGCTCGCCGACCGCGGCTACCTGCGGCACACGCAATACGGCGTCTGGGCCGTCGAACTCGCCGGTTGGGCGCTGCTCTACTGGGGTGCACACCAGGTGATCGTCCTGATCGTCGCGCTGCTGGTGTTCGACTTCGGGGTGCAAGGGGTGCAGATAGCGAACCAGGCTGCCGTCTACTCACTCGACGACGAGGCACGATCCCGACTGACCACCGCGTATATGGTGGCCTACTTCGCGGGCGGCGTCCTCGGTTCGGCCTTCGGCGGGTGGGCCTACCAGACCGGCGGCTGGGCGCTGGTGTGCGCGACGGGCGCAGCCACGGCGATCGCAGGCATGGTCCTGTGGTCGGTGTTCGCCATCACCGAACGCGACCACCCGATCCAGGGCGTCGTCGCGCACAGCCGGTTGCGCGCGGGCACCTCGTAGAAGTCGCCCGAGAAGTACCCGTCTGACCGGTATACGACCGGCGGGTACACGAGCGGCAGGCACCAGGTAGGAGACGAGCATGACGACCACCATGAACATCCACGTCAGGGAAGCATGGGAAACGATCGCGCCACCCGCGGACGGCAAGCACGGACCGCTGCCCGCACTGCTGCTGGCGATGACATTCGTGACAGGCGTCGTCGACGCCTTCAGCTATCTCGCGCTGGGTCGCGTATTCGTGGCGAACATGACCGGAAACGTCGTCTTCCTGGCTTTCGGTCTGGCGGGTGCGGCCGGATTCGCGGCGTGGGCGTCGATCACCTCACTCCTGACCTTCGCCTGCGGCGCAGCGATCGGCGGACGAATACTACGCATCCACAACACCCATCGGGGCAAGCAATTGCGCACGGCACTCGTCGGGCAGTGCGCACTGATGGTGGCCGCCACCGTCGTCGCGTGGACGTGTCCGCATCCCTACGATCGCGCGGCTTCGGCCGCCCTGATCGCGCTGGTTTCGGCGGCGATGGGCTTGCAGAACGCGGTCGCTAGGGGGCTGGCCGTCCCCGACCTGACGACGACAGTGCTCACGTTGACCATCACCGGTGTCTTCGGCGACAGCCGCGCCGGCACGGGCGGCGGGAGCAAGGCGGGACGTCGAGGACTCTCTATCGCGGCGATGTTTCTCGGCGCGGTGGTGGGAGGTGTCCTCGTCATTCACGATCTCGCTCCGTGGGCGGTGACGATCGCCGCGGCCTGCATCGCGGGCCTTGCACTGGCGTCACGCCCGCTCGCCCGCGCGACCAGCGCGTGGACGGCCACTGGACGCTGAGCAAGAGGACTGGACTGGCAAGAGAACTGAACTGGGCAAGAAAACCTAGCGTCGGCTCCGACGCAGCCGTCGTTGACGACGCACCTCACCCAGGGCGGTCTTGAGACCCATCGCCTTGTCGAGACCGGCGAAGCGGCGTTCGGACGCGGTCTCCGGTGCGTCGTCGGCCGAATCACGCAGAAAGCGGTCGGGCAGAGCGAGCTTGTTGATCGTGCGCAACGTTTTCAAGTACTGCACCCACAGCGATCCGGTGGTGTACGGGAGGTCGTACTTGTCGCAGAGTTCGCGCACGCGCACCGAGATGTCGGCGAGCCTGTTGCTCGGCAGATCCGGGTACAGGTGATGCTCGATCTGATAGCAGAGATTGCCCGACATGAATGCCATCGCCGGCCCGGCGTTGAAGTTGGCCGAGCCGAGCATCTGCCGCAGGTACCACTGGCCAGGCGTCTCGTCGTCGAGGGTGTCGACCGTGAATTTCTCTGCGCCATCAGGGAAATGGCCGCAGAAGATCACGACGTATGCCCAGAGGTTACGGATCACGTTCGCAGTGGCGTTGGCAGTGAGCGTGTGCACGAAGTTGGGACCGGTCAACGCAGGAAAAAGAACGTAGTCCTTGCCCACCTGCTTGCCGATCTTGCGCAGAAATTCCTTGATCTGCGGTATCGCCACTTCCTTCGGCTTCTCGCCCGAGATGACCTCCTTGAGCGCGAGATCGTGCAAGCCGATCCCCCACTCGAAGGTGGCCGCCAGGAACACATTGGCCAGTGGTTGGAAAGCACGACGCGGCTCCCACGGCTCGTCGCGGGTGACACGCAGGATCTTGTAGCCGACGTCGTGATCCATGCCGACGACGTTGGTGTACTTGTGATGGATGTAGTTGTGCGAGTGCTTCCAGTGGGGAGACGCGCACACCATGTCCCATTCCCAGGTGGTGGAATGCACCTCGGGGTCGTTCATCCAATCCCACTGGCCGTGCATCACGTTGTGGCCGAGTTCCATGTTCTCGATGATCTTGGCCAACGCCAGCGAACCGGTACCGAGCAACCACAGCGACCGCCGATGGGAGCCGAACAGAGCGAGTCGGCCCGCCACCTCGAGCGCCCGTTGCGCGAGGATCGTGCGACGCAGATAGCGGACGTCTCGTTCGCCACGCTCGGCCTCGATCTCGCGTCGAAGCGCATCGAGTTCAGCGCCCAGGGCATCGACATCCGCGTCGGTGAGATGTGCGTATTCGTTGATGTCGGTGATAGCCATTGCACTCCATTATGTCGCACTCACCTGATGCGCGACAGTCACGCTACCGACGAGTATCCGCCGGTAGCGTGACTAGTCGCGCCCACGCCTCATGCGCAGGCAGGTTCACGATCAGGCAGCGCGCGATGTCGCTGCCACATCGCGTGAAGGCGCGGTGCGCCCACCACGACGCCGACGATCGCGCAGAGACCGGATCGCGGTACGCAACCCTCGCCGACGGCCGCTGGCAGGGTCGACCACGGCGTGCAGTCGCGTTCCCTCGGGCAGGTCCGACTTGAATCGACGCTCCGATGCCGTCTCGGGGGCGTCGTCGACGGTTGCCTTGAGGTACTTGTCCGGCAAGGACAGCTTGGCGATGGTCCGCCACGACTTGGCGTACTGCAGCGGGAACGATCCCGTCGTGTACGGCAGATCGTATTTGTCGCACAGAGCCTGCACACGGACGGCGATCTCGGCGAGCCGATTGCTCGGCAGATCCGGGAAGATGTGGTGTTCGATCTGGTACGAGAGATTTCCGCTCATGAACGCGAGGAGGAAGCCGCAGCGGAAGTTGGCCGATCCCAGCATCTGCCGCAGGTACCACTCGGCCTGCGTCTCACTGTCGACGTCCTGCTTGGTGAACTTCTCTGCGCCGTCCGGGAAATGGCCGCAGAAGATCACCGCGTTGCTCCACACGTTGCGGATGATGTTCCCCAGCGCGTTGGCGGTGGCGGCCTTGCCGAATGCGCGGGCCGACGCGCGGGCATCACCCTTGGTGGCGGCGGCGGTCGCTGCAGCAACGAGCCCCGGATAGATGACGTAGTCCTTGCCGACCTGGCGGCCGATCTTGTTACCGACGTCGGCGAGGTCGCGTCGGAACGCCTCCTTGGCCTCCGGCGTCCGACGCTTCTTGCCCAACTCGAGATGCTGTGCAGCAACACCCCATTGGAAGAACACCGCGAGCAACGTGTTGTAGACCAGGTTGCCGTAGTTGAACGGGCGCCACCGCTGATCGCGCGTGACGCGGAGCAGTCCGTAGCCCACGTCGTCGTCCATACCGAGGACGTTGGTGTACTTGTGGTGAATGTAGTTGTGGGTGTGCTTCCAATGCGCCGACGGCCCGGTGTTGTCCCACTCCCAGGTGGTCGAATGCACCTCGGGATCGTTCATCCAATCCCATTGCCCGTGCATGACGTTGTGACCGAGTTCCATGTTCTCGACGATCTTCGCGACGCCGAGTGCGGCGGCACCCGCCCACCAGCACGAACGGCGCGTCGAGCCGAAGATGAGTCCACGGCCGACGAGCTCGAGACCACGCTGGAAACGGATGGTGTTGCGCAGATAACGCGCGTCCCGTTCGCCGCGGTCGGCTTCGATGTCGGCACGGATCTTGTCGAGTTCACGGCCGAGTTCTTCGATATCGGCCTTGCTCAGGTGCGCGTACTCCGGAATGTCGGTGATGGCCATGGCGTCCTCACTAGTCGCGGATGGTCGGCTCGACGGGAGCGTCGGAAGGCGGTGGCTACGCCTACGTTCCCGTAACTTACGCCATCGTAGGTTAGTGGGATGGAAGTGTCCAGCGATAGTGCTCGCGCTTGCGCCGATGAGAAGCAAGGAATCGCGCTGAGGTCACGAACCGTCGCGGCGTCGGATATCACCGATTGAAGTCGACGCCGCACGAGGTGAACACACTCATCGGCAGTTCGTCGGCGAGCACCGCGAAGTCGTAGAGCGACAGCGCCGTTGGCGTCGCGCATCTGCACCAGGACGAAATCATCACTCTCGGAATGGTATTCGACTGTCGCCCTGTAGAACTCGTGAAGTCGCACGCGGTCGACCGTCACGTCCCGGCACTGCGTCAGGTGGTCGACGACCTCCTACCGGGCGGCAAGGTACTCAGGCTTCCGACGCAACTCCCACGCGATGTCCCTGGTGAACAGTTGGTACGTTTACTGAAGGCGCACAGAGGGATACGTGTCTCGCCACATACCACCGGACCCAGCGCGACACGGCACCGGTCGCACCGGCGACCGAACCATCTGATGTCGGAAAAGTCTAGATTCGCCGAGCAGCCAGGTCGATGAGGGTATGACAGGCAAACGGCGCCGTGTCCGTCAAACGACGGACACCACCACGACCGACACCACTACGAGAGACCCGGGCCTGAAGAGCGCGAGCCAACGCTCTACTGCGTGTCGGCCAGCAACTCGTATCCGACGAGATCCTCGATCTTCCCCGCCGAACTCGCGGCGAGCGGCTGGATACCGAACTCGTTGAACCCCGCTCGCAGCGCGAGGCGCTTGCTGCCCTCGTTGGAGTCGGCAGCGAACATCGTCAACCTGCGGAGGCCGAGAACGTCGAAACTGTGCTGCACCGACGCAGGAAACGTCTCCCCCAGCACGCCAGAACCGCGCGCGTCGGGATGCGTGTAGAAGCCGATCTCGGCGCCCACGACGGGGTCGATCTTGAACAGCGAGATGTCGGCCAGGTAGGTGTCGGTCTCGCGGTCGGCGACGGCCCAGGTGCAGGTCTCACCACGTGCAGCCGTCCACCACTTTCGGGTGCGTTCGGCCGCAGCATGTTCGACGGTCAGCGGATCAGGCCTTCCGAAGAGGTACTTGCGCGAGATCGGGTCGTCGAGTGTCTCTCGGATACGCTCGTCATCCTTGGCCTCGAGTGGCCGCAGCCGGAAGCGTTCGGTCTCGAAAGTCGTTGCATGCCATGTGGTTTTCGGCTCGAAACTGTCGCCGGCATGCCACTTTCCGCACCACGCGTCGACGACGCCACTATTCATCTCGAGCCAGTCGGGAAGCCTCCCGACGAGTGTGAAGCCTGCGGCGTGCGCGGCTCGAAGGCTCGTCAGGTTTCCTTCGGCGGCCTCCCAGCGCACCACC
This sequence comes from Gordonia aichiensis NBRC 108223, assembly GCF_000332975.1. Taxonomy (GTDB): domain Bacteria; phylum Actinomycetota; class Actinomycetes; order Mycobacteriales; family Mycobacteriaceae; genus Gordonia; species Gordonia aichiensis. The sequence goes on along the minus strand of NZ_BANR01000003.1, from coordinate 449,220 downwards.
TCGACATCGCGCTGCTCGACGGCATAGCGCATCGCCAGCGCCATCGCGCGGCGGACGAGACCCTCCCCGCGGGCGTCAGGATGCAAGCCGAATCCGATGTCGACGATCCGACCGGGGCCACGGAGGTCGATACTGCCAACGAACCGGCCGTCGTGCTCGATCGCCCAGATCATCGACGTTCCGTTGCGCCATCCCTGCAGCGCGTTGATGATGAAGCGCTCCGCGTCGGATCGCCCGTAGGGCGAGGGCATCTTCGCCCATCGCATCGTCAGCGAGTCGGTGGCGTATCCGACGATCCGATCGACGTCGTCGGTCTGATGTGCCCGCAGTGTGATGGTGCCATCGGTCAGCACCGGCACATCACTCGTCGCGGTCAGTTCGATCAGTTCAGCTCGCACGCGGATTTCCCTCCGTGGTCGACAGCCTCACCACAGAGCCTAACGCGTCCACTCTGCCCACGACGGGCAACGCCCGCGCCGCGCCGTGTGGCATGCCGCGACCTCGACGAACACCGTCACCCGCTGCGGTGTGTCATACATCGAGCGTGCAGTCGCCTGCCGCGGCGCTCACGCATGTCTGTATGCGCTCACCCTCGACGTGCTCGTCTCCCGAGCGAAGATCGCGCACGCAGCCCTTGTCGAGCATGACGACGCAACTCTGACAGATGCCCATGCGGCAGCCGAACGGCATCAACACGCCCGCCTGTTCACCGGCCTCGAGCAACGTCGTCGCACCGTCGACCGTTGCGGTCTGTCCCGACCGCCCGAACGTGACCGTCCCGCCCTGAGCACCGACCACTCCGCGCTCGAGAGCGAAACGCTCGATGTGCAGTCGGTCGGCGACGTCCGCCTGGGTGAACGCAGCGTCGACCATCTCGAGGAAACCACCAGGACCGCACGCCCACGTCTCCCGGATACGCCAGTCGGGGCACAATTCGTCTAGCGATTGCTCGGTGACCTTGCCGTCGGTCCGCGTGTACTGCACGTGCAGATCGATCAGGCCGCTCTCGTCCATCTCGGCGAGCTCGTCGGCGAACATCAGGTCGTCGGGGGTCGGAGTCGAATGGATGACCCGCACATTCGTGGACTGACCGCGGTGACGCATCATGCGCAGCATCGAGATGATCGGGGTCAAGCCGCTGCCCGCGGTCAGGAACAGCACTGTCGCGGGCAGTGGTTCAGGTAGGACGAACTCACCCTTGGGTGCCGCCAGCCGTACCACGGTTCCCGGTTGCAGCCCTCTGACCAGATGAGATGAGAGAAACCCCTCGGGCATGGCCTTGACAGTGATCGCGATTGTGCCCTCGGCCCGCGTCAGGTCGGGCACTGAGGTCAACGAGTACGACCGCCACGTCCAGCGCCCCTCGATGAGCACCCCGATACCGATGTATTGCCCCGGCGCATAGTCGAGCGAGAATCCCCATCCGGGCTTGATGCGGATGGTCGCGGAGTCGTCGGTTTCGGGCGTCACCGAGACCACCTGCCCGCGCAGCTCGCGCGCCGACCACAGCGGATTGGCCAGATGCAGGTAGTCGTCCGGGAGCAGCGGCGTCGTGATCCGCGCCACAGCGGCGCGTGCCCACCGCGCCGCACTACTGCGGCTGGCGACACCCGACACCGGTTCCTCGAAACGTTCGCGCAACTCTCGCAGGTTCACTGGTGCGACTCCCTCGATCCGCGTGGCGGGGGTCCGATGTCGGACCCCCGTAGATCTCACGCGAACACTCTAACCTACGCAACCGTAGGTTAGAGACCCGGAACCATCCGACCAGTGCGGCCGGTGAAGGTCAGCTGCGAAGAGCGTTGGGTGTCAGAGGAGTTCGAGGAGAAAAGGAAGTTCCTGGGTCGCATACCACCCGAGATCGTGGTCTTCGACGTCGCCCACCGCGAGCTCGGCGTCCTGATCTCCCATGTCGGCTGCGTCGATGGCGACAACGGCCGACCGGACCGCGTTCTGCGCATCGGCGCCGTCGACGAGCACGGATGCGATCGCCGACGTCGGGACCGGACCGGAGACCTTCACGACGGCGTCGTCGAGGTCGGGGCGCAGAGTGGCGTCATCGACGTCGGCGGCCACCACGACACGGCGAGGCGGGAGCCGCGGGGTATCACCGGGTTTGGTCGTCGCCTCATCGGCCGCGAGGTCGGACTCGGCGTCGGAGTCGCCCGGCTCCGGCGCCTCACCGGCCAGCAGTCGCAGCGACGCACGTGCAGCCTCACGGATTGCAGCCTCTGCCAACTCCTCGTCGTCCCCGGAGACGTACGACTCGCGCAGGGCCGGGGTGAGTGCGAAACCGGTTCCGCCGACCGGACGGAACAGGCCCGCCTCATCGAGCTCGAGCAGCATGGTCAGCGTCGCGGGAAAGTAGACCCTCATCGTGCGCATGTCCTCCTACGCCATCGCGTGCACCCGGCTGTGAGCGCCCGTGCTGTGAGTACCCTCGGCATGGCGACCCACAGGGGCGACCATGCACTCCGTCGCCAACACTAGTGTGCGTCGGCGAGTTCCTCGTACGACTCGCGGACGTAGTCACGGATGAGCGTGGGGTCGTCGATCACGCCGCGGTCTGCGGTGAACCCGAACCCGATGGAGCCCGCGTACTCGCACACACCGACCGCAAGCGCACGCCCTGCGACCAGGGCGGGCACGACGAACAGCTCCGACACCTTGTGTCCCAGAACGAACTGGGGCGGGATCGGCACGGTGTTCATCGCGACGGGCACGTTGTAGGCGCGACGGTCGAGTGATCGGAATGCGCGGGAACTGAACTCCGCGAACGGCACGACGCCGAGTTCGCTCAACAACGGCTGCGACGCCGGTGATACACGTCGCGACGACTGCGCGTACCGATTGGCCAGCCCGGCGACCTGCGCGAGTCGCACCAGCGGATTGGCCTCTCCCACCGGAAGGTCGGTGACAAACCGCGGCTCGTCGGTGACGATCCACGTCTCGGGCGAGTCCTCTTGTGCGAGAACCCCGGACTGGCGCGCACCCAGTGGCAGCACTGCACGCACGGTGTCGCCGAAGGCTCCCTCTGCGTCGGTCGACAGCAGCCAGTGACGCATCGCGCCGGTGATGATCGCGAGTTCGACGTCGTTGACGGTGCACTCGTTGCGCTCGGCGATCTTGGCCACGTCTCGGCGGGGCACCGACGCCGAACTGAACGTGCGGGTCGACGACCCCGACGTGTTCAGCAGGCTCGGCGGCGCGGAATCGGTGAGCTGCTGCACGAGGCGGCCGGCACGGCGAAACGTACCCGCGACCAGTGATGTCGCCTCGCCGAGCAATCCGTTGCCGCCGATGACCGAGTCGATCAGCTCCCCCGGACGTGCCAACGCCTCGGCAAGCGCACCGATCGCCAGCGACGCCGACCCCGGTGGTGGTCCCGGCATCCACACGTCGGCGGGCAGTGTGGCGACGTCGGGCACGTCGTCGCAGATCACTTCGCTCATCTCAGCGCCGCCACCCTCGATCAGGCAGCGATGCGACTTGGTCAGGATCGCGAACCCGCCATCCTCGAGTCCCTCGATCAAATACATCTCCCACAGGGGCCTACTGCGGTCGAGTGGTCGCGACATCACCCTGGACACCAGATCTTCGAGATCGGCCATCGTCCCAGGGGACGGCAATCCGGAGCGTCGGATGTGGAAGTTGATGTCGAAGTCGGGATCGTCGGCCCAGACCGGTCGCGCCAGCCCCAGCGCGACCTCGACGACCACCTTCCGGTACCGCGGCACCAACTGGAGGCGATTCTCGACGAGTCGCACCAGCCCCGGGTAATCGAGAACCGGCGGATCCGGCTTCTTCGCACGTACGCGCGTTGTCGCCAGATCCTTTGCTGCAGAGCGTTTCTTGCCGGAGTTTCCGGGAAAGAGCAGAACGGCGCCGAGGTGGTTGGTGGCGCCCGCGCCATCGAGGAAATAGGACATCGCCTCGCGGGGAGACAGCCGGTTAGCCACGCACTGATCCTATCCCCGATCGTGTACGGTCCAGCGTCGGTCCTCATCCTGCACGGCCGACCCGACGTCGCCGATCGCCGGGGGTTCGACAGTTGTCGTCGCAACCCCTTGCAACCGTTGCCACGACCACCACGACGACGGTGGACTCGACACGGGCCGGAGTCGACTCGAGGAGGTCTCGGCGTCGCGCCGCCCCCATCCACGAGGAGACCACATGCGAGCAGCACGCTATTACGACCGCGGCGACATCAGGATCGAGGAGATCGACGCGCCGGTCGTCGAACCCGGCACGGTCGGTATCGATGTCGCATGGTGCGGGATCTGCGGAACCGATCTGCACGAGTACGCCGACGGACCGATCTTCATCCCGCCTGCAGGACATCCACATCCGCTCAGCGGCGAGAGCGCTCCGGTCACACTCGGGCATGAGATGTCGGGCGTCGTGTACGCACTCGGCGAGGGCGTCACCGATCTCGAGGTGGGCGACCACGTGGTGGTCGAGCCCTACATCATCGCCGACGACGTCGACACCGGACCGGACAGCCACGACTACCACCTCTCCCACGACATGAACTTCATCGGACTCGGAGGCTGTGGCGGTGGCCTCGCAGAGAAGATCGTGGTGCGCCGCCGCTGGGTCCACAAGGTGTCTGACTCGGTACCACTCGACCAGGCCGCTCTCATCGAACCACTGTCGGTCGGCGTTCACGCCGTCGAACGCAGCGGCGCCACCGCAGGCGCGGTGGCGCTGATCGCGGGCGCAGGGCCGATCGGCCTTCTCACGGCAGCGGTCTGCAAAGCACGGGAGATCACCACCATCATCAGCGAGCCGAGTCCGCTGCGTCGTTCAAAAGCGTTGGAGGCCAAGGTCGCAGACCACGTGATCGACCCGTCGACCGAGTCCGTGGCGGAACGCGTTCGCGAACTGACCGGCGGTGCGGGCGCCGACGTCGGATTCGAATGCACATCGGTCCAACCAGCGCTCGATGCACTGTTCGACGCACTCAAGCCGACCGGCGTGCTCGTCGTGGTATCGATCTGGGGCCACCCCGGAGCCGTGGAGATGCAGAAGCTCGTCCTCAAGGAGATCGACATGCGCGGCACCATCGCCTACGTGAACAATCATCCGGAGACGATCGAGTTGGTGGAGAGCGGACGAATCGACCTCAGCCCGTTCATCACCGGCCGCATCGGCTTGGACGATCTGATCGACGAGGGCTTCGATACCCTGATCAATCGCAACGAAACCGCGGTGAAGATTCTCGTCTCGCCGTCGGGGGCCGGCCTCGGCTGACCGCCCGACGCACTCACCCAAGCGTCAGCACGACAAGCTGCCAGCGGTACTCCACGCGGGTGGCCGCCGGGGCGTACCTGCCGCGAGGCGCCTGCCCGACGACGCGAACCCGGCACGGCACCCGCTCGATACGGCCCGCGAAGGCCCGCGACCTGCCCTGCCGCGAGTAGGTTCCGAATATCTCCGCGGTGCCCGCATCACACATCTGCACGTGGACGCGTCGGACCGTGGGTATGCAAGTGTCGTCGCCGCCCGCTGCCCTGGTGCGGGCGAGTGCGCCGATCTGGTCGTTCACCTGCGCCCCGACGCGATGCAGCAGATGGCCGGAGGGACGACGCCTGGCGATGACCTCGAAGATCATGGTGAGCGTGCCCACCGAGAATTCGCGTGCCGCGATGGCGGCAGCCGCACGCGTCTGGGTGCGAGCGCCACCGGCAGACGCGCCTGCGGGAGAAGGGGTGCCGGGCGAGGGCGCTGCGGGAGAAGGGACAACGGGCGTCGTCGCGGCCGCGGCGGTAGGAGTCGCGTGGGCACAGCGCTCATCCACCCGCGGACGAGCGGTGAACTCGGTCGGGGCCTCGTGACTGATGTCGGTGATGGTCGACCCGCAGGGTTCATAGCGAGGCGCGGGGACTATCCGGATACGCCTCGACGTCGGATCCGATTCGATGTGCGACGAGGAATCAATGCAGGTGTTGGTCATGGAAACTCGGACGCACCAGCGGTGCGTCCGGTTCCATGAATCTCAGATCTTTCTCGAATGCTGCCGAGCTCGAATGCTGTCGAGGTCTCCGACGATCACGTAACCGCGACCGGCTAGCGTCGACGCCGCTTGGACTTCGGAGGCTTCGCGCCCTCACGCTTTCCGCTGGCGCGTGCCGCCGCTCGCCGCTCCCGCCGCGAGGCCGACACCAGCGCCGGGTCATCGAGTTCCTCGTCCTGCGAGTGCACGGACGTGCCGCCGTCCTCATCAGGGCCGGAGTACGTCATCGGGACATCGGACCCGGACTCGACGCCGACCGCGCGCAACGCGGCCGGGGCCTCACTGCCGCCCGGGGCATTGTTCTCGGAGGCGTTGCTTCCCGAGGCGCCGGTCTGAGATGCTGTCGCGCCTGCCATCGCGGGTTGCCTGGCTGCAGCCGCGGCTGCGGTCGCCGCAGCCGACGCGGGCGTGACCGTTGGAGCGGGCTCGGCCTGCACCTGCACGTTGTACAGATACTGGAGTGTTTCCTCCTTGAGACCCTCGAGCATGCCGACAAACATGTCGTAACCCTCGCGCTGGTACTCCACCACCGGATCACGCTGGGCCATCGAGCGCAGATGAATACCCTCACGCAGGTAGTCCATCTCGTAGAGGTGATCGCGCCACTTCCGGTCGAGAACACTGAGCAGGATGGTCCGCTCGAGCTGCCGCATGGCGTCCTCACCGCCGATGGCAGTGATCTCCTCCTCGCGCTTCTCGTAGGCCTTCTGCGCGTCGTCGACGAGGATCTCTTTCAGTTCCTCTGCCGAGATGTCGTCGCGCTCGCCGAACTCGTTCTCGCCCATCACTTCTCGCGGATCGAGTTCGATCGGGTAGAGCGCGCGCAGTGCGGTCCACAGCTCGTCGATGTCCCAGTCCTCGGCGTAACCCTCCTCGGTCGCGCCGTCGACGTAGGCTCCGACGACCTCGGCGATCATCTGCATGATCTGCTCGCGGTGCTCGGTTCCCTCGAGAATGGTGCGGCGCTCGGCGTAGATGACCTTGCGCTGCTCGTTCATCACCTCGTCATACTTGAGGACGTTCTTGCGGACCTCGAAGTTCTGCTGCTCGACCTGTGTCTGCGCGCTGCGGATGGCCTTGGTGACCATCTTCGCCTCGATCGGTACATCGTCGGGCAGGTTGACGCGGTTCATGATGGTCTCGAGCGCAGCACCGTTGAAACGTCGCATGAGCTCGTCGCCGAGCGAGAGATAGAACCGCGACTCACCCGGGTCACCCTGACGACCGGATCGACCACGCAACTGATTGTCGATTCGACGGGATTCGTGGCGCTCGGTTCCGAGCACGTACAGCCCGCCCGCCTCGCGCACGGCGTCGGCCTCCTCCGCGGCCTCACGACGTGCGAGTGTGATCGCTTCCTCCCACGCCTCCTCGTACTCGTCGGGGGTGTTGACCGGGTCGAGCCCGGCCTTGCGCAAGCGCGTGTCGGCGATGATGTCGGGGTTGCCGCCGAGCACGACGTCGGTACCACGACCGGCCATGTTGGTGGCAACGGTGACGGCGCCGAGCCGCCCGGCCTCGGCCACGATCTGTGCTTCCTGCTCGTGGAACTTGGCGTTCAGCACGCTGTGCGGGATGTCGCGCTTGGCGAGCTGCCGGGACAGATACTCCGACCGTTCGACACTGGTCGTACCGATCAGAACCGGCTGACCGATCTCGTGGCGCTCGGTGATGTCGTCGACGACGGCAGCGAACTTCGCCTCTTCGGTCTTGTAGATCAGATCGCCCTGGTCCTTGCGGATCATCGGCTTGTTGGTCGGGATCGGGAGCACACCGAGCTTGTAGATCTGGTCGAACTCGGCGGCCTCGGTCTCAGCGGTGCCCGTCATGCCCGAGAGCTTGTCGTACATGCGGAAGTAGTTCTGCAGTGTGATCGTCGCGAGCGTCTGGTTCTCGGCTTTGATCTCGACGCCTTCTTTGGCCTCGATCGCCTGATGCAGACCCTCGTTGAAGCGTCGCCCGTCGAGTACACGACCGGTGAACTCGTCGACGATGAGCACGTCGCCGTTGCGGACGATGTAGTCCTTGTCGCGGTGGAAGAGTTCTTTGACCTTGATGGCGTTGTTGAGATAGCTGACGAGCGGCGAGTTGGCGGCCTCGTAGAGGTTGTCGATGCCGAGCTGATCCTCGACGAACTCGACACCCGCTTCGTGGACGCCGATGGTCTTCTTCTTGATGTCGACCTCGTAGTGGACGTCACGCTCGAGTAGCGGCGCGATGCGCGCGAACTCGGTGTACCACTTACTCGATCCCTCGGCAGGCCCCGAGATGATCAGCGGGGTGCGCGCCTCGTCGACCAGGATCGAGTCGACCTCGTCGACGACGGCGAAGTTGTGGCCGCGCTGCACGAGTTCGTCGAGCGAGTGCGCCATGTTGTCGCGCAGGTAGTCGAACCCGAACTCGTTGTTGGTGCCGTAGGTGATGTCGGCGGCGTAGGCCACCTTGCGCTGCTCGGGGGTCATGCCGGTCAGGATCACGGCGGTCTCGAGACCGAGGAACCGGTGCACACGGCCCATCCACTCGGAGTCACGCTTGGCGAGGTAGTCGTTGACGGTGACCACGTGCACGCCGTCGCCGGACAACGCGTTGAGGTACGCGGGAAGCACACAGGTCAGGGTTTTACCCTCACCGGTCTTCATCTCGGCGATGTTGCCGTAGTGCAGTGCGGCGCCGCCCATGATCTGCACGTGGAAGTGCTTCTGGTCGAGTACGCGCCACGCGGCTTCGCGAGCGACCGCGAACGCCTCAGGCAGCAACTCGTCAAGCGTCTCGCCCTCGGCGACGCGGTCCTTGAACTCGCCGGTCTTGGCCTGCAGTTCGTCATCGGAGAGCGATGCGATCTCGTCTTCCAACGTCTCGACGTGCGATGCGATCGCATCGAGTCGCTTGACCATGCGGCCTTCGCCGACGCGCAGCAGCTTGTTCAGCACCGTGGATCGAGTCCCTTACTCATGTCGACTACTCACGAAATACGGCCTGTGCATGCGAGTGCATGAACGCAGGCCGTATTCCATGGTAGCGACGTCGCCTGAAGGGAGGCTGATCGGTGCCCCGGCCACACCGACGACGCCGGGTCGAGGAACCCGATCAGACGAGCCCGATCAGACGAGGCGGATCAGTCCGTAGTCGAAGGCGTGGCGGCGGTAGACCACCGACGCCTGATCGGTCTCCTTGTCGTGGAACAGGAAGAAATCATGTCCCACCAACTCCATTTCGTAGAGCGCGTCGTCGACGGTCATCGGAACCGCCGGGTGCTCCTTGACCCGGACGATCTGGCCTGGCGTGTGGTCATCAACACCGTCATCCCAGGTCTGCGCACCGTCGAGGTTGTCCCGGTCGGGAATGCCGTCGCCGGTCAACTGATCGACGCGTAGTGGTGGCGCACCCACCTCGGTTGCCTCGGCCACCGACAGCGGCCTGCGGTTGCCGTGGTGCACTCGCTTGCGGTCCTTCACACGGCGCAACCGCGAGTCGAGCTTGTCCAGCGTGGCCTCGAGCGCGGCGTAGAAGTTCTCAGCGCACGCCTGTGCACGGACCACCGGGCCCTTGCCGGTAGCCGTGATCTCCACCTGCTGGCACGCCTTGGCCTGTCGGCGGTTGCGTTCATGATTGAGTTCTACGTCGAACCGGTAGACGTTGAGGTCGAACCGCTCGAGTCGCGCGAGCTTGTCGCGGACGTAGATCTGATAGTGCTCGGGGATTTCGACATTCCGCCCGGCGAAGACGACCGTGGCGTTGGGTTCGGCCGGCTCTTCGGACTCGACCGTTCCGGGGGGCCGCACAAAGGCGAACTCGGCGTCGTACTCGTCGGTGGTGGCACCGACCTTTGGTTCACGGCGACCCTTGCGATGGACGACTTGCGACATTCGACTACCTCCTGGGTGTGGTGCCACTGCCCGCCCGTCGAACGTCGTCCTCGTCGACAGTGGGACCCGGCGATACGACTACCCGTTCGGGAACCATGTCGAGACGATCTCGGAGATTCGAAAGCCGTTGTGCGCGAGGTGATGTGCTGTGACTCGCAACCACCTGACGATTTGCGGCGACAAAGGTCGGGGAATGGCTACTCATTCATGCCAACCGGCGGCTGACAACCACTGTCAGGGGCTTCACCTCCCGTACCGAGACTCGGCTACCTCCTGCACCCTTGACCGTAGTCGGAAGTTTGTCTGTTAGCCATCGTTCCGACGCCTTGTCGTCGCGATGTGTCGAACACGGGACGAAGGACCCACCGGTACTGTCGCGCCGACTGTGCACAGTCCGGCGACAGTCCACAGCCGAACGTCGGATCGGTGTCACACGGCAGTCGCAGCGGCGTAGGCGTGACAGGGTCGACGACATGCCGGGAGCCGCGCGACGCCACGTCTCGGCGATCGCACGCGCGGGCGTCGATCTGATGATCCCGATGACGTGCGGAGGATGCGACGCCCCCGGCTCACGTTGGTGTATGCGGTGCGCCGACTTGCTCGCCGACACACCGATCCCGCTCTCCCCCCGCGTCCGTGTGGGCGTCGGCGTGTGGGCGCTCGGGCGCTATCGAGGACCTCATCGCGCAGCGGTGATCGAACTGAAAGAACACGGGCGCCGCGATCTCGCGTCGCCACTCGGACATGCGCTTGCCGCAGCCCTGCGCACCCTCGGCCGCTGGGGTGAGATCCCATCCGCATCGCGACTGCTACTCATTCCCGCCCCGACGCGCCCGATCGCGGCGCGCCGCCGCGGCGGTGACACCGTCACTTCCATCGCCGAGCACGCCGCCGCCGAGCTGGGAGCTCGGATCTCGGTGCGCCCGATGCTGACCATCCGCCCGGGCGGACGCGATTCCGCGGGACTCGACGCCAGGGCACGACGACGCAACCTCGCACATCGAATCGCCGTCCGGTCTCCGCCGACGCGGACCGACCGCTCACCGCGCACGGCGACGGTGTTGGTCGACGATGTGCTCACCACCGGCGCCACCGCCGCCGAATCGGTGCGGGTACTCGCTGCACACGACGTACACGTCGATCTCGTCGTGGTCATCGCAGGCGCGTGAGTTGACGTAGTGCGAGTTCAGGCAGGACGCGGTTCAGGGCAGCACCGGGATCGCCGTCGGCGACATCGCGGGCTCGACCTCGGTCCAGTACTGGTCCGGCTGCCCGTTGGTGCTGCCCAGCCGCAGCACCCCGCGCTGGTCGCCGATGTACACGGTGCTCGCATCCGCGGTGACCGCACGCACCGGCGGCGCCACATTGCCGCTGATCAGCCCGGATGCCGGCGCGCCGTTGATGGGTAACTGCACCACCGGGGAGTCGGACGCCTCGCGGGCAACCATGAGCGTCGACGCGGTCGCCCACGCCAGCGACACCGCCTGGTTACCGACGTTGAACGCTGCGATCCGCGGATGGGACAGCGTCACCTGGCCGTCCTCATTAGTCGCGATGACGGCGAGCAGCACCTGTCCGCCGACGATCAGCGCGACGCGAACACCATCGGGCGACACCTGCAGTTCGGTGATCGGTCCGCGGGCCACCGACGCGATCGACACCGCGTCGACCGCCGAGACCACTTCGGTGGAGTTCTGTGAATCGCGCACCGCGCGGACCGGTTTCCCGTCGATCACAGCCCAGACGGTGTCGTTACCCTGACTGCCGGCGAACGACGGCCGGGTGATCGACGTACCCGACGCCAGTGCCGAAACGTTTCCGCCGTAGGCTCCCGACACCAGTTGCAGACCGGGTCCGCCACGCCCGGCGACAACGGCCGCAACGGCGTCGCCGTCGGACGAGATGGACGCCGAACGGACGTCGCGACCCGTTCCGAGCGCTCCGCCCGACGGAGTGGTGCCCGTGTCGGTGACCTTCAGCAGCGAGCCGTCGCGCACGATGTTGAGTCCGACGTCGGTGGTCGGCGTCGCGAGCGGATCGAACGCTTTGACGTCGGCGGGCTGCCAGCCTGCACTTCGCTCCGGGACGAGCGGAGCGCCGTCGGCGTTGATCACGTACGGACCCCCGATGTCGGCGGAGTTGAGAGTCCAGATGATCTGCGCGGCAAGCGATGTGCGGTCACGCACTCCGAGAGTTCCGAGTCCGGTCAGTTCGATGCGCACACCGCCGCCGGAGAGCTGTGCCGCCTGCCCGCGCAGTGACGAGCCGGACGGAAATCCGTTGTCGACCCCCGCCGCGAGATCCTCGGCCGGTCCTGCGATCAATCTGTTGAGCAGGACCGTCGGATCGGCATCCTGGTTGCCGTACAACCACCGCGGATCGGCCACGAGATGCTGATGGGTGCGATCGGTGAAGTACAACGACACCGATCGGTATGTCGCGACGAACCTACTCCGGTCGATCATCGCCCCATTCGGCAGCGGACCGTCGATCAACCATTGGTCGCCGTTGCGGACGAGGCTGATCGTGGTCTCCACGCGCCCGCTGGCCGGCAGGAGTTGCCCGTTGGACTTGAGCACCCCGACGTTGTCGCCGACGAGCCGCATACGCACCGAATTCTGACTGCGTTGATCGACGAACGTGTTGATCTCGTCGAGGATGATCGCGTCGCCTCGCTCATCCCATTGCTCCGATGACGGTGCGGTGAGGAATCGCCGCGCTGCGGCGTGTCCGTCTGATGGTGAGGCCGTGGCCTCGAGGAAGGCGCGCACCAATGCCTCAGGGTCCATGTCGGACTGCGGGACCGGCACCGCGTTGGTCGGCCCCTCCCTTTTGAAGGATTGGATGGGCTGCGGGGACGAATTGTCGGGAACTCCGCCGCAGGCAACGAGAACGACGGCCGTCACGAACAGTCCGATCAACGAGACGAGGCGTTGCCGGGTGCGCCTGCTCCGCGCTCTCGTCCGCCGGGTGCGTGCTACACCTTGTCGCGCAACCGCGTTCGCGCGCGCCATCACCGCGGCTCCCTGTCGTCGGCATCGGCCGGGTCCGACGATGCGCTCGCACCCGATGACGCCCCCGGCCCATTGCTTTTCCCGCTCGTCGCCGGATCGTGGACAACCGACGTGGAGTCGGAGTGCTCGGACTCGTCGAGTTGCTCGGGCTTGTCGAGTTGCTCGGGCTTGTCGAGTTGCTCAGACCGACCGATGCTCGGCTTGGCAGGCTTCGGTGGCAGACTGCGGACCGACTGGCCCACGGGTTTGAGCGGCAATGGACTACCGAGAACCTTGTGGCCACGAATCAGCGGGATGGTCAGCCGGAAGCACGCGCCTTTGCCTGGCTCCCCCCACGCATCGAGACGCCCCTGGTGAAGCCGGGCGTCCTCGATACTGATCGCAAGGCCGAGTCCGGTACCGCCCGAGCGTCGGAACCTCGACGGATCGGACCTCCAGAAACGGTTGAACACCAGCTTCTCCTCGCCTGGCCGCAGCCCGATCCCCTGGTCACGCACCGTGATCGCCACGGCGTCACCGTCGGATCGCATGGTGAGTGTGATCGGTTTGCGTTCGCCGTGGTCGATGGCGTTCGCGAGCAGATTGCGCAGAATACGTTCGACGCGCCGCGGATCGATCTCGGCGATGACCGGTTCGGCCGGGAGGTCGAGGATGATCTCGGTTCCCGTGTCCGAAGCCAGGTGCGAGACCGTCGCCAACGCGCCGTCGATGGGGATGGCCATGTCCATCCGCTCGGCGGCGAGTTCGGCCATGCCTGCGTCGTGTCGGGAGATCTCGAGGAGCTCGTTGAGCAAGGTCTCGAAGCGGTCGAGTTCTTTGTCGAGCAGTTCGACCGAGCGCTTGCGCACCGGGTCGAGTTCGTCGCGGCCTTCGTAGAGGACGTCACTGGCCATGCGGACAGTGGTCAGCGGCGTACGGAGCTCATGGCTGACGTCCGAGGTGAACTGTCGCTGCAGTCCGCCGAACTCCTCGAGGTGGGTGATCTGCTTGGACAGGCTCTCGGCCATGTCGTTGAACGACATCGCAAGCCGGGCCATGTCGTCCTCGCCGCGCACCGGCATCCGTTCCTTGAGGCGACCGTCGGCGAAGCGCACGGCGATCCTCGACGCCGAGCGAACCGGCATCACCGCCTGTCGTGAGACCAGCCACGCGATGGCCGCGAGCAGACCGAGCAGCACCACGCCGCCGGTGAGCAGCGTGCCGCGCACGAGGTCGACGGTGTTCTGTTCGGTGGTCAACGGGAAGACCAGATACAGCTCGAGCCCCGGTACCGAGGAGTTGGTGGGCGTTCCGACGACCAGCGCGGGGATCGATCCGCCTGCAGCGTCGGCGACGCGCGTGTACTGGTAGGCGACCTGCCCACCCTGCACCATGTCGCGCAGGTTGCGTGGGATCTCCGAGATCGGGCCGACGCCGAACTGTGAGCCGTCGCTGCCCGATCGCGGCACGATGAGCACGCTGTCGAAGGTGCCGACTGTTCCCGACGTCTGACTGGTGTCTACGTCACGGTCGGTCAGCAATGACCTCGTTTGGCGGAGCCTGTTCTGCACAGAGGTGTTGCCGTCGCCGCTCGCCAGATCTCGTTCGACGGCCACGCGTGCCCGCTCAACCTCTTCGGTTGCGGCACCTAACTTGACCTCGAGCAGGCGGTCGGTGATCTGACTCATCAGGACGAACCCGAGGATCAGCAGCACGACAAAAGACAGTGCAAGTGTCGAGACGACGACGCGCAACTGCAGAGAACGCCGCCACATACGTCCGAATGCCCGGCCGATGCCGCCCGCCGCGCGGGTGAACCGACCGAGAGTGCTGTTGACGCGACGTCGAGAACGACCGATCACGGCGGGCCGGCCTTGTAGCCGACCCCCCTCACCGTCAGCACGACCTCGGGGTTCTCCGGGTCGGTCTCGACCTTGGCGCGTAGACGCTGGACATGCACGTTGACGAGTCTAGTGTCCGCCGGATGCCGGTAGCCCCAGACCTGCTCGAGCAGCACGTCGCGCGTGAACACCTGCCGCGGTTTGCGGGCGAGTGCGACGAGCAGATCGAACTCGAGCGGCGTGAGCGAGATGGGCACCCCATCGCGGGTGACCTTGTGCGCGGGCACATCGATCTCGACCGGGCCGATCGACAGCAGCTCGGCGGGTTCCTCGTCGTTGCGACGCAGCCGCGCCCGCACCCGTGCGACGAGTTCCTTCGGCTTGAACGGTTTGACCATGTAGTCGTCGGCGCCCGACTCGAGTCCGAGCACGACGTCGACCGTGTCCGACTTCGCGGTCAGCATCACAATCGGCACACCCGAATCGGCCCGCAGCACCCGACACACGTCGATGCCGTTCATCCCGGGCAGCATGAGGTCGAGGAGCACGAGGTCGGGGCGCACCTCCCGAACCGCGGTCAGTGCCTGTGTTCCGTCGGAGACGACGAAGGGTTCGAAACCCTCGCCACGCAACACGATCGTCAGCATTTCGGCGAGCGCGGCGTCATCGTCCACCACGAGGATGCGAGGCTTCATGACTCAATGGTGACACTTCCGTGATCGAACGGTCGTGATTGACGCGCCGACGCGCGCTGGCGCGTTCTGAGCGCCCGGCCACCTACCATGCGAGCGTGGGTGTGCTCATCGCAGTCGAGGGCCTGGACGGCGCCGGAAAGAACACGCTGGTCGCCGGCGTGATGGACGAGTTGACGCGACGCGGTGCCGCGGTGTCGACCTTCACGTTTCCGCGATACGGCGCGTCGGTTGTCGCCGACATCGCGTCGGAGGCACTACATGGCGAGCACGGGGATCTGAGCGAGAGCGTCCATGCGATGGCACTGCTCTTCGCACTCGACCGCGCAGACGCAGCCACGCAGATCCGTTCGGCACTCGCCGAGAACGACGTGGTGATCCTCGACCGATACGTCGCGTCGAACGCCGCATACAGTGCAGGACGGCTGCGACAGGACGCATCCGGGGACGTCGTGACATGGGTTACCGACCTCGAGTTCGGCAGATTCGACGTCCCGGTGCCCGATCAGCACCTCCTGCTCGGGGTGCCCGCGACAGTCGCCATGCAGCGCGCACGCTCCCGCGAGGCAACCGATCCGACACGCGTGCGCGACGCGTACGAACGGGACGACGACCTGCAGATGCGTGTCGACGCCGTCTACCGCCAGCTGGCCAGCGTCGGCTGGGCTTCGCCGTGGATCGAGCTCGGCGCGGATTCTCCCGATTCGACGGAACCCACGCGCCTCGTCGAGCGTCTCATTCGCAAATGACTGCCTCCGGCAACACGCCACCCGTTCGATAACGTCGACGACGAGACCGCCATCGATGGTCGAGTCGAACGCAAAGCCCGCAAGGAGCCACATGACCTACCCGCCCGCACCGGGCCCCGGCACCACGCCGCGGGGGAAGTACCCCACCCCGCAGCCGCAGCCGGGTCACGTCGAGGACAGCGGCGATCCGCGGGCGGCAACCCCACCCCGCCTCTCGCCCTACCCTGGAGTGATGGCGTCGTCCAACCAGCCCGCGCAGGGGCCACAGCCCCACGCGGGAGCCCGACCCGCGCCGGGCGCATCGCCGCAACCAGGGGCTTTACCTCATCCACCTGCATCCCAGTACCCGGGAGCGCCCCCGTACCCCGGCGCACCGCTCTATCCCGGAGCACCTCACTATTCTGGAGCACCCCAATATCCTGGGGCACCCCCATATCCCGGGGCGCAGCAGTATCCCAGGGCGCAGCAGGTCGGGCCCCCGCCCGGCTGGGATTCGCCCTTCGCGCACATGCAGACGGCGAAGTCCAGGACGAATCGGGGCCTGATCGCGGGCATCGCAGCGGGCGTTGTGGTGATCCTCGCTCTCGGCGTGGTCCTCGTCGTAGCCATGGCGTCAAGCGGAGGTGACTCGACACCGACCGTCGCGACGCGCGCACCGGCGGCCCCCACCGAGTCTCCCGGACAGCCTGCCCCGGACGATTCGGCTCAGGGAGACGATTCGGCGGGCACGCCCGCCGATGCGACCCAGACGGCAGCGATTCGTGGGGCCATGCAGCGCTACATCGACGCCTACAACTCGGGGAACGTGGACCAGATCAAAGCAGCCACGTGCACCGGACTTCGTGACCAGGTCCGGACACCTCGAGCTCAGGGGACAGTGGTCCTCGACGATGTGTCCACAGTGCTGGTCAACGGCGACGTCGCACGTTCGCTTGTGGCAACCCACCTCACCGTCGGCGACCGCTCCTCACAGATCAAGACCGACAAAGCGTCCTTCAGCAACGAGCAGGGGACCTGGTACTTCTGCCCCAACGCGCAGCCCTCCTACAGCACCTAGGTTCTCCAGCACCCACGATTCGAGCCGGGCCCTGCACGACTGTGTCGTGCAGGGCCCGGCTCGTCTCGTGGTCCTCCCGAACGGGGCAGGGAACTCAGTAGCGGTAGTGCTCGGGCTTGTACGGACCCTCGACGTCGACGTTGATGTACTCCGCCTGCTCCTTGGTGAGCTTGGTCAGAGTGCCACCGAGTGCTTCGACGTGAATCTTGGCGACCTTCTCGTCGAGGTGCTTGGGCAGGCGGTAGACCTCGTTGTCGTACTCGTCGTTCTTGGTCCACAACTCGATCTGCGCGATCACCTGGTTCGAGAAGCTGTTGCTCATCACGAACGACGGGTGGCCTGTTGCATTGCCGAGGTTCAGCAGGCGGCCTTCGCTGAGGACGATGATCGACGACCCGTCGTCGAACACCCACTGGTCGACCTGCGGCTTGATGTTGATGCGCTTCGCACCGGAGTTCTCCAGGCCCGCCATGTCGATCTCGTTGTCGAAATGACCGATGTTGCCGAGGATGGCCTGGTTCTTCATCTTCTTCATGTGCTCGAGCAGGATGATGTCCTTGTTGCCCGTCGACGTGACGACGATGTCGGCGTCGCCGATCGCCTGCTCGACGGTGACGACGTCGAATCCGTCCATCAGCGCCTGCAGTGCGTTGATCGGGTCGATTTCGGTGACCTGCACGCGAGCACCCTGGCCCGCGAGCGATTCGGCGCATCCCTTGCCGACGTCGCCGTAGCCGCAGATCAGCACCTTCTTACCGCCGATGAGCACGTCGGTGCCGCGGTTGATGCCGTCGATCAGTGAGTGTCGCGTGCCGTACTTGTTGTCGAACTTGCTCTTGGTGACCGAGTCGTTGACGTTGATCGCCGGGAATGCGAGTTCGCCTGCCGCGGCGAACTGGTAGAGCCGCAGGACGCCCGTGGTGGTCTCCTCGGTGACGCCCTTGACCGACTCGGCGATCGTGGTCCACTTGGTCTTGTCCGCGGCGAAGCTCTTGCGCAGCAGTTCGAGGAAAACCTTGTACTCGGCGGGGTCATCGTCTTCTGCGGGAGGTACGACGCCTGCCTGCTCGAACTGCGCACCCCGTAGGACGAGCATGGTGGCGTCGCCACCGTCGTCGAGGATCATGTTGGCCGGCTCGTCCGGCCAGGTGAGCATCTGCTCGGCGGCCCACCAGTACTCCTCGAGCGTCTCGCCCTTCCACGCGAAGACCGGAACACCCTTGGGCTCGTCGACGGTGCCGTGCGGGCCGACGACGATCGCTGCCGCAGCGTGGTCCTGAGTGGAGAAGATGTTGCACGACGCCCAGCGCACCTGCGCGCCGAGCGCGACGAGGGTCTCGATCAGTACTGCGGTCTGCACCGTCATGTGCAGTGAACCGGAGATGCGCGCACCCTTGAGCGGCTGCACGTCGGCGTACTCGCGACGCAGCGACATCAGGCCGGGCATCTCGTGCTCGGCGAGCCCGATCTCCTTACGGCCGAACTCGGCGAGCGACAGGTCTGCGACCTTAAAGTCGATGCCGTTCTTCGTCTCTACCTGAGGTGCCTCGTTCTGCACCATGGTCATGTGTTCCCCTTGTCCGTGAAATCGCACGTCAGTCGATATACATCGCCGGTCCATGCGCATATATGAGGGTGGCGGTGTCGGCGGAGTGCCGACGGTCCGATTGCGCAGGCGCGCGGTGCGCGCCCACGGGTCACTCCCCTTCGAGGCTATCGAACACCGCTGATGAGGCGAAGGCTGGCCACGGTTGGCGGAGGCCGAACTCGAGCGGAGGCCGAACCCGTGCGGGGACCGACCGCGTCACGGCTCTGTGCGCACCGAGGTTTGGGTCAGGTACCGGACGGAGACTCCCCGCGCGCTGTCTCGGTTTCCTCACCCGGCCGGATCTGCTGGCCGCTTGGCCCGTCGCTGCTCCGGTCGGTCCCGACGCCCGGCGCCTCGCCGCGTTCACGACGCCCGACCATCGAATGCCGCATTCCGTACAACAGATAGAGCAGCACGCCGATGACCATCCAGACGACGAACCGAATCCAGGTCAGCGCAGACAGGTTCAGCATCAACCACAGGCACGCGAGGATCGCGAGCACCGGGATGATCGGACCGCCGGGCACGGTGAAACCTCGTTGCAAGTCGGGCCGCGTCCGGCGCAGGACGAGCACACCCGCTGCGACGACGATGAAAGCGAACAGCGTTCCGACGTTGACCATCTCTTCGAGCTTGTTGATCGGGAAGAAGCCTGCGACGACCGCAACGACCACACCGATCAGGACTGTCAGCCTCGCGGGCGTCCCGAACTGCGGATTGGTCTTCGCGAGGCCGCGCGGTAGCAGGCCGTCTCTGCACATGGCGAACGCGACTCGTGACTGCCCGAGCATCAGGACCATGACGACGGTCGTGAGACCGGCGAGGGCGCCGATGGCGATCACCTTCTCCGCCCACGTGACCCCGTTCAGCGCGAACACATCGGCGAGATTCTTCGAGTCGCCTCCGCTGCTCGCCAACTGCTTGTAGTTCGCCATTCCGGTGACGACGATCGTGACGAGCACATAGAGCACGGTGACGATGAGCAGCGAGCCGAGGATGCCACGCGGGACGTCCTTGCGAGGGTTGCGGGTCTCCTCAGCAGTGGTGGCGACGACGTCGAAGCCGATGAACGCGAAGAACACGATCGATGCCGCGGCGAGCACGCCATACCACCCGTATGACGAGTCACCGCCTCCGGTCATCAACGAGAACAGCGTCGAGTCGACAGAGGCTTTCTCTCCCGCCGCATGCTCGGCGGGCGGCACGAACGGGGTGTAGTTGGCGGACTTGATGTAGAAGAAGCCGACGACGATGACGAGTAGGACGACACCGACCTTGATGGCGGTGATCACCGCACTGACCCGTGACGACAGCTTGGTTCCGAGCGCGAGCAACGTGGTCACCACGGCGACGATCAGGATTGCGCCCCAGTCGATGGTGTGCGAGCCGACGTCGACGGTGCCGCCAGAGAAGCCGAACACACTGCCGAGGTAACTCGACCATCCCTTCGACACCACGGCAGCCCCCACCGCGAACTCCAGGATCAGATCCCAACCGAGAATCCAGGCCAGGAACTCACCGAATGTCGCATAGCCGAATGTGTATGCCGACCCGGCCACGGGCACCGTCGACGCGAACTCGGCGTAGCACAGCGCCGCCAGCGCGCAGGTGATGGCAGCCATGACGAAGGACAGGGAGATGGCGGGGCCCGCTTTGTCTCCCGCGGTGGACACGGTGATCGTGAAGATACCTGCACCGATCACCACCGAGACACCGAAGACGATGAGGTCACGCCACGTCAGATCCTTGCGGAGTCTGTGGCCTGGTTCGTCGGTGTCGGCCATCGACTGCTCGACGGACTTCGTACGTGTGAACGCGTTGGCCATCAGCGGTTCTCCCCTGCATATCTGGTCATCTGCATGTCTGGTCATCAGTGCCAGTCAGCCCGCCGACACGTCGCCCGTGTTCTCGATCGACGCGGAGCCGAAGTGACTTGTGATCCCCGACTCGACGGTGTGCTCGCGCAACCGGTTTTCCGATTATCGCGGATTCACACGCTACCGACTGTGCCGGTCGCGTGAGGGACTAACGCGAAGACCTGTCGGCTCGATCAGGCACGAAACCCGGGCCGCCCCGATCGATGTCCGGCTCGAGATAGATGATGCGGGCTTGTGGTACGACAGTACGGATTCGCGCTTCCGCATCGTCGATGATGTGCGCGACGGCGACGACGTCCGTGCCCGCCGGGATCGCGATCTTGGCGGCGACGAGGAGCTCGTCGGGACCGAGATACTGGGTCTTCATGTGGATGACGCGCTCGACGCCACCGGATTCGAGTGCCTCACGCAGTGCGATCGCTTCGTCGACGGTCGCGCCCTCGCCGATCAGCAGGCTCTTCATCTCGACGATCAGCACGATCGCGATCACGCCGAGCAGCACACCGATCGCCAACGTACCGACGCCGTCCCACACCGCATTGCCGGTGATCATGGTCAGCCCGACGCCGAGCAGCGCGAGTAGAAGGCCGACCAACGCCCCGCTGTCCTCGAGTAGCACAACAGGAAGCTCAGGGTTTCTCGAGTTACGGATGAATCGCCACCACGATGAACGCCCCTTGAGCGGTCGCGATTCTCGCATCGCGGTCGTGAAGCTGTACCCCTCGAGACAGATGGCCACGAGGAGGATCACGATCGCGACGATCGGCGATTCGAGCCCGTGATCATGCGCGTGCGTGATCTTCTCGATGCCCTCGTAGATCGCGAACATCGAGCCGAGCGTGAAGATCACGAGCGCGACCACGAACGAGTAGAAGTAGCGGGCGCGTCCGTAACCGAACGGATGGAGCTGGTCGGCGTCCTGGCGCGCACGCTTCTGCCCCAGCAACAACAGTCCCTGGTTGCTGGTGTCGGCAACGGAGTGCACGCCTTCGGCGAGCATCGACGACGATCCTGTGATCGCGAACCCGACGAACTTGGCGACAGCGATGCCTGCGTTGGCAGCGAGCGCCGCGAGAATCGCCTTCTTGGAGCCTTCAGCCGACACCGTGTTGTCCTTCCATCGACTGCACTGTCCTTCCCGACGACGAACGTCGTGGGCGAGCCTTGTCGCCTGAAGACTCTAACCGAGCACCCCAGAACGGACATGCCCACGATCACATCGCGCGCGGTGGCGGTGTGGGTGCATCCGGCCGACGCACAGCGGCACCCACACCGCGAGGCCCGCAGTCAGATCGAGCCGAACCCGCGGCCGATCGCACCGTCGAGTTCTGACATCGTGTTCGACGCGTTCTGCACGCCGCGGTGCAGGCCGGACAACTGGTCGCGCGACTGCAGGAAGATGCGATCCCAGTTCGCCTGCGCCTGTTCGTAGGCCGCCTTGGCAGTGGTCGACGTCCAGACCGAGTCGAGAGAGTGGACCTGCCGCTTGAGCTCGTCGGCGAGGTCGCTCAGTCGCCCGAACTCCGACTGGAGATTCCCACTGAGGTCGCCGAGACTAGCGAAGTTGTATTCGATTTGTGCCATTTCCGGTTTCCCTTCTGACCGCTCGACCATGTGCAACCGAGCGTGAATATGTTTGTGTTCGAAGTTGTTTCAGCGTGTGTGCGGCGGAAGCCGGAAGCCGTGGGCGCCACACGCGTGTCGTGGGAGGCGCACGGTCCCGCGACAGCTCGGCCGCTCAGAGCCGGACGCCACCGGGCTGGAAGCCCCCGGCGATCTGGGCATCGTTGTCGTCGTAGCCGGCGAAACCACTGCTGAGCTTGTTCCGGATGTCGTCGAGCGCGTTGTGCAGTGCCAGCGCAGAGGAGTTCCAGTCGGCGTGGGTGTCGGTGAACGCAGCCGATGCCCTCCCCTGCCACGACGCAGCGCCGTTCGACGACGCGCGTGCGATGCGTCCGATGGTCTCCTGCATGTCGGCCACCACGCCCGCCACTGATTTTGTTGTGGCCATGGCCGATTCGACGTCGACCTTGACCGCTCCCGAGCCGTTGTCACCGAGATTGAGCATCTTCAGATCCTCCTGTATCAAGCACCGAAACCCGGTGCCTTGCGGTATCCGGCAGTCAGATACCGGTGGTGCGCACGACAACCGGAATCGGTTCCGGTGTCGTTTTCCGAGCGGTCGGCCCCGACGTCACCGGGGCCACCATCCGTCGGGAAGGGTCTCGATCAGCAGACCTACCGCCTGACTGATGCGTTGACCCGAACCCGGCGACAGCGTGGTCCACACCCTGCCGTCGGGAGATCTACTGGGACCGGCCACGATCCGACCACGTGCGGTGTCCACGATGCCGAGCGCCCCGGGTGACTGCGTGAGCGAACCGTCGAGGCGGGAGACCGCGACGATCTCGGTTCGACGGCCGATGGTCGCGAGAGCGCTTGCCACGGTGCGGGAATCGCCCACCGGCATACCCAACCGGGCGAGCGTGCGCGCAACGTCGTCACCATGCCGGCAGCGCCCGAGCCGATCGGCGAGCTCATCGCAGGGACACGCCAGCGCAGCGAATTCGAGCGGCCGCACGTCCATCGCCTGGCCGGCAGCCCCGACGTCATCAGCACTATCGACGCAGTAGCGACGAACAAGCGTGGCGAGCGCGGCCGTGTCGGCAGGGTCGACCACCGTCACGTCGACGATGTCACCGCTGCGTATCGCCAGGACATGCTCGCCGTTGCGTCGCGCGAGACACGCACGGACAGAGCCGGATTCACTGAACGTTCGGATCTCCAACTCACGGTCGGGCCGGGCGAGTACCGTCGTCGCGGTCGCCAGCCACGGCACGGGATCGCCCAGATCGTCGACGAGGCCGAGCTCCTCGAGTCGCCCGTCGGCCGCCGAGAACGCAGCGCGCACACGCTCGGCGTCGTCCTCGGTACCCACCATGTCGAGGACCACCGGCCAGGTGAGGACACCACGCCTCGCACCCGCACGACGCAGCAGGGCGACATCTACTCGTCCGCCCCTGGTGGCAGTCCAGATCATCGTGTGTCCCCTTCCCCGAGCCGCAGCGTCTGCTCGAAATAGGCGGGGTCGAGCATCGGCGCACCCGCGTGCGCCTCGGCGTCGATCACCACGTGCGGCGTCGTGGCAACACTCGCTGCGGCCCAGGTTGCGGGTGACTCGTGGGCGATACTCGCACCGTCCACCGAACCGGCTCCGTCGGAACAGTGAACCGGGACCGCCGACCGCGCCATTCTGTGCTCGGTGGCAACGGCCGCCGCAGGAACCGGCGCCACGGGAGGCGGCATCGTCTCCGACGACGCGGGCCGCTGGACAGGTGTCGGTGCTGCCTGCGCGGCCTGCGCAACGGACGCAAGTGTCGTCGGGGCGTATCCCGCTCTGACAGGTGTCGCCACCGCCGTTGAGACAGTCGGCATGACGGCACCAGGTCGCGCCGCGGTTGTCGATGCCGCACCAGGTGCGGCATCGGCTCGAACGCGTGTGCTTCGCGCCGCACCCTGCTCGGCGTGCAGAGCCGCATCGGAAACCACCTGCGGCGCAGGACTGTGGACGTGCCAGGATTTTGCCGCGGGCGTCGCCGCCTGCTCATAGGTCTCCATCACTCGAGCTGCCCGCATGCGCTGATCGTGTCGGGCACGTTCGGCATATGCGGCGGCACCCGTGATCACCGGAGCGACTGCACTTACCGAACTCGCGAGGTCGCGAAGCCCATCGACCAACTCGACCTCCGGCGCAGCAGGCATTGCCAGCCGGGCAACCGCTGCCGCAGCGCCCTGTTCCAGCGCCAGCACCGCGTTCGACGATGCGGCTGCCGCGGCGTCGGCGAACCAGCGACCCAGCACATCGATGCGTTCAAGCGCCGCGCCGGCGTGTGCCGATTGCCAGGCGTCGGCCACACGCGACAGAATCGCACGGTATTCCATTGCCGCGTCGGCCATCTCCGCCGCGACGGAAGTCCAGGCGTGTCCCGCGTCGATCAGGTGCGCCGACCCGACACCGCAGGAGAGGTCGGAGACCAGCCGATCGGTGGTACGTGCGTCCCAGATGACGCCGGTGAAGCCGGTCATCTCATCCTCCCTTCTTGGTACGAGTGGCACTACTGCCGCGTCGGCCGCCGGCAGTTGTCACCTCGAGTTCCTTCGCGGATCGCGCTCGTGGCAGATCTCAGGTGCGCATCGAGCGTGCGATCTCTTCGTCGGCCCCGACGATGCGCGTCGACTGCGCCCGCAATGTGGCGGCGAGTTTGCGGAGCTCGAGGACTCCGGACGCCGCATCGTCGTCGAACCCCTGCGCGACGGCATCGAAGGAACTCGCCACCGCGACCGACACCTCGTCTCGTCCGGCCGCCGCGATGGTCTTCCGATCTGACGCACCGATGACCGAACGTTCGACCCGGTCCGCAAGTCGGTCGAGATCAGCAGCGGCGGTGAGGAGTTCGTCAGCTTCGACGCTGAGCTTGGGTTCTGGCACGGAGTACCTCCGGGTGTCTGGGATGTTGGTCGGCGAAAAGGGTGGTCAGCGCTGCGGTCCGGTGGATTCGTGTACCGACTCGTCCCATCGCAGGCGCAGTTCGATATCCGGCGTCGGCGCCGGTTCCGGCTCCACGGTGTGGGCGCCGATCACCGACGGAGCCACCGTGCGGGAATCGCCGACGACCTGCTGTCCGTGCTCCTCTGTGATCAGGTAGTCGGGGATCTCATGGTGCTCAGCCGCTTCGCCGGCGCCGCGGGCCGCGCCCGCCGCCATCATCGGCGCCATCGATGCGGGCACCGGTGTGGTCGTTGCAGCGGGCGTGCGGGTTGTCTGCGATGGAGTCAACGACGCCGGCTCGGTCGCACCTGGGGCAGGCATTCCAGGGCGCGCGGCACCCAGCGGCACCGACCCAGTACCCACGCCTACTCCCAGGCCCCCGGCACCCAGACCACCCGCGCTTGCTGCGGCGACCCTGGCATCACCCGATCCACCACCGGGGCCGGACGATTCGGGGCCGTCGCCGCCGACGAGGTGCTCGCCACGCACTGCCTCCCCATCGGTGATCGACTCCGTGCCGAGCATGTCACTGACCGGGTTCAGCAACGCGGACGGAAGTTGGGCCGCGGTGGACACCAGAGGTGACACGGCGCCGAGGATCGAGCTGGCCAGCGCGAAGGACGACTGTGCTGCCGACGTCGCGGCCGTCGGCGGACTTGTGACGTTGACCGGCGCACCATTGACGACCATCTGTGTTGTCGGACCCAGCAACTGGGCTCTGGTCACCGCTACCGCGGCAGTCGCCTCGGCCAAGCCCTCGGCCGCGAATCCGACTGCGACACTCTGCCCGATCGGTGTCACCAGGCCGGGACCCAGCACCGCGATCTTGCCGATCGTCGCCGCGATGATCCCCTGCACCGTTGCAAGGCCCGCCGCCACGATCCCGGCCGCCGCCTGGATGTCGATCGACATCACCCCTCCCTGCGTCGACAGTGCCGCGCTGTCGACGCTTGCCTGCGCCGTCTTCGTCGTCGCACCCGTCGACGCCTGGCCGGCCCACAGTGCGTCGAGCGCGCTGAGCGCCTCTGCGGCAGACGACATCGCGGTGTCGAGCACAGTCGACAATCCACTGAAGACCATCGATGGATCGATGGCAGCCCCGGAGAGATCTCCGGTCCCGAAACCGCCCAGCAGATCGGTGATCGGTTGTAGCAGCAGACCGACGTCGATCGTCGGCAAGGGCGGCAGTCCCGGCATCGGCGGCAGAGCAGGAAACTGCGGTATCTGGGGCAGCCCCAGTCCGGCGAGCACATCGCCGACCGGACGGTCGAGGATCGGGCCGAGCGGCGTGGCGTCGATCATGTCCTGGATCGACATGTTGGCCAGCGCGGGAACGTCCGGGGCCGGGTGCACGCCATCGGACGCAGGCGGCGGCGAACTCACAACACCGCCCGGATCGCAGCGGCATTCGCCGCGTCGCCGGCGTCGAACTCGGCGAGTGCGGCCATCGTCGCCGCAGCCGTGGAGGCATGTACCGCCGCGAGGTTGCCCACCGCGAACAGGTGGTTGGCCTGGGCGGTGATGAAGGCTGCGAGGAACTCTTGTCCGATGAGACCGAAGACGCCGATCATTGCAGCGGTGTTGGCTGCCGCGTCGATCGTGCCTGCCGCACCCACCGCCGTGCCGATCGCCGCGTTGGTGGCTGCAAAGCCCTGCAGCACTTCAGGTGTCACCCTCACGTCGTCCATGTGGTCCCCTTGTCGTTGATTCGCGTCTGCAGATCTGCGGTTGTCGGAGCTTCGGGATTCTGACGGGCGTGCAGCCGGAAAGGTTCCACCGACTTCGCAGCCGGTTCTTCCGCCGCCGTCATCGGCTCTGGAGTTGCTCGGTGAAGGCCGAGGTGAACTCTTCGGTGAGTGCAGCTCGCGCTGCGAACACCCGTTGGGCGCCGAGCAGTGCGGTCGCGACGATCTGTTCACCGAGCCGGGTCTCGCCCACTCGTGCGGCGTCGTCAGCCAGCCACAGGCCGGTCAGCGCTCCGCTGCCGTCAACCTCTGCGGTCACGATTCCGTCCGGCGAGCTCTCCCGCACGCGCAGCGCAGCCAACCGGTCACCGAAGTCGGCAAGGTGCCCCAACTGGGCCCGTGCGCGCGCTTCGAGTTCGTCCATGGCTCCCGTCATTCCCAATCCCCCGTCATTCCCAATCCCCCGTCATTCCCAATCCCCCGTCCGCATGCATCCCAACCGTGCTTCCGCTTTCGCCACCGGCCCGCTCTCGTGTGCCCTCACACCCGACGCAGCCACGACGCCGGAGTGTCGTCGTGCTCGTCGTCGAACTGCTCGGCACGGGAGAGGTCGTCGGTGGTCGGCAACCCGAGGGCGTCGACGACGTCCCGCGTCGCGCCTGCATCGAGAAGCTCGTCACGCCAACGGATTCCGGCCGCCATAGCGGATTGTCGGCACAGGCGCAGGATCTCGTCAGCGAGTACGTCAGGGCGCTTCTCGAGCTGTGATCGCTCGATACGAATGCGTGTGGGCAGCCCCTGGGGCGTGGTGACCACCGAGATCGCGCCGGATCGTGAACGCGCGGAGGACATCTGAAACGCAGCGGGAACCCGCTCTTGCTGGTCGTTACCCGGTTCGACATCGTCGTGTCGCACGTGCATCTGGTCGCGCATCCCCCGTGCCCTCCGTAGGTGACTCCACCGGCCGCGCTGTCGACCGATCGTCAGTCGCGTTGTGCGATGAGATATTGCCAGCCCGTGGGCCTCCCGGCGACACCTCGACGCGTGCTTGTGGATAAGTCATTCTGTCGGATTTTTACGGTTCACGACGTCCGAATGTGTAAACATCTCGCGACCACCCAGAATGCGGCGGTCGGCCTACCGGCGTGTCTCTTCCGAGCGATCGGCGCCCGGACCGTCAAGCGCGGCGCCCCGACCCTGCGCGCCGGCGCCTTCGACACTCTGCGCGCCAGCGCCTTCGACACCCTGCGCGCCAGCGCCTTCGACGCTGTCGCCGGGGATCCCGGCTGCCGGCACTGGCGCGTCGTCCCCCTTCATTCGACGCAGCGCCCGCCAGCGTCGAACACCCTCGATGAGTGTCGGCACCACAACCGTCAACACAGACGCGACGATGATCAGTTCGAGGTGGTCGCGGATGATCGGGACAGACCCCAGAAAGTATCCGAGCACGATGATCCCCGCTGCCCATACGATGCTCCCGAGGACACTGAAGAGAGTGAACACCGAGTGACGCATCCCGCTGAAGCCGGCGACGACGGGTGTCACGGTGCGGACGATCCCGATGAACCGCCCGAAGAACACGGTCAGCGGACCGAACCGATCGAAGAACCGGTGCGTCCGCTCGACGTAGGTGGGTCCGATCGTGCGCATCAAGCGTCCCTCGAGTACTCCGCGACCCAATCGCCGACCGATGAGGAATCCACATTGGTCACCCAACATCGCCGCGACCGGAACCACGACGCACAACACCCACAGCGGGGCGAACGGTTGAGGCTGGGCGGCGAACACGCCGGCAGTGAACAGGATCGAGTCACCGGGAAAGATGAAGCCGATGAGCAGCCCGGTTTCGACGAAAATCAGTACGCACAGCCCGACGAGTCCGCCCGTGGTGAGAAACGCGTCGATGTCGAACGGGTTCATTGTCCGCAAGCCTAGCCACTGTCGGATACCCGCGATGTGGTCGAGCACACTCGTTTGCGCTGACGTTAACTCGCTGCAACATGGTGGGCAGACTGCGCCCATCGGGTGTTAACTCGAAGGAGAAGGCGTTCTGGTCACATGCCGCGCCAACCGAGAATCACGCCGATGTGATCACGCGAGGAGTGAGACGTGTCAGAAGCCCCGACCCGAGTCGGCGGAGTCAAACGATCCGGCGGTGCGTCGTCTCCGAATCTACGCCCTGTCTCCGACACCGAGGTCCGCGTCGAGTACAAGGTCATCCACGGCTACCGGCGGGCATATCGCATCGCGGGCAGCGGACCGGCGCTGCTTCTCATCCACGGCATCGGCGACAACTCGTCGACCTGGAACGAGGTCATCCCGATGCTGGCCCAGCACTACACGGTGATCGCGCCCGATCTGCTGGGACACGGACGTTCCGATAAACCTCGCGCCGACTACTCGGTGCCCGCTTTTGCCAACGGTATGCGTGATCTACTCGTGGTGCTCGGGATCAGCAAGGTGACCGTCGTCGGGCATTCACTCGGTGGTGGCGTTGCGATGCAGTTCTGCTACCAGTTCCCGCGGTTCGTGGAGCGATTGGTGCTCGTCGCCGCGGGTGGTGTCAGTCGCGAGGTCAATCCTGCCCTGCGACTGGTGACCTTGCCGCTGGTCAACAGCGCGCTGGCGGCACTGCGCCTGCCCGGTGCGCTATCGGCACTCCGCCTCGGCGCCGCGGCGATCACCGCGACGCCCACACCGCCGGGGTTCGCCGACCTGCCGCAGGGGCTGTCACCCAAACGCATGCTCAACGATCACGAGGATCTCCTGCGCGTCCTCGGCGACCTTGCGGCCCCTACCGCATCGGCAGCCTTCCTCCGCACCCTGCGTGCGGTGGTCGACTGGCGCGGACAGTCCGTGACGATGCTCGACCGCTGTTATCTGACCGAATACCTGCCAGTGTTGATCGTCTGGGGTGACGACGACACGGTCATCCCGTACGAACACGCACTGATCGCGAATTCTGCGATCGGTCACAGCGAACTGTCGACATTCGAGGGATCGGGTCACTTTCCCTTCCACGACGACCCGGAACGCTTTGTGCAGGTCGTCATGGAGTTCCTCGAACGCAACGACCCCATGGAGTTCGATTCCCAGGTCTGGCGCAGGCTGATGACCGAAGGACGCACCGAGGACATCGTCGGCGACGAACAGACCGTCGAGGCGGTGTTCGACGCCATGGACGACGAGCGCAGCGCAACCTGACGTCGTCCGACCGGCTGACATCTGCCCCTTTCGTGCGCACTGCGCACGGTACGTGTCGGTAGCTCGTGCGAGGATGGGCGCCATGAGTTACCCCGACAGTTCGAACCCGGGCTCCCAAAGCGGGCATCCCTACGGTTCGGCGCCCTACGGCACGCCCTCCCCGTTCGGCCCGTCCGCGTCCAGCGACCAGTTCCTCCCGCTCCCCTACGAAGGCACCGGCTACCCCCAGTATTACGGCGGCGCCCAGTACTCTGGCCCGGCCTACGGCAGCGTGCCCGCTCAGCCTGTCGGCTACGGGTTCACGCCCGGGTATCCGGCTGCGGGCTTCGGCGCGGCCGATCCGATGGCACCCCATGGGCGCGATCCGTTTACCGGCGAGCCCCTGTCGAACAAGTCCAAGGTGGCAGCCGGTCTGCTCCAGCTCTTCCTCGGCGGGTTCGGCGCGGGTCGCTTCTATCTCGGGTACACGGGGATCGGTGTCGCGCAGCTCATGCTGACGATCGTCGGGTGGATCACCGCGTTCGTGTTCATCGGTTTTCTCATCCTGCCCGTGGTCGGAATCTGGGTTCTGATCGACGCCATCATGATGTTCACCGGGAGTGTTCGCGACTCCAACGGCTACAAGCTGCAGTCCTGACGCCGCAACGGGCCACCACGGTTGTGCGCTGTGCGACGATGGCACGGTGAGCTACCCGCACGCGCCGAACCCCGATCCGTCGAGACAGCACCGCGGGGCGGAGCCGGGCGTCCCAGGATGGAGCGACCTCGGATTGCCGCCGACGCCGACCCCTGGCAACTATGCTGCGCCGTCGCCGCAGGGCGACCCGATCCTCGTCTCGATCGGCGACATCTGTTGCACCCGCAACCAGTTCATCACCCCCGTGGGCAACGCACCGCTGAGCGGCTCGCGATTCAGCTTCGTCGACATGTCGCGGACCACCAAGGAGATTCCACAATGGGCTCTCATCGTGGCGATCGTGACCGCCGTGCTGTTCTGCGGTCTCGGGCTGCTGTTCTTGCTGGTGAAAGAAGAACGCACGATCGGTTTCGTACAGGTCACCGTGTCCGCCGGGCCCGTGGCGCACACTACGGCGATACCGGTCGCGTCCCGCGCCGCCGTCGCCGACCTCGCGGCACGCGTCAACTACGCGCAGTCACTCGCATATTCGGGGTAGCGGTCCGTATCGGCAGATCCGTTCACACCATGGATGCTCATCGCTCCTCGGAGCACCGACGCACCCACCCATGTCACCGCCACCCATCGCCACAGCACCCCTGCGCGCCATCGGTTGCCGCAACCCGCATGTCGCGGGTGATCGCATTGCGTGCCGCCAACTCGGCAGCCGCAGGATAGTCGACCCCGATGAGGCACAGGCCGCGCGCCTCCGCAACGGGCACTGCGGCGCTGCGTTCACGCTCATCCAGGAGCGCCCGGCACCACTCGACGTCGCGTCGACCATCACCGACCGATGCCACGGCACCGACCAGTGAGCGCACCATCGCCCAGCAGAACGCATCGGCACTGACCTCGCCGATCAGCACGCCGTCGACATCGCGAGTCCAGGTGAAGCGCTGCAGGTCACGAATCGTCGTTGCGCCCTCACGGCGTCGGCAGAATGCGGCAAAGTCGTTGAGTCCCACCAACACCGACGACGCCTGGTTGATGGCGTCGACGTCGATCGGGCGGCGCCAGGCAGCGGTGGTGCGTGCGACGACGGGTTCGGCACCGAACACCGCGTCGGTCAGCCGGTAACGGTAGTGACGACGAAGCGCCGAGAACCGGGCGTCGAAATGCGGGCTGACTGTCGAGACCTTCTTGATCCGCACATCGTCGGGCAGCATCTTGGCCACTCTGCCGACGAGGCGGGCCGGATCACCCCCGATCGACCGTGTATCGAGTGCCGACGCCGGAACGTCGGTGTGTGCGACCTGCCCGGAGGCGTGGACACCCGCATCGGTGCGGCCGGCGACGGTGAGCCGGACCGGCACCCGCAGGACCGTCGACAACGTCGTCTCGAGCGTCTCGCACACCGTGCGCTGCCCGACCTGTCGCGCCCACCCCGCGAAATCTGTTCCGTCGTAACCAATGTCGAAGCGCAGACGAACGGACCCGCCACCGGCTGGGGTGGCGGGTCCGTTCGTGTCTGGCGTGTTCAGCCGTCCGACCTACTTGTCGTCAGCCTTGTCGCCGTCGGCCTTGTCACCGTCGACGTCGGCGTCGGCGGCCTCGGCCTCCGGAGCGGTGGCTGCGGTCGACTCGTCGTCGACCGCCTCGGCCACTGCCTCGGCGTTCTCGACCTGTGCCGGCGTCGCCTCATCGGCAACGGCCTCGACGACGTTCTCGGCTGCCGGAGCGGCTGCCTTGTCGGCGTCGGCGGCCTGTGCGGCCTTCTTCGACGCGGCCGCACGCGTTGCGCGGGTGGCCTCTGTCGATGCGGTGTTCTCGCGCACCAGCTCGATCACGGCCATGGGGGCGTTGTCGCCCTTGCGCGGCAGCGTCTTGATGATGCGGGTGTATCCACCGTTACGGTCGGCGTAGAACGGACCGATCTCGGCGAACAGCGTGTGGACGACGTCCTTGTCGCGGATCACCTTCAGCACCTCACGGCGGTTGGCCAGCTTGCCGGCCTTGGCGTGAGTGATGATCTTCTCCGCATACGGACGCAGGCGCTTGGCCTTCGCTTCGGTTGTGGTGATCCGGCCGTGCTCGAAGAGCGAGGTGGCGAGATTCGCCAACATGGCCTTCTGGTGGCTGGCCGACCCGCCGAGGCGGGCACCCTTGGTGGGCTTGGGCATTGTCTTCTCCTAGGAGGACCCGACGATCGCTCGACGAGTCAGGGTTTGGCAGTCGCAGCGACTAGAGCTGCTCGGTCTCCGCGAAATCCTCACCGGAGTCGGCGTCGAAGGACGCCTCATCCGACCACGTTCCGGTAGCCGCGTCATAGCCGGCAACCTGCGACGGATCGAAGCTGGCCGGGCTGTCCTTGAGCGACAGACCCAGGTGGTGCAGCTTGACCTTCACCTCGTCAATCGACTTCTGACCGAAGTTGCGGATGTCGAGCAGATCGGACTCGGTGCGGGCAACCAGCTCGCCGACGGTGTGCACACCTTCGCGCTTGAGGCAGTTGTACGAACGGACGGTCAGATCCAGATCCTCGATCGGCAGGCTGAACGACGCGATGTGGTCAGCCTCCGCAGGCGACGGCCCGATCTCGATTCCTTCGGCCTCGACGTTGAGCTCCCGAGCCAGACCGAACAACTCGACCAGGGTCTTGCCCGCCGACGCCAGGGCGTCGCGTGCGCTGATCGAGTTCTTGGTCTCGACGTCGAGCACCAGACGGTCGAAGTCGGTGCGCTGCTCGACGCGGGTGGCTTCCACCTTGTAGGTGACCTTGAGCACCGGCGAGTAGATCGAGTCGACCGGGATGCGGCCGATCTCTGCTCCCGACGCCTTGTTCTGCACGGCAGGCACATAACCACGGCCCCGCTCGACGACGAGCTCGATCTCGAGCTTGCCCTTGTCGTTGAGGGTGGCGATGTGCAGATCCGGGTTGTGCACGGTGACGCCGGCAGGCGGCACGATGTCTGCACCGGTGACGGTGCCCGGGCCCTGCTTACGCACGTACATGGTGACCGGCTCGTCCTCTTCGGAGCTCACCACGAGGCCCTTGAGGTTCAAGATGATGTCGGTGACGTCTTCCTTGACACCCGGGACGGTGGTGAACTCGTGCAGAACCCCGTCGATGCGGATGCTGGTGATCGCAGCACCCGGGATCGAGCTGAGCAGGGTACGACGCAGCGAGTTGCCGAGGGTGTAGCCGAAGCCGGGTTCGAGCGGTTCGATGACGAACTTCGACCGGTCGTCGGCGATGATCTCCTCGGTGAGAGTGGGTCGCTGTGAGATGAGCATTTCTTGTTTTCTCCCTATGGCCGACCGCTATATGACGGCCTAGAAGTGGAACCGAACAGCCTCTGTGCTGCTTGGCTTCTTGATTTCGCGCGTGCCCCCGATCGCAACCACGCGGCTCCGGTCGGGGGTACGCAGGGGTACAAGCCCCCCGTGCGCTACTTCGAGTAGAACTCGACGATGAGCTGTTCCTGGAGCGGAACCTCGATCTGTGCGCGCTCGGGCACGTTGTGCACGAGGATGCGCAGCGTCGAGGGAACCACCTGCAGCCAGCCCGGAACCGGACGATCGCCGACGAGCTCCTTGGCGATCTGGAAAGGGGTGGTTGCCAGCGACTTCGGACGGACGTCGATGATGTCGTACTGGCTGACGCGGTAGCTGGGGACGTCCACGCGGACACCGTTGACGGTGAAGTGGCCGTGGGTCACCAGCTGGCGTGCCTGACGACGGGTACGTGCCAGTCCGGCGCGGTACACGACGTTGTCGAGACGGGTCTCCAGGATGCGCAGCAGCTCGTCGCCGGTCTTGCCGTTACGACGGTTGGCTTCCTCGTAGTAGCGACGGAACTGCTTTTCCATCACTCCGTAGGTGAAGCGTGCCTTCTGCTTCTCCTGCAGCTGCTGCAGGTATTCGCTCTCCTTGATCCGCGAACGACCGTGCTGGCCGGGCGGGTAGGGGCGACGCTCGAACGCCTGGTCTCCTCCGATGAGGTCGACGCGCAGACGACGGGACTTCTTTGTTGCGGGGCCGGTATAACGAGCCATGTTCTTTCGTTCCTCCCTTTCCCGCTAGACCCGACGCCGCTTGGGCGGACGGCAACCGTTGTGCGGCTGCGGGGTGACATCGGAAATGGTGCCGACCTCGAGGCCGGCTGCCTGCAGCGACCGGATGGCGGTCTCGCGACCCGAACCCGGTCCCTTGACGAATACGTCGACCTTCTTGACGCCGTGCTCCTGAGCCTTGCGCGCAGCGTTCTCGGCCGCGAGCTGAGCCGCGAACGGGGTGCTCTTGCGCGAGCCCTTGAAACCGACGTGACCCGACGACGCCCAGCTGATGACTGCGCCATTGGGGTCGGTGATCGACACGATGGTGTTGTTGAACGTCGACTTGATGTGTGCGTTGCCGTGCGGGACGTTCTTCTTATCGCGACGGCGTGTGCCCTTCTTGGGGCCTGCGCTACGTGACTTCGGAGGCATTACTTCTTCTTCCCGGCGATGGTCTTCTTCGGGCCCTTACGAGTGCGGGCATTGGTCTTGGTGCGCTGTCCACGGACGGGCAGGCCACGACGGTGGCGCAGACCCTGGTAGCAGCCGATCTCGATCTTGCGACGGATATCGGCCTGCACCTCGCGGCGCAGGTCACCCTCGACCTTCACCGATGCTTCGATGTACTCACGCAGTTTTGCGACGTCTGCGTCGGTGAGGTCCTTCGCGCGCAGATCGGGGCTGAGCCCGGTGCCCGCGAGGATCTCCTTGGAGGTGGTACGACCAACTCCGTAGATGTAGGTCAGTGCGATCTCGAGCCGCTTCTCGCGGGGAAGATCGACACCAGCAACACGTGCCATGTGGCGGATTTCCTTTTCTTTTCAGAGGTCTTCTCCCAGTCCGTCCCCCACTCGTCTGTACTACTTGCTCTGAGGGGCTCCGGCCTCTGCACGATGTGAGTTGCACTCGCTTCGTGGTGTCTGCGGTGGTCCGCGAGACACAGTCCGGAGGTGGGCGGTGACGCGTCTGTCGCCGCTGGTGCTGGGAGGGCTTCACAAATTCTGCTCAGCTCTGGTGTACGTATTCAGTTGTGTGTGTCACCAAGCGATCTGGTGGGGTGCCCCGCGGTCTGCGACCTCGGGTGTGATCAGCCCTGGCGCTGCTTGTGGCGCAGGTTCTCGCAGATCACCATGACCCGACCGTTGCGGCGGATCACTTTGCACTTTTCACAGATCGGCTTGACGCTCGGCTGAACCTTCACGTCAATCTCTCCTGTTGTCGCCCGTGGGCATGACCAGATGGCCATACCGCACGAGTGGGTTGTCCCGGACCGGTACCGGCCGGGAAGTCTTACTTGTATCGGTAAACGATGCGTCCGCGCCCGAGGTCGTACGGCGAGAGTTCCACGACGACCCGGTCCTCGGGCAGGATGCGGATGTAGTGCTGCCGCATCTTGCCGCTGATGTGGGCGAGAACCTTGTGACCGTTCTCCAGCTCAATGCGAAACATCGCATTGGGCAGGGGTTCGATGACCCGTCCCTCGACCTCGATGGCCCCGTCTTTCTTCGCCATGTCCTCCGCGATCCTCGGCGGTGTCGCGATCCGTTCGCCTGGCCACAAGCCTGGTCGACGAACGATTCACACCACTGCCCGGTTGAATCAGTGTTTATCCGTTAGTGTGTTGGCACCCGTTCTGCGAGCGGGGCCTGGTCACGATGCCTCCGACTACGCCCGCCGTATCAACGGCACGCGCATGCCGGCACGACAAGCGCACCGACGTTCAATCCTACGCGAACTGCACGAACAGTCCAAACCCGTGCCGTCGCCCCTCTGAACCATCACTGCGCGAGTGGGCCTGCTCTGAGAATGACGGCCACGATACGGATCGGACAATCACCCCGCTCGGATGACCACGCGGTGAACTCTGCCCGAAGGCTTCGCCACCGGCCCGGATACCGGCGGCGGTGCGCCCGCCGGACGCTCACCCTGGATACGTGGACCTCACGACACTGTCGGTGATCGGCATCATCGCACTCGCGGCGCTGTTCGACTTCACCAATGGCTTCCACGACTCCGCGAACTCGATCGCGACCGTGGTCGCGACGCATGTACTGAAGCCCAAGGTCGCGGTCCTGTGGGCTGCAGGCTGGAACTTCCTGGCCTTCTT
Source organism: Gordonia aichiensis NBRC 108223 (assembly GCF_000332975.1). GTDB lineage: Bacteria > Actinomycetota > Actinomycetes > Mycobacteriales > Mycobacteriaceae > Gordonia > Gordonia aichiensis. The sequence goes on along the minus strand of NZ_BANR01000003.1, from coordinate 412,325 downwards.
CTTGATCGGGACCGCCGTGGCCGACACGGTCGGCGAGACCGTCAAGTCGCAGTACTACAGCGTGGCCGTGGTCTTCGCCGCACTCCTGGCGGCCGTCATCTGGAACTTCTTCTCGTGGCACTTCGGCATCCCGACCTCCTCGTCGCACGCACTCATAGGTGGACTGGTCGGCGCGGCACTCGTCAAGGGCGGCATCGACGCGATCAAAGCCTCGAGCGTCGAGAAGACCGCTGCGTTCATCGTGATCTCGCCGGTGGCGGGCCTGCTACTCGGCGGCACTCTCATGCTGGTCCTGCGCGCCGTGCTCTTCCGCGCACCCGTGCTGCGTACCGAGAAGCTCTTCCGCTGGTTCCAACTCGCGTCGTCGGGGGCCATCTCCTTGGCCCACGGCGGCAACGACGCGCAGAAGACGATGGGGGTCGTCGCGGGTCTACTCGTCTCGACCGGTCACCTCACCCGGACCGGCTCGTCGCTACCGGTGCCCGACTGGGTGGCACTGGGCTGTTACCTGTTCATCGCTCTCGGCACACTGTCGGGCGGGTGGCGCATCGTCCGCACGATGGGGACCGGCATCACCAAGCTCCGGCCGGTGAGCGGCTTCTGTGCCGAGACCGGCGCGGCGATCGCACTGTTCGGTTCGACGGCTCTCGGCGCACCCGTCTCGACAACCCACACGGTTGCTGGTTCGGTCGCCGGGGTGGGCACCACCAACCGCAACAGCACCGTCGACTGGGCGGTGTTCCGCAAGATGGCGGTGGCATGGGTCGTCACGATGCCCGCGGCCGCGATCATCGCCGCCGCGGTCTACGGGCTGACCCAGCTCCCCGAGGTCGCGGCGTCGACGATCGTGCTCGGTGTGCTGATCGCAGCGCTGCTCGTTCTGCTGTGGAGGTCGTTGCGCTCCGCGCCGAAGGCTGCCGACGTCGAAGCAGATCTGGACAAGGAGGCCGAGGAGGAGTTCCCGATGCTCGCCGGAGCAGGCTCGATCATTCCCGGCGGCAGGCGCACACACCCGCACATCCACAAGCCTCGCCATGCCGATACGGAGGAGACCGACGAGCAGACGGCCGACGAGCCCGACGGAGGAGACACCGCGGAACAGCGGAAGCAACTCGCCCGGCTCGACAAGGTGACCGCTGACCAGGTTCCCGAGATGTCGTGGTGAACACGACGCACCGTCCCACGACGCCATCCGCACCCTGGTCAGAGCCCGGCGCGAGCAGATCGGCTGAGGTGATGACACCGATAATCACGCGTGAGCGAGCGGATTTGGCAAGATCTTGGACATGCGTGCATTTCTGCTCCAGTCGGCGCTCTCGGGTGTCGCGCTCTGGATCGCGACCCTGATCGTGCCCGGCCTGAGTTTCCAGTTCCCCGACGCCGCGTCGGGCTGGGAGAAGTTCGGGATCGTCGTTCTCGTCGCCCTGATCTTCGGTGTGGTGAACGCGTTCATCAAGCCGACCGTGCAGCTCTTCTCGATCCCGCTCTACATCCTCACCCTCGGGCTGATCCACATCGTGATCAACGCGTTCATGCTCGAGATCACCTCATGGATCACCCACAACACGACTCATTGGGGGCTTCAGGTCGACAGCTTCTTCTGGGCCGCGATCCTCGGCGCACTGGTGATCTCGATCGTCAGCTGGCTCATCTCGATGGTGATGAAGGAACCAGTGCGATAGGGACCTCAGCGATAGGAGCCGGCGCGGCAGAGGGACTGGACAATCTCCCCCGCTGTCACGCAGAGATGATCGCCGCGAGCTGCTCGACTGGCGTCTGCGACCCCAGTACCTGCACCGCAACGTGATTGGCGCCGGCGGCGAGATGCTCGTCGAGCCGCGCCTTCACCTGGGCGGCCGTCCCGTGCGCGACAAGTGCGTCGATCAGCGCGTCGCTGCCTCCGTCGGCGATGTCCTCGTCGGTGTAGCCGAGTCGCTTGAGATTGTTGGTGTAGTTGCGCAGATGCAGATAGGGCTGGTCGACGGGCGGGCGCCCGACGGCACGCGCCTCGTCGGCGTCCTCGGTGAGCACCACTTTGTGCTCGGGCGCGAGCAGGGCGTCGGGTCCCAGAATCTCCCTGGCCTGTGCGGTGTGCTCCGGCGTCGTCAGATAGGGGTGCGCACCGAGTGACCGCTCGGCCGACATGCGCAGCATGCGCGGTCCGAGCGCGGCGAGCAGACGGCGGTTCGGCGGAACCTGCTTTCCGTCGAGAGCATCGAGGTAGCGCCCCACCGCCTTGAACGGTGTCGTGTACTCCGACGTCGCCTCGGGATGTCCCGCGCCGATACCGAGGTAGAAACGTCCGGGAAAGTCACGCTCGAGTGCGTGGAATTCACCTGCGATCACATACGGCACCGAGTTCCAGATGTTCACGATGCCGGTGGCGACCGTGATGTGCTCAGTCGCCTCGAGAATCGTCCGGATGGGATGCAGGTTCTTGGGTGATCCGCCCAGCCAGATCGTCCCGTAGCCGAGTTCCTCGATCGCGCGGGCCTCGTCGGGCGAGAACTGTTTGAACCACCCCCACGCGCCGTACGTCCCGAATCGTGCGATGTGTTCGGCCTTCGACTGGAGTGCTGCAGAGGAAGCGGTCATGTTCACAGCGAACCTCATCCACGCGCACGGGTATTCCGTCGCATCGAGTTCGTCACCAGATCTTCACCTTGCGCATCGATCCGCACCCGCAACCGGGAGAACCTCGTTGTTGTCTGTGATGCTTGTCGGCATGCGTGCGGTGATCCAGCGAGCAACTCGGGCAGAGGTGACGGTCGACGGCGAGACGGTCGGCGAACTCGACATCGCACCCGGCGGCTTCGGTCTCGTCGCGCTCGTCGGGATCACCCATGACGACACTCCGGCCAACGCGGCGAAGCTCGCCGACAAGATCTGGCGTCTGCGCATTCTCGACGGCCCCGACGGTCGCGAGCACTCCGCCGCCGACCTCGACGCGCCGATCCTCGTGATCAGCCAGTTCACCCTCTACGCCAACACCGCCAAGGGGCGACGCCCCTCGTGGAATGCCGCGGCCCCCGGCCACCTCGCCGAGCCGCTGGTCGACGCCGTGGTCGCAGAACTACGCGGCGCCGGAGCGAGGGTCGCCACCGGCAGATTCGGTGCGCACATGGAGGTCTCCCTGGTCAACGACGGCCCGGTGACGCTCGTACTCGACGTCTGATCGTGCGCGCGGGTTAGCGTGGTTCCATGGGACGTATCACCGCTCGACGGCGGGTCATCCGGGTCCGTCGCGGTGCGCAGGTGGCACCACGCGTCGACGTGCTGGCCGTCGAGGAACCGCTGGAGATGCGCGTCAACGGCGCACGGCTCGCGGTCACGATGCGCACTCCGGGCCACGACGTCGAGCTCGCCACCGGTTTCCTGGTCTCCGAGGGCGTACTGGGGCGTGCAGAAGATCTGAGCACTGCGCGCTATTGCGCGGGAACCGACGCCGACGGCCGCAACACCTACAACGTTCTCGACCTCGCGCTCGCGCCACACGTCGCAGAACCCACACGGACGTCCCCACGTGACTTCACCATCTCGAGTGCGTGCGGTGTCTGCGGCAAGGACAGCATCGAATCGGTCACGACGCGTTCGCGTTTCACCGTTTCCGACGACCCACTGACCGTCGACGTCGATGCACTGCTCGATCTCCCCGCCCGCCTGCGCGAACACCAGAAGATCTTTGCCACGACCGGCGGACTACACGCTGCCGCATTGTTCGACGGCCGGACCGGCGAGTTGCGCGTCGTGCGCGAGGACGTCGGTCGCCACAATGCCGTCGACAAGGTCGTGGGGTGGGCGCTTGCCCGCGATCTGCTCCCGCTCCGGGGCCATATCCTGCAGGTGTCCGGGCGGGCCAGCTTCGAACTCGTCCAGAAGGCCGTCATGGCGGGTATCCCGATGCTCTCCGCGGTCTCTGCTCCGTCGTCGCTTGCCGCCGAACTCGCCGCCGACCACGGACTGACCCTCGCGGGCTTCGTCCGCGGCGAGTCGATGGTCCTCTACAGTCGCGCCGACCGTGTCGTCCCCGACGACGACGTGCAGTCGAATTCAGGAGTACGCACGTACACTGAAGAACAGTCGAGAGGAGCGCGATGAAGGAGTTCTGGTGCGGTGCGGTCATTCCCGACTGCGATGCGAGATTTCTCGCCGCGTCAGAGTCAGAGTTGCTCGACCAGGTCACGGCGCACGCCGCCTCCGAGCATGGAGTGAGTCCGGTTCCGCCTGAGACTGTCGCACGGGTCCGCGAACTGATCACCGACCGTTCGGGTGAGTGAGGGCGGGCGCACCGACTCGGATCGCGCGGACTCGGATCGCGCGGACGACGACTTCAGCGACGACGAGCTTGAGCGTGCGGTCGACGCGCTGATCGACTCGGCCACCGCGCCCGGAGCGGTGTTCCAGCCGATCGCACACCTTCCCGTGGTGCGTGTCGTCGGCTATGAAATGCTGAGTCGCTTCACCGATCAGCCGAGCGTAGGACCGGATCGCTGGTTCGCTGCGGCGGCCCGCATCGGACGCGAGGCCGACCTGAGCGCACTGGTGGTCGAAAAAGCCCTGTCGTCGCGCGCAGTTCTGCCGCGACACTGTTTTCTCTCGGTGAACGTCTCGCCCGATGCCTTGCTCTCCGACCGTGTGCGTTCGCTGCTTGAGTGCGGCTCCCTGACGCGCATGGTGTTCGAACTCACCGAGCATGCCGTCGTCGCCGACTACGACAGGGTCGCCGCGACGGTTGCGCACGTTCGAGAACTCGGCGGCTTCGTCGCTGTCGACGACGCGGGCGCAGGCTATGCGAGCCTGCATCACATACTCACTCTCCACCCCGATTTCGTGAAACTCGACGGGTCGCTCGTGACCGATCTTCACCGGGACGCCGCCAAAGCGGCGCTCGTCGAGATGTTCGGCGAGTTCTGCAGTCGTATCGACGCCTGGCTGATCGCCGAGGGCATCGAGTCGCCGCGAGACCTCCAGCGTCTTCAACAGCTCGGCGTGCCTCTCGGCCAGGGATACCTTCTCGGACGTCCCACCGAATCGATGGGTGGGATCGACCCCGAGGTCAGTTGCCGGACAGCCGAGGTACCGACCTCCGCTGACACGGTTGAGCGATTCGTCGAGGCCGGGCGGACAGCTCCGGTCGGCGCGTCCGACTCGGCGCTGAGCGTCGAGTTCGGAAGCGACCCCGAGCTCGCGGCGATCGTATTGCTCGACGCCCGCGCGAGCCCGACGCACCTCGCCATCCGACACGGCGATCATGGCGTGGCGCGTCACCCGGCGATGCGGGTGCACCGGTCGGCGGATCGCCGAGAAGTATTGCGCCGTGCCATGACCCGCCCGCCATCGACGCGCTTCGACCCGCTCGTGTGCTGGGACGAGACCGGGCGGTACACCGGCCTGGTACCGATCGATCGGCTCGTGTCGAGTCTCGCCACGGCCGACTGACGCTCTCCCGCGACGTGAAGTCGAGACTGCATGACCATTGAAGTAAGTAGTTAGTAACTAGTAACCTTCGGGTATGGCCTCACGTATGACAGCGGCCGACCGACGCGCGCAAGTACTCTCGGTCGCCGCGGAAGAGTTCGCCGCACACGGCTTGCACGGCGCCTCTACCGACATCATCGCGCGCAACGCGGGCATCACTGCGCCCTACATCTTCCGGATGTTCGGGACCAAGAAGGCTCTGTTCCTCGAACTGGTCGAGACGTCGTTCGATCGCGTCACCGATGCGATGCTCGACGCCGCGGCCGGGGAGACCGGGCTCGACGCGCTCGCCCGAATGGGACGTCAGTACTACGAACTTCTCACCGACACAACGAATCTCCTGCTCCAACTGCAGGGTTTCGCCGCCTCCGGCGACATCGAGGTACGCGATGCGGTCCGTGCGCGGTTCGCCCGCATGTGGGACTCGGTCGCCGACGCCACGGGACTCGACCCGGTCACGATCAAATCATTTCTCGCCTTCGGCATGCTGCTCAACGCGGGTGCCGCGCTCGACGTCGCTGCGCTCGACGAGCCCTGGGCCGACGGCGTACAGACGCTGATCAACCCCGGTCTGTTCGAACACATCACCACAGAGACCAACCGATGAGAGCCGTTGCAACCGGTTCACGCCTGACCGGACGACGTGCCACCGCACTGAGCGCGGCACTGGTGGGGGTCGGCTTGGTCGTCGCCGTCGTCGGCAGCCTGGGCGCACCGCTGATCACCCCGGTCGCGAGCGGACTTCACGTATCACTCGACGCCGCGCAGTGGACGCTCACCGTCACACTCTTCGCGGGTGCCGTAGCGGGCCCGGTGCTCGGTCGCCTCGGCGGTGGGCCGTGGCGTCGACGAGTGATCCTCACCTGCATGGTGATCGTCGTGGTGGGCGGCGTCCTCACGACGATCGCATCGTCGTTTCCGGTCCTGCTCATCGGCCGCGTCCTTCAAGGAGTCGGCCTCGGCGGTGTTCCGCTGCTGATGAGCGTGGCGCGTAGCCACCTCGCCGAACGTCGTGCGGCGTCGACGATCGCCGCGCTGTCGGTGGCCTCGACCGTCGGCATCGGAGTCGGCTACCCGCTGGTGGGCCTTCTCGACCAGGTCGCCGGACTGCGCGCAGCCTACGGCTGCGGACTCGCATTGTCGCTCGCAGCCCTGCTCGTCGCGTGGGTCATGCTTCCCGCCGAGCCACCCGGCCCCCGCCCCCGCATCGACTGGCCCGGAGGGCTGCTCCTCGCGGTGGCGACACTCGGACTGCTGCTCATCGTCGCCGAACCCGCAGTCTGGCACTCCCTGTGGACCTCTCTGACCGTGCCGATCGTGACCATCGCCGCATTCGGCTGCTGGGTGTGTGTCGAACTGCGTAGTGCAACTCCATTGGTCGACGTCCGGCTGCTGAGCCGACCAACGGTGTTTCGCGCCAACGCGGCCATGGCGGTGGCCGGCATCGGCCTCTATCTGTTGTTCAGCGTGCTCACCCGCTACCTACAGACGCCCGACGACGCCGCATACGGATTCGCGCTCCCCGGAGTCGCCGCGGGCGCGGCACTCATCCCGTTCTCCGTACTCGGTTTCGTCGCAGGCAAGGCTTCTCCCACCCTCATCACGCACCTCACGGTTCGGTGGGCATACCTCATCTCGAGCCTGATAGCGATGCTCGCCGCACTGGTCTTCGCCAGCGGCAACCACTCTCTGGCCCTTGTGCTGATCGCCATGGCGCTGCTCGGCTACGGAGTCGGAGGGATCTCCGCGGCCATGCCCGCGCTCGTCCTCGCAGGTGTCCCCGAGACCGAGACCGCCAGCGTGCTGACGATCAATCAGATCGTCCGCAGCGTCGGGTTCGCGATCGGAAGCGCTCTCGCCGGGTTGATTCTGGCTACCTCCACCCCAGCGGACGCCCTCCTGCCGGAACACCACGGCTACGTGATCGCGGCACTGTGGTCCCTGTTGCCACTCGGTCTCGGCGCGCTCGCCGCCGGGGTATCCCGACCTCGTCGCCGACCGCGGCTCAGAGACGATTCCCCGAGTCGGCGTCGAACCAGTGCAACTCGTCTGGATCCGGGATCAGGCCGATGGAGTCCCCGACCCTGAACTCATTGCGGTGATCTGCCCGTACGACTATCCGGCCGTCGCGGACCGCGACGTCGGCGCAGCAGTACACGAACTGCTCGGAGCCGAGCTCTTCGACGAGTTCGATCCGGGCTGTCAGCGCTCCGAGCGTTCCGGGGCCGGTGATCTGCCACGACTCGGCACGCAACCCGACGACGACCCGGGGCGGGGCCGATCGCGGAACAGCGATCTCGGCGTCGCCGAGATGTGCACGGCCGGCGTCGATATCGACGTCGATCAGGCACATCTGCGGCGATCCCATGAATCCGGCCACGAAGATGTTCGCCGGGTGCGCATAGATCTCTCGCGGACTCCCCACCTGTTGGAGGATGCCGCTGCGCATCACGGCAACCCGGTCGCCCATTGTCATCGCCTCGACCTGATCGTGCGTGACGTAGAGCGTCGTCGTACCGAGATCGCGTTGCAGTGCACCGATCTGGGCACGAGTACTCACCCGCAGCTTGGCATCGAGGTTCGACAACGGCTCATCCATGCAGAACACCTTGGGCCTGCGCACTATCGCACGCCCCATCGCCACCCGTTGGCGTTGACCGCCGGACAGTTTTGACGGCTTGCGGTCGAGAAGCTCGTCGAGTTCGAGCATCGCCGCGACCTCGGCGACCCGCAGCGCGGTGTCGGACTTGCTCATCCCCGCATTGCGAAGCGCGAAGCCCATGTTTTGAGCAACCGTCATGTTCGGGTAGAGGGCGTAGTTCTGGAAAACCATCGCCACGTCACGGGATTTCGGCTCGAGGCCGACAACGTCGCGCCCGTCGATGCTGATCGACCCCGACTCCACCGATTCGAGTCCCGCCAGCATGCGCAGCGTCGTCGACTTGCCGCACCCCGACGGCCCAACGAGCACCATGAACTCGCCGTCGGCGATGTCGAGATCGAGGTGATCGACCGCGGGCGACGCGTCGGCACTGAACCGACGTGTGGCGCCGTCGAAGGTCACTGCTGCCACCGCAACGCTCCGCTCCGTGCCGATCCTTTTGTGTCACTCATCATTTCGGCAGCTTCGGCTTGATCTGTGTGTCATAGATCTGCTGGATCTGCTTGTCCATGTCGGCCATCGTGGAGTTGACGTCTGCGTTCTGCAGACCGATCTTCTCGTAACCGGTACCGATGATCTTGTCGCCGCCGGGCACGAACACGCGCGCGTAGTTCTGCGGTTTGGTGTGCGACAACTGGTTGATCGCGGTGGTGAAGTTCGGGTTCTTGTCGAGGAAGGCCGACATCGACGGATCACTCAGCGCCGACTTACGCACCGGCATGTAGCCGACGTTCTGGGAGAAGTACGCGGTGTTGGCGGTGTCGGTGATGAAGTTGATGAACTTCAGTGCATTGACCTTGCGGGCCTCGGAGATCCGCGCGGGAATCGCCAGCCCTGCGCCGCCCGTCGGGCAGCCGACCGTGCCATTCGGCGCAGGCAGGAACGCCGTGCCGAAACCGAACTTCGCGTTCTTCGTGATTCCCGACAGGTCGCCGGTCGACGCGATGGTCGACGCGATGATCCCGGCGCTGAAATCGCCTGCGATGTCGTTGGAGATCTTCGCGTAGCGCTTCGTGTTGATGGACCGGCTCAGATAGTCGGCGGCCTCGACTGTCGCGGGATCGGTGAACTTCAGATCCCACTCGTCGGAGTAGGCGCCACCGAATGTCCAGGTGGGCCCCTGGAACGTCCAGCCGAGGTAATCGACAGCGTTCCCCCAGCCGTGCGCCTGCTTGCCACCACCGATCACGCTCTGGATGCGCGGGCCCCAGTCGTCGAACTCCTGCCAACTCTCCGGCCCGCGCGCAGGCAGGCCGGCCTGCTTCCAGACGTCGGCGTTGTAGTAGAACAGCGGCGTCGACCTCGCATACGGAAGCGCCCACGTCTTGTTGTTCCACTTGTAGTCGCCCACAAGCGAATCCACGTAGTCGGAGGTGTTCACGCCTGCCTTGCCGAACAGGTCGTCCAGCGGCGCGATCGCTCCGATCAGTGCGAAGTTGAACCACCAGACGTCGGACAAGATCATGATGTCGGGCAACGAGCCGCCCGACAGCGCCGCGTTGAACTTCTGCGCGGCCTCCTCGTAGTTCTTTCCGGCGTCGACCAACTGGACCTTGATATCCGGGTTGGCCTTCTCGAAGCGCGAGATCAACTCGCGCTCAACGTCTGCCGACTTGCCCGGATGGTTGGACCAGAAGGTCAGACTGTTCGCATCGCCCCCGTCTGACCCGTCGGAACCGCCCGATCCGGCGCACGCCGATACGGCGAGACCTGCAGCCAATGTGACTCCTGCCGCGAGAAAGCCGCGGCGAGACAACTCGGTCATACCTTCACTCCTGTTCCCCACTGTTGGTCGTTCTCATTTCACTGGCGGATGTTGTCGATGCCGTTGCCGACAGGGGCGGTCACCCCTTCACCGCCCCGGATGTCAGGCCCTTGATCATGTGTCGCTGCAGAGCCAGAAACACGATCAGCATCGGCAGCATCGCGAGCACCGTCGCGGCCATGACGGGACCCCAGTTGGTCAGGCCGTCGTTGTTCTGCAGTTGCGTCAGCCCGACGGGTAGCGTCGCCACCGAATAGTCGTCGGCCATCAGGAACGGCCAGAGGTATTCGTTCCACTCGTTGACCAGGGTGATGAGAGCGAACGCCACCATCGTCGGAATCGACATCGGCAGCACCACGCGCGTCAACAACCTGACGTGACCCGCCCCGTCCATGCGTGCGGCTTCGATGATCTCGGGCGGTATGGACAGAAAGTGGTTGCGCATCAAGAACGTTCCGAATGCCACACCAGCGAGCGGCAGAATGATGCCGGTGAAGGTGTTCCGCAATCCGATCTGTGCAATGAACGCATAGTTGGTGATGGAGGTGATCTGATTGGGGACCATGAGAGCGGCGATGATCACGACAAACACGACGTTCTTGAACGGAAAGCGAAGGAACACAAGGCCGTAGGCACTCAGAACTCCGAGTGTGAACTTCACGACGCCGAGGATCGAGGTCACGATCAGCGAGTTGCGGAGAAAGTCCCAGAAGGGCACCGACGTCGTCGCCTCGCGGTAGTTCTCCGGATGCCAGACCGACGGCCACCACACCGCGGGCTGCACGTAGATCTCGGAGCGATCCTTGAAGGACGCCAGGACGATCCACACGAGGGGCAGCGCAACCAGCACCACCACGACAACCATCGCGAGATAGCCTGCCACCATCCCCACGCGTCGCCTGCGTCGATTCGAGGCCAGCGCGCGATCGTCGTCGGTCCCCCTGGGATTCGACGACGCGCTCACCTGCTCGGGTGTACCCACCGCCAGCTCGCTCATGACTGCGTCCGATCCATCAGCCGAACCTGAACGACGGTGACGACGAGCAACACGACGAACATGATCGTCGCCACCGTTGCGCCGTACCCGGCACGGAAGTTCCGGAAAGTCTCCTCGTACACCTGGTAGACCATCGTCGTGGTCCCATTGCCGAGCGGGCCGCCGCGAGTCATCACGTTGATGATGTCGAAGACCTGCAGGGAGTTCAGCAGCACGGTGATCGAGAGAAAGAACGTCGTCGGTCGCAGTTGGGGCAGCAGGACACGGCGAAAGTGGGTGAGCCGACTCGCACCGTCGATCGCGGCAGCCTCGTCGAGATCGACCCGCTTCCCCTGTAGCGCAGCAAGATAGATCACGAACGCGTAGCCGAGGTTCTTCCACACGTACGTCACCGTGATCATGAACAGCGCCCAGTGCGGTTGCTGGTAGAAATCCGGTGCCGACCCGAGGTGCAGTCGGTGCATCAGGTCATTGATCAGACCGAAGTTCGGGTCGAACACGAACTGAAAAGCGATACCCACTGCTGCACCCGACAACACGAACGGCGCGAAGACGATGGAGCGCACCAGATTTCGACCACGCAGCGTGCGGTCGAGCAGCAGCGCCAAGGCCAACCCGAGCACCATGCTTCCCGCCACCGCCACGACGGTGAAGATCACCGTGTTGGCGACGATGGTCCAGGTGTCTGAACGGGAGAACCATTCGCGGTAGTTGGCAACTCCGACGAAGTCTGCGCCCGGCGACGAGATGTTCCAGTCGTAGAACGACATTCGGATGTTCTCGATGAGCGGTCGATAGGTGAAGACGCCGAGGAGCACCAAGTTCGGCGCCAGGAGGGCAACGAACAGCACATAGGTGCGCCACGACCGGGCGCGCGACGACGGAAGCACCCGCTCGTTGGCTGACGACACCCGGGCAGTATTCAGCCCGGATCTTACCGGCGGCGAACGAGATGGTTGATCAACGACGACCGGTAGGTGTCACGTCGACACCGTCAGGTGAATGGCGCATGAACACGCCCCGATCCGAACTCACTTGCGGTTGCCCACAGCTGCGGAAACCGCGCGGCTGGGCAACCGCAACTTCGGGAGAACTCCCCAGAGACCGAGAGAAAATGGGACGACAGGGCAACCAGACGATCACACAGGACGCTGGGTCAGGATCCGCGGGCCGTCCGCGGTGACGGCGACCGTGTGCTCCCAGTGCGCCGCCCGCGAGCCGTCGTCCGTGACGACGGTCCAACCGTCGTCGAGTTCCGTGGTGTCTGTGGTGCCCAGTGTCAGCATGGGCTCGATGGCCAGCGTCGAACCGATGACCAGCAGCGGGCCGTGGCCGGCTTCGCCCTCGTTGGGCAGAAAGGGATCGAGATGCATTTCGCGCCCGATTCCGTGTCCGCCATACCCGTCGACGATGCCGAAGCTATGGCCGAAAGTCTTCTCCGCGTGGCGGGTTCCGACTTCAATGGCGTGTGAGATATCGGTGAGGCGCGCGCCGTCGACCATGGCGGCAATGCCCGCCTCCATCGACAACCGCGTGGCATCGGACAGTTCTTGATCGGCCTGCGAGAGTTCACCGACACCGAACGTCCATGCGGAGTCGCCGTGCCAGCCGTCGAGGATCGCGCCACAATCAATCGACACGAGATCACCCTCGGCGAGGACAACGTCATCCGACGGGATGCCGTGCACCACAACGTCGTTGACCGAGCTACAGATCGAGCCAGGGAAGCCGTGATAGCCCTTGAACGACGGGACAGCACCCGCGTCACGGATCACCGACTCGGCCACCGTGTCGAGTTCGAGAGTGCTCACCCCGGCCTTCGCGGCCTCACGGACCGCGACAAGCGCCTGCCCCACGATGGCTCCTGCCGCTGCCATGGCATCGAGCTCACCGGGGCTACGGAACGGAACTCGCTTTGTCTTACGGAGCCTCATCGCCGATCAGCGCTCAGGAGACCTTGACACCCAGCGCGGTCAGCACACGCTGGTGGACTTCATCGACCTCTCCGACGGCGTCGACGGTCTTGACCTGATCGCCGTAGTACTCCAGCAGCGGAGCCGTTTCCTTCTCGTAGACAGCCATCCGGTTCCGGATCACGTCCTCGGTGTCGTCGGCACGACCGCGGGCGAGCATGCGCTCGACGACGACGTCCGGGTCGACCACGAAGGAGACCACGGCGTCGAGGCGGGTGTCGAGGTCGGCGAGGATCGAATTGAGCGCTTCCGCCTGCTCGATCGAGCGCGGGAATCCGTCGAGGATGAACCCCTTCGATGCGTCGGGCTCGTTCAGACGGGCGCGAACCATGTCGACGGTGATCTCCGGCGGCACCAAATCACCTGCGTCGAGGTACTTCTTGGCCTCGATGCCGATGGCAGTGCCCTGGGAGATGTTGGCACGGAACAGGTCACCGGTCGAGATGTGTGGGATGCCGAGCGTTTCCGACAACAGTTCCGCCTGGGTTCCCTTACCAGCGCCGGGGGGGCCGAGAAAGACAAGTCTCACTTCAAGAATCCTTCGTACTTACGTTGCATCAATTGACTATTGACCTGCTTGACCGTGTCCAGACCCACGCCGACCATGATCAACACGGCCGTGCCCCCAAATGGCAGGTTCTGAACTCCCCCGCTGTTACCGATCTCGAGGAAGAGGTTGGGCAGTACAGCGATGATACCCAGATAGATCGAGCCCGGGAGTGTGATGCGGCTCAGTACGTAGCCGAGGTAATCAGCCGTCGGCTGGCCGGGACGGATACCCGGGATGAACCCGCCGTACTTCTTCATGTCGTCGGCACGCTCTTCGGGATTGAAGGTGACGGCGACGTAGAAGTACGTGAAGAAGATGATCATCGCGAAGTAGACGAGGATGTACACCCAGCTACTCGGGTCGGCGAGATACCGCGAGACCCACGACTGCCAGCCCGATTCTGTGCCGTCGGAGCTCTTGGTGAGCTGCACGATCAGCTGGGGCAGATACAACAGCGACGATGCGAAGATCACCGGGATGACGCCTGCCTGGTTGACCTTCAGCGGCAGATAGGTCGACGATCCGCCGTACATCTTCCTGCCGACCATGCGCTTGGCGTACTGGACCGGTATTCGCCGCTGGCCCTGCTCGATGAAGACCACCCCCGCGATGATGATCAACGCAGCGAGACAGACCAGCCCGAAGACCAGGCCGCCACGGCTGGTGAGGATCGCCCGCCCCTCGGCCGGGATGCGCGCTGCGATACCAGAGAAGATCAGGAGGGACATGCCGTTGCCGATGCCGCGTTCGGTGATCAGTTCACCGAACCACATCACGAGGCAGGCACCGGCGGTCATGACGAGAACGATGATCGAGAGTCCGAAGATCGACTGGTCGGTGAGGACGTTGCCGCACTCCTGCGGAAGCAGGGTGCCGCGGTCGGCGAGCGCGACGATGCCCGTCGACTGGAGCAGTGCGAGCGCAACCGTGAGGTAGCGCGTGTATTGCGTCATCTTGGCCTGGCCGGACTGGCCTTCCTTGCGGAGCTGTTCGAACCGCGGGATGACCACCGTCAGCAGCTGCACGATGATGCTTGCGGTGATGTAGGGCATGATGCCGATCGCGAACACCGAGAGCTGCAGTAGCGCTCCACCGGAGAACAGGTTGATCAGCGAGTAGACCTGGTTGCCGCCACCGCTGTTGATCCGATCGATGCAGGCGTGCACGGTCTTGTAGTCGACGCCCGGCGACGGAACCGTCGCGCCCAGGCGATACAGCACGATGATGCCGATGACGAAGAGGATCTTCTTCCTCAGATCGGGCGTCCGAAAGGCCGCGACGAGGGGGGAAAGCACTAACTCCTCCTAGGAACGACCACGCTCGGGTTGTTCGGGAGTCCGGACGGACCCCACCCCCACGTGCTCGGCAATCGACGTTGATCGGTGGTTGCGGCTTCGATAGTTCCGGTTGCGCGGCAACGTCAGAAACTCTACCGGCTGCCACGACCGGCGCTTCTGCGGGACCGCACCACACCGACTTGTCGGGCCCGTCCGCCCTGCCACCGGCTCGTGCAGATAGATGCACGCAGACCGATGAGCCCGGCGAACCGTCCCGGCTGGCACCACAGCGGACGGCAGAAACGTGCTGCCGTCCGCTGTGGTCAGAACGAACTTCTCTACAGTTCGGTGGTGCTGCCGCCGGCAGCGGCGATCTTGTCCTTGGCCGATGCCGTGAACTTGTTCGCGGTGACGTTGACCGCGACGCTCAGCTCACCGTCGCCGAGGACCTTGACCAGCTGGTTCTTGCGGACCGCACCGGCAGCGACGAGCTCGTCGACGCCGATGGTGCCGCCCTGCGGGAACAGCTTGGCGATGTCGCCCACATTGACGACCTGGTACTCGACCCGGTTGGGGTTGGTGAAGCCCTTGAGCTTCGGGAGCCGCATGTGGATCGGCATCTGGCCGCCCTCGAAGGCGGCAGGCACGTTCTTGCGCGCCTTGGTGCCCTTGGTGCCGCGACCGGCGGTCTTACCCTTGGACCCCTCACCGCGACCCACGCGGGTCTTCTCGGTCTTCGCGCCCGGAGCGGGGCGAAGGTGATGGAGTTTGATGGTCATTGCTCTTAAACCTCTTCGACTGTCACGAGGTGTGCAACCACGTTGATCAAACCGCGGTTGATCGGGGTGTCCTCGCGGGTGACGGTCTGGCGGATTCCCTTGAGTCCAAGGGTCCGCAGGCTGTCACGCTGGTTCTTCTTGGTACCGATGGTGCCCTTGACCTGGGTGATCTTCAGTTCGGCCATGGCTATCAGACTCCCTGTCCCGCGCGCGCCCGGAGCATGCCGGCCGGCGCCACGTCTTCGATCGGCAGACCGCGACGTGCGGCGACCTCTTCAGGACGCTGCAGCATCTTCAGTGCGGCGACGGTCGCGTGGACCACGTTGATCGCATTGTCGGAGCCGAGGCTCTTCGCGAGCACGTCGTGGACGCCTGCGCACTCGAGCACGGCGCGCACCGCGCCACCGGCGATCACACCGGTACCGGGGCTTGCCGGGCGCAGCATCACGACGCCGGCTGCGGCCTCACCCTGAACCGGGTGGGTCACGGTGCCTGCGATCAGCGGAACGCGGAAGAAGTTCTTGCGAGCCTCTTCAACGCCCTTCTGGATCGCGGCAGGAACTTCCTTGGCCTTGCCGTAGCCGACACCGACCATGCCCTGGCCGTCGCCGACGACCACGAGAGCGGTGAAGGAGAACCGACGTCCGCCCTTGACCACCTTGGAGACACGGTTGATGGTGACGACGCGCTCGAGCTGGTTGCGCTCCTGGTCGCGATCGCGCCCGCGGTCGTTACGACGATCGCGGCCACCGCGGCGGTCGTTGCCGCCCTGGTTGTTGTTGTTGTCGTTTCCGGCGGGTCCGTTTCCGCCGTCACGCTGACGTCCGGGCATCAGAGGTTCCCTCCGGTCATGTTGGTCAAGCTGTTGTTGCTGGTCATCAGAACTGCAGGCCTCCCTCGCGGGCGGCGTCGGCAAGCGCGGCGATGCGGCCGTGGTAGTCCTTGCCGCCACGGTCGAACACGACGGCCTCGACACCGGCGGCCTTGGCGCGAGCGGCGATCAACTCGCCGACGCGACGAGCCTGCGCCGACTTGTCGCCGCCGGAAGCACGCACATCGGCTTCGATGGTCGACGCCGCTGCGAGGGTCTTGCCCGCCAGGTCGTCGATCAGCTGCACGTGGATGTGACGGCTGCTGCGCTTGACGGCCAGACGCGGACGCTCGGGCGTGCCGTTGACCTTCTTGCGGAGGCGGAAGTGGCGATTGCCGGTCGCGGTGCGACGACGGGTCGACACATCCTTGCCGAGGGGCTTGCGGACAGTCTTGGTTGCTGTATCACTCATGGCTTACTTACCCGTCTTTCCGACCTTGCGACGGATCTGCTCACCCTCGTAGCGAATGCCCTTGCCCTTGTAAGGGTCCGGACGACGCAGGCGGCGGATGTTCGCCGAGATCTGGCCGACTTGCTGCTTGTCGATACCCGACACCGAGAACTTGGTGGGCGACTCGACGGCAAAGGTGATGCCCTCGGGAGCCTCGATCGGCACGGGGTGGCTGTAACCGAGCGCGAACTCGAGGTCGCGACCCTTCGCGGCGACGCGGTAGCCGACACCGAAGATCTCCATCTTCGTGGTGTAGCCCTGCGTGACACCGGTGACCAGGTTGGCGACCAGCGAGCGATTCAGGCCGTGCAGTGCACGGTTACGACGCTCGTCGTTGGGGCGGGTCACCACGATGGTGTTGTCTTCCTGCGCCACCTCGATGGGGCTGGTGACAACGTGGCTCAGTTCGCCCTTGGGGCCCTTCACGGACACGGTCTGGCCGTCGATGGAGACGGTGACGCCCGCGGGGATCTCGATCGGGTTCTTACCGATACGCGACATTGTGCTTACCTCCCCTTACCAGACGTAGGCGAGGACTTCGCCGCCCACGCCCTGGTTGGCTGCCTGGCGATCGGTGAGCAGACCGGACGACGTGGAGATGATGGCCACGCCGAGGCCGCCCAGGACCTTGGGCAGGTTGGTGGACTTGGCATACACCCGAAGGCCCGGCTTCGACACGCGGCGCAGTCCTGCGATGGAGCGCTCGCGGCTCGGGCCGTACTTCAGGGAGACGACGAGGTTCTTGCCGACCTCCGCATCTTCGGTGCGGTAATCGGTGATGTAGCCCTCGCGCTTCAAGATCTCGGCGATGTTCACCTTGAGCTTCGACGACGGGAGGGTCACCTCGTCGTGGAACGCCGAGTTGGCGTTACGCAGACGTGTCAAGAAGTCTGCGATCGGGTCAGTCATGGTCATGGTTGACCGTCAACCTTTCTCGTAGCGGTTCCCATACAGCGCCTTTCGCGGGATTTCTCCCGTGACCTGCGGTGGGCCTTCCACGAAGTGGATAGTTGTTAAGGTTCTCGCCGCCGATGCCCTTGGTTTTTCGCCGGCACCGGCGACTATTCAGTTGTGGCCGTGAACCCCGCGTGTGCACGCATTCTTGCGACTGCGGGCACACCAAGGCGCACAGGCAACCGTTCTAGTGTAGAGAATCTGCTGGCCAGACCCAAATCGATGGCCGCACTGACTCGGTGACGGCCGCAACTCGATGGCCGTGGCGACTCGATGGCCATGGCAACTGCGCATCACCGCGCACGGTAGGCGGGGTCGGTCAAGCAGGTGAGATCGCCGCTGCGTCGTGACCCGTCTTCCGCCGAGGGCTACTCTGCTCCGGTGAACTGGGAACTGTTCTCCTGCGGCCTACGCGGTCACGAGACCTATCGCCCCGACGAGGCCGATCTCGCCGAGCACTTGCGCTCCGATACTGCCGTCGGCGAGGCATGGCGGTGTCTGCGCTGCGGCGATTACGCCGTGGGCTCCCCACGCGGCAGCGGCCCTGCGGGCGAAGCACCCGAGGTTCCGCGCGGCAGACTGCTGCGCGATCTGATCATCATGCGGTTGCTCGCGGTCGAGCGCCTGATCCGCGGCATCTTCCTGGTGATCGCAGGGGCGTTCGTGATCGAGTTGCGCAACAGCCAACAAACGCTGCACGAGAAGTTCGACGCCGAGATGCCCCTGCTCAAACCGATCGCCGACCAGATCGGGTGGAACATCGACGATTCGAAGGTCGTGCAGTGGATAGAGAAGGCCACGACGCTGTCCACGGCGACCATCGTGCTGGTCGGCTGCGCACTGCTGGCCTATGGGCTCAGTCAGTTCGTCGAGGCGTACGGGCTCTGGTTCGCCAAACGCTGGGGTGAGTACTTCGCAGTGATCGTCACGAGCATCTTCATCCCCCTCGAGGTCTACGAACTCGTCGAGAAGGCGACCGTGTTCAAGGCGCTGTTGCTCGCCGTGAACGTCGCCGCGGTCGTGTGGTTGATCTGGAGCAAGCGGTTGTTCGGAGTGAGGGGCGGCGAGGCCGCCTACCACGCCGAGCACAGCGCCGAGAGCCTGCTCACCGTCGAGCGGGCTGCGGGGTGACGGAAGCCGCACCGCGGCGGGGGCGCGGATTTCTTCGGTCAACGTCACGGGGTGCGGCAGGTCGACTCGAGACGGCACGAACCCGCGAATGCCGCGCGGCCGTCGCGCACGACGTGCCATCGTGAGACATGGACTCCACCCGACTCCCAGCCCTCGTCGACGAACTCATCGCCACAGCGCGCACCGCTCACAGTCGCAGAGCCGGTCACACCCTGCACGGCAATTCGTCGCGTCACCTGCGTCAGACAGTGATCGCCCTTGCAGCCGCCACCGAACTCGGCGAACACGACAGTCCCGGTGAGGCAACCCTGCAGGTCCTCCGTGGCGACGTCACCCTGACCGCGGGCACCGACGACTGGCACGGGACGGCGGGTGACCTCGTTACCATTCCCGACGCCCGACACAACCTGAGGGCGAACGACGACTCCGCAGTGCTTCTCACCGTGCTGGCGCACTGATCCCTGACCGTCTCGCCCGCACCCATCGCCACCACCACCGCGCCATCCCGGCGAAGACGACAACCCAGACTGCGAGCGCAACCCACGCCTCCCAGGTGCCGAGATCCTTCAGCCACGACACGTGCCACGCGACGCCCAATTGCCGACTGGCCACTCCGTACATGCCGATCGGGAACACCAGCGACCACAGGGCGGTACGGAAGCCCGAATTGGTGCCCGGCCGACGGGCATGCCAGATCATCAGCACGATCAACAGGGGTATCAACCACGTGCCGAAGATCCAGGCCATCAGACACAACGTCCCGACCACGTCGTGCGTGACGAGTCGTTGCGCCGAGCCCGTCCCCATCACCTCGGCCCCCGCCAGCACGGAGATCGCGCCGGCGCCCATGAGCACCCAGTACGGCGCCACCTCGTCGTCATGTGAGAGTCCGACGATGATCAACCGGGCGACAACCAGTACCGCCATCACGATCAGGATCAGCACGCCCATCCCCCACCACAACGCAGCGACCTCGGCGTACCAGTTGACGTGTGTGGCCGCGGCCAGCGCACCGAAGGCAACCGCGACCGCCTGAGTTCCGACCACCATCAGAAACCAGGTCCCGTTGACGTGGGTCCACGGCAGCGGAGTCGTCGCAGAAGGAGTCGTCGCAGAAGGAGTCGTCGCAGAAGGGGATTGCACTCGCGAATGTGTGGCGCTGAAGAATGCCGCGATCACCGCCACGTAACCCAGAATGACCCAAGAGCCAAGGGCGATGTAGGCAAAGGTGAGCGCAGCCCAGTCGAATCCACTCGCGAGCGAGCGGGCGGCGAGTACTCCGCTCCCGGCGGTGAACGCCAGCACCGTGAAGCCGTCGGCGCGCACCTCGGCCATCAACTCGGTGGAGATGCCCGCGCCCGTGAACCAGCCCACGACGGTGAACACTGTCAGAGCAATGTATCCGACCACCGCCAGAGCGAAGAGAACTACTGAAATCACTTGGGCCACAGTGGCATACCCACCCGTGCCGAGAGTCTCAGCATTGTGCATCGCAGTCGAGATGATCCCGGTTGCCATGACGAAGGTGAACTGACCGAGCCTCGCACGTGGCACTCGTACTCGATGTCGAGCACCCGAATCGCTCACAGTCACCGACTGTTCCACACCGCGCATCGTCATTACGCGTATTGACGCGGGTCTATACGCAATCGAAATACACTGGTGGTCGAAACACGAGTCGGCATCAGGAAATTAGGTCACCCAAACTTCGTTAATGCTCAATGAATCCGCACCATGAAACCCCACACCTTCTCCACTTTGACCGTATGGTGAATCCATGGCCCGATCCACTGCAGTTCAGGGCGAGGCGGCCACGGCCCTGCTGAACATCGGCAAATTCTTCACCCGCTGGGACGAAACCTCCGACGGGAGAGTCGTTTTCCGCGAGGGCGGCCGTGCCGGAGACATCTTCTACCGCGATCGGTGGAACCACGACAAGATCGTGCGCTCGACCCACGGGGTCAACTGCACCGGGTCGTGCTCATGGAAGGTGTACGTCAAGGACGGCATCATCACCTGGGAAACCCAGGAAACCGACTACCCTACTGTCGGCCCAGACCGACCGGAGTACGAACCGCGCGGTTGCCCCAGGGGCGCCGCCTTCTCGTGGTACACCTACTCACCCACCCGGGTGCGATACCCGTACGCCCGCGGGGTGCTCGTCGAGATGTTCCGCGAGGCGAAGGCCAAGACCGGCGACCCGGTGCTGGCCTGGGCCGACATCGTCGGAGATCCGTTGCGCCGCAAGTCCTATCAACAGGCACGCGGCAAGGGCGGATTGGTCCGGGTGAGCTGGGAGGAGGCCATCGAAATGGCCGCCGCCGCGCACGTGCACACCATCAAGACCTACGGGCCGGACCGGTGTTCGGGCTTTTCGCCGATTCCCGCGATGTCGATGGTCTCGCACTGCGTCGGCACCCGCTTCATCCAGTTGATCGGCGGGGTGATGACCTCGTTCTACGACTGGTACGCCGACCTGCCCGTCGCCAGTCCGCAGGTGTTCGGCGATCAGACCGACGTCCCGGAGTCGGGCGACTGGTGGGATGCGTCGTATCTGATGATGTGGGGTTCGAACGTCCCGGTCACCCGCACCCCAGACGCCCACTGGATGGCGGAAGTTCGATATCGCGGGACGAAAGTGGTGGCGGTCAGCCCCGACTACGCCGACAACACCAAGTTCGCCGACGAATGGCTGCCCGCGCAGGCCGGTACCGACGCCGCGCTGGCCATGGCGATGGGCCACGTGATTCTGTCGGAGTTCTTCGTCGCCCGGTCCACCCCGTTCTTCGAGAAGTACGTGCGCTCCTACACAGACCTGCCATTCCTGATCCATCTCGACGAGCACGAACACGGCCTCGTTCCCGGCAAGTTCCTCACCGCAGACGAACTGACCCCGGTCGAACCGACCGCGAGCGACGTCGAACCCGATCCCGATGCTGTCTGGAAGACCGTCGTTCTCGACGAACACACCGGGCGCCCAACGGTCCCGAACGGCTCACTGGGCTTCCGTCGCTCGAGTGCGGGCGAAGGCAGATGGAATCTCGAACTCGACGGAATCGCACCCGCACTCAGCCTCTACGGGCGCCCCGAAGCGGGGCTAGCCGAGATCGCTCTACCCGCATTCGACAGCCCGGACGGGACTGGCTCGGTACTGCGTCGCGGGGTACCGACCGCTGTCGTCGACGGCCACCTCGTCACCACCGTCTACGACCTGATGCTCGCCCAATACGGCGTGCGCCGCGACGGCATGCCCGGCGAGTGGCCGTCGGGATACGACGATGCGACAACGCCCTACACACCTGCCTGGCAGGCTGAGATCACCAGCGTGCCCGCCGAGGCCGCGATCCGGATCGCACGGGAATTCGCCACCAATTCCGTCGATTCGGGTGGCCGGTCGATGATCATCATGGGCGCCGGGATCTGCCAGTGGTTCCACGGCGACGCGACCTACCGTGCGATCCTGTCACTACTGATCCTGACCGGCTGCATGGGCCGCAACGGCGGCGGCTGGGCCCACTACGTCGGGCAGGAGAAGTGCCGCCCCATCACCGGCTGGATGTCACTGGCCAACGGCCTCGATTGGAGCCGCCCACCGCGCACGATGACCGGGACGTCGTACTGGTACATGCACACCGACCAGTGGCGCAATGACGGCTATTCTGCTGCGTCACTGGCATCTCCACTCTCGCGCGGGACAATCGACCACCAACACACCGCGGACGCCATCGCCCAGTCGGCCCGACTCGGGTGGATGCCGTTCTATCCGCAGTTCGACCGCAATCCACTCGACGTCGCCGACGACGCCCGCGACGCGGTCGAGCGTGGCGACGCGGAATCCGCGTCGAACTATGTGGCGCAGCACCTTTCCGACGGTTCCCTGACACCGTCGATCAGCGATGTCGACGCACCGGAGAACTGGCCACGCACGCTGGTCCTGTGGCGATCGAACCTGATGGGGTCGTCGGCGAAGGGCAATGAGTACTTCCTGCGACACCTCCTCGGCACCCACAACAACGTGATGGGAACCGAATCACCGAATACCCCACGCCCCAACGATGTTCGGTGGCACGAGAATGCACCGGAGGGCAAACTCGATCTCCTCCTGTCGGCAGATTTCCGGATGACGTCGACGACCCTTCTCTCCGACATCGTCCTACCCGCAGCTACGTGGTACGAGAAGAACGACCTGTCGTCGACCGACATGCATCCCTTCGTCCATGCGTTCTCTCCCGCCATCGACCCGCCGTGGGAGGCCAAGACCGATTTCGATCTCTTCCACCTGCTCGCAGCCGAACTGTCCGAGCAGGCGAAGACCCACCTCGGTGTGCGCCACGATCTCGTCGCCACTCCGATGCAGCACGACACCCCGGGAGAAACCGCACAACCCAAGGGCACCGTCGACGACTGGGCGACGTCGACGTCGCCCGGTCGGCCGGGTGTCAACATGCCGTCGTTCACGGTGGTCGAACGCGACTACACCGCGATCGCCGAGAAACTTGCCTCCGTCGGGCCACTGGCCGACACACTCGGCTTCGCCAACAAGGGCGTCACCTTCGACATCGCAGAGCAGTCACGGCGCCTCGCGGATCGCAACGGGGTCATGCTCGGGGGTGCCGGCGACGGCAGGCCCGCAATCGACACGGATGCCAAGATGGCCGATGCGATCCTGATGTTCTCCGGTACCACCAACGGGGCTCTGGCCGTCAACGGCTTCGAGAAGCTGCAGAAGCGCGTCGGCACGACGCTCGTCGACCTGGCCGAGGGCAACGCCGACAAGCAGATCAGCTTCGCCGACACCCAGCAGGCACCGGTCCCGGTGTTCACCTCGTCGGAATGGTCGGGATCTGAGACGGGCGGCAGACGCTACGCCCCGTTCACGGTGAACATCGAGCGACTCAAGCCGTTTCACACATTGACCGGGCGTATGCACTTCTATCTCGACCACGACTGGATGATCGACCTCGGTGAGTCGCTACCCGTGTACCGCCCGCCCTTGGACATGCACCGATTGTTCGGTGAGCCCAGGCTCGGGCCCGACGGGTCTCAGCAGATCACCGTGAGATACCTGACGCCACACTCGAAATGGTCGATCCACTCCGAGTACCAGGACAACCTCCTGATGCTCTCGCTGTCACGGGGCGGTCCCACAGCGTGGCTGAGTCCGTCGGATGCCGCGGCCATCGACGTCCACGACAACGACTGGATCGAATGCGTCAACGCCAACGGCGTCGTGGTGTGCAGGGCGATCGTCAGCCATCGGATGCCCGCCGGTGTCGTCTACGTCCACCACGCACAGGAGCGCACGATCGACGTCCCGAAATCGGAGGCGACGGGCCGTCGCGGCGGAATGCACAACTCCGCCACCCGCCTTCTGGTCAAACCCACTCATCTGATCGGCGGCTACGCCCAATTGTCTTACGCATTCAACTATTTCGGCCCAGCGGGAAATCAGCGTGACATGGTGTCGACGATACGCAAGCGCAGCCAGGAGGTGACGTACTGATGCGGGTCATGGCACAGGTCGGCATGGTGATGAACCTCGACAAGTGCATCGGCTGCCACACCTGTTCGGTCACGTGCAAACAGGCGTGGACCAACCGGGCCGGCACCGAGTACGTCTGGTTCAACAACGTCGAAACGCGGCCGGGACAAGGCTATCCGCGACGCTACGAGGATCAGGAGAAGTGGCGCGGCGGCTGGCATCTGAACAACAAAGGAAAGCTGCGGCTGCGCACGGGCGGCCGGATGCAGAAATTGTTGACGCTCTTCGCGAGTCCGGTTCAACCGACCATCTACGACTACTACGAGCCCTGGACCTACGACTACCAGATGCTCATCGACGCCCCGCTCGGCGACGACTTCCCCGTCGCACGTCCGAAATCACTGCTCACCGGAGACGACACGAAGGTCACCTGGTCGGCGAACTGGGACGACGACCTCGGCGGTGCACCGGAATTGGGCGCGCTCGATCCGATCGTCGAGAAGCTGCGTCGTGAATCAGAAGACGCCGTCAAGTTCAGCTTCGAGCAGACGTTCATGTTCTATCTGCCCCGGATCTGCGAACACTGCCTCAACCCCTCCTGCATGGCGTCGTGCCCGTCCGGGGCGATCTACAAGCGCAGCGAGGACGGTATCGTCCTCGTCGACCAGGACCGCTGCCGCGGCTGGCGTCAATGCGTCACCGGGTGCCCGTACAAGAAGATCTACTTCAACCATCGCACCGGCAAGGCCGAGAAGTGCACACTCTGCTATCCGCGGATCGAGGTCGGTCAACCGACCGTGTGCTCGGAGACATGCGTCGGACGGCTGCGCTACCTCGGACTGTTCCTCTACGACGTCGACGCGGTCACCGCGGCAGCCTCCACACCGGACGAGACCGATCTCTACGAAGCCCAACTCGATCTCCTGCTCGACCCGAACGACCCCGAGGTGATCGCCGGAGCGCGGGCGGAGGGCATCCCCGAGGACTGGCTCGACGCTGCACGCCGTTCTCCGATCTACGCGCTGGCCAAGGAGTTCCGGGTGGCACTTCCCCTGCACCCGGAGTATCGGACGATGCCGATGGTCTGGTACGTCCCGCCACTGTCGCCCATCGTCGACCTGCTCAGCGGGCAGGGCCACGATGCGGAAGACGCCGGCACACTCTTCGGCGCGATCGACGCCTTGCGCATTCCGGTGGAGTATCTCGCCGAGTTGTTCAGTGCGGGCGACACAGCGGTCATCGAATCGGTGCTCCGCAAACTCGCAGCGATGCGTTCCTACATGCGCGACGTCACGCTCGGCCGGGAACCGAACGCCGACGTCCCCGCCTCCGTCGGAATGACAGAGGAGCAGGTCTACGAGATGTATCGGCTCATGGCGCTCGCGAAATACGAGGAGCGGTACGTGATTCCGACGGCCCATGTCGAACAGGCCGCGCAACTCGACGAGATGGCGTGCTCCCTCGACTACGAGGACGGCCCGGGCATGTACGAGTCCGGCGCCTTCGGCGAAGCGAGCGGAACACCCACGCCGGTCTCGGTCGAGACCTTCCACGCGCTCAAACAACGCCAGACCAGCGATACCGCAGCCAACTCGCACCGCCTGGCCAACCGGACGAATCTACTCAACTGGGACGGCAACGGATCACCTGTCGGGTTGTTCCCGGAGCGGGCGACACCGGACTCCACGCAGACGCAACGCACGCAGACAAGCCATCCGGCGGCAGCACCCACGTCGCCCGACCCGCAGGCGTCGTCGTGAAGTGGCCGCGCCGCTCGACGTCGGCAGATCATCGAGTCGCATGGTTGACGGCATCGTGGTGTCTCGAGTATCCCGACGAGACGCTCCTCGGCCGAATCCCACTGGTACGCAGTGCACTCGACGAACAAAACGATCACCCGTCGATTCAAGGACTCCTGCGCTTCCTCGAGCATCTCGGATCGTCGACACTGGGTGAACTGATCGACGACTACGTCGAGACCTTCGATCTCTCCCGGAAGCAGACTCTCTACCTGTCGTATTGGACCGATGGCGACACCCGACGGCGCGGCGGTGCGCTCGGCGAGTTCAAGACGCTCTACCGCGACAGCGGCCACGTCGTCGATCTGCACGGCGAGTTGCCCGACCACCTGCCGATCGTGCTGGAGTTCGCAGCACGCGTCGACCCCTCAGAGGGAGCGCGGGTACTTGAGAAGTACCGGCCGGCCCTCGAGTTGATCCGCTTCGCACTGCAGGACCGCCGTTCCCCGTACACCGATGTCCTCGCGGCGATCTGTTCGACGCTGCCGGGTGAGTCACCCGCCGATGAACGCGCCGCGCGCGCTCTCACCCCGGCGCTGGGCGTCGAGAGCGTCGGCCTCGAGCCGTTCGACCCACGGCTGCTCCCCCTGTCGACGACAGCCCAGACCCCGATGCCCCAGTCCCCCATGCCCCAGTCCCCGATGCCCCAGACCCCGAGATGAGGTGATGGAGATGGACATCTTCCTGTGGGGCGTACTGCCCTATCTCGTACTGCTCATACTCATCGGCGGCACGATCTGGCGCTACCGCTACGACAAGTTCGGCTGGACGACGCGCTCGTCGGAGCTCTACGAGTCGCGCCTGCTACGCATCGCGTCGCCGATGTTCCACTACGGGATCCTGGTGGTGATCATCGGGCACGCCATCGGACTGGTAATCCCCCAGTCATGGACCGATGCGCTGGGCGTGTCGGAAACGATGTACCACTGGGGCGCAGGCTTTTTCGGGGTCCTCGCTGCGGCGGCCACTCTGCTCGGCGTCGGCCTGCTCATCTACCGACGTCGCACCACGGGCCCGGTGTTCATGGCGACGACCCGCAACGACAAGCTGATGTATCTGGTGCTGGTGTGCGCGCTCGTCGCGGGCACCTACATCACCGTCATCGGAGCGGTCGACCCGCGCGGGCCCGGCGTCAACTACCGACAGACCGTCTCACCGTGGTTCCGTTCGATCTTCATACTGCAGCCGGACATTCGCGCGATGAACGCGGCCCCGCTGCGATTCCACGTCCACGTACTCATCGGCTTGACGTTGTTCGCGCTCGTGCCGTTCACACGCCTCGTCCACATGTTCACCGCGCCCGTGCACTATCTGTTCCGGCCATACATCGTCTACCGCAGCCGCGACCGCCTGCCCGCACCGGGCGACCGACCGACGCGACGCGGCTGGCAACCGGTCGGCGTCAAAGACCGCGACCGATAGACGACGCCCCGCGCAGCGGGCGTGGGCGCAGTGTTGGACGCTTTGCCGATTCCATCTCAACCACCCGGTGAACACTTGTAGCCCTACCCCGCGGTAAGTTACGGTTCCCGAAGCCCGTGGCGTAACTCACTCATCACTTCGAGCCACGGCGAGTTCACAGCTGAAGGGGACTGCACGTGTCTGCGAGCACACCGTTGAAGATGCCAGGGATCCGCCGCGGATGGGCCCGCCGATTGGCGGTCAGCGCTGCGGCGGCCGCACTCGGCGTCGGCCTCACAGCCGCACTGGCCGGCCCGGCGGCTGCCGCCGATCAGCAGCAACAACTCGCCGATGACATCGCCGCCGGCGCGAAGAAGCCCGTCGTCGCGGCGAACATCTACAAGGGCGCGAGCACGTCGTCGATCCCCACCGGCAACGGGCCCGCTCAACAGAGCTTTCTGGCCGCATTCGGCTATGGCGTCTTCTCTCCGAACACCGCTCCACCGGGCGCCAACGACTGGAACTGCAAGCCCGCAGAAGGCAAAGAGCCCGTGGTACTGGTTCATGGCACCTGGGAGAACTCCTACGACAACTGGGCGATGGTCTCCCCCGAACTCAAGAAGGCCGGCTACTGCGTCTATGCCATGAACTACGGAATCGCGACACCGCTGGCCGGCGGTGGCCTCGGCCCCGTCCTGCCCGGCCGCTTCGGCACCGGCGATATCACGAAGTCGGCCGCCCAGATCGGCGGATTCGTCGACAAGGTGCGTGCGGCAACAGGTTCCGAGAAGGTCAACATGGTGGGTCACTCGCAGGGCGGCGTCGTTGCGCGTCAGTTCATCCGCTACAACAACGGAGCGTCGAAGGTCGATCACCTGGTGACCCTTGGCGCGACCAACAACGGGACCACGCTGATCGGCATCGGCGCGCTCGGTAGGACCATCAACAACCTCGGAATCGACGTGCTCGGCCCTGTCGCACTACTCGTCGGATCGTCGGGCATCCAACAGGTCTACGACTCCGAGTTCATCAAGCACCTCAACGCAGGCGGCAAATACGCGATCGGCGACGTGAAGTACACCATCGTCGGCACCCGCTACGACGAGGTGACGACTCCCTTCGATTCGACCTTCTTCCCGCGTGGAACCAGGAACACCCGAAATGTCGTGCTGCAGAACGGTTGTGAACAGGATGCCTCCGACCACGTCTCGATGAGCTACTCACCGCGCACGGTGTCGATCATCAAGAACGCCCTCGATCCGTCGTCGAAGATCGTGTGCGCCCCCAACGCCTGGGCGATCGGCTGACCCCGAGCGCGTCGGCGATGTCGCCCACGCCCGCCGCAACCGCCACGGAGTTCGCTGGCTCCACCGGCCGAGAGAGCCGGAACCCGTCGATCGAGCGGATCGGGGCACTGCACCCGATCCGCTGCTGACTTCTTTCCCGATCCGTATGACGCACGAGCCGGAACACGGGCCCTTCCGTCATACGGATCAACGACGACGACCCCGCCTCCCACAGGGGAGACGGGGTCGTGAGCTCGGCGAGCTCGACCGGCGGTCGGAGCTCGTTCAGCGGTTAGAGCTGGGTCACCAGCTCGACTTCTGCACGCCCGGCAGCTCGCCGGCGTGTGCCATCTCGCGCAGGCACACACGGCACAGGCCGAACTTGCGGAACACCGAGTGCGGACGACCGCAGCGGTTGCACCGGGTGTAGGCCCGCACGGCGAACTTGGGCTTCTTGTTGGCCTTGTTGACCAGAGCCTTCTTTGCCATCAGTTGTCCTTCACGGAGTTGTCTTTGAACGGGAAGCCCAGGTGGCGCAGCAGCGCGCGGCCTTCCTCGTCGGTGGTGGCCGAGGTGACGACGGTGATGTCCATACCGCGCGGCCGGTCGATGTTGTCGATGTTGATCTCGTGGAACATCGACTGCTCGTTCAGGCCGAAGGTGTAGTTACCGTTGCCGTCGAACTGGCGGTCCGAGAGTCCGCGGAAGTCGCGGATACGGGGAAGAGCGATGGACACGAGGCGGTCCAGGAACTCCCACATACGGTCGCCACGCAGGGTGACGCGGGCGCCGATCGGCATGCCCTCACGCAGCTTGAACTGCGCGATCGACTTGCGTGCGCGACGGATCTCCGGCTTCTGACCGGTGATCAGGGCGAGGTCGGTGACCGCACCGTTGATCAGCTTCGAGTCGCGGGCGGCGTCGCCGACACCCATGTTCACGACGACCTTCACGACGCCCGGGATCTGCATCACGTTGGCGTAGTCGAACTCGGTGTTCAGTGCATCCTTGATCTCGGCGCGGTAGCGCTGCTTGAGACGCGGCCCGCTGCCGGCGGCGGCCTGGTTCTCGGTCTTTTCAGTGGTGGTCATATCAGATGTCCTTCCCGGTCTTGCGGGAAATCCGGACCTTCTTGCCGGTCTCCTCGTCGACGCGGTAGCCGACGCGGGTGGGATTGCCCTCGGAGTCGACGACCATCACGTTCGACACGTGGATCGGAGCCTCCTGGGTCACGATGCCGCCCGACGCCGCGCCACGCTCGTTGGCCGACGCAGCGGTGTGCTTCTTGATGCGGTTGACGCCCTCGACCAGAACACGCTCTTCCTTCGGGAAGGCCTGAATGACCTTGCCCTTGGCGCCCTTGTCCTTGCCCGAGATGACGATCACGGTGTCACCCTTGTGCACCTTCATGTCAGATCACCTCCGGTGCCAGCGACACGATCTTCATGAACTTCTTCTCACGCAGCTCGCGGCCGACCGGGCCGAAGATGCGGGTACCGCGGGGGTCGCTCTCACCCTTGAGGATGACGGCGGCGTTCTCGTCGAAACGGATGTAGCTTCCGTCCGGACGGCGGCGCTCCTTGGTGGTGCGCACGACGACCGCCTTGACAACCTCTCCCCGCTTGATGTTGCCGCCGGGAATGGCGTCCTTGACAGTGGCGACGATGACGTCACCAATGCCGGCGTAGCGCCGAGACGAGCCGCCCAGCACGCGGATGCACAAGATCTCCTTGGCACCGGTGTTGTCGGCGACCCGCAGGCGAGATTCCTGCTGAATCACTCGTTAGTCTCCTTGACCTGGATGTTCTCGACGCAGCGATCCACCTGGGTGGGCCACCGCATCTGTACGCCGGATTTCCGACCCGACGCACACGGTCTGTCACCACCGGACACACGCCTGCCTGGGGTTTTGCCGAGATCTTGCGATCCGGAGCAACCACCTGGTGGGTTCGCGAGCCGATTCGCGACGCGTGACGCGCCGCAGGCAACCCCACAAGTGTAGGCGAACCCGCAGGTCCGGGCCAAATCGTCCCCGAAGGCAACAGCAGTAACGGCGTCTCGATCGTTCTCCCGTGCCGACGCGCTTGTCATTTTTCTCGATCCGCACCCATCTGCCGCACGTGCTCGCCCGAAGCACGGCCAGATCAACCGGTCACAGGGGCCGCCACCACCCGACCGACCGGCGTGCACGTTCACGTCGGTCACGCCACGAGGAGGCACAGTGAGCACCGAGGCGAGCGCTACGCACGTCACCAGCACCCACGACACCGTCGACATCGACGCGGTTGCCGACGACCGAAGTCGCCCGCTCCCCCTCACCGCCGCCCAGCGGGGCATCTTCTTCGCGCAGCAACTCGACCCCGACATCCCCATGTCGGTAGCGGCATATGCCGAGTTCTTCGACGACGTCGACGCCGAGGTGATGGACACGTCGGTACGTCGCACGGTGGCCGAGACCGAGTCAGGTCTACTGCGCGTTGTCGACGACGAGGACGGGGAGCCGCACATCCTCGTCGATCACAGCAGGAACATCAGGCTGGGCCTTGTCGACTTCTCCGACGACGACGATCCGCGCGGGCGGGCGCTCGAGTGGATCGACGAGCACCGCTCGCGCAGCGTCGACGTGTACTCCGAGCCGCTCCTGGAGACCTATCTCCTGCGCCTCAGCCCCGCGCACGTGCTCTGGTACTGCTGGGGTCACCACATCGCCTTCGACGGCTACGCGGCAATGTTCATGATGGTCCGCGTCGCCGCGCACTACACCGCGATCACCGAAGGTCACGATGCGCCACCGTCGACGAGTGCCACCATGGCGCAGATTGCCGACATCGACCGCGAGTACCGCAACTCGCATGCCTTCGCCGACGCTCGAGCCCACTGGGAGCAACGTCTGCACCGCGCCGGAGACGATGCCGCCCAGCCGACCTCGTTGTCGACGTCCGGTGGGGCCGCGGCTCCAGTCGCGATCGTCGAGAGCACCGAACTCGACGCCGACCTCGTTGCTCGGATCCGTTCGCTGGCCGCCGATCACGGAGTGCGGGTTGCCTCGGTGATCACCGCTGCAGTGGCGATCTACCTGGCGCGGCTCAACAATCGCGACGACGCCCTGCTGAGTCTGCCTGTGGCATGCCGTGACACCGACCTCCTGCGTACCTCTGCAGGCCTCACATCCAATGTCGTACCCGTCGGCCTCGACGTCGACCCCGCCACCACCGTCGCCGACGCGCTGTGGACCATGAACTCCGACATCAAAACCGCGGTGCGACATCAGCGTTTCCGACATGAGGAGATCACCTCCGACATCCTCGGAGACTCCACCGGGAGGCGCGGATTCTTCGGCCCCATGGTCAACGTCATGCTGTTCTTCGAGCACATCGACTTCGGTCCACTGCGCGGCGAGTTGAACGTGTTGTCCACCGGACCTGTCGAAGACGCGTCGATCAACGTCTACGACGGATTCACCGGCGGCATGCGCCTCGATCTCGAGGCCAACCCGAACATCTACACCGCTGACGACGTCGCCGTGCACCACAGCCGTATCGTCGACTTCCTCACCCGAATTGTCGACGCATCGGCCGACGCCGCCGTCGTCGACATTCCCCTGGCGACCGCGGCCGAACTCTTCGCCATCGACGCCGCCGCGCACGGACGCACCGTGCCGCCTACTCACTCGACGCTCGTCTCACTCCTCGACGCCGCACTCGCACAGAGCCCCGCGACGCATACCGCCCTGATCGAACCGGGCGTCGCGGAACTGGACTCGGCGACGTTCGACGCGCGTACGCGCGCCGCAGCCCACACGCTGGCAGCCCACGGCATCGGCCCGGAATCGGTTGTCGGCGTTTCCCTTGCGCGCAGTGTCGACCAGGTGGTCGCGCTGCACGCAGTCATCCGCGCGGGCGCAGCGTTCCTGCCCATCGATCCCGCGGAGCCGCCGCAACGTCTCGCCCACATCCTCGACACAGCTCGTCCCGCGGCAGTCATCGCCGCGTCCGACTGGGCCGCCGCCGACGTACCCGTGCTGACCATCGACGAACTGACCGCCGCCTCCGCACCGCGCGCCGGGACGCTTCGTGCGCCTCGCGCACACAACCCCGCCTACGTCTTGTTCACCTCCGGCTCGACCGGCAAGCCCAAGGGTGTCGTGATCGACCATCGGGCCATCGTCAACCGACTCCTCTGGATGCAGGACCGCTACCGGCTCGAGACCGGCGACCGGGTACTGCAGAAGACGCCTGCGACCTTCGACGTCTCGGTGTGGGAGTTCTTCTGGCCCTTCGTCGCCGGGGCCGCACTGGTCGTCGCGCGACCGGATGGTCACCGGGACCCGTGGTATCTGCGGGATGTGATCGCCGAGGAGTCCGTCACCACACTGCATTTCGTGCCGTCGATGCTGTCGGTGTTCGCCGAGACCCTCGGCGACGACATCTCGTCGACGACGACCGCACTCGCATCTCTGCGGCGGGTCTTCACCAGCGGTGAAGCGCTGACACCCGCCACGGTCGGGGCCTTCGGCGATCTCACCGATGCGCCCGTCCACAACCTCTACGGACCGACCGAAGCCGCGATCGACGTGACCTATCACGACGAATGCCGCAGCGACTGCGGCGACATCCCCATCGGTCGCCCGGTCGACAACACTTCCGCCCAGATACTCGACCGTCACCTGATGCCTCAACCGGTCGGCGCGACGGGTGAGCTCTATCTCGGTGGCGTGCAACTCGCTCGCGGGTATGCCAACCGCCCCGACCTCACCGCCGCACGATTCGTCCCCGATCCGCGGGAGCCGGGCGCCCGCCTCTACCGCACGGGCGATCTCGCGCGTCGACGTGCCGATGGCGAGATCGAGTACCTCGGCCGGGCCGACTCGCAGATCAAGATCCGCGGACAGCGGGTCGAACTCGGAGAGGTCGAATCGGTGCTGGCGGCGATTCCCGGTGTTCGCGCGGCGGCCGTCATCGCCGTCGACGACGCCGCGGGGAGCACGCAACTGGTGGGGTACGTCGCGGGCTCGGCCGACCTGAAGACCCGTGACCTACGCGCAGAGCTCGCCGATCACCTTCTGGGCCACATGGTTCCGTCGACCATCGGCGTACTGCCTGCACTGCCGACGACGAGCAACGGCAAGCTCGACCGCTCGGCACTACCGACGCCTGACCGCTCGACACCCGCCGCCGACCGGGTTGATCCGGTCAGCGCACTCGAGGTCGCCGTCGTCGAGACGGTGGGCGCTGTTCTCGGTACGGGTGATCCGGCGACGGCCGAGACCTCCACGCACGCGGGAAGTGGAATATCACTGTCGGACAACCTGTTCACGCTCGGCGGCAACTCCCTGTCGGCAACCAGGATCAGCGCTCGCCTCGCACGCCGGACCGGACACCGACTCCCGCTGCGCACCGTCTTCGACGCCCCCGACCTCGCGGCACTCGTCGACGCTCTGCGCGCAGCCGGTGTCGACGACGACCTCACCAGCGCCACGCACGCCCCCGAACCCACCGCGGCGCCCGACGAGCAGGTGGCCTTGTCCCCGGCGCAACACCGCCTCTGGCTGACTGCCCGTCTCGATCCCGATTCTGCTGGCGCGTACCACATTCCGTTCAGCGTCCGCCTCGTCGGACACCTCGACGTCGATGCGCTGGGTGCGGCGGTCAACGATGTCGTCGCACGACACGAGCCCCTGCGCAGCACCGTGAGCGAGCGCGACGGGCACCCGTACCTCGCCGTCCACCCCGCCGGAGACGCCTCGATCGACATGCACATCGACGACGTCACCGACCTGCACGGGATCGACGAGGCCGAGGTGCGACGTCGCGCCGCAGACGTTGCGGCACAGCCTTTCGACCTCACACGCGACTTCCCGATCCGTACACGGCTCATCCGCGTCGGTGCTGACGACCACGCTCTTGTCGTGGTCATCCACCACCTCGCCGCCGACGGATGGTCGTTGGCCCCCTTCGCCGCCGATCTCGCCACCGCCTACCGGGCACGCATCGACAGACACACGCCGTCATGGGAGCCGTTGCCGGTCACCTATTCAGCCGTCGCCGCCGCGCAACACGCGGCACTTCGGCAGTCCGACACCGCCGACGTCGACTTCTGGCGTACCCGTCTCGCCGACGCACCGGCCGACACCGAACTGCCACTCGACCGCCCGCGTTCGGAGGGTTCCGACGTCTCTGGCGACATGGTGACGATACGCATCCCCCGGGAACGCCACCGTGCACTGACGACGGTGGCCGCCGACAACGACGCGTCGCTGTTCATGGTGATCCACGCCGCGGTCGCCACACTGCTCCGCGGATTCGCCCGTACCGACGACGTCATCGTCGGCACCCCTGTGTCGGGACGGGGGGATGCCGATGTCGACGCGCTGGTCGGCATGTTCGTCAACACTCTCGCGCTCCCCACGCGCGTCGACAAGAACTCGACGTTCCTGACCGTACTGCGCGACGTCCGGGACGCCGACCTCGAGGCTTTCGACCACGCCGAGGTGCCCTTCGATCATCTTGTGACGGAGCTGAATCCGCCGCGGTCGGCGCAAGTGCATCCGTTCTTTCAGGTGTCACTCGCGGTGGACAACCGTGACGACATCTCGATCGACCTCCCCGGCTTGAGGGCGACGGCGACGCCGATCGACATCGCGAAGACCAAGTTCGACCTGTCGTTCACCTTCGTCGAGCACACCGACGAGCACGGTCGAGGATCCGGTATCGACGTCGAGATCGCCTACGCCACCAGACTCTTCGACGCCGTCACGGTGCGCGGTCTCGGCTCGCGACTGGGCAGGATCATCACCGCGGTGACCGACGACCCGACGCGACCGGTTGGCGATATCGCAGTGCTGGACCCAAGCGAGCGGCTCGGTCTGGTGCCTGCCGTCGGCGCGGGGACCCGGCCCGTTGAGCACTTCTCCTCGATCCTCGCCGCGGCAGTGCGCTCGGAGCCCGACCGGATCGCCGTCACCGACGGCGAGAACGCACTCACCTACCGTGAACTGGACTCCGCTGCGGAACAACTCGCCCAGCGACTACGCGCGCACGGAATCGGCCCCGAGGACTTCGTCGCCATCGCTCTCGCCCGAGGCGTGGAGTGGGTACGTACCGTGTGGGCGGTCACCCGGTGCGGTGCCGCCTGGGTGCCTGTCGACCCTTCCTATCCACACGCCCGCATCGACTTCATGTTGACCGATTCGGCCGCCCGCCTTCTGATCACCGATACCGCGTCGCTTCCGAATCTCGGCGACTCCGCAGACCACATCACCACACTCACACTGGACGGAGATCGTGGCGATGAGGGCGTACCCGACACCGGTGCGCGCCCCCGTGACGATCTCTCGGTCGACCAACCCGCGTACATGATCTACACCTCCGGCACGACGGGCACACCGAAAGGTGTCGTCGTCAGCCATCGTGGTCTCGCCGACTTCGCCGCACAACAGGTGTCGCAGTTCGGGCTGACCGCCGACAGCCACACGATGCACATGGCGTCACCGAGCTTCGACGCCTCGGTCCTCGAACTCCTCATGGCGTTCTCGGGTGCCTCGACAATGCGGATCGTCGGGCCCGATCCCCTCGCAGGTGCACAGCTCACCGATCTGATGCGCTCGGCCGGTATCACCCACGCGTTTCTCACGCCGTCGCTGCTGACCACGATGGACCCCGCCGCGGTACCGGATTTGAAAGTTCTGGTCATCGGGGGCGAGCACCCGAATGCCGAAGCGGTCCGTCAGTGGGCACAGACCACCACCATCTTCAACGCCTACGGCCCGACGGAGACGACGGTCGTGGCGACCGTTTCGGACCCGATCGGCGATTCACCGACGATCGCGTCGTCGCCGCGCGTGACGATCGGCAGGCCGATTCGCGGCGTGTCCACAGTCGTTCTCGACGAGCGGTTGCACCCGGTGGCACCCGGGGCAACGGGCGAACTCTACGTCGCCGGAACACATCTGGCGCGGGGCTATCACGGGGTGCACGGGCTGACGTCGAAGCGCTTCGTCGCCAACCCGTTCGGCGATCCCGGCGAACGGATGTACCGCACCGGCGATCTGGTGCGCTGGACCCGCGACCACCGTCTCGAATTCCGTGGCCGTGCCGACCAGCAGGCCAAGGTCCGTGGGCACCGCATCGAACTCGGCGAGGTCGACGCCGCGCTGACCGCTCTCGACAACGTGCAGGCAGCGGTCAGTGTCGTCGACGGAGAGGGCGCCGCGGCGCGCCTGATCTCGTTCGTCGCGTTCGACGGTGTCGACGCCGAGCATGTCGGTCACCGTGAACGTGCAGGACTGTTGTCGGAGCTGCGGGAGCGGTTGCCACGACACATGATTCCTGCCGCGATCATCGCAGTGCCCGAGATTCCGACGACACCGGCAGGCAAGATCGACATGCGCGCGCTGCCGGCGCCCGATGAGGCCGAGGTGACCCGCGACGGCGAGATCACTATGCCCCGTACCGAGGCTGAGCGCCTGATCTGCTCGGTCTTCGCCGAAGTTCTCGAGCTCGAGTCCGGTGCGGTCGGCGTCGACGACGACTTCTTCGATCTCGGCGGTAACTCGCTTCTCGCCACGCGAGTGGCCGACGTTCTCGCCCAACGCACCGGTTCACAGCTGGCGGTTCGCGACATCTTCGAGCATCCGACCATCGCAGAACTCGCCTCGGTAGGCGGTGACGACACGTCGTCTGATCGGGTGCTCCTCCGCCACGATCCGACGGCCGACGTTCCATCGTGCGGGCCTGCGCAGCAACAACTCTGGTTCCTCAACACACTCGGAGCCGACGACGACGCGTCGGACGCCTCGTACTCGATCGCCTTTGCACTCGACCTGCGCGGCGACCTCGACGTCGATGCCCTGGCCGGCGCGCTCCGGTGGGTGATCGACCGCCACGAGCCCCTGCGCACCGTCTACCCGGAGCACGACGGACACCCCACGATGCGGGTCACAACCGGCAGTGACATCACACTGGTGGCGGAGGACGCGTCGCCTGCGCAATGGCGCGCCGACGCGGAGTCGTTGGCGCGACGCCGGTTCGACCTCACCCGAGATCTCCCGATCCGTGTCGCGTTGCACCGACTCACCGACTCGCCAGACCACCACAAACTGACCGTCGTCGTGCACCACATCGCCGCCGACGGCGCGTCGATGGCGCCACTCGCGCGTGACCTCGCGGGCGCCTACGCGGATCTGTCCGACGGTCGATCACCGTCGGCAGATCCGCTCCCACTCGACTATCGCGACTTCCTGCGCTGGCAGCGCGAGTCGCTCGAGCAACGGATGCCCGCGCTGACCGAGTGGTGGCGG
This sequence comes from Gordonia aichiensis NBRC 108223, assembly GCF_000332975.1. GTDB lineage: Bacteria > Actinomycetota > Actinomycetes > Mycobacteriales > Mycobacteriaceae > Gordonia > Gordonia aichiensis. The sequence goes on along the minus strand of NZ_BANR01000003.1, from coordinate 374,171 downwards.
GGCGAACTCGCCGCTCTCGACCCGGCGCCCGTGCTACTGACCGACGTCCCACCGTCGGAACGCCGCAACGCCGCACGCGGTGCCGACGTCGTCGACGTGGCCTTCGACCGTGGTGTCCGCGCACGCCTGACCGAACTCGGCAGTACCACCACGACCGAGTTCATGGCGATGCACGCGGTGCTCGCCGCGCTGCTGACACGACACAGCGCCGACAAGGACGTCCACACCGCCGGGGCGGATGCCGACATCGTGATCGGCACCCCCGTCGCGGGCCGGACGGACTCGCGGCTTGCTCACCTCGTCGGCATGTTCGTCAACTCGGTCGTCCTGCGCACCCGGGTCGACGGTGCGTGGTCGGCGACGGAATTGCTCGACGCGGTGCGCCGTGTGGATCTCGACGCCCTCTCGCACGCGGAGCTGCCCTTCGACGCGGTGGTGGCCGATCTGCGCCCGCCGCGCACCGGCAGGCACCCTGTCTTCACCATCTCGCTCACCGTCGACGACGATCCGCTCACCACGTCCGACGCCGCACTGCGTGGACTGCGCACCGAGATCGAGGAAGTCGACACCGGCGCAGCACGATTCGACCTCGAAGTGCAGTCGCGCGGGGACACGCTCCGCATGACGTACGCGACCGAACTGTTCAGTCGGACGCGTATAGAAGAACTGGCACACGGTTTCGTCGAGCTCGCACACGCGCTCGTCGAGCACCCACGACGCCGCATCGACGAACACCTCGTCCCGGCCTTCCCCGCATATCCGACGCCGAGTCCTGACCCGGTCCACCTCGCCGACCTCCTCGATCTCACCGCCACCAGGCATCGGGAACTGATCGCGGTCGAGGACGGCGATGTCGCGATGACATACGCACAGCTCGATGAGGTCACCGCGCGATGGTCGGCCACCCTGCGTGCCGAGGGCGTCGGACCCGAACACGTTGTCGCCGTAGCGCTCCCCCGATCCTGGCGATTCGTCGCCGCGCTCTGGGCCGTATTGCGCGCGGGCGGAGTCGTCCTCCCGATCGATGCACGGTATCCGAGCGACCGCGTCGAGCACATGCTGCGCGATTCCGACGCACGGATCGGGATCACCGACCCCGGGCTCGATCGCCATCTCGACGGGACGTCGACCATGCGCTGGATCGACACCGAGGCACTCGGTCACCCCGGCGATCGACTGCCCGACCCTGCGCCCCGCCTGCCCGACGCCGCCGCATACGTGATCTACACCTCCGGTTCGACGGGCACCCCGAAGGGAGTCACGGTGACCCACCGCGGCATCGGGGCCTTCAGCCAGAGCCAACGCGACCGCTACGACGTGCAGCCCGGTGACCGGACACTGCATTTCGCATCCCCGGGCTTCGATGCGACGTTCCTCGAGTTCATGCTCGCCTTCGACGCGGGTGCGACGATGGTCATCGCGCCGCCGACCATCTACGGTGGCGACGAGCTCGTCGAGTTCCTCGACGAGCACGGCGTCTCGCACGCCTTCATCACGCCCGCCGCGCTGATGGCCGCGACACCGCGACCTCTTCCGCGGTTGCGGACCCTCGGTGTCGGAGGCGAGGCCTCGCCTGCCGAACTCGTTGCCGCCTGGGCGCCGGGCAGACGATATGTGAACTGCTACGGCCCCACCGAGACGACGATCGTGGCGACGATGTCGCCGCCGCTGAGCCCCGGTGACGAGATCACGATCGGACATCCCGTGACCGGTTGTACCGCAATGGTCCTCGACCATCGCCTGCAGCCGGTCCAGGACACCGTGCCCGGCGAGCTCTACCTCGCAGGCCCCGGCGTCGCCCGCGGCTACCTCGGTCGCCCAGATCTCACCGCGGGCCGATTCGTCGCCGATCCACGGGCGCGCGGTGCGGTGATGTACCGAACCGGAGATGTGGTGCACCGCAACCGATCCGGTGCGCTGGTGTTCGACGGCCGCAGCGACAACCAGGTGAAGGTGCGCGGATTCCGCATCGAACCGGACGAGGTGAACAACGCGCTCACCTCCCACCCGGACGTCGACGGCGCGCTGACGCTCGTGCACGGCAACGGCGCCGACGCACGTCTGGTGGCCTACGTTGCCTCGGCCTCGGCAGACACCCTCGCCGACCAGACGCTCATCGCGCACGTCGCGGTCTCACTGCCCCGGCAGATGGTGCCGTCGGGCATTGTGGTCCTCGACCGGTTCCCGGTGACCCCCAACGGAAAGATCGATCGGCGTGCGTTGCCCGCCCCGACCATCGCCCCGACGACCACCGCACATGAACTGACGACGCCGGCTCAGCGCCGGGTGGCCGACGCGCTGGCCGACGTCCTCGGTGTCGGTGTCGAGTCCATCGGTGCAGCCACCGACTTCTTCGAGGCGGGCGGCACGTCGCTGCAGGCAACGGCACTCGCGGCGAGGTTGCGAACCCACGATGGAGCGAGACTTCGCGTACGCGAGATCTTCGACCACCCGACGGTCGCCGCGCTCGCAGAACTGGTCGACCCGGAACTCGCCCGCCCCGAATCCCTCAGCACAGCACCACTCACTGCGCAACCCCGCAACGCAGCACCGGTCACGTCAGAGCGCACGGCTTCGGACGCGGACGCAGCGACGACCGACGCGGCCCGCGACGCAGGCGCGCTCGACGGACCACGCGGTCGAGTTCGAATCCCTGTGCGTAGCAGTATGGTTCCTGTCGCTCCGATGCAGCGGCGACTGCTGTCGCTGGCGCGGCTGCATCCGACGTCGACCGACTACCTGATGCCCTTCATGCTGCGCCTGACCGGTCCTCTCGACCGGCACGCGCTGCGCGAGGCACTCATCGACCTCGTGTCGCGGCACGCAGGTCTGCGCACCGTCTATCCCGCTACATCGGGCGGTGCGCAGACCGGAGGCGTGCTCGTCGGCGCGGAATCGACGATCGGAAACCTGCAACCGCTCGGCTACCGGGACGACGCCGACGCGATGACACTGATCTCACGCCTGTGCGCCGCACCGATCGACGTCGCTGTGGCGCCCGGGATGCGCGCGCACCTGCTGACCCGGATCTCGGCGGACTCCACCGGCGAGCACATCCTGGTTCTGGTCATCCACCACGTGGCCGCGGACGGAGCGTCGTTGCCGATTCTGGTTGGCGATCTCGCGACGGCCTACTCCGAGAGACTCGCCGGTCGTCGAACAACCTGGGAGGAAGCGGCTTTCGGCTATCGCGACTACGCAGCGATCGTCGGTGCCGAGGAGCACCGGTCCGCGGTCAGCGACCACCTGGCCTACTGGACGACACTCCTCCGAGGCGCTCCCGCCGACTCCGCCCCGAGGCCGAGCCGTCCGCTCACCTCGATCCGCGCACACACGTCCGAGGGCACGCCATCAGCTGCCGGTACGGTGTCGATTCCGCTCGACGACGAACTCCGTAACGCGGTGATCGCCTGCGCCCGTAGTCAGTCGACCACGCCGTTCACCCTGCTCCACACAGCGCTGGCAACCCTGATGTACCGGCTCGGAGTCGGCAGCGATGTGGTGATCGGCACGCCGGTCGCCAACCGCGTCGTTCCCGACCTGCCCGATACCGATCTGTCCGGTGTCGTCGGGATGTTCGTCAACACTCTCGCCCTGCGAACGCAGATCGACGGAGACGAACCCGTTCGTGAGCTCCTCGCTCGGGTGCGTGACGACGATCTCGATGCACTCGACCACCGGGAGGTGCCCTTCGACGACGTCGTGGCCGCGGTGAATCCGGATCGCTCTGCCGGCGGGCATCCTCTCTTCGAGGTGGCACTGTCGGTCCACGACTACGGCTCGGATATCGCAGGCGGCGTGATCGAACCGGTTCCGGGACTACGCGGACAGATCAGCGAGGTTCGTTCCGCGCAGGCCAAGTTCGCACTCCAGTTCACCCTTTCGGGTCTGCACTCCGCGGATGCGTCGCTGGAGGTGACATTCGCCGTCGACCGCTACCGGGACCACGACGCCCACGAGCTCGGGGTCAGGTTCCTGCGGGTGGTACGCGCGATCACCACAGACGCCGCGCGCGCGGTCGGCGACATCCGCGTCACCGATCCCCTCGAGGTGGCCGACGTCGCACCGGCCCGCGGGCCGCGCGGCGCCGACCCGATGACCTTCGGAGCGATCCTCGACGATGCCGTGTCGCACAACCCCGACGGCATCGCGGCCACCGACGGCGATACCGAGATCACCTATCGCGAACTCGACGCCAGGGCGAACCGACTCGCTCGCCTGCTCCTCGGACGCGGCATCGGCGGCGCCCACGCGTCCGACGAGCCGGAGCCGGTGGTGGCCATGGCCATTCCCCGATCCATCGAGGCTCTCGTGGCGATCTGGGCGATCGTGCGGACGGGGGCGGCGTACGTCCCGGTCGACCCGACGTACCCGCCCGAGCGCATCGCCCACATGCTCGCCGACAGCGGTGCGCAACTGGTGGTGACCGACTCGGCGCACCGCGACAGCGCCCCGGCGGCGGCGCAGGTGATCGTCGTCGACGACCGGGCGGTACGCGACCGGCTCGCCCGACAGTCGGCGGCACCCCTCGCGGACACGGAGACGATCGGTGCTCGCGTCGACGGGCTGGCCTACATCATCTACACGTCCGGCTCGACGGGCCGCCCGAAAGGGGTTCTGGTGCCCCATTCCGGGCTTCGCGCGGTGCGGGACGAGTTGCGCGCGCGGATGACGCCGCGCCAGGACTCACGGGTGCTGCATTTCGCGTCACCGAGCTTCGATGCATCGGTCCTCGAATTCCTGCTCGCGGCAGCGGGTTCGGCGTGCCTGGTCATCGCTCCCACCGACGTGTACGGCGGAAAACCGTTGGCGCAGTTCCTCACCCGCAACCGCGTGACGCATGCATTCATCACGCCCGCTGCAGTGGCGAGCATGTCGCCGACCGACGCCCCCACCCTGCGCTGCCTGGCGATCGGCGGCGAGGCCTTCGGCGCCGACCTCGCGCGCCGCTGGTCTGCGGGACGTCGGATCCTGAACGTCTACGGACCCACCGAGACCACAGTCATCACCACCTCCAGTGACCCGTTGCGGGCACACGACGAGCTGACCATGGGCACACCGAACAACGGCGTGAGCGCGCTCGTCCTCGATTCACGACTCCATCCGGTGCCCGTCGGTGTCGTCGGTGAGCTGTATCTGATCGGCTCGCAGGTCACCCGCGGTTACCACCGGCGCCCGGGACTCACCGCATCGAGGTATCTACCGGTGCCAATGGTCGCCGGAGACGACTTCGCGGGCCACCGGATGTATCGCACAGGTGATCTCGTGCGATGGACGCCCGACGGACGACTGTCCTATGTGGCACGAAGTGACGGTCAGGTGCAGGTGCGCGGCTTCCGCGTCGAGCTCGGTGAGATCGACGACGCACTGACCGCCGACCCTCGCGTCGATTTCGCGGTCACCGTGATCGGCGGGACCAATCAGCACGGCAACGACGCACCACCGGCGCAGGCCGATGCCACATTGCACAGCTACGTGACACTCGTGCCTGACGCGACGGCGGTCGCTTCGACGGTCGGAGATGACCTCCGAGCAGCTCTGCCGCAACGACTTCCGCGTCACATGGTGCCAGCGACCGTCACCGTTCTCGACGAGATCCCGCTGACCCCGGTCGGCAAACTCGACCGCACCGCACTCCCCACTCCGCAGATCTCGCGGAGCGGCAGGGCTCCGCGACCGGGCACCGAGACCGCGATTGCGACGGTCTTCGTCGAGGTACTCGGACTGACAGACGACGAGATCGCCGCGGATACGAGCTTCTTCGATCTCGGCGGGAACTCGCTGCAGGCAACGACTCTCGCCGAGCGGCTCTCGTCGGTTCTCGGGGTCGACATCCGTGCCCACCAGGTGTTCGCGGCGCCGACGGTTTCCGAGCTCGCGGTGCAGGCCGATCCCGGGTCCGGCTCATCGGGCACGACCGAACAGACCGCGCGCTCGGCCTGGGATGTACTGATCGGGCGGCGGTCGACCCCGCAGCACTCCGATCCGGCCGTAGCGCCACCGCTGTTCGTCATACACCCGGCCATCGGTCTGTCCTGGGCATTCACGTCGCTACTGCCCCATCTCGAACCCAATCGTGCGGTGTACGGGCTACAGCACCCGACGCTGTCGGGGCTACCGGCACCGACGTCACTGGGCGAGCTCGCGGCCTACTACGCCGAGCAGATCCAGTCCGTGGCGCCACACGGTCCCTACCACCTGCTCGGCTGGTCACTCGGCGGGATCATCGCACAGGAGATCGCGGTGATCCTGCAGGGCAGCGGAGAGGTCGTCGGCGATCTCACGATCCTCGACTCCTACGTTCTCGCCGACCGCCCAGACCTGGTGACCGAGCCGTCCATCGGTGAGTTGCTCAGTGAGTTCGGCATCAGCACCACCGATCCCACCACGTCACCAAATGTCGACGACGCGTGGCATGCGGTGCGCGCGGCGGGCGGGTTGCTCGGAGGGCTGTCGAGGGACGAGTTCGGCACGGTGCACCAGGTGTTCGAGCAAGCGGGCGATCTCGCGAATCCGTGGCGTCCGCGGGTCTTCCACGGAGACATCACCTTCGTGTCCGCCACCCGCGCATCGCAACCGGGCGCGCGTGCGGTCGACGGGTGGCGTCCCTACGTCGACGGCACCATTCACAACATCGACGTCGACTGCACGCATGCACGGATGCTGTTGCCGCAGAACGTCGTCGACTACGCACATGTCCTGTCCCCACGACCGCGACGCTGGTCGCGGCATCGCATCACCGAGGAGGAATGACTCATGACCAATCCATTCGATGACGTCGACGGCGTGTTCTTGGTGCTCGTCAACCAGGAGAACCAGCACTCGCTGTGGCCGCAGTTCGCCCCGGTCCCCGCGGGCTGGCGCAGCGTATACGGGCCGTCCGGCCACGACGACTGCTTGAGCTACGTCGAGGAGAACTGGACCGATCTACGCCCCGCGAGCCTGATCGAAGCAATGGAAGGGAGTACCCGTGCCGACCACCGGACGACACAGGCTGACTGATCCCATCGACACCGGGCCCGCCACGGATCCGGCCGACACCGACACGATGCCCATCGACACCGCGGCGGGAGCCGTGCCCGGCAACGCACTCGAGATACGTGGTGTGCGAAAGGTGTTCACCTCTGGCCTCGCTCGTCGCGGGCGGGTCGTCACCGCCGTCGACAACCTCGATCTCACCATTCCCGCGGGCACCGTCCACGCGTTGCTCGGCCCCAACGGTGCCGGGAAGACCACCACCGTCCGAATGGTGGCCACGCTGTTGCGACCCGACGCGGGAACCGTGACCGTCGACGGGATCGACGCCGTGGGCGAACCCGACCGGGCTCGCGAGATCATCGGCGTCTCAGGTCAATACGCAGCCGTGGACGGAACACTGACCGGCTTCGAGAACCTGCGTATGGTGGCGCAACTCTACGGCCATCGACGGCGCGACGCGTCGAGGATGGCGCGCGAGATGATCGCCGACCTCGGACTCGACGACGCCGCCGACAGACCCATGCGCACCTATTCGGGAGGCATGCGGCGTCGACTCGATCTGGCGGGTGCGCTCATCAACCATCCGCGTCTGGTCATCCTCGACGAGCCGACGACCGGCCTCGACCCACGTGGTCGACGCCAGATCTGGGACCTGATCGCCGCACAGGTCGACTCCGGGACGACCGTGTTGTTGACGACGCAGTACCTCGAGGAGGCCGACACGTTGGCCGACGAGATCACCGTCATCGACCACGGACGCATCCGTGCTCAGGGCAGTGCCGACGAACTCAAGAATTCGATCACACCGCAGATCCTCACCGCCGAGTTCGACGGCGAGCCCACCCCCGCGCAATCCGCGGTGATCGCACGGACTCTGGCGGCGATCGGTGTCGGCACACCGAACCAATCGGACGCAACGACGTGGACGGTTCCCGTCGCCGACGGCGCCGCCGACATCCCCGACGCCGTCCGTGCGCTCGACGCAGGCGGAGCATCCGTGCGCAGCGTGTCGGTCGCGGGACCGACACTCGACGACGTCTTCCTGCACCTGACCGATCGCAGCGTCGACGCCGACCCGGCCGAGACGACGACGCACCTCGACACACGGGAGCCAGCCGATGTTCACTGACACCGCAGTCATCGTCGAGCGCAATCTGCTCACGGTGCGCCGCATCCCCACCCTGCTCGTGAGCGCGACCATCCAGCCGTTGATGTTCGTGTTTCTCTTCGCCTACGTCTTCGGGGCGACCTTCGGAGGACACTCCTACCGCGAGTACCTGATGGCCGGAATCTTCACGCAGACAGTGGTGTTCAACGCCGCATTCACCACCGTGGGTCTCGCCAACGACATGTCGGACGGCATCATCGACCGGCTCCGCTCGCTGCCCATGTCCCGGTTGGCGGTCATCGCCGGTCGAGTCGGCTCGGACATGTTGCTCGGCCTCGTCGGACTCGCGGTCATGGTGGTCAGCGGCCTGGTGATCGGGTGGCGCATCTATGGCTCGATCGCCGACGCCGCGGTGGCGTTCGGGGTGATCGTGCTGTTCGCTCTCGCCATGGCCTGGGTCGGCGCCGTGACCGGCTTGGCAGCGCCGAATGTCGAAGTGGCACAGAGTATCGGATTCCTGTGGATGTTCCCCGTGACATTTCTGTCGTCGGCATTCATCTCCGCGGCAAGCCTGCCGGGCCCGTTGCGAACCATCGCCGAGTGGAATCCGGTGACGGCCGTCGCCACGACGAGCCGTGAGCACCTCGGCAACGGCGCGCCGTCGAACTTCGTGCCGCCGACGGGCTGGGTCGCCGACCACGCACTCGGCTACTCGGTCGCCTGGAGCATCGCGATCCTCGCCGTGTGCATGCCGTTGTCGCTGCTGCTCTACCGTCGTGCGGCAAGCAGATGACTCGACGGCCCACTCATCGCGTCGCCGCCGATCCCGCGTGGGGGCGACCGGACCGTGCTGTGACACCCGGCACAGCGCCTGGCTACCGTAGTGGAGTGACATCCGGCGACAGACCAACGGGAGACGACGGCGGACGCGCAGCGGGACAGACGTCCGAAGCGAGCACACTCAGCGCGCTGTTGATGGCATCGGCAGGCGGCGACCGTGCCGCGTTCGGTCGGCTCTACGACCTGACCAGCGCACGTATCTACGGACTCGCCCTGCGGGTGATCCGCGACGTGCACTACGCCGAGGAGGTCGTGCAGGAGTCCTACCTGCAGTACTGGCAGAAGGCTGACCAGTATCACCCGGAGCGCGGTTCGGTGATCACGTGGATGATGACGATCGCCCACCGCCGCGCCGTCGACCGCGTCCGCACCGAAGAGCTGCAACAGCGCAAGGCCGCGGAGTACGGCGCAGGAAACGCGAGCACCCCGCACCCGATCCCGCTCGAGGTGGTCGTCGACCGCGAGGAGACCCGTGCCCTGCGCACCTGCCTCGACCGGCTGACCGAACTCCAGCGCGCGAGTATCGAGATGTCGTACTTCAGTGGCATGACCTATCCCGAGGTGGCCGCTGTCACCGCGACACCGCTGCCGACGATCAAATCCCGCATCCGCGACGGTCTTCGAAACCTCAAGAAATGCATGCACGGAGAGTCCGATGGCTGACACCGAGTGGCTCGACGACCACATCGAGCTCTATGCGATCGACGCGCTGACGCCCGCCGAAACCGACCGCGTGCGCCGCGAACTCGACGATCTCACCCCCGTCGAACGACGCATCTACCTCGGCCGTATCGCCGACATCGAGTCGACCATCACGGACCTCGCCAGCGGATTCGCGCTCAGCGCACCTGCAGAACTACGCGCGACGGTCCTCGATCGCGTGTTCAGCACCGACGATGGCGACGGGGCGCAGCACCATTCGGGCAACGGCGATCCGCCCCCAGACCGGTACGACCCAGACAGGCACGACCCAGACAGGCACGACCCCGAACGCTCCGCCGCTGACACCGGTACCGAACGCACAACCCCCGGACACGCTGCTCCCGAAGAGGCCTCCACGGTCGGCAGCGGTGGCGGGGCGTCGACCGTGGTACCGCTCGACCGTGCACGCAGAAGACGTGGACGGATCGCGGTCGCGGTCGGAGCGGCGGCGGTCGCGGTGGCCGTCGCGCTCGGTGCCGGCGTGCTGATCGGCCGGTCCACCGCGCCCGACACGACGCCGTCGACGACGACCGCCCAACAGGTGTCCGACATTCTCGCGGCGCCCGACGCACGGTCGACGGTCTCGTCACTGGCCGACAACCGGGGCACCATCACCGTCGTGAGTTCGAAGTCGGCGAATCGCGCTGTCGCGGTGGTCCGTGACCAGCGCAATCCGATTGCGGCCGACAAGACATTCCAGTTGTGGCTGATCGGCAAATCCGACAAGCCGGTCTCGGCGGGACTCGTCGCGGGCACCGGCTCCTCGGCACCCCACGTAATCGACGCACTCGACACCTCGACGGTGCTCGCGGTGACCATCGAGCCGCAGGGCGGATCGGCTGCACCGACAACCGATATCCTCACCCAGGTCGCACTGTAGAGTGCGCCCCTGGGGCGTTGGTCGTGCGCCATCAGCTGCTCCGGTCGGTCCAGACCACCTCGCGTTCGGCTGGTCGGGCGGCTGGTTCCGACGGCGGGAGACCACGGCCCACGTAGACATCGTGAGACCGCAGGAGAAGCATGCGTCGACAACACCTGATCTGGCTGACCCTCGGGCTCACCCTGGCAGCACTGCTCGGCGTGACGAGCCCGGCACAGGCCGCTCCGGCGTCGAGCATCGTCAGCTCCACCGACGACTCGCCCCAGCAGGTGACGCTGATGGTGCATTCGGCGGCGATGGACCGGACCATCCCGATCACGGTGCTGACCCCGAAGAACCGCTCGCGCCCCGCCCCGACGCTGTACCTGCTCAACGGCGCGGGCGGCGGTGAGGATTCGGCCACGTGGGACGCTCGTACCGACTACAAGAAGTTCTTCGCCGACAAGAACGCCTACGTCGTGACCCCGATCGGCGGAGCCTTCTCCTATTACACCGATTGGCAGCGCGACGACCCCGTCCTCGGCCGCAACAAGTGGCAGACGTTCCTCACCAAGGAGTTGCCACCGCTGATCGACAAGCGCTTCCCGACCACCGGCAAGGTCGCGGTCGCGGGCATCTCGATGGCGGGAACGACCGTCTTCAACCTCGCGCTCGCAGCCCCGGGCATGTACCGCTCGATCGCAGCGTTCAGCGGCTGCGCACGGACAAGCGACCCCGTCGGGCAGCAGTACATCCGTTTCGTCGTCGAAGACCGGGGCGGCGGCAACATGGTCAACATGTGGGGTCCTCTCGACGGCCCGGGATGGCGCGCCAACGACCCCTACCTCAACGCGGCGAAACTGCGCGGCACCAAGGTGTACATGACTGCGGGCACCGGCCTGCCCGGCTCACATGAGCGACTCTCGGACCCGGGAATCGACGGAGACGGATTCGCCCTGGGCAACCAGGTGTTACTCGGCGGAGCAATCGAGTTCGGCATCGATCAGTGCACGCGCCAGATGGCCGCGCGTCTCGCCGAACTCGGTATCCCGGCCAAGGTCACTCTCCGTCCCGGCGGCACCCATTCATGGGGCTACTGGCAGGACGACCTGCACCAGACCTGGCCGTCGATCGCCCGCGACATCGGAGCGTGAGACTGCCGGGAGGTGCTCGGCGCCGATGACGACGAGGCGCGCCGGAAGGTCACCAACGGTCGAGGCTGGTGTAACCGTCCTGGAGCGCACGAGCGAGTAGGTGGGTCTTCGTCGGTGCGGGGCGGCCCGCTGCGGTGTACTTCGCACGAATGCGGGCGAGATGGGTGCTCACCGTCGAGGCGGAAATGAACAGCTCAGCCGCGGCGTCCTCCTTCGACTCTGCACGTAGCCAGGTCAGGAGCACCTCGACCTCACGACGCGACAGCATCGGTCTGCGGCTCACCACTGCGTCGTGACCGCGGCGATAATCGTCCATCCGGGCGATCTCATTGGGGGCGTGTGTGCTCTCCGCAGCACCGCGACCGGCGACAACACCGTGCACAGCCACAGGTAGGGGCCCGCCGAGGGGAACCCCGGCCTCAGAAACTACGGTCACCAGTACGTCCTTACACATCATGTCTTCACGACAGCGATCCCCAACACTGAGCAAATGATAAGGATCCGGTCTGACATGTCGGTAGTCCCCATATAGGGGCCTTGATTGCATATGCAAGCAAACCGTGTTACCGCAGCTCTGAGCACTCGGCCGACGGAACGGTTTCCTCACCCGACATCTGAGAATGTGCAAAACTAGAACACGTTCTCATTCATCCGCTATGGCCGTCCGCTGATGTCGAAAGGCGCCCCATGCCATCCCCGTCCACCCACACCATCGCAGGCACCACTCTCACCATGCCCGTCGAGATCAGGGATGCGCGCTGCATCGTCGCAGGGTTCACTGCGGATGCCGACGCGATGGCGAGCGCGATCACGAGCTCGGGCGCCGCGCCTCTGCGTCCACTGCGGATACGGCCCGGACGCGGGATGGTGATGCTGGTTTTCGTCGACTACGTCGACGGAGACCTCGGCCCCTACAACGAGTTCGGGGTCTGCCTGCTTGTCGAGAATCCGTCGACACCCGCGTCGCCCCTGCGCGCCATCGGTTCGGTGCTGCGCGGCGACGCGCACGCCCTCGTCCACAGGCTCCCCGTCGACGGCGAGTTCACCCGCCAGGCGGGGCGCGGGATCTGGGGCTTTCCGAAGTTCCTCGCCGACTTCGACGTCGACCACGACCGCGCCCGCAAGCGCGGGTGTGTCTCCGAGCACGGCAACCTCATCGCCGCGCTCGAGACGGCACCGGGTCTCCCGGTCCCCGCGACATCCGGCGAGGCCGAGCTCACCGCCTACTCGTGCCTCGACGGACAACTGCGTTCGGTTCCATGGCGATTGGGATCACTGAGCGGTGTGCGTGCGCGGGTCGGCGGCGCCACCCTGACACTCGGCGGCCATCCGATAGCCGAGGAACTGCGCGGCCTGAAGCCGGCCCGACATGCGGCCATGACGATGTCTGTGGCACACCTCGCCATGACATTCGGCGACGCCACCGAGCTCTGACACGATGGCGACCCGCCTGTGAACACCATGACCGGACCTGCGCGGCTCAAGGGTTTCTAGACTGGCGTCATCAGCCCCCACAGCCGAAAGGCGCGACGCCATGAGCAATCTGGAAGCACACCCGGCAGAGATCGACTGCCAGACCGAGGTCGAGAACGCCGACCCCGACCACGACGGCTCGCTACGTGTCGAGGTGCTCACCGCCCGTGACGTCCCGCTCGGCGGGCCTCGCGCGATGACCGTGCACCGCACGCTGCCGCAGCGCGAGCGCTCACTGATCGGCGCCTGGTGCTTCGCCGACCACTACGGACCCGACGACGTATCGGCCACCGGCGGTATGGATGTCCCGCCGCATCCGCACATCGGATTGCAAACTGTCAGTTGGCTGTTCACCGGCGAGATCGAGCACCGCGACACGATGGGCAATCGCGCGATGGTCCGTCCCGGTGAGTTGAATCTGATGACCTCGGGGCACGGCATCGCCCACACCGAGGTGTCGACGCAGGACACCACGGTGTTGCACGGCGTGCAGTTGTGGGTCGCACTACCCGCCGGCGCCGCGAACACCGCGCGCGACTTCGCCCACTTCGTGCCGCAGCCGATCACCGTCGGCGATGTGAGCGCTCTCGTCTTTCTGGGATCGTTGCTCGGCAGCACGTCGCCGGTCGACACGTTCACACCACTCGTCGGTGCCGAACTGCGCATCCCATCGGGCGCCGACATCACACTCGACGTCGACCCGGGATTCGAGCACGGGTTCCTCGTCGACTCGGGTCGGGTGGAGATCGTCGATTCGACGGCTGCCACGCTCGAACGTACCGAACTCGGCTACGTCGGGATCGGCGCCGACTCGATCACCCTGGCCAACCGCGGAGACGACGACACCCGCGTCATCGTGCTCGGGGGCGCCCCGTTCGACGACGACATCATCATGTGGTGGAACTTCGTCGGCCGAAGCCACGAGGAGATCGTCGCCGCGCGCGAGGAGTGGATGGCGCACAGCGAGCGTTTCGGCCAGGTGCAGGGCTACACGGGCGAGATACAGCACCTGCCCGCCCCCACCCTCCCCGGCACACGACTGCGCGCCCGGGAGAACACTCCCGGGCGCGCATAGGTACTCGTCTCGTCGGATATCGGCAACGTCCGACGCGCCGATCGGTCAGTCGCCCGCCAGCAGGCGTGCGAAGTTGGCGATTCCCGCCTCTTCACCCGCATGCGCGCGCCGGTCACCATGATCGGAGTCCTGCGCCTGCGACGTGACCGCCGCCAGACCGGACCCATCCGGCAACAATGCCGCCAATTGTGTTGCAGCGCGGCGGATTCGGTCGGACAGTGATGTTGTATCGCCCGATGTCGACGCCCAGTCCTCCGACGCCGCGTACACGCCTGTCGGTACCACGACGGTGCGTAGGTAGCCGAACAGCGGGCGCAGCGCGTGGTCGAGAACCATCGAGTGCCGGGGGCTGCCGCCGGTCGCTGCGATGAGTACCGGCTTACCCTCCATCGCATCGACATCGACAAGATCGAAGAACGACTTGAACAGACCCGAATACGAGGCGTTGAACACCGGCGTCGCGACAATCAGCGCGTCGGCATCTTCTACCGACCTGATGGCATCTGCCGCCGATCCCGTCGCGAAACCCGTTGCCAGCGAACGACCTATGTCCACAGCGAGATCGCGCAGATCGATGACCAGGACATCGACGTCACGGTCGTGCGCCCGCACGATCGATGCGGTGTCGTCGACGAGCCGGTCGACGAGCATCCTTGTCGACGACGGCTCACTGAGCCCGGCGTTGACGGCGACCAGTTTCACCGCTGTCATGCGTTCACCTGAGCTTCCTGCTCGGTGTCGGCGAGCTTGCGCGCAACGAGCGACTCGTGCGTCGGGGCGTCGGGAACATCTGCCGGACGACCCTCCGCGAATCCCTTGCGAAGCTCGGGAAGCACCTCACCGAGTTCGTCGAGCTGTTCGAGGACGGTCTTCAGCGGCAGCCCGGCGTGGTCGACGAGGAACAGCTGGCGCTGGTAGTCACCGAACGTCTCGCGGAAGGAGAGCGTGCGGTCGACGAACTCCTGCGGGCTGCCCACAGTGAGCGGCGTCTCGCGGCTGAAGTCCTCCAACGACGGTCCGTGCCCGTACACGGGCGCGTTGTCGAAGTAGGGGCGGAACTCGTTGACGGCGTCCTGCGAGTTCTTCCGTATGAAGAACTGACCACCGAGTCCGACGATCGCCTGGCTTGCCTTTCCGTGACCGTAGTGCTCATAGCGCTGCCGGTAGAAATCGATCAGTCGCTTCGAGTGCTCTGCCGGCCAGAAGATGTGGTTGGCAAAGAAGCCGTCACCGTAGTACGCGGCTTGCTCGGCGATCTCCGGGCTGCGAATCGAGCCGTGCCACACGAACGGCGCGACGTCGTCAAGCGGACGCGGCGTCGAGGTGAACGACTGCAGCGGGGTACGGAACTTGCCCTCCCAGTCGACGACGTCCTCGGTCCACAGGCGATGCAGGAGGTGGTAGTTCTCGATGGCCAGCGGGATGCCCTGACGGATGTCCTTGCCGAACCACGGGTACACCGGGCCGGTGTTGCCGCGACCGAGCATCAGGTCGACGCGACCGTCGGCGAGGTGCTGCAGCATCGCGAAGTCCTCGGCGATCTTCACCGGATCGTTGGTGGTGATCAGGGTCGTCGCGGTCGACAGCTGCAACGTGCTGGTCTGAGCTGCGATGTAGGCGAGCGTTGTCGTCGGCGACGACGAGAAGAACGGCGGATTGTGATGCTCACCGAGCGCGAAGACGTCGAGGCCGATGTCCTCGGCCTTCTTGGCGATCGCCACCGATGCCTTGATGCGCTCGTGCTCGCTCGGCTCGACTCCCGTCGTCGGGTCGGCCGTGATGTCGCTGACGGAAAACAGTCCGAACTGCATTGTCATGCCTCCTGGGATGACGGACACGAAACCTTTCACTGGCCATAACCGGACCAAGGTCCGCTTAATTCCCTTCCCGACGGTACCGCACGAATCCTCTGGATGCAGACCGGAGACCGTGGGTTAGTGTGTCCTTACCACCACGGCAACAAGTACGTCGTCAACCACTCACGTCGTCAGGAGTAGCAATGAAGCTTCGGAAGTCTCTCGCATCAGCCATGATCGCGGGCGCTGCACTCGTCGCCGTCGCGGGCTGTTCGGATTCGGACAGCGCCGGCGACACCGTGGCCAGTGCCACGAGCAAGGTCACGGAGGCGACCAGCCAGGCAGCCGCAGCGATCGCGGGACTGACCAACTCCGACGCCCAGGACATCCTTCGCAAGGCAGTCGACTCGAACACCTCCTCGGAGGATCTCGAGAAGGTCGTGGACACCACCAACCCGGTCACCAAGACCGCGATCCAGGCGTACGCCAAGGGCGCGTCGGCTGCGGGATACGGACCCGACGTCTACACCGTCACAGAGGTCAAGAAGACCGGCGACGACAAGGCCGACGCCAGCGTCGAGGTGAAGAGCCCGCACTCCCCGAATCCGGCCAACATCACGCTCTCGTACGTGAAGGTCGACGGCGACTGGAAACTGTCCGGCGATGCGGTGACCCAGCTCAGCTCGATGATGGGCCAGCACGGGGGCTGATCCCCGCCGGCCGGGTTACACCCGGCCACACGCATGAAACTGCGCCGTCCCACGAGCCACCGGGGCGGCGCAGTTGGCGTCTGCGGGTCGGTGAGAGTCACCGACCGGCATCGCCGAGCGAATTCGAGCAGCAGGGATCACCGTTCTTACGTCGGTACACTCATCCCGAGGAGGGCCGATGCGTACCGAACACCAGACCGCGCCGATCGAACCGACACTCACACAGCGCTACGAGCGGTGGCCGTCGTCGAACGATCTCGAGTCGATGACGTTGCCTTCCACCGCCGACGCCACGGCATACGACGACGCGATCGCGGCAAGCACACCCGGACGCCCACACCGTTCTCCCGTGCCCATGGCGCGAGTGCGCGACACGCCCGGGGACTCGCCGCTTCCTGAGGTGGGCGACTACTGGGACCTCGCGCACCCCGACCACGTCGCACTCGCTCCCGTGCCCCTCACGCCGGCACGTCCACTACCGCAGCGGACCAGGCCTGCACCCCTGTCGACCGCGTCGCTGGTGACCGCGCTGGCCGCACTACCCCTCGTCCCGGTGCTCGGGATCGGCGGTGTTCTGGGGGTGTTGTCGGTCGCGCTCGGGGCCGCAGGCGTTCGCCAGATCAACCGGAAGCCCGGCTACCACGGCAGCGCACGGGCCATCACCGGCATCGTGCTCGGCACGATCGCCGCACTCATCGGTGTGCCTGTTCTCGCCATCGTGCTCCTCATAATCGGAGCCTGACACAACCGTGGTATGGGCAGAGCCGGCCGGTCGCGCGGCAACCGCCCGATAAACACACTCAGCCTGCGACGCGCAGACCCCCTGTCGGCGGCGGAAGATGGCGACCCACCCACTCGACCACCTGGTTCACAACCAGCCCCTGTTGGTTCGGGTTGTCCACCGCGCTCAGGGCGGGCACGGTATGCATGATCGCAGCGTAGAAGGCAGACTCGCGCGACATCTCATACTTGTCGAGCACGGCACCGTAGGACTCAATCGCCATGTCGAGCGCGCCATACGTCACCATGTCGCCCCCGACACGGACAGCAGGCATCCACGGCGTCGCTACCGCTCTCGCACGGATATCTCCGAGTAAGTCATCCATCGCTACTCCCCCGCGGAAGACATTTCTGCGTCATTGACACCACCGCCCTGTCGATCGTTACTCGACGGTCAATCCAGCATCCCTCGCCGATACAGATTTTGAAACCCGTCACCCCATCCTTGTGACGTAGAATACATGCGCTCAGTTGTCTATCGTTCGTTCAAGCTATTCGCTGAGATATATCTAACCGAGAGGCTTTTGTGAATCGGAATGGAGGTGAGGCATGGACGTGACCAATCAGTGCCTGATGCCCAACGTGTCAGGCCTCCGAGTCGGACCCTGCTGAGCTTCCGTCGGCGGCAGCGTTGTCGGCCTCCATTGCCTCGATCAAGCTCTTGGGACGAAGGTCCGTCCAGTTCTGCTCAACGTACTCCAGGCAGGCCGCCCGGCTGTCCTCGCCGAACACCTTCGTCCATCCGGCCGGGATGTCGGCGAAGGTCGGCCAGAGCGAGTGCTGGTTCTCGTCGTTGACAAGGACGAAGAAGCGCCCGTTTTCGTCGTCAAAGGGGTTCGTCATAATGAATCCTTCCAGTCGTCGGCGGTCGTTCCGCCCGTTCCTTAGTACAGCCTAATTATTGGCTCGCAGGCCCGTTCAGCTGCCCGATTCACTACCACCGAGCAGGTAGACGTCTCCGGCAACTCAGTTAGCCCCCGCACGTCGCAGGCCTTCGGCGAGACGCGGGCCCACGACAGCCAGAGCTTCCGCATCTGCCATGCCCAGGTGATGGGCGTCGACGTCGACGTTGTCGATTCGGCCCGTCGCGTACGGTCGCCATGACGCGGCGAGGTCTGCCTCCACCGGTCTGTCCCGAGTAGCTGTAAAAACCAGCAGATCGCCCTCGAACACCCCGGCGCGATGGCGTGGAACCATGTCGTCGGATCGCTCGAAGCTGTCCATCACCCGTCGAACCTGATCACCGGACAGCAGTCCGGTCTTCGTGATTGCGTTCTCGATGACGGTCGCGAGATCGTCCGACGATTCAGCGTGTACGTCATCGGGGATGTCGAACAGATCCCGCCAGCCGCCGAGGACGTCTCGCACGTTGTCTCCGAGATCGTGCTGTCCGAGATAGTCGTCCGCGCGACCTCCATGATCGGCGCCGGTCGTCTGTGGGTGCGGCGGTTCGTCGTCTACCGGCATCGCATCCATGATCGACAGGAATTCGACGCGCTCGCCGCTCTCCTGCAGGAGAACCGCCATCGCATGTGCGATGTATCCGCCGAGTGACCAGCCAAGCAGGTTGTAAGGGCCATGGGGACGAACCGCACGAATTTCGTCGACGTACCGGCGCGCAAGCTCCTGCACAGAGTCGAGACTGGGCTCGCCGTTGGCGACGTTCGGATCCTGTAGTCCGTAGATCGGCCGATCGGGCAGGTATGGCGCCAATCCTCCGTAGAACCAGGCCAGCCCACCTGCGGGATGAACGCAGAACAGCGGTGATAGCGCTCCGTCGATCTTGAGCGGAAGCAGCACCTGGTCGGACTTGCGATCCCCGTCGATGCGCGCGGCGAGACCGCGGACCGTCGGATCTTCGAAGACCCACGCCAACTCGATGTCTGGGCCCAGGCGTTCGCGTAGATGGGCAAGCACCTGCGTGGCCGTCAACGAGTTGCCACCGAGATCGAAGAATCCTGCTGTCGCCGACACTCGGTCGGACTCCAGCACCGCCGCATAGGCTTCGGCAACGATGCGCTCGGTTCCGTCCGCGGGAGCGACGTAGCGCTCATCACGGAACTCGGCGGCGGGGAGCGCGCGCCTGTCGAGCTTTCCGGCGGAGTTCAGCGCGATGTCATCGAGCATCATCCACACCGTCGGCCGCATGAACTCCGGAAGAACACCCGCCACATACTCTTTGACCGCGGCGAGCGAGAGATCCTCGCCCGCGAGGTAAGCAACGAGGTGATCGCCGCCCGACGGCGCGGTGGCGACCGTTGCCGCCGCGTGAACCACCCCCGGCGCCGCCGCGAGCACCGCCTCGATCTCGCCGAGTTCGATGCGCTGACCGCGCAGCTTCACTTGGAAGTCGGTGCGCCCCAGGTACTCCAACTCGCCCGCGGTATTCCACCGCACCAGATCTCCGGTCCGGTACATCCGCTCACCGCTCGAACCGTAGGGATCGGCGACGAACCTCTCCGCGGTCAGGTCAGGCCTCGCGGCGTATCCCCTGGCGAGCTGAACACCGCCGACGTACAGTTCGCCGGCCACCCCCGGCGGGACCGGGCGCAAACGCCCGTCGAGGACGCGAGCTGTCGAATTCCACACCGGCACACCGATCGACACGACCGGTCCGTGAACCGAATCGATCTCGGCGTAGGTGATCTCGACAGCGGCTTCGGTTGGTCCGTACAGATTGAACAACGCCGCGCCGGGCAACAGTTCACGTGTCGCGGTTGCGACGTTGGGCGGCAACGCTTCACCGGTCGTCGACACGAACCGCACCGTGGTGAGGCGGGCCAGTCGATCGGCACCGGCTATGTCGAGGAACACCGACAACATCGACGGAACGAAATGCACCATCGTGGTCGCGGTCTCTTCGATGAGCCGACACAGATAGACCGGGTCGAGATGACCGTCGGCGCGTGCGATCACCTGTTGTGCGCCCACCATCATCGGCGCGAAGAGCTCGGGCACCGAGCAGTCGAACGTGTACGGCGTCTTGAGCATCACCGCATCCGACGAGTCGATAGGAAGCTGGGCTAGGCCCCACCAGAGTCGGTTCGCGACGGCAGAGTGCGACAGCGTGACGCCTTTGGGCCGTCCGGTCGATCCGGACGTGAACAGGGTGTACATGGCGCTGTCCGGATGCAGCGGCGCCAGTCGCTCGGCGTCGGTGATGGGCGCGGTCTCCGGCGCCGACGAGGCCAGCGCCACCGGCACCACACGGGTGTGCGTGGCCAGTTCGACGATCGCGTCCGGCGTTCCGGCTGCATCGACGAGCACAATTGCGGCACCGGCTGTATCGAGCATGTAGCGCACTCGCTCGGCCGGAGCGGTGGTGTCGATCGGCACGTACTGACCACCTGCGGCGACGATGGCGTGCAGTGCCACGACCATCGCGGCGGAGCGAGGCATGCACACAGCGACCGCGACGTCGGGGCCGACTCCCATCGAGATGAGGCGACGCCCCAATGAGTTCACCTGGGAGGCGAATTGTGCGAACGAGATCTCGCTTCCCTCCCAGACCAACGCCGTCGCATTCGGACTGCGCCGGGTCTGTTCGGTGATGACGTCGGGAATGAGCCGGCGATCGACACTCACCGCTGCACCGACCGACAGCTCGTCGAGACGGCGTGTCTCCGTGGGCGTTCGCAGGTCGATATCGCCCACGCGGAGGTCAGCTGACGACCCGGCCGCGGTGAGGACTGCGACCATACGTTGTGCGAGCGTCTCGACCGTCGCCTCGTCGAACAAATCGGTGGCGTAGATGATCGATCCCTGCCATGGTTCGCCCTCTGGTCGGGTACTCACGCCGACGGTGAGGTCGACCTGCGCGGGCGGCTCACCGGGATCGATTGCACTCAGCGTCAATTCGTCGGTCGACACGATCACATCCCCCGACGGTCCCGCACTCTGATCGAGCGACAGCAGTACCTGCACGAGCGGTGCAAACGACTGTGAGCGTGTGGGATTGAGCTGTTCCACGAGTAGCTCGAAGGGTACGTCGGCGTGCGCGTATGCCTCGAGATCGACGCGTCGCACCTCATCGAGCAGGTCGGCGAAGGTGTCGGCCCCGGAAATCTCGGTGCGCAGCACGAGGGTGTTCACGAACATGCCGACAAGATCGTCGAGCACCCTCTGGCCGCGTCCCGCGATCGGCGTGCCGATCGCGATGTCAGACGTATTGGCCAGTCGCGCGAGCAGCGCGGCGAGCGCGGTGTGGATCACCATGAAAGTCGTCGCTCCGTGGGCTCGAGCGAGCTCGTCGAGAGTACGTGCGACAGCGGCAGGGATCTCGAACTCGCTCCGCCGACCCCGCATGCTCGCGACACTCGGACGCGGCCGGTCGGTGGGCAGCGCCAGCACATCGGGCATTCCCTCAAGAGTCCTGTCCCAGTACGCGAGTTGCCCACTGACAATCGACGTCGGATCGTCGACGGATCCGAGCACTCGCTGCTGCCACAGCGCGTAGTCGGCGAACTGGACCTCAAGCGGAGTGAAGCGGGGCTCATCTCCCGCGGTGCGTGCCGCGTAGGCGGTGAGCACGTCTGCCGTCAACGGGCGAAGCGACTGGCCGTCCGCGGCCACGTGATGCAGCGCGAAGAGCAGTATCGTCTCGTCGACGGACGGATCGTCGAGCACCCGAATCCTGATCGGGAGTTCTCGACTCACGTCGAATCCCGTTGCTGCAGCCGAGACCACGTCGTCGAACCCCGACACCACCGCCCAGTCGAGCATCGCGTTCGCGTCCTGCGGTGAATGAACGTACTGCGAGGCGACACCTTCGACCACCCGGTAGGTGGTCCGGAGGACCTCGTGACGCGACACCACGTCGCCGACCGCCGCACGCATCGCTGCGACGTCGAGGTCGCCATCGACACGGAAGGTGAGCGGAATGTTGTACGCGGGCGACGCCGGGTCGAGTTGATTGATGAACCACATCCGTTGCTGTGCGAAGGACAGCGGAACGATCCGTGGTCGCGGGTCGACAACCTCGATGGGGGCCTGCGCCGACGACGTCGAGTCCAGGCGGTTCGCCAGCTCGCGCACGGACGGTGCGTCGAACAGGTCTCGCACCGAGACATCGGTCTCGGTGGCCTCGCCGACCCTGCTCGCCACACGGGTGGCGCTCAGAGAATTGCCGCCGAGGTCGAAGAACGACTCGGTCACCGAGACCTCGCCGACGCCGAGGATGTCAGCAAAGACACCGGCGACGATCCGTTCGTTCGCTGTCTCAGGCGCAACGAATGAGGTCGAGCCCGCGCGGGCGGGGACGGGCAGCGCGGCCCTGTCCAGCTTGCCGTTTCCGGTCAGCGGCAACACATCGATCTGCATCACCACATCAGGCACCATGTAGGCCGGAACCCGTGCGCGTGCAACTTCTCTCACCGCGGCGGGGTCGAGATCGTCTGAGCCAACGATGTATCCGACCAGGAGATCGCCCGCGCCGTCGACCGAGACAACCCGCGCCGCCGCGGAGGTGACACCAGACGCAGATCTCAACGCTGCCTCGACCTCACCCAATTCGATTCGGAAGCCCCGCAACTGGATCTGGGCGTCACCACGTCCGAGGTACACGATCTCTGCACCGACTTGCCTGCCCAGGTCACCTGTGCGATACATGCGGGCACCGCTGCCCCCGAACGGATTCGCGACGAATCGTGTGGCACTGAGCCCTGCTCGTCTGTGGTAATACAACGCCGACTGCGTCCCGTGGACGTAGATCTCGCCCACGGTGCCGTCGGGTACCGGGCGCAACCTGTCGTCGAGGATCAGCATGGCCAACGATGACAGCGGCTCGCCGACAATGCTGCCACGGGCCTCCCGCACGATCGTCGGATCGAGTTCCCGGAACGTCACGTGGACGGTGGTCTCGGTGATGCCGTACATGTTCACCAGTCGCGCCTGGTCATTCGGGAAGGAAGCGAACCATCGGTCGACCTGATCGAATCGGAGCTCTTCGCCACCGAACACCAGGTAGCGTAGGTCGAGTTCGAGTCGCGGCTTTTGCTCCCGTGCGTCGATCAGTTGGTAGAACGCCGACGGCGTCTGGCTCAACACCGTCACCTGTTGTGCCGCAAGCAGGTCGAGGAACTCCGACGGGACCCGCGCGACGTCGCGATCGACGATCACCGCACGACCGCCGGTCGTGAGCGGTCCCCAGAGTTCCCAGACGGAGAAGTCGAACGCATACGAGTGGAAGACCGACCACACGTCGTTCTCGTCGACGTCGAAACGCTCGAAGGCACTGTCGAGCAACGCGACGACATTGCGATGTGAGACGACAACGCCCTTGGGAACGCCGGTCGATCCAGACGTGAAGATCATGTACGCCGGTGCACCCGGATCCCGGCGTGTTGTCGGCAGCGCGTGGGACTGATTCAGCAGCCCTGCGATGTCGCGTGCCCGTCCGTCGGCGGCGAACGTAGTCGCCGTCTCGTCGTCGACCAGAATACATGCGGGGTCGGAGTCGTCGACGATGTGCCGCAGACGCTCCGGCGGATTCGAGACGTCGAGCGGGACGTAGGCGCCTCCGGCCTTGAGTACGCCGAGCATGGCGACCACGAGTGTCGGGTTGCGCGACAGCGCTATCCCGACGACAGCGCCGGGCACCACACCCGCTGTCCGCAACGCCCCCGCGATACGCGTGGACATCTCGTCGAGTTCGCCGTAGGTCAACGACGAGACGCCGTCACTCACGGCCACCGAATCAGAATGTCTCTCGACGCTTCGCGCGAAGAGATCGACGAGTGTCGCACCGGCATTCGGGTTGTCGACGATGGGCGCGGGAGCCTGTGCGGCGTGGGCGATCTCAGCCCGCGTACGTACCGGGAGGTCACCGAGTGCCGTCGCGGTATCGGCGGTAGCCGCACCGAGCACACCCACTAGCCGGTCCGCGAGTGTCTCGACGGTCTCTGCGTCGAAAAGGTCGGTGGCATAGATGATCGACGCCTGCCAGTCGTGGCCACCCGGGGCCGTCGCGATCCCGACGGTCAGATCCACCTTCGCCGGAATCACTGCTGGAGCAACCGGCTCGACGACCAGACCGGCGACCTCGCCACCGCCGACCTCGCCACCCGCCAACTCGGGCAGTGCGCTCTGCTCGAAGGTCAACAGAACTTGCGTCAGAGGCGAGAATGACTGCGAGCGAACGGGCTTGATCCTGTCGACGAGGTACTCGAACGGGACGTCGGCGTTCGCGAACGCCGCCAGATCGTCGGAACGCACCTGCGCGAGAAATTCGGCGAACGTCTGCGCTGAGTCCAGTCTCGTACGCAGGACGAGCGTGTTGACGAACATGCCGACCATGTCGTCGAGCACCCTGCTGCCCCGACCCGCGACGGGAACACCGATGGCGATGTCGTCGGAGGCCGCCAACCGGCCGAGAGTCGCGGCAAGCGCCGCGTGGACGACCATGAACGGCGTCACGTCGTAGCGCGCCGCCACAGCGGTGATCGACGCCGCCGTCGCAGCCGGGATATCGAAGCGGACCAGCGCACCGCGCATCGATGCGACGGGGGGCCGCTCCCTATCTGTCGGCAGTTCGAGGACATCCGGGATGCCCCTCAACTGCGTTGTCCAGTAGTCGAGTTGACGTGCGACCACGGAGTCCGCGTCGTCGACAGAGCCGAGTTCCTCACGCTGCCACAGTGCGACGTCGGCGAACTGGACCTCGAGTGCGGTCAGCGGTGTCGTGTCGCCCGCCCGGCGCGCGGCGTATGCGGTCACGACATCGCGCACGAGCGGCCCCATCGACTCACCGTCCGCGGCGATGTGATGGACAACGAGCACGAACAACCAGTCATCGGCGGCGCTCTCGCACAGACGCGCCCGGATCGGCAGCTCGTGCGAGACGTCGAAGCCCGCGGCCGTGGTCGCGAGCGCAGCAGCCGGGTCGGCCCCCACCGCCCAATCCAGCATGCGCGCGGCGTCGTCGACGGGAAGAACCACCTGTTGCGGACCCGAATCATCAGCGGGGAATGTCGAGCGCAACACCTCGTGCCGCCCGATGACGTCGATGAGTGCCGCTCGGAGTGCGACCGGGTCGACATCTCCGCGCAGACGCAGCGCAACCGGAATGTTGTATGCGGGCGAGCTCGGATCGTAGCGGTTGATGAACCACATCCGCTGCTGGGCAAACGTCAACGGAATACGTTGCGGTCTCGGGTGATAGGCCGATATGACACGCCTGCGCACTCCTGCCGAGTCCCCGGATCCGAGCCGCACGCGTGCCGCCAGCGCCCGAACGCTCGGGGCATCGAAGATGTCTCGCACACCCATCTGGAGGCCGAACCGGTCACCGACTCTGGCCGCGACCCTGGTGGCACTCAACGAATGTCCGCCGATGTCGAAGAACGAGTCGATGACCGAGACCTCGTCGACTCCGAGCACGTCGGCAACAATGTCGGCGACCGCCTGCTCGGTGCTATCGGCGGGCGCCACCCGCTCCCCGACGGCGAACTCGGGTGCCGGGAGCGCTCTTCGGTCGAGTTTGCCCAGCGGCGTGACGGGCATCGTGTCGATCAACATGATGGCCGCGGGGACCATGTAGGTGGGCAACTGACGTGCCAGAGCTGCAGCGAGGTCGTCGAGCAGGTTGCCGTGCGCGTTGGCGTGAGTATCGCCCTTTGCGGCCACCACGTAGGCGACGACCCGAGTGGTGCCGTCGCTGTCCGCGACACCGATGGTGACCGAGGCGGCCACCGCGGGGTCGGTAGCGAGCAAGGCGTCGATCTCACCGAGTTCGACGCGCTGGCCGTTCACCTTGACCTGGAAATCGGCGCGGCCTGCGAACTCCAGATCGCCCATCGCACGCCAGCGCACCAGGTCGCCGGTGCGGTACAGACGACTTCCCGGCGCTCCGAAGGGATTGGCGACGAAGCGTTCGGCCGTCAGGCCCGGACGGTTCAGATATCCCAGAGCGATGGACTCCCCCGATAGGTAGAGTTCGCCGATCATTCCCACGGGCACGGGATGGAGGCGTTCGTCGAGAACGACGACATCAACACCTCGGATCGGGGCCCCGATGGTCACCGGTGCACCAGCCCGTAGCCGCGCCGACGTCGACCACACCGTGGCTTCCGACGGCCCATAGAGGTTGATCATGGTGTGTCCGGCCGAGATCCACCGCTGCACCAGATCAGAAGAGATGGCTTCACCAGCGGTCGTCACGTGCCGAACAGTGCGCAGCGCCTCCGGAGACAGCGTCGCCAATACCGACGGCGTCACGACGAGGTCAGTGACCCCGCCGTCGACGATCACACGTTCGAGCTCCGCTCCCGCGAACACATCGGCAGGCGAGACCACCAGCGGAACACCGAGTCCGATCGCCCACAGCATCTCGAAGAACGAGGCGTCGAAACTCGGGGACGCGACGTGGAGGATTCGCACGTCGTCTCCAGTTCCGGAGATATCCCGTTGAGCTGCGAGAAGATTGGCGATACCGCGCGCCGAGACGGCGACACCCTTCGGCTTGCCGGTCGAGCCCGAGGTGTAGATGACGTAGGCCGTGTCATCAGCGCGCGGAGTGCCAAGCAACTCGTCGTGCCCGAGCGGAGTAGAAGAGAGCCCGTCGAGACGTTCCACGATATGCGGGGCGTCGAGCTCTATCCAGGCGGAATCGGAGGCCGCAGCGAGTTCGGGAGCGTGTCTCGATTTCGTCAGACCGATCCGCACACCCGCATCGGAGAGCATGTGTGCGACACGCTCAGCGGGCAGCACCGGATCGACCGGCAGATACGCGGCGCCTGTCTTGAGAACAGACCAGACCGCGATCACCGAGTCGACGGACCGCGTGAGGGCAACGGCGACGACGTCCCCGGGGCCGACGTCGCGCGCGATCAACAGGCGGGCGAGTTCGTTTGTGCGAGCTTCGAACTCGCCGCGGTCGAGCTCGCGGTCACCACAGATGACCGCGACCGAATCCGGTTGCCCCGGGCGGGTCGCAAGGAGGTCGACCACAGGGATGCCCGCGGTGGCGACCCCTCCGCTGGCCGGGACGAGCCCTGTGCTCTCCTCGATGGAGAGCACATCGATGTCGCCGACCGCGGAGTCCGGATTCGCGGCGAACGCCGTCAGGATCGCGACGAGCATCTCGCCGAATCGGGACACCTCGGTATCGTCGAACACACCGCGCAGATACTTCACCGTCACGCGCAGTCCGTCGCCGATCGGCGACACCGCCAGATTCAGCGGGTAGTGCGTCGCATCATGTCCCTCGACGCCGAGCACACTCATTCCGGCCAGGTCTAGACCCGTTGCGGCACTGGTGTCCACCGGGTACGACTCGTAGACGGTGAGCGTGTCGAAAAGCTGTGTGGCGCCCGACTCCGCCATGATCTCCGCGAGCCCGACGTGCTGATGATCGAGTAGTCCCGACTTCACAGTCTGGAAATCGCGCAGCGCCGCCGAGACCTGCTGTCCCGGAGCTACGTTCGCGACCACGGGCAGCGTGTTGATGAACAGACCGACCATCGAGTCCACACCGTCGAGATCAGCCGGCCTGCCCGACACGGTCTCGCCGAAGGTGACCGTCGACCGTCCGGTCAACCTGGCGAGCAGTGCAGCCCACGCGTATTGGAAGATGCTGCTCATCGTCGCGCCGGTCGACCGTGACAGATCGGTGAGTGCACCGACGACGGCAGCGTCGAGATCGACGATGTGGTCGGCGGGTTCAGCGACTGCGGTGGCACGACCGCCCGCAACAAGGGTCGGTCCGTCGATGTCGGCGAGCAGATCGCGCCACGCCGAGATGCCGGCGCGGCGATCTGTGCGTGCCAGCCACTCGAGGAAGCTCTTGTAGTCGGGCGCGGAGTCCTCGGTCGCCAGCGGCGCGTCGGTGGCATACGCGGTGAACAGGTCGGCGATGACCAGCGGACCGGACCAACCGTCGAGAAGGAGATGGTGGTTGGTGATGAGGAGTCGATGATCACCGGAGGGCAGTGCGACAAGTGCGAACCTGATCAGCGGCGGCACCGAGAGATCGAAGGGACGCTCGAGCTCTTCCCGCGCGACGTCGGCAAGCGCGACATCCGCATCGTCGCGGTCCGCCAGCTCGACGACGCGCCACGGTGTCGGCACCGCCCGCGGCACCACTGTGAGTACCTCGCCGCTCGACGTCTCGGCGAACGCCGATCGCAGGACGCGATGCCGCCGCATCAGCGCCGCAACCGCACGTTCGAATCGCTCGGCATCGACATCGCCGCCGAGTTCAATCGCCGACTGCACCACGTAGACATCGCTCGCCCCGCGCTGCAGCGCCATGCCCGCCTCGAAGTACAGGCCGGCCTGCAGCGGCGACACCGCCCACACATCCGCCCCGGGGTACCTGGTGTCCACCGCATCGAGGTCACCCTGAGTCAGTTGCACCCCTGCGACATCGGATGGCGTGAGTCCGGGATCACCGACTGCCTGCGCATAGTCAGCAATCGCGCCGACCGCGCGCGCCCACGCCGACGAGATCTCGTCGACTGTGGCAGCGTCGACCGCACCGACGGGAAAAGCGAACTCGGCACGCAGTTCTCGGCCATCCGCACCGGGAACGGTCGACACGTTGATCGCGAGCGCCGCCGGCGCCACCATCGCGCCGGAGCCCGCTGCCATCAGTCGCGGTTGGTCGGCCACCGGGACGATCGCACTGCGCCCGACCTCATCGAGGTCGATGTCACCGGCACCCGCAGCGCCCGCACCCAGATAGTTGAAGGTGATCGACGGAAGCGCGGCGTCGGCCAGCGGAGCGTCGCCGAGATAGCGCAACGCACCGAAGGCGATTCCCTTGTCCGGCTGCGCCGCAAGCGCCTCCTTGACGGCCTTCACCGTTGCTCCGATAGCACCCGGTTCGAGTTCGGCAACCCCAGGACGGCTGGGGACCCTCGGCAGCACAACGGGTGCCAGCGCCGTGAACCAGCCGACTGTTCTCGAGAGATCGGCGCCCGCTGTCACGTGTTCCTCACGCCCGTGACCCTCGACGAGTACCCCGATACCCCTCGACTCGTCCTGCGCGTCGAGATGCCCCGACAGCGCGAGTGCCAAGGCGGCCAGGAAGATCTCCGACGGCCCGGTGCGGAATGCCGCTGCGGTCGAACCCAGGACGGTGCGCGTGATGTCCGACGGGACAGTCGCCGTCGTCACCCGCATTGTCGAGAGTCTGTCGCGTACGCGGTCGAGCGGACCGAAGACGTCGGCTCCGCGCAACGCTTCGCGCCACAGTGGCAGTTCCGATTCGCGCTCGGTGGTCAACTGCTCGAGGGCCGTCTCCCAACGACGGAACGACGTGCCCTGCGAACTCAATTCGATCGGTTCACCCGCGGCCATTCTTCCCCACGCGACGGCGAGGTCGGTAGCCAGGATCGACCACGACACGGCGTCGACGGCGAGATGATGAACGACGACGAGAAGCCTTCCAACGGAACCATCGGCAGGCCTCAGACCCACGAGTTGCAGCAGACGGCCGCGGGCCGGATCGAGGCGCGACAGGGCCGCCGCATGCTCTGCGTCGAGCGCATGCGCGAACGCCTGCGAGTCGATATCAGTGGTGCCGACCGACACTATGCGAACGGCATCGTCGTCGAATTCCGTTGCACCTGCGTGAAGTTCGGCGACTCCACGGTGCACGGTCAGTGTCGCGGTAAGCATCGGGTGCGCCGCGCTGATCGCGCGCCCGATATCGGCGAGCTGGGTCTCGTCGACCCCTTCCGGCAAGGTGAACACCAGCCATTGTGCGAAGTCCGCGAAATCCTCCGGACCGTCGGCATGTTCGAGCATCCATGCGATCATCGGGCCGATCGGCACCGGGCCGACCGCTCCGCCGGGTAGTTCCGACAGCGTCGGCGCCTGGGTTCGTGCCGAACGCGCGAGGGCGCGAGGCGAGCGCAGTTGGAAGATGTCGCGCGGCGTGACATGGACGTCGATGGCGCGCAACGCCTGGGTGAGCTGGATCGACAGGATGCTGTCACCGCCGAGTGCGAAGAACGAATCGGCGACGGAGACCTGCTCGACGCCGAGCACGTCGGCATACACCGCGGCGATGCGCGCCTCGATGGCATCAACGGGTGCGACATGCTCGCCACCACCGAACTCGGCTCGAGGCAACGCATGTCGGTCCAGTTTTCCAGTAGGCGTCAGCGGGAGTTCGTCGATCACGAGGACCCGAGCGGGCACCATGTAGGCGGCGAGCCGACCCGACAGTGCCTCGCGGACAGACTCCTCGACGAGTGTCGAACCCGGCGTAGCGACCACATAGGAGACAAGCCGCGTGGACGACCGCGGCCCGGGCACACCGATGGTGACGGCTGTCGCGACATCATCGAGATCGGTGAGTGCCGCGTCTATTTCGCCGATCTCCACACGCTGACCGTTGATCTTGACCTGGAAGTCAGCGCGCCCGGCGAATGACAAATTGCCCGCCTCGTCCCACCGCACCAGATCGCCGGTGCGATACATCCGAGAACCGGGCCCGCCCCAGGGGTTGGCGACGAACGTCGCCGCGGTCAGCGACGCGCGTCCGAGATAGCCGCGCGCGAGGCCGTCGGCCATGAGATACAACTCCCCCACCATGCCGACCGGGACCGGGTGCAGCCGCTCATCGAGCACACACACGCAGAAACCGGCTATCGGACGACCGATGGTCACCGGTTCGTCGGCTACGAGCACAGACGACGTCGCCCACACGGTCGATTCGGATGGACCGTAGAGGTTGACCATCGTTCGCGGTTCCCGTGCCCAACGGGCGACGAGCTCCGGCGGGCATGCCTCACCTGCCGTGGCGAGATGGCGCAGACTACTCACGTTGTCGGGATCGAGTGTTGCCAGCACCGACGGGGTGATCACCATGTCGGTCACCGCATGTTCGGCGATGACCGCCTCCAATCCGGTCCCGCCGTACGTGCCAGCCGGCGAGATCACCAGTGTCGCACCCGTTCCCAATGCCCATGCCATCTCGAAGAACGAGGCGTCGAAGCTCGGTGACGCCACGTGCAGGACGCGAACGTCGTCGCCACTGCCTGAGATCGCGGCCTGCGCCGCCACCATCGTGGTGATGCCGCGAGCCGTGACCGCCACCGCCTTGGGCACACCGGTCGACCCGGAGGTGTAGATCAGATAGGCGAGATCGTCGACTGTCGGTTGCCGGACCAATTCACCGCTGAGGATCGGCGTGTCGGGAAGCTCGACAAGTGTTGCGCGGACGTGCGCATCATCGATTGCGATCCACTCGATTCCAGGGATCCCGAGCGACGAGGCGGCGTCGGTCGTCGTCAACCCGACGGTCACACCGGAGTCGGCGAGCATGTAGGCGATGCGATCAGCCGGCAGCGTCGGATCGACGGGCACGTACGCAGCTCCCGCCGACAACACCGACCACATCGCGACAACGGAATCGATGGAACGTTCGATGCCGACGGCCACAACCGATCCCGGTCCGATTCCGCGTGCGATCAGGGCACGTGCCAGGCGGTTTCGGGCCGCGTCGAAGGATGCATAGGTGATCTGCTCTGCACCGCACACCAGTGCGAGACGCTGCGGATTCGACGGCCGCGAGGCCAGCCAACGGTGCACCGGCAGAGGCTCGCGGCCTCCGCCATCGCCACGGGCCGGAGCAAGCCGTTCGGCTTCCTCCGGCGTCATCAGTGCGATGTCGCCGACCGCGCGCTCCGGGCCGGTAGCCAGGCCATCGAGGACACGGAGCAGAAGACGGCCGAGCCTCTCGACTTCCCGCTCGCCGAACGCCGACGTGAGGTACTTGAGGGTCACGCGGAGCCCGCCGTCGATCGGCGCAGCCGCCATGTTCAGCGGGTAGTGAGTTGCATCGGATCCCGACACGTTCGTGATCGCGAGTGTGTCGTGGTCGGCGGTCGACTCTCCTTCCCCGACTGCCGGTCTGCCACGGGCAGGCGAGTTGTCGCCCGCAGGCGAGTCGGCCGGGCCCGAGTCTTCTGCGGACGTGTCGAGCGCCGAGGCATCCACCGGGTACGACTCGTACACGGTCAACGTGTCGAACAGCACCTGTTCGTCGGTGAGCGACAGGATCTCACCGAGGCCGAGGTACTGGTGATCGAGCAGAGATGCCTTACGCGACTGCAGGTCTGCGATCTCGTCAACCGGAGTGCGCGAGCCGTTGATATCCACGACAACCGGCAGGGTGTTGATGAACAGGCCGGTCATCGACTCCGCACCGTCGAGGTCCGCAGGCCTGCCAGACACTGTCTCGCCGAACACCACCGTGCGTTGCCCCGTCAGTCGTGACAGGACGAGAGCCCACGCGTACTCCAGAACGGAGGCGAGTGTCGCGCCGGCTCGTCTACCGAGGTCGGTGAGCTGTTCTGTCGCGTCCGGGGCCACTCGGAGCTCGAGATCTCGTGGCAGCGAATCGGTCTCCGCATCACGGCCCGCTGCGAGCAGCGTCGGCCCTTCGACCTCTGAGAGTAGTCTCGTCCACGCACCGCGGGCCGCGGCGCGGTCACGCGTGTCGAGCCAACGCAGGAAGTCCTCGAAGTCCCGGTCGGGCGGCGGAGGCGTCGCGCCGTGATACAGCGCAAAGAGGTCGGCGAGCACGATCGGTCCCGACCATCCGTCGAGGATGAGATGGTGATTGGTCACCAACAGGCGGGATCGGTTGTCGGGCAGACGGAGCACGACGAACCGGATCAGCGGCGGATCTGCAGGATCAAAAGGCTTGCGACGCTGCTCGTCTGCGATCTCGTCCGCGCTCGCGGCGGCCTGCTCCTTCGCATCCGTCGACAGGTCGACGACCTCGAACGGGGCGGACAGTCCGCCGGGGACGACGCTCACAACGCGGCCCGACACGGTCGTGGTGAAGCCTGCACGGAGTACGCGATGTCTCCGGAGCAGCTCATTCGCCGCGTCGTGGAGCCTCGTCTCGTCCAGCGGGCCGGTGAGATCGATCGCGGTCTGCACGACATAGACGTCGAGGTCGCCGTGCCCTGACGTCGTGGTCGTCGCAGACTCGAAGTAGAGCCCCGTTTGCAGCGCCGTCGTCGGCCACACCACTGCTCCCGGGTAGCGCACGGCGAGTTCGTCGAGGGCGGCTTGGGAGTGCTGTGGACCGATCACGTCGCTCGTACTGAGCCCGGGATCGCCGATCTCGGCCACGTGCGTGACGAGTCGGTCCAGAACCTCTTCCCATCGATCGGCGATATGCGCCACAGTCGCGTCGTCGACGCGGTGCGACGAGGAGTCGAACTGTGCGATCACGCGCCCGTCACCGGTCACCTCGGAGGTCACCGAGAGCGCGCCCTGTGCGCCGACACGGCCCGACGCCGATGGCGGCAAACTGTAGCGCTCCGGCGCCGGCGCCACATCATCGTCTCCCGCAGCGTCTTTCGCACCTCGACCGGTGATGCCGAGATGGTTGTAGACGATCTCAGGAAGCGCACGACCAGCGAGCGGCGAGTCGTCGACGAGGTAGCGCAACGGCCCGAATGCCACGCCGTCGTCGGGAAGCGCGCGAAGGGCGTCCTTGACGCCCTTGACGACGGCGGTGGGCGTTCCGGTCGCGATCAACTCGACCGGTACCACCGAGGTGAACCATCCGACAGTACCCGAGACGTCGGCACCGGGGATCGCCTCTTCGGTGCGACCGTGACCCTCGACAAGAACCGACACGCGGTCACGGCCGGTCGCATCGCCGAGCGCCGCGACCAACGCTGCGAGAAGCAGATCCGACGGCCCGGCGCGGAACGCCGACGCGGTATCGGCGAGCGCCTCGCCGATGTCGGGCCGCAACTCACGACGCAGCGACGACACTTGCGACATCCGATCGCGATCGGGATCGGCGGCAACACCGAATAGCGGTGTGCCCGTGGGTAATTGTCGCTCCCAGAACTCGACGTCGGCTCGTCGATCCGCAGCCAGGTCGGTCAGCGCCGCCAACCACCTACGTACCGACGTCCGCTCCGCAGACAGTGAGATCGCCTCGCCCGCACGCACTTGCGCAGCGCCCAGGGCCAGTTCGGTTGCCACGATCCCCCAGGAGACCGCATCGATACCGAGGTGATGAATCACGATCAACACTCGGCCTGCCGCCGGTGGGCGCGCGCGCACGACGGCCGCCTGTACGAGGATCCCCGACGAGGGGTCGAGACGTCCGGCGGCGTCGCGGTGGGCGCGTTCGATCGCGTCGGAGAACGCCACCTCCCCCGGCCGGGCGTCGACACGAACCTCGGTGACCTCCGCAACGGGTCGTCCTGCACCGATGTCCAACCAGAGTCCGGTGTCGTCAGCGCGCAACGCCGATGCGAGTGCCGGATGGTTCTCGATCATCGCGGTCAGGACTTCACGCACGTCGTCCGACGACAGCGACTCGGGCAGTGTGAACACGCCTGCCTGCGCGAAATCGTCGAGATCTGCCGGTTCCGAAGAGAGGTCGATCATCCACCGTGCGGCCGGCGGAACCGCCGCGCGGCCCTTCGCGCCGCCGGGAAGTTCGTTCAGAGATGCTGCGACGACATCTCCCGACACCTTCGCGAGCGCACGCGCAGACGGATGCTCGAAGATCTGTCTGGGAGTGACGGCAACTCCGGCGGCTCGCAGAAGCGACGACAGTTGGATCGACATGATCGAATCGCCACCGAGTGCGAAGAACGACTCGGTCACCGAGATCTGGGGCAGTCCGAGAACAACAGCCATCACCGACGCGACGACACGCTCGCTTTCGGAGGCGGGCTCCACCCACCCGGTTGTCTCGCCGAACTCCGGTGCGGGCAGGAGCTTTCGATCGATCTTGCCGGCCGAACTCCGCGGCATCGAGTCGAGCACTACCCAGTTGGTCGGGCGCATGTACTCGGGCAGACGTGCGCCGATCGAGTCGGCCACGAGGTCGATGTCGATGTCGATGGAGCCGGTACCGGACAGATAGCCAACGAGATGGTCGGCCCCTCCCGGTGCCCGCTTCACGGCGGCTGCCGCATGGATCACTCCCGGAGCGGCCTCGAGCACCGCTTCGATCTCGCCGAGCTCGAGGCGCTGTCCGCGCAACTTGACCTGGAAATCGCTGCGCCCCAGGTATTCGAGTCCCCCGTCGGCATTCCACCGCACGAGATCACCGGTCCGGTAGAGACGTCGACCGCTCCCCTCGCCTATCGGTGCCGCGACAAAGCGTTCAGCGGTGAGGTCCGGTCGGGATGCGTATCCGCGCGCCAACTGCACGCCACCGAGATACAGTTCTCCGCTGACACCGCGGGGAACCGGATGCAGACGGTTGTCCAGCACGTACACGTCGGTGTTCCATACCGGCGCGCCGATCGGCACCGTCACCATGCCCTCGGTGATCGACTGGGCGGTCACGTCGACGGCCGCTTCCGTCGGGCCGTAGAGGTTGTCGAGTTTGACACCGGGCATCCGCGCCAATGCGGCAGATGCCGTCGTCGGAGTGAGCGCCTCACCCGATGTGAAGATCTGACGCATCGAGCTCAGCGGATCGCTGGTCGCCGGTTCGGACGTCGAGAGACCAGTGGGCCGCGGGCGAGAGGGTTCGTTCGCGGCGACGAAGGCGGCGAGCATCGAGGGCACGAAATGCGCCACGGTGACCCGCTCTCGCGAAATGATGTCCGCCACATAGTCCGCGTCACCATGCGCTCGCGGCGCGGCAACCACCAGGGTCGCCCCGACCATGAACGGCCAGAACAACTCCCACACCGAGACGTCGAAGGTGTACGGGGTCTTCTGGAGCACCACATCGTCTGCCGTCAAACGGTAGGCGCCCTGCATCCACGCGATGCGGTTGGTGATGGCACGGTGCGAGACGGTGACGCCCTTGGGCCGACCGGTGGACCCGGACGTGAACAGCGTGTAGGCCGCATCGTCGGGCCGCAGTGGCCGGATGCGCTCGTCATCGGTGATCGTGCTCTGATGACCGGCCCCTGCGAGGTCTGCGCTGCAGTCGACCTCGAGGACGTCGACGTTCCCGAGGGCGGCGATCGGTACCGGAAGCCGCCCTGCGGCAACGAGCACCGCAGACACACCGGCCGTGGAAACCATGTACTGCGCGCGCTCGACCGGCGCATCGGTGTCGATCGGCACATAGTGTCCGCCCGCGGCGACCACGGCATGGACCGCCACCAGCATCTCCACGGATCGGTCTATGCAGACGGCGACCGCGACGTCCGGGCCGACGCCCGACGCGATCAGTCTCCGTGCGAGTACGGCGACATGAACGTCGAACTCGTCACGCGAGAGTGCTCGTTCACCCGCGCGCAGCGCGTCCGTCTTCGCACCCCGGCCACTGCCGACGACGTCGAGAAGTGTGCACGGCTCGACCGGGACCTGTGGACCTTTGCCGAGTGCGACGACCTCGTCGCGGTCTGCGTCGGCGAGCAGGGGGATGTCGCCGACCGGACGTGACGGATCATCGAGAACCTCACGAACGAGGCGCAGGAACATGTTTCGCAGACCGATGACAGTTGCCTCGTCGAACAGGTCGGTCGCGTAGACGAGGCTTGCGCGCCAACCAGACGGCGCCGCCACGATCCCCAACGTCAGATCGACTTGCGCGGGTACGAGGTCTGTGTCGACGCGGCGAACCGTCAGGTCATCAAGTCGTGCCAACTCCCGCGATGCCGCACCATGGTCGGCAGAGTAGGTCAACATGACCTGAAACAGCGGCGAGAATGCTTCCGACCTAGTCGGTTTCATCGCGTCGACCAACGACTCGAATGGCACGTCGGCGTGCGCGAATGCCTCGACGTCGTGCGTCTTGACGCTCTGCGCCAGATGGGCAAAGCTCGCCGCAGGATCCACACTGGTCCGAAGTACGAGAGTATTGACCAACATTCCGATCAGCGGATCGAGTTCGGCGCGGCCGCGGCCGGCCACCGGCGTTCCGATCACGACGTCGTCGGTTGCGGCGATGCGCGACAGCAGCAGAGCGAAGGCCGCGTGGGACACCATGAACTCGGTGACACCGAGGGTGCTGGCGAGCGAAGTGATTCCGGCAGAAAGCTCGTCTGGAATCTCGAAGTCGAGCATCGCACCATGATGAGAGGCGACCGCGGGCCGTGGTCGGTCCGTCGGTAGCTCGATAACTTCCGGAACACCGTCGAGTTGACGAGTCCAGAACGACATCTGTTGTGCGAGTGCGGATTCCTGGTCATCGAGATCGCCGAGCGTGCGTCGCTGCCACAGTGCAACGTCCACGAACTGCACCGGAAGTTGCGGCAGGCCAGCGTCGGGGGCTGAGGATCGGCGCGCGAGATAGGCAGCGATGACGTCGGATACCAATGGAGTCAATGATTCGCCATCGGCGGCGATGTGGTGCAGTGCGAGCACCAACAGGTGGTGATCGTCACCGTGCGAGCACAACAGCACCCGGATCGGCAGGTCGCGCGAGACATCGAACCCTTCGGCGACGAAGGCGCTGATGTCCTCCTCGCGTCGAGTGGTGCGCCAGTCCAGCAGGACCGCTGCTGTGTCGATATCCACGACGTTCTGGTAGGGCTCGCCGTCGGGGTCGATCGGGAACACTGTGCGCAGGATCTCATGTCGCTCGACCACGTCGAGCACCGCCCGTTCCAGCGCGATCGCATCGAGGCTGCCGGTGAGGTCAAGCGCGATCGGCACGGTGTACGTGGAAGCCGACGTATCGAACTGGTTGATGAACCACATCCGGCGCTGGGCAAACGACAACGGCGGGTATTCCGGACGCGGGCCACGGGTCAACGCAACACTTGGGCGCACGGCGCTCGCGCCGACTACGTCGGCGAGACCACGAGCCGATGGCGCCGAGAACAGCTCACGCACACCGAGCTCAATCCCGAGAGCGTCGCCGACCCGGGCAACAACACGGGTTGCCGACAGCGAGTCACCGCCGATATCGAAGAACGATGCCGTTACCGAAACCTCGGCAACGCCGAGTACGTCGGCGAACACCGAAGCGATGACACGCTCTGTCTCGGTGGCGGGTGAATCGCCATCCGTCATCGCTCGCCGTGGCTGCGGAAGCGCCCGCCGATCGATCTTCCCGACAGGAGTGAGCGGGAACCTGTCCAGGATGGTGAAGGTGGCTGGAACCATGAACTCGGGTAGCCGCTGCGCTGCGCTGGCGCGTACCGACCTGACTGTCGATTCGGGATCGGCGGCATCATCGAGCACGACGTATGCGGCCAACTCGGTGGCGACCGGAGCGCCTACCCCGACGACGATCGCGGCGTCAACTCCGGGATGACCGCCGATGGCCGACTCGATCTCGCCGAGTTCGATACGCAATCCGCGGAGTTTGATCTGATGATCAGAGCGACCTATGTACACCGCGGTTCGACGGCCACGTCCATCAGTCTCCACTCGAACGAGATCACCCGTGCGATAGAGGCGCTCACCGAAGGTGCCATCAGGGTCAGCGACGAACGATGCAGCGGTCAAGCCGGGACGATGAAGATACCCTCGGGCGAGCGAGTGACCACTGACATAGAGCTCGCCGACCATTCCCTCCTGCACCGGTCGCAGACGCCGATCAAGCACGCGAAGATCAATGCCTCGGGTGGCATTCCCCAACGGGACCAGGGGTTCACCTGTCTCCAGTTCACCCAGCATCACCGCGATCGTCGTCTCGGTTGGTCCGTACACCGAAATTAAGCGAGTGCGATCGGCCCACCGGTCGACCAATGCACGCGGTATCGCCTCGCCGCCGACGAGCACGACGCCCAGGTCCGGCACAGCTGCGGGATCGAGAGTCTCGAGCACCGCCGGAGTGAGGAATGTCGCGTCGATCCCGGCAGCAACAATCATCTCCGCCAGAGCACGTCCGCCAACGACATCGGCGTTCCGATAATGGATTTCGCCTCCGACAGTTACAGCAAGCAGCATCTCGAGGACCGAGGCATCGAAACTCGGTGACGCGAAGCCGAGCACGCGCGAGCCTGGTTCCAATTGCGCATTGTGCTGCTGCGACAGCGCGAAGTTGGCCAGGCCTCGATGAGTGACCGCAACGCCCTTGGGAGTACCCGTCGAACCGGACGTGTAGATCACGTAGGCGATCTCGTCGACAGAAGTGACCCGGTCCGAAAGGCGAGCATCCGCGACGTGATCCGACACCTCTTCGCTGGACAAGACGTCGTCGATATCGAACCAGTGCACGTTGTCGTGCGCCGCATCGATCGTCCGTTCGTCTGCAGTATGTTCATCTGCGAATGACTTGGCGGAGAATCCAATTCGGACGTCGGAGTCGGTGACCATGTGGTTCACACGGTCGGCAGGATAATTCGGATCGATCGGCACGAATCCCGCACCTGTCTTCGCGACCGCCCAGACTGCCGTAAGCAGTCGACGACCGCGCGGTATCGCCAGCGCGACGAGATCTCCGCGGGCGATACCGCGCCGCATCAACCAGACGGCCAACCGCTCCGACGTCGCATCGAGTTCTGCATACGTTGCACGGCCGTCCGGTCCGGACACAGCACCGGCGTCGGCGTGAGCGATCGCAGCCGTGCGTAAGAGTTCGGCAAGTGTGGCAGGCTCCGTGGCCTCCGAGCCGCGCGGTAGGAGCGCACTCGCTTGCGCGGACGTCACCACACGAATGTCGCCGCACCTGAGATCGGGAACCGACACCAGCTGTTCGAGCACGTAGTGCAGCGACTGGAGCAGTGCGGCCGCAAAGGGACCGGCCACCGCATCGGGCCGGTACTTCAAAGTCAGCCGTAGGCCGTCGGCGACCGGCGCTGCCACCACCGTCAGGGGATAGTGGCTAGCGTCGGAGACCTCGACCCCGTCGATCTGCAGACCTCCTGCTTCCGTGGACATTCCGATCGCCGCGGCGTCGACGGGATACGACTCGTACACCGTCAGCGTGTCGAAGAGGACCGGCGTGTCAACAGTCGCGGCGATCTCGGGCAACCCGATGTGCTGGTGGTCGAGGACGGAGATCTTCTGGTCGTGCAATTCGATCAGGCAATCCTGCACGGAGCGTTCGTTGTCGACGTCCACCGCAACGGGAAGAGTGTTGATCATGAGGCCGACGATCTGCTCGGCTCCGTCGAGATCGGCCGGCCTGCCCGACACCGTTTCGCCAAAAATGACGGCTTGCTGGCCAGTCGCCCGCGAGAGCAGCACGGCCCAGGCGAACTGGATGATCGTCGCGCCCGTGACGCCGGTACTGCGCGCAAGCTCCGAGATACCAGAAGCGATATCCTCATCGAGTTCCGTCGTGACCTCTCGAGGTGCAACGACAACGTCCCGCGATGCACCGGGCGCAATGAGCGTTGGCTCAGCGAACCCACTCAACGCTGCTTGCCACGCCGCAGCGTCGGCGTCGCGATCACGTGCCGACAACCATTCGAGGAAATCACTGAACCCTACTGCCGGAGTAGCGATGAGCCCCGGATCTGAGTAAGCGACGAACAGATCGTTGAGGACGATCGGCCCCGACCAGCCGTCGAGGATGATGTGGTGATTGGTGACGATGAACACCGATCGGCCGGCAGCGGTCCGCACCAACGTGAATCTGATCAGTCCCGGGCGGGCGAGATCAAACGGGTCCATCCGGTCGTCGGCGGCTATGGCAGCGACGTCGGAGTCAGGGGAGGCGATCTCACGCCACCCGAGTTCGATGTCTTCGACGACGACACCGACAGGTGTCCCCTCGTGCGTCCGTACATACGCCGTGCGCAAGACCTCATGCCGACGCACGACCGCCTGCGCCGCGGCACGCAACCTATGCGCATCCACCTCGCCTGACAACTCCAGAATCACCTGCGCGACATAGACGTCGGCCCCCGAATGTCCGTCTGCGACATCGTTCTGGAACAGCAGTCCGGCCTGCAGCGGTGCCAGCGGCACGAGGTCTGCGCCCGGGTGCGCGTCTTCTATGTTGTCGATCTCGGACTGGGTCAGACCGATGTCTGCCACGTCGGACGGAGTGCGTCCGACATCCCCGAGCGCGTCCACGAGGTCGGCGATCTTACTGAGTTCGTCCTCGAAGTCAGCTGCGATCTGCCCCACGGAGTCGGCATCCAGCATCGTGTCGAGATAGGCGAAATCGACGTCGAGTGAGCGCCCCCCAGCACCGGGGGTGCTTGCTACATTGACCGACAGCGCACCCGGCGCGACCATGCGGCCCGACAACGAACCGGGCAATGCCACGCTCTCGGTCGCAGGTACGAATGTCATCGACCCCGAGTCGTCGGTTGCCACGGCAGTCTCCGAGCCGAGCGACACTCGGTTGCCGAGATAGTTGAAGGTGATTAGCGGTGCAGGCCGCTCCCGGAGTGCACGGCCGTTCTCGGAGTAGTACAACGCGAGGTAGGCGGCGCCGCGATCGGGCTGT
Organism: Gordonia aichiensis NBRC 108223; assembly: GCF_000332975.1. Lineage (GTDB taxonomy): Bacteria > Actinomycetota > Actinomycetes > Mycobacteriales > Mycobacteriaceae > Gordonia > Gordonia aichiensis. Next base: position 332,443 of record NZ_BANR01000003.1, on the reverse strand, counting down.
GATGCGAGTGCTTCCTTGACCTGCTTGACGAGAGCTCGCGGCTCCGCATTGGAAAAAGGATCCACGGCAAGTGGCGCAAGGCTCGTGAACCATCCTACGGTGCGCGCGAGGTCGGCACCCGGCGCGAGATCCTCTTCGCGCCCATGTCCTTCGACAAAGATCGACACCGGAGACGTTGACGTCACGCCCTGCCTGGCCCTCCATCGACCAATCGCCGCTCCGAGCGCGGCGAGCATCGCCGTCTGCGGCGTGGTCCGAAATGAGGTGGCCACCGAGGTGAGAATCCGCTCTCCGAGTTCGGCGGGCAAGACTCGACTCACCGTGTGCACGCGGGATTCACGATCGGTACCGCGATCAATGGGCCGCAGGCCAGGCTCGACCTCTACGGGCAGTGCATCAAGCCATCCCGCGACATCGTCTGACCGTCCTGCCGCGGTGTCGGCCAACGCTGCCGACCACCGTCGCACCGACGTGGCCTCAGCCGCGAGTTCGACGGGCGAACCGGCCGTTCGCTGCGCAATGCCGGTCACTGCTGCGGTGATGATGGTCTGCCACGACACGGCGTCGACGACGGCATGATGGATTGCCAGGATGCCGCGACCAGCACCTCCCGACGCCGGGAGCAGAGCGGCATAGGACACCATTCGTCCAGATGTCGGGTCGAGCCGACTCAACGCAGCGGCGTGCTCACGACCGAGTTCCTGTTCGAACTCCGTTGTGCCCGGGCTGCTCTCGGTACGCCGGATACTGACCATGTCGTCGTCGAAACGGCGTCCTGTCGCGGTCAGTCGCCACGCACCCGACGAGTCGACGACGAGGTCTGCCGACAGCATAGGGTGGGTATCGACGAGGGCCCCGAGCACCGCAGCGATATCGGAGACCGTGGTGTCCTCCCGGTGCACGACGATCGCGGCCTGCGAGAAGTCTGCGAGTTCCGACGGTGCGTCGACGCGGTCGACGAGCCACCTGAGGACAGGGGGAAGTGTGATCTCGCCGTATGCGCCGCCCGCAAGCTCGGGCAGTACGTCAACCGCGGCCTCGTCGACGGTGCGAGCCAACGCGCGGACGGTCTTGGCTTCGAAGATGTCTCGCGGGCGCAGGTCGAAGCCTGCAGCACGTAGCGCCGAGGAGAACTGGATCGACATGATCGAGTCGCCACCGAGAGCGAAGAACGAGGCGTCGATCGAGACCTTGTCAAGGCCAAGCGTCGCCGCCATGATGTCGGCCACCCGCGCCTCGACAACGCTCGTCGGCGCGCAGATCGCTGCGTCTGGGCCCGTCTGCGGCTCCCGTAGGGCGTCGCGATCGAGCTTTCCGACAGGGGTCAGCGGCAGAGCCGGCAGAGCGACGATGCTCACCGGCACCATGTAGTGCGGTAGTAGAGATTCGACGTGATGGATCAGCGCTGACTCACTCGGTACGTGCGAGGGATCAGCGGCCACGATGTACGACACGAGTCGGTCAATACCGGACCGATCGGACCGACCGATCGTGATTGCCTGCGCGACAAGCGGGTGCGAACCCAATGCCGCGTCGACCTCACCCAATTCGATTCTCTGCCCCCGGATCTTCACCTGATGATCCGACCGTCCTGCGAACTCCAGCTCACCCGTGGATGTCCAGCGGACCATGTCGCCGGTGCGATACAGACGTTCGCCGCGCCGTCCGTAGGGGTTCGCAACGAAACTCGAGGCCGTCAGCCCGGCACGATGCTGGTAGCCACGGGCCAGCCCGTCTCCGGCGAGGTACAACTCCCCCACCACGCCCGTGGGAACCGGACACAGCCACTCGTCGAGCACGACAACGGCCGATCCGGTAATCGGCCGTCCGATCGTGACCGGCTGCCCCGGAACCGATCTCGCCACCGTGGCCCAGACCGTCGACTCGCTCGGCCCGTACAGATTGAACATCTCAGAACCGGCGCCGAAGAGCTCGACCAGTTCGGGGGGGCACGCCTCACCTGCAGTCGCGAGGTGGCGGACACCGTCGAGTGCACCGGGCCCATCGAACTCGGCTCCCCTCGAACCAGATGCCAGGGTGGCCAGAACTGTCGGCGTCACGACCATGTCGGTGACGCGCCCCGCGGCGATGACAGTCCTCAGGTCGTCACCGCCGTAGATCTCTGCAGGCGAGATGACGAGCGTGTGACCACCAACGTATGCCCACATCATCTCGAAGAAGGCGGCGTCGAAGCTCGGAGATGCCACATGCAGAACGCGCGTGTCGTCGGCCTGATCGGATATCCGCTGTTGCGCCGCCGCCAACGCGGCGAGCCCACGCTGGCTGACCGCCACGGCTTTGGGCAACCCGGTCGAACCCGAGGTGTAGATCAAGTAGGCGAGGTCTTCGGTCGTCAGTGGTCCCACCAGCTCGTCATCGGCGAGAGGGGCACCGGCGTTCTCGATCGGCGAGTTGGACGCGGCGTCCAGACAGGTCCATCGAACGTCGCCAACCCGGACGTTGTCGACGAATTCTGTTGTGGTCAGCCCGATCCGCACTCCCGAATCGGTGAGCATGTGCTCGACGCGATGACGTGGATAGCGCGGATCGACAGGCAGATACGCGGCACCCGCCTTAAGGATCGACCACACCGCCGTCACGGACTCAACGGAACGTTCGACCGCGACGGCCACGACGCTTCCGGGTCCGATCCCTTCGGCGATGAGCCTGCGTGCGTTCGTATTGGTCGTCGATTCGAACTCCGCATACGAGATTTCGCGATCACCACAGATCACCGCTGGGCGACCGTCGACGATCGTCCTGCGCGACAACAACTCCCGTATCGTTACCGGTGGTGGCGACACATCACCGATGGCAGGTATCGCAACGCCGTCGACGTCCGGGTCGATGACGTCGATATCGCGAATCGTGCTCGCCGATCGCCGCGCCAACGCGGTCAGCACACGTAGGAACACCGACCGGATGCGGATCGCTGTCGACTCTTCGAACAGTGCCGTCGCGTACGACATCTCACCGCTCAGTCGTGCGCCCGCCCCGCGACCGACTTCGACGAACGAGAATGCGAGGTCGACCTTGGTCGTCGTCGTCGGAACCACGACAGGCTCAACGGTGACGTCGCCGACGTCGAACGACTCTCCGAGATCTGCGTCTCTCGACTGGTAGGTGAGGCCCACCTGGAACAACGGCGAGAACGCCGTGGACCGGGTCGGCGCGATCGCATCCACCAGTTCTTCGAACGGCAGATCGGAATTGGCCATGGCGTCGAGATCTACGTCGCGTACCTGCGCCAGGAACTCGCCGACACCGATCGTCGGGTCGACCGGCGTCCGCAGCACCAACGTATTGACGAACATGCCGACCATGTCGTCGAGTGCAGCGTTGCCGCGCCCGGCGATCGCAGCACCGATGGTGACGTCGGCGGATGTCGACACCCGCGCGACTGCAAGTGCGAGTGCGGCATGGACGACCATGAACGTCGTTGTGCCCGAGTCGTGTGCGAGGGCAACGACGCGATCGGCGACATCGTCGGGCACCTCGATGGGCGTGGTGGCGCCACGCTGATCGAAGACAGCGGGACGTCGGTGGTCCAGCGGCAGGCCGACAACGTCGGGAAGCCCCGCGAGATGCGACCGCCAATAGCTCAGCTGCCTACCGACCACCGAGTCATCGTCGAGGACGCTGCCGAGTTGTTCTCGTTGCCAGACCGTGAAGTCGGCGTACTGCACCGGGAGCGGCGTCCACCGCGGCGGCATCGCACCGGTACTACGCGCCGCGTAGGCAACCGCGAGGTCGCGGGCGAGTATCGGGGCGGATTCGCCGTCAAAGGCGATGTGGTGCGCGACGAGCATGACGAGGTGGTCGTCGCCGTCGCGCGCGACTCTCCCCCGCAGCGGCAGCTGAACCGTGACGTCGAATCCGAGCTCGGCGAATTCGCCGAGTTCGCCGACAGACGCCACCGACCAGTCGAGGGCGTCACGCGCGCTGTCCGAATCGAGTATGTGTTGCACCGCGACCGCGGAGCCGTTGCGGACCTGCGAGGGGAACACGGTGCGCAACACTTCGTGGCGATCGAGCAGATCACAGACCGCCTGGTGCAGCGCGACAAGATCGACGTCACCGCGCAGCCTCAGCGCGACCGGGATGTTGTAGGCACCGGAATCGACGTCGTATTGGTTGAGGAACCAGATCCGCTGCTGCGCAAAAGACAACGGCACGACGGCAGCGGTGTCCGCGCGCGGCGCAAGCGGCACGGTGTCGCTTGCGCCGTGATCGAGTCTGCGCGCCAACTCCGCCGCGGTGGGTGATTCGAAGAGTTCCCGCAGCGGAACATGTGTGCCGAGAGCTTCGGAGATACGTGCCACGATCCGGGTGGCCGACAACGAGTTGGCACCAAGGCTGAAGAAGTCGTCGGTCGCACCAACCCTGTCGAGTCCGAGAACCTCTGCGACCGCATCGGCGATGGCGATCTCGACGTCACCCTGTGGCGCGACGTACTCCTCGGACCCGAAATCGGGTGCCGGCAACGCTCGACGATCCAGCTTGCCCGCCTGATTGAGCGGCATGGCCTCAAGCACGGTCCAGATGGTCGGCCGCATGTACTCCGGCAACCGCGCCGCCAGCGCCGACCGCGCGGCGTCGATATCGAGGCCTTCACCCGATGGTATGACGTACACCGCCAGATGACTTCCGCCGTCCGGCGAATTGGCCACGGTAGCAGCCGCATTGCTCACCTGGTCCAGTTCGGTGAGCGCTGCCTCGATTTCGCCCAGCTCGATGCGCTGGCCACGCAACTTGACCTGAAAGTCGGTGCGGCCAAGGTACTCGATCGCTCCAGTACGGCCCCAGCGCACCAGATCGCCCGTCCGGTAGAGCCGACCGCCAGCTCGGAACGGGTCGGCGACGAAGCGTTCCGCGCTCAGTCCGGGCCTGTGCGCGTACCCGCGAGCAACCTGAACACCGCCGAGGTACAACTCACCGGGGATTCCGGGTGCTGTCGGGTGGAGTCGTGAGTCGAGAATGCGTAGCTCGGTGTTCCATACCGGGACCCCGATAGGCACGATATGCCCGACCGAATCCAGGTCCGCATGAGTGACCTCGATCGCCGCCTCCGTCGGGCCGAACAGGTTGTGTAATCCGGCGTGCGGGAGCACCTCGCGGACAGCGCGGGCCAGCGCCGGTGGGAGGGCCTCACCTGAAGCGAATACGTACCGCAGCCCGTCAAGTCCTCGAAATCGTTGGTGGTCGACGACGTCGAGAAATGCGGCGAGCATCGACGGAACGAAGTGCACGCTCGTCGCCCGCGTGCGCTCGAGAAGATCGATCAAATAGTCCGGGTCGGCGTGCCTGCCGTCGGCGGTGATCGCCATCCGTGCACCAGCGAGCGTGGGCGCGAACAGCTCGGGAACCGACACATCGAAAGTGAACGGCGTTTTGAGAACAACCGTGTCGTCGGGAGTGAGGGGGAATGTCGACAGGCCCCACCGAAGCCTGTTGAGGACCGAGCGGTGGGAGACGGTGACTCCCTTGGGAGTACCTGTCGATCCCGAGGTGAACAGCGTGTACAGCGCATTGTCTGGATGAAGATATCCGAGCCGTTCAACAGCTTCGATCGGCCGCGACGCCACCGTGCCGATAGTGCCGACAGCCTCGTCGAGACTCACGGCGACGAGTCCGAGATCTGTTGCACTGGAGAACTTCTCGACCAGCACCGGGGGAAGATCGCCATCGCGCACCATGATCAGACCCACCTGCGCCGTGGAGCACATGTGGTCGAGTCTCTCGATGGGAGCTGCCGGATCAATCGGCACATACTGTCCACCCGCTGCCACCACCGCGTGTACCGCGATGACCATCTCGGGCGATCGGGGGATACACACCCCAACCGCGACCTCGGGCCCGACACCAGATCGGATCAGTCGCCTCGCGGTTGAGTTAACCGCCGCATTGAACTGGTCGAAACCGAGTTCGCTTCCATCGAATTCGAGCGCCGTACCACCGAAACGGTGGGTTGCAGCGAGAAGATCAGCTAGAGTGGCTTCCTCGAGTTCGACAGTCGGCCCCGCTGAGCGTTCGTCGATCCGCGCGCGCTCGTAGTCGTCAGGCTGACCGAGGTCGCCGATCGCCTTACCTGGCTCGCTCACCACCTCGCCGAGCACTGCAACCAAAAGCTTCACGAACGAGGACGCGGCGTCTGCATCGAAGAGGTCTGTCGCGTATTCCAGAACACCGTCCAGTGTGCGGGGAGGCGGTGCCTCACCCGTTCGACGTTCTCCCGCAAACAGCCCGGCAGCGCCTTCGACGAAGGTGATGGACAGGTCGTTGTCGGTGAGGTCACGGTACTGCTCGACTAGCTCGGCGGTGACCCCGGAAAGGTCGAAGCGTGTGTTCTGCGAACCCTGTAGCACCAGCATCACCTGGAAGATCGGTGAATGCGCAGTGCTGCGGGGAGGATCGACCGCTTCGACGACGAGGTCGAAGGGGACGTCTGCGTTCGCGAACGCAGCGAGATCGTCTTCTCTGATCGCCGCGAGCAACTCGTCGAACGACATGCCGGTACCAAGCGCGGTACGCAGCGCGATGGTATTCACGAACATTCCGACGAGATCGTCGAGTCGACGCTCACCCCTGCCGGCGAATGGAGTTCCGACGACCAGATCACGTTCACCGGTTAACCGATGTAGTAGCACCACAGTTGCCGCGTGTAGGAACATGAACAGTGATACGTTGTGCGCTTTAGCAGTTGCGTCGATCGCGACAACCAGATCCGGATCGAGTGAGAAGGGCACCGACGACGCTCTGTGGGACTGCTCGGCGGGCCGTGAACCGTCGATGGGCAGCGAGATGGCGTCGGGTGCACCGCGCAGCGTATCCGTCCAGAAAGCAAGTTGTCTGAAGGCGGGCGACTCGGGGTCGGAGGGATCGCCGAGGACATCTCGGTGCCACAGCGTGTAGTCGGCGTACTGCACCGGAAGCGGAACAAGATCGGCTCTGCGATTCTCGCGTCGTCCGGCATAAGCAGCGAGCAGGTCACGTGCAAGCGGACCGAGCGAACCGCCGTCACCGATCACGTGGTGCACGACCAGCACAAACACGAAGTCGAGTTCGTCGACTTCGATCAGCGTCGCGCGTAGCGGTGGCCTCGTCGCGAGGTCGAAGGGGGCCGACACGACCGACTCTATCTCCGCGTCGAGCCGATCGGGAAGACCTCCGAGACGTACCGGCGGCGAGACGTGCAGCTGCGGACGGAATTCATCGAAGGCGAGAATCTGTTGCGAGGGCACCCCGTCCATCACGACGAATCTGGTGCGCAGAGTCTCGTGCCGTGCGATCACGTCGCGGATCGCGCGGTCGAGCGCAACTGAATCGAGGTCGCCACGAAAACGAAGCACCAGAGGCAGGTTGTACACCGTGCTCGCCGGATCGAGTTGGTTCAAGAACCAGATTCGGCGTTGGGCGAACGACAGCGGAATATGCTCGGGCCTCGTCCGTGCGGTGAGTGCGATCCTATTCTCATGCTCGCGGTCGCCGATGCGAGCCGCGAGCTCACGAACTGTCGGCGCCTCGAAGATGTCCCGAACGGTCACGCTGAGGTCGCGCTCCTCGGCACACCTCGCTGCGATCTGCGCAGCAGCAAGAGAATTGCCGCCGATGTCGAAGATCGATGTTGTCACTCCGATGTCCGGAGCCCCAAGGACCTCGGCAACGATCTCGAGCAGACCACGTTCGAGTTCGGTCTCGGGCTCAACGATCACGTCGTCTACCGCGAATACCGGATCTGGCAGAGCCCGGCGGTCGAGCTTGCCAGACGTGTTGAGCGGCAATCGGTCGAGCGCCATCACCACATCGGGCACCATGTAGCTCGGTAAAAGCTCGCCGATGGCCTGCCGCATCGACCCGACGTCAACCGCGCCGTCACCGCCGGGCGCGACGACATAACCAACCAGTAAGTCTTGGTCGCCGCGCTTGCGGACTGCCGCGGCTGCAGCACTCACCCCAGGCAACGCTGCCAGTGCGGCTCCGACTTCACCGAGTTCGATCCTGAACCCGCGCAGCTTGGTCTGACCGTCGACCCGCCCGACGTACTCGATGCCGTCTCCTCGACGAACACAGATGTCGCCGGTGCGATACATCCGTTTCCCGGACGCCGAAAAAGGGTCGGCGACAAACGCAGTCGATGTCAGCTCGAACCTATCCAGATAACCGCGCGCTAGCTGGTTCCCGCAGAGATACAGCTCGCCGGAAATCCCGTCGGGAACTGGGTTGAGCCGAGCGTCGAGAATCCGCGCATCGACCTCACCGATCGGGCCGCCGATGTCGGATGCTGTTGTCGATTGGACGAATTCGCGATCAAGCACACGTAGAGTCGCGTAGACGGTCGACTCCGTCGGGCCGTACATGTTGGTCACCACCGGGTCGCCGCCGTTGGCGTCCTCGAGGTCCGAATACCAGCGCCGCACCGCCGCCATATCGACAGCTTCGCCTGCGAGGACCACGTAACGCAGCGTGCCGGGGAGGTCTGCAGAGCTCGCCGCGAGTGCCGCTGCGAGTTGTGAGAAGGCCGACGGTGTCTGAGCCAGAATCGATACGTTTCGCGCGGCCAGTTCGCCAATCAGCTCGTCAGGCGACCGCGTAGTCATGTAGTCGGGGACGAAAAGCGTGCCCCCGAACGCCAGAGCTGCCCAGATCTCGAACACCGAGACATCGAAAGAGTAGGAATGGAACGCGACGACGGTATCGTCGCGAGTGAGGCGATAGATGTCGCCCACCGCCTGAAGCAGCGAAACCACCGACGCATGCGGCACCGCCACGCCCTTGGGCCGACCTGTCGAACCCGACGTGTAGATCGTGTACGCAAGCGACTGTGGCCGTGGCACAGGGAGTTCGAAGTCATCTTCAACGAGGTCGACGACTTCGTCCAGCACGACGACGTCAACCGGCAATGCCAACTGCGCGAGGTCAACTGACGATCCGACGAGCGCAAGGACCGCCCCGGAGTCCTCGACGATCGTGGACAATCGCTGCGCCGGATTAGTCAGATCGAGTGGCAGATAGCCCGCTCCGGATTTCAGAACGCCAACGAGGCCGATAAGCATACTGGCATCGCGCTCAAAGGCCAGCGCGACAATTCTCTCTGGTCCCACCCCATAATGTGCGATCAGGGCCCGCGCAACCGCGTCAGAGAGCCGGTCAAGCTCACTGTAGGTCAGTGACGTTCCAGACGAGTCGGTGACGGCGATGCCCGTGGGATTCCGATGCGCAGCCATCCGGAAGAGCCCCGCGAGGCTCGCAAAGTCGTCAGTTCCCACAAGGTCGACTGCCCGCCGACGAATCTCCGTCAATGCCTGCTGCGTGGCCAGGGCCGTGGCAGCAGCGTCGCCGTTGACTGTTCCGACATGCCCTGCGACAGTGGCCGTCACCGCGGCTTCAGTGTCGATCCCGCGCTCGGCGAGCATCCGCACCGTTCCGGCTAGTTGTCCGTTCAACTGCCCGAAAGTGACTGACACGCCACTGCGCGTGACAAACGCGCCGGCGGTTGGCGCCAAAGTCGCAGCGATCTCAACCAGAGTTGCCGTGGAGGGTGGCCCGCCCCACCCGCGTGAAATGTCCGTTGCCGAATCCACGGTCGTCACGGGCGGTGTGCCTCCTCAGTGGTTACCAACTGTATTGCGTTGTCGCGCAGCGCCTTCAATACTTCATCGAGAGCATCTGGACCACCGGCAGCCAAGGGCGCAACACCGGTCATCAATGCCATTGTCAGCGCGGAGTCGTCGCCCGAGTCGGGCATCAGACTAGCCATTGCGGTCATTGACGTCTTGATGTCGGCGAAGGTCAGCGAGACCCCACCGAAGTCGACCGCAATGGCCGCGGGCGATTCAGCCGCTGCGAGACGAACAAGGTCAGCGAGTGGCACGTCGCCGACGCTCACGTTCTCGACCGACGATTGCTGGAACTCATCCTCGAGACGGATGTCTATGTCACCAACAACACCGTTCGAGTCCGCGACGACGGCGTCGAGCACTCGCTCGAAACGCGCAGCCATTCTTGCGACCGTCGACTCATCAAAAAGATCTCGCGCATAAGTGAACTGACCAGCGATCGAGCTTGTGGAGGCACCACTGGGCGTCAGCGTCAGCTGGAGATCGACCTTGGCAGAGATATCAGGTTCGCTGAGCGGGGTCGCGCGTACCCCTGGTAGCTCGACGACGGGGAACTCGAAGTTCTGGAATGCGAACATCACCTGGAATAGCGGGTTGTAGGATACGGGCGGCTGTCGCAAGACCCGGGCCACAATGACGTCGAATGCGACGTCGGTGTGCGAGAAGTCCGAGAGGTCTTCGTGACGCACGCGCGAAAGCAAGTCGATGAACCGCTCGCCCGGGCGAACCGAGGTCCTCAGCGGCAACGTGTTCACGAACATGCCGACGACTTGTTCGAGTGCCTGTTCCCCACGTCCTGCGTACGGCGTCCCCACCACAACGTCGTCGACCCCGCTGATACGGCTGAGGAAGACGACGTACGCGGCATGCATCACCATGAAGAGCGTCGTGTTGTTAACTCTCGCAATCGACTCGAGCGCTGACACAGTGTCGGGAGCGATCTCGAATTCGACCGCGCCACCGGCGAAGCTCGGTGACTTCGGCCGGCCCCTGTCCGCCGGCAGCTCAAGCAGATCAGGAACACCGGACAAACGCTTACTCCAGTACGAAAGTTGACGTTCCTCCTCCGTGACACCGTCACTTGTATGCTCAAGCTTTTCCGCCTGCCACAGAGCGAAATCGGCGTACTGAATCGACAGCGGACGCCACCGCGGAGCATACCCACCCGATCGTGCGGCATAAGCCTCCATCAGGTCTCGTGCAAGCGGGGCCATCGATGCACCATCAGCGCTGATGTGATGCACGACGAAGCACAACACATGCTCGGTGTTGCTGACGCGTAGCAGCCTGAGTCGGGTCGGAGGTTGCTCGGTGATGTCGAACCCCGCGGCATTCACCTCCGCGACCGCCGATGCGGTGTCGCCCGAGACCTCGGCGACTCGCAGGTCGACTGCGTCAGCGGCGTCATCGGCAGGAGTGATCACCTGAACCGGACGACCGTTGACCATGGGATAGGTCGTCCGAAGCGACTCGTGGCGCCGGATTACATCTTGCACGGAAGCAGTCAGTGCAGCGATGTCGAGGTCACCCTCGAGCCGCAGCGCCATCGAGACGTTGTACGCAGCGGAGTCAGGGTCAGCACGGTTGAGCAACCACATGCCGCGCTGCACCATCGACACCGGCACCATTTCCGCACGATTGTGCGGCATCAACCGCGGAACGGTAGACCCACCAAACGAATTCGCTACATGGGTGGCCAGTTCCGAGGTCGAAGAAGCCTCAAAGAGCTCACGAACGCTGACCTGCCGGTCTAGCACGGTCGACAACCGCGCGGCGAGCTTTGCCGCCGCCAAGGAGTTTCCGCCGAGTTCGAAGAAGCCATCGTGCACACTTACCCGGTCGATTCCAAGGGTCTCTGAGAACAGCCCGGCGATTACGCCCTCAAGCTGGCTCCGCGGAGCTACGAAGTCGGCGGAGATCGTGAAATCGACTGCGGGAAGCGACTTTCGATCAATCTTGCCGACCGGCGTCAACGGCCACTCGTCAAGGATCACAACGGTCTGAGGAACCATGTACGCAGGAAGCTGCTCGCGCGCGAACGCGAGCAGGCCTTCCGGTTGTGGCTCGACACCTTCACTGGCCGTCACGTAGGTAACGAGCACAGCCTCGCCCGCGGGCCCGGTGACGCCGACACTCAGCGCCGCATCAACGTCGGGATGCGCGGCCAACGCTGCGTCGACTTCCCCTGGTTCGATCCGCAGCCCGCGGATCTTCAACTGGAAATCACTGCGTCCGTGATAGACGAGCTCGCCCGTGGTACGCCGGGTGACCCGGTCGCCGGTGCGGTACATGGTTCCATGTCCGAATGGGTCGGCAACGAAACGGGTGGCGGTGAGCCCCGGCCTACCTCGGTAGCCGAGTGCAACCTGATCGCCCGCCAAATACAACTCTCCGGCTACTCCGTCGGGCGTAGGACGCAGAGCCGAATCCAGAACGCGAGCAGTGACACCGGGCAGCGCCGCACCGATTGTGACTTCGGAGTCCGCGCGTAGCGGTCCAGCGAGCGTGGCCCACACGGTGCATTCCGTTGGACCGTAGAGATTGAACACTCGACGCTGCGACCAGCGACGGAGAAGGTCAGCGCTCAGTGCCTCGCCGCCGCTGAGGATCGTCGACAGCGACCCCGCTCGGTGTGGATCAAGCGTTGCAAGCACGGAGGGAGTCAGGAGCGCGTGCGTCACCCCATGCCGTTCGATGAAGTCACTGAGCTGCTCGCCCGCGTACGTGTCCGCAGACGCGACGACCAACTGCGCACCTGCGGAAAAGGCAAGGAGTAGTTCCAGAATCGATGCATCGAAGCTCGGCGACGATACGTGCAGGACCCGGGAGTAGCGGTCGACGCCGAAGCTCTCGACCAGATTGCGGGCAAACCCTGCCAGCCCGCGATGACTGACGGCGGTCGCCTTGGGGGTGCCCGTCGAGCCAGAGGTGAAGATCAGGTACGCGACGTCCGAGAGCGCAATCGGCATAGTGCGCTCGGCGTCGACGATGGGTCCTGCACCGTGTCCCGCGATCTGGATCTCGATTTCGGGTTCGTTCATGTCTATCCACGACACCGTCGGCTCGTCGCCCTCGACGCCAAGCACGGACTCGCCCTCGCCCGATGACGTCAGCCGGATGCCGACTCGCGCACCAGAATCGGCAAGCATCGCAGCACGCCGCGCGGCAGGCTGGGCCGGATCGAGAAGAACGAATCCCGCACCGCTCTTGATCACCGCGAGCGTCGCCATAACCGAATCGGGTGAGCGAGCAATGCTGATGGCGACTATGTCGCCCGGGCCGACACCGCGCGCGATCAATTCACGTCCGAACTGATTGGCGCGTGCGATCAGATCCGCGTAGCGGATGCGGTACTCACCGTCAATGGCCAGAGCGGTTGGTAACCCCCGCGCGGTCCCTGCGTCGATGAGCGCGGCAAAGGTCTGAGGCTCGACCGGGGACGGCTGCGGCGCGGAGTCGCGCTTCTCCGGACCGACGATGTCGAGTGAACCTACTGACCTGGTCGGATCTGCCAGCATTCCATCGATCACTTCGAGGAGGAAACCGGTCAATCGTTGGACAGACTCTTTGTCGAAAATGTCTGTCGCATAAGAGAACTCCGCATCGATGTGTTCAGCCCCACCGCGTGTCGACTGCACGAATGAGACGCTCAGATCACTTTTCGCAGCGGGCACGCGTACCGGCCGCACCTCCACAGGGTCATCGTCGGCCGACATAGCCGGAAGTCCACGTTGCCACGTCACGCCCACCTGGTAAATCGGTGTGTGTGAGAGGGATCGATGAGGAGCTAGCTCGTCGATCACAACGTCAAACGGTGTCTCGGCGTGCGCGATCGCAGAAGCGAATTCGTTACGTACCTCGTCGATCAGTGCACCAACCGAAAGCCCGGGTTGGGGTCGAACCCTCACTAGAACGGTATTCACGAACATACCGACCACGTCGTCGAGAACCTTGTCAGCACGACCCGCAACCGCCACTCCGATTGGCACGTCGTCGACCCCGGCCAGCCTGGAGAGCACGATACTGAGAGCTGCGTGCACGACCATGAACGGTGTGACACCACGAGAGTCGGCTAGTTCGAGTACGCGTCGAGTCCGCCTCTCCCCCAACGACACGTCGACGAAATCACCCACACCGGACGCTATCCGAGGGCGAGGACGATCAGTTGGAAGGTCCAGCAACTCGGGCAGATCCGCGAGGTAGTTGCGCCAGAATCTGAGCTCCTGGGCCACGAGGGATGTCTCATCACCCCGGTCGCCCAGTCTTTCACGCTGCCACAATGCGTAGTCGGCGTACTGCAGCGGCAAAGGCGCCCAGGCGGGTTCGGTGCCCGCTCGCCGTGCCGCGTAGGCGGTGGTGACATCTCGTATCAGAGGCATCAATGACGCACCGTCGCCCGCCACGTGGTGCAAAACAACCAGAACCGTCGCGTTACCGTCCGACACGAAGATGCGGACACGCAACGGCGTCTCGTTCGTGAGGTCAAATCCCCTACTGGCCTCTTGCAATACCCGAGCATCCAGGTCATCGCGCGATACGTACTCGGTGCCGCGCACCACATCCGTCGGGAGGTCCTCAATAGAACGGATCACCTGGATCGGCTCACCATCTACCGCGGTGAACACCGTTCTCAGCGACTCGTGGCGGGCAACCACATCCATGACAGCGCTACGCATGGCGTCGACATCGACATCGACAAGTGCGACGGTGCCGGCCATGTTGTAGGTGCCCGCGGACGGATCGAGCCTGTTGATGAACCACAGTCGTGTCTGCGCGGACGACAGCGGAAGCACATCGGGACGCGGCATCGGGCGGGGCCCCGAATCCGACTCATCGATGTCCGACAGTTGTCTTGCCATTTGACCGATGTCGTCGGAGCCGAAGATGTCGAGCACACGCAACTCTCGCCCGAGTTCGCTCCGCACCCGCGCCGTGAGTCGAGCAGCGGACAGCGAGTCGGCACCGAGACGGAAGAGGTTGTCGCGCATCCCCACCCCCGATACACCCAACAATTCTTCGACGATCCGCGCCAAACCGATCTCGTCGTCGGTACGCGGGGGGACGTAGTGCCCTTCGGGCTGACTTGCGGGGGGCGCAAGTGCTGTGCGGTCGAGCTTTCCATTGGCGCCGACAGGGAATTCGTCCACGAAGACGATGGCCGAGGGCACCATGTGCGATGGCAGACGTCGACGGCACCAACCAAGCAGAGTGTCTGCGGTGACATCGTCATCGGTGGTCGTATCGCTGGTGTCGCGGGATCTACGGATGTAGCCGACCACGGCCGTCCTCCCGCCATCGGATCGCGCGATCACCACCGCCTTGTCGACGCCTGGCAATTCCGCCATGACGCTTTCGATTTCACCCAGCTCGACGCGTTGTCCGCGGATCTTTACCTGGAAGTCCGCGCGCCCGATGTACAAAATCTCCCCGGCGCTCGACCACCTGACAAGGTCACCGGTGCGGTACATACGTGTTCCGCCGTCGTACGGATTGGCGACGAACCGATCCGCGGTGAGACCTGGCTGAGCTGTGTATCCGATGGCCAACTGGTCGCCTGAGAGATACAACTCGCCCGTCACGTTGACCGGAACCGGGCGCAGCAGCGAATCGAGCACATAGGCGGAGACATTCGGTACCGGTCGCCCGATAGGCACATCCGCGACGTGGGGTTCAACACGGTACTCGGTCACGTCGACGGCCGCCTCGGTCGGCCCATAGAGATTGACGAGATCGACAGCACTTCGGGACTGCACCGTCGAGGCGAGTTCTGCCGTGAGAGCCTCACCGGAAGTGAAGACCCGTCGCACGCTCGGGGGAAAGACCGCCGGAACGCACTTTGATTCGAGGACCTCGGTGAAGACGTCCAGCATCGACGGCACAAAGTGCGCAACAGTGATGGAACGTTGATTCATCAGCGAATGCAGGTAATCAGGGTCGCGGTGGCCACCAGGTCGGGCGATGACCATCCGTGCGCCGGTCCGTAACGGCCACAATAGTTCCCACACGGAAACGTCGAACGTGATCGGAGTTTTGTACAGCACGCGGTCGTCGGCGCCGAGCGGGTAGTGCTGCTGCATCCACTCGAGGCGGTTGATAACGGCTCGGTGGCCGACCTCCACTCCCTTCGGAGCTCCGGTCGACCCGGAAGTAAAGATGACGTAGGCTGCCGGCCCCGACGTTGAACGCAGTTCAGACTCTGCGTTCTGCCCGAACTGCGCTCCGCCGATACGGAGGTAGGCATCGTCGACAACCAATGCTGCACCGACTGTGTCGGTGATCTGTGTCCGACGTGCGGCGGGAGCCTGGGGGTCGACAGGCACGTAGGCGGCCCCGAGCGTCAACACGGCATAGACGGCACACACCTGATCCACGCCTCGCTCCAGGCTGACAACCACGGTGTCGCCGACGCCGACACCATCGGTCCGCAGCCGTCGAGCGAGGTCTGATCGCATCTGCGAGAACTCGCGATAAGTCCACGTCGCGTCATCGAACTCGATTGCGGCCGCGTCAGGTGTCGCACGGCATTGGGCGTCGAACGCTGCCAGTACGGACCCATCGGCCTCGAAGGCCACCGATTCGCCCGCGCCGAGGGCGAGCAGGTCCGCACGCTCTTCAGGGAGCAGTAACTCGACGTGCGTGATCCGGGAGTCGAGATTGGAGAGCAACGCGCGGGTGAACGCGATGAATCGCCTGACATGACGATCGAGTTCGTCTTCGGTGTACAGGTTGGGGTTGCCGTGCAGATCGACGGTCAGAGGCGCTCCAGGGCTGGCCTGGTAGAGATTGCAGCGCAAGTCCTCGAGAATTCCCGAGGACAGGATGTGGTAGCCGACGGTCGCCCCTGTCACCGTGATCGGCTTGTCGAAGAACATCATGTTCACGATCGGACCGAAGGAGGCGTAGACGGTGTCGGCGAGGCCGGCCTCGAGGCGGATATCTTCGAATCGGAATCGCTGATGGCGCAGGGCACCCGTCAACTCGAGATGCATCTGCGAGATCAGCTCACCCATCGTGGCGTCGGAGACTGCTGCGGCCCGAACCGGAAGCATGTTGGAGAGCATGCCGCCACCGTTGCGAACCTTCGCGGTTGCTCGGCCGGTCACGGGCAGGCTGAGAACAACCTCGTCTGTGCCAGTCATACGCGCCATGAAGGCCGAGAACGCAGCAGTAAGGACGACGGCGACCGACGAATTGAGACCGGACGCGACCGATTCGACGAGACGTTGCGTTTCAGCGTCGATGTCATAACCAGCGACCACGTTGTGCGCTGATAGAGGCGCCGTCGCCGACTGCGTCGACAACGTGACTCGTTCAGGGAGGTCGCGAACCTTCTCCGCCCAGTACTCGCGATCCCGTTCGCGGCGGGTACTCAACGCATATGACTGGTCGTACTCGACGATCTCCGCGAGACCTGCGCGCGCAGGATTTGCCTCGTCGGTGCCGTCGACTTGCGCGTTGTACCGATTCAGCGCCGTCATCAGACTCGTCAACGCCGAGTATCCATCGAGAACGATGTGGTGGCCATCCATGTACAAAAACGTTCGGTCGTCGGCGATGCGCAACAGGCACGTTGTCGCCAATGGACCGACGGTCAGGTCAATCGACCGCGCGTACCTAGCCCGCATCCACTCGATCGCACGTGCCTCGGGGTTTGACTGCCCACGGAAATCCAACTCGTCGACAACGAAGTTGACCATCCGATCAACTGCTTGAATCGGCACTCCGTCGACTTCGGAAATGCTGGTAAAAGGGGATTCGAATTCCCAAGCGACGTCACGAACACACTGTTTGAGCAGTTGAAGGTCGATTGTCCGACCATTGTCACGGATATCAATGTAGTGCGCGATCGTGATGGAGTAATCCGCGGCGAGGTTCTCAGCGAACCACATTCCGCGCTGCGCAGCCGTCAGCGGCAAGAACCCACTCGGGGTCGCCTCACCACCGGTCAACGCCCCATCATTCATCCCGACAATCCTCACTGACGTCTTGTGGCTGGCTGTGCACGAAACTCAATCACTCCAGACTAGGACATGCATCCCGCTCACGAATATCCGTCTTTCGAACCCTTTTGGCGACAACGTCCTCAAGAGATTCAGAGCACACCACCGCACAGGGAGTTCTGGGCGTCGGTCTCCCTGCTACTCCCCTAACACGTCGTTCAGCGCTTACCTCGCGTTACACGGAAGACGATTCTGTGAAATCGTGTCACCAGTCGCGAGACACGCCGCCCACATGTAACGGGTAGCTTTCGACCGGCGGTCAAATAGAGGAGGATAGTCGCACTCGGTCGGATCTCACGATTCGACCGGGCACTCCTGATCCGCGGTCATGCGATTGCGTAGGGTCATGAGCGCGGGCGAAGCCATACAGCGCCAGTCCCCCTGACGGCGTGCATTAGAGCTGAGGAGACCGATGCCAGAGCAGTCGCGCGGCCGTCACGCAGCGCCCGATCCGGTGACCGCGAACGACGGGTATCTGCTGCCATCGTTGCGCGCTGGCGGTGGCGATGGCTGGCCCGCGCGCGGCGACGCACGGGCCGAGAGTACCGAGGGAGCACTCGGCCGCCACGCAGCTGTTGATGGTAGTCCCGCATGGACTCCTCCAATTACCGCGAGCACCAGCACCGAAACCCCGAATGGCACTCAGCACCTGAACGGCACCGAGTGCGCTGGGTCGTTACATCCGCCCACGCCAACGTCTCAGTCGAGACACCCCCAGACAACAGCGGATCTGGCCGTTGTCGACACAGTCGGTCGCGGATGGCGCACCACGAGCCATTCCGATTGGCCCGCCCCGCCGGCATCGACAGGGTATGCAGAGAGCAGGCAGCCCACATCGTCCACACTGACGGTCGAGTCGGCTCCGCCAACGGTGTCCTCAGAGTCCACGATGGCCGCTCGGATACCCACTCTGACCTCTTCCGCTATCGAGGTGTGCAACCTCCGGAAGGTGTTCGGAGACAACGTCGCAGTCGATGACGTGAGCTTCTCGGTGCCCGCAGGCAAGGTTCTCGCGGTGCTCGGGCCGAACGGCGCGGGCAAGACGACCACGGTCAACATGTTGTGCACACTCCTCAAGCCCGACGGGGGCTCAGCGACCGTTGCCGGCCACGACATCAGCGCCGACCCCGCAGGTGTGCGCCGAGCGATCACGCTCACCGGACAATTCGCTGCGCTCGACGAGGCCCTCAGCGGTCGCGAGAACTTGGTGCTCTTCGGCCGGCTCCTTGGCCTCGGTAAGAAGCGAGCGACCAAACGCGCGGTGGAGCTCCTCGAGATGTTCGGGTTGACCGGAGCAGCCGACCGCAAGGTTCACGAGTACTCCGGGGGCATGCGACGTCGGATCGACATCGCATGCGGCCTGGTCACGTCTCCTCAAGTGGTGTTCCTCGATGAGCCGACCACCGGGCTCGACCCGCGCAGCCGACACGAGGTCTGGTCTCTGGTCTCGCGCCTGCGTGACTCGGGAGTGACGACGCTGCTCACCACGCAGTACTTGGAGGAGGCCGACGTGCTCAGTGACAGCATCGTCGTCATCGACCACGGTCGGGTCATCGCCGAAGGTACGTCGGACGAACTGAAGTCTCAGACCGGCGGGACCGTCTGCGAGGTGACGCCGACCTTCAGCGAGGACATCCCGCGGTTGACCGAGCTGCTCTCCGATCTCATCCGCAGGTCCAGAAACGCACTCCATGCCAACGGCGACGAAACCGACTCGATCGCTGTACCTGCCCCTGACGGCACGCATACCCTCGTGGAAGTGGTCCGCCGTTGCACTGTGGCCAAAATTGAACTCTCGGACGTCGTGATCCGCAAGCCCTCACTCGACGAGGTCTTCCTGGACCTCACCTCGCCTACGCAGGATGTGGACGGGTGACCGCTATCGAGCCAGGACTCGGAGCAGGCGTCGCCGCGTCGCCTCGCGCCGTCGAGCAATGGTGGGCGCTGACGTCTCGGGGCCTCATGGGGATCATCCGAACGGGTGAAATTGCCTTTTCGCTCATCGCACCCGCACTGTTCGCGCTGTGCTTCTACCTTCCGCTGCGCACCATCATGAACCAGTACCCAGGGATGAACTACGCGCAGTATCTCATGCCGATCATCGCACTTCAGTCGATGGGTTTCGCCGCTACTTCGGCGGCGATGCGGTCGGCCACCGACACCGATGCCGGCATCAACCGCCGCTTCCGTGCGATGCCGATTCCGTCAGCGATTCCGGTATTAGCGCGAACCTCAACGAACATCGTTTTACTCGTTGTGGCGCTGATATGTGCATGCATAGCTAGCCTGATCATCGGGTGGCGCCCCGTTGAGGGTGGCCAGGGCGTCGGGCTCGTCGTCCTATCGCTCGCGATCGGTTTGTTGTTCGTGTTGTTGGCAGACGCTGTTGGCGCCGTCGCGCCAAGCCCCGAGGCGACCAGTCAGATCCTTGGTCTACCTCTGCTCATCTTCGGAATGCTCTCCACGGGCTTCGTTCCGGAAACACAGTTCCCCGAATGGATACGCCCTTTCGTGCGTAACCAGCCCTTCTCGCAGCTCACAGGTGCCATGCGTAGCCTCAACGACGGGACGGCCACCTGGAGCACGTTGTTTCCGGCGTTCGCGTGGATGGCGGTTTTCGCCGCCCTGTGTGTAGTCCTGTATATGCTCGCCAGACGAAAGCTCGGATGATGACCACCGCCAAAGCGGTCAGCGCACACGGTTTCGTCGGGCCTTCTGTGCACGACGAGGACACAGAGCGCTCGGTACGCGCGTTCGTCGACCAGACCCGCGCACTCACAGGCCGCCAGTTGTCGGTGTGGTTTCGCGATCGCTCGACGATGCTCCAGAGCCTCATCGTCCCGGTCATCAGCATGGTGATGTTCAAAGTCGTCCTCGGCGACACGGTTGGCGCCGCGACCGGCCAGGACAGCGCCTTTGGCACCGTTCCACTGGTGATCCTGCTGGGTGCGATGTTTGGTTCCATGGCGGCAGGTGTCCGACTCAATCTCGAGTCGGGTACCGGTCTGCTCGCCCGGCTTTACGTACTTCCGATCCACCGCAGCGCCGACCTCGCCGCACGGGTGTGTGCCGAGTTGACCCGGATACTGCTGACGACGCTCATCCTGCTTGCTGCCGGCTATCTTATTGGTTTCCGCCTGAACCAAGGCGTGTTCCCTGCAATCGGCATTGTGCTGATCGCGCTGGTCTACGGGATCGCGTTCTCGACGATGGTCCTGGCGCTCGCGGTAAACTCACCCGCGAAAGCGCCACTGGTTCCGCTGCTTTCACTCATTTCAACGCTGCTCATGTTTTTCAACTCCGGCTTCGCACCTGCGGACACATACCCTGGGTGGCTCCAGCCGATAGTCAACAATCAGCCGATGTCACCCGCAATCGAGGTCATGCGTGCACTCGCAGCTGGGGGCCCCATCACGGAGAACCTGATCAAAACGCTCGTTTGGGCTGGGGTGATGGTCGGGGTGTTCTTGTACCCCGCGATTCGCGGATATCGAAAAGCGGCCACTCGCCGTGGGTAGCGTTCGTTAGCGTCGAACAGGTACGCACCGCGAGGCAGGAGCAGCTGTGACCATCTCACTAGTCATCCCAGCATTCAACGAGCAAGACAACATCGCCTCTTGTCTCGACCACGCGCTAGCTCAGTCGCCTCCGTTCGACGAGATCATCGTGGTCGACAACACGTCGACCGACGACACGCTCGTCATCGCGCAGCGCTACGCTGCCGACCATCCCGGAATTCGGGTCATCGAGGAACGACGCCGGGGTGTTGCCTTCGCCCGACGGACAGGATTCGACTCAGCACATGGCGACATCATCGGGAGAGTCGACGCCGATGTACGGATGAGTCCCGGTTGGACTCAGAGCGTGTCCGACTCACTCTCCGACGGACGTTGGGCGGCAGTCACCGGAGTCACGATGTTCTACGACGCCCCCGCTCAGGATGCGTTCACCGCGGCGTTTCTGTGGACCATGCGGATTCAAGGCAAAGGCAACGGTGGTCCGACCCCAGCGATCATCGGGGGCAGTATGGGAATCAGGGGTGACGCGTGGGCACGGGTTCGCGACTCTGTGGTCGCGCACGACCTGCCTGGCACCCACGAGGATCAGGTGATCAGCCAAGCACTCCGCGATGCCGGCCTCACGATGTACTTCAATCCGTCGATGCATGCACTCACCTCGCCGCGGCGCGCGCTGATTCCTCCTCCCAAAAATCTCCGATCGTTGGCCACCGGCATCGCAACGGCGGCCAAGAGCGGCCACTACGTCGATGCAACACTCAGAACGGTCGCCGCTCCCTTCAACTTCTTGTTCTTGACGATTCTCTGGCTCATCATCCGCCCCTGGGATCCGATTGCTGAGAAGTGGCGCCCCGCAAGACTCTTCACCACCTCGCACGATCGAGCCTCGCCTATTACCTAGCTCGCGTCACCGTTCTGCGGTCACGAGTGGCCTGCGCCGCTCCAGAGTCCGGAACAACCGCTGGGGCCGCCAGTTCTCTTGCACATCGTCCCACGGCCGAAAAACCAACCACATCGCCGTGAACGTCGCTATCCGAAACGGCAGTTCTGCTGTCATCATGAGTTCTACACGTCGATCGCCTCGCGCTCGCGCGGTCCGGATCCCCCCGAGTATGTAACTTCGATTTGCCCACGGGGAGTGCCGGAGTTGACGACACGATGCAGCGACCGCGACAGCTGGATCGAAATAGCGTCGCAGGCCCCGATCTCTCAGTGCGAGTGCGAGATCGAGGTCTTCCCAGATGTCCGCGCGATCGGTCAGGTCATCGCGAACCTGCAGCCAGGCCGCCGCGCGCAGTGCGTAATTTGGACCGTGTATGCCCTCGATATCACCGCCCTCAGCCAATTTGCCCATGCCTGCCGCACTCACCTTGCGTTGCAGCTCGTACGATGGGCCGTCCCACATGATGACCGGCCCGGTCACTGCGGCGTGGTCCCGACCACGCTCACTGTCGAAGAACCGGACGATCGACTCCGCCCATGTCGAACTCACGAGCGTATCGGCGTCAGTCTTGGCGATGATGTCCGACGATGCGGCGTCGAACCCACATCTGCGGGCCGCGACGACGCCCTTCGTCGGTTCGTTGATCAGCCGTACTCGGTCCCCGTACTCGGCGATGTACTCGCTGACGACGTCAGCGGTGCGATCCGTTGATGCGTTGTTGACCACGATGATCTCGCCGATCGGTTGAGTCTGCTCAAGCAGGTGATCAAGACACATCCCGATCGTCTCTTCCTCATTGAAAGCAGGAACTACGACGGACAGGGTGCTCATACAAGTCTCCATCCCACGACGATTCTTTTCCCCGCCCTTCCACCACACTAGTGGGACACTCACGGCCGTGAGCAACGGTGACGTGCGCGAGCAGACGGGTGCCGACATGACCCGACGGCCTACCCTCGAACCCATGACAACCGACAAGACCGGAGCCGAGACCAACGTCAGCCATCTCGCTGACGAGAACCGCTATCAGATCAGCGTCGACGGCCGCGTCGCCGGACTCACCGCCTACCGCGACCGCGATCACGACGGTACGGCCGAGCGCGTGTTCTACCACACTGAAGTCGGCCCGGACTTCGGCGGGCGCGGCCTGGCGACGATCCTGGTGCGCGAGGCACTCGACGACTCCATCGCCGCCGGGAAGCTGATCGTGCCCGTGTGCCCGATGGTGCGCCACTTCCTGACCGAGCACGCCGATTATGCGGCCAAGTCCCGCAAGGTCACCCCAGACGACATCAATTGGATCGAGTCGGTTACCTCGTAGCCGCAATCGGGTCGAAAGTCCCTGTTTCGACACCGGTCGTCGCCCATATTCTTGTCCTGTGAGCGGGGGTGGACGACCGCTCACTACGACGGTCGAGCAGCTCACCGGCCACCTCTCCGGGTGAGCAGCGGCGCACCGGTCACCGACCCGCTCGACTTTCCAGTCGGGCGGGTCGAGTCGTTTCCGGGGAGGCGTCGCATCTCTGTCGATGGGCAGCGCAGATCGCGCCGACAGCACGACAGGACCCTCAATGACATTGCGCTACACAACAGCCAGCGACTGCCGTTTACACAACCGCACTACATACGACAGCACTAGACACGGCTGTGGCCCGCCCCCTTTCCGGGGGCGGGCCACAGTCGTTGTCTGGCAGAGACGGCTCTTACTTGGCCTTCTCCAGCACCTCGACGAGACGCCAGTGCTTGGTCGCGGACAGCGGGCGGGTCTCCATGATCCGCACGCGGTCGCCGACGCCGGCATCGCCCTTCTCGTCGTGGGCCTTGACCTTGCTCGTGGTGCGGATGATCTTGCCGTACAGCGGGTGGCGCGTACGATCTTCCAGCTCGACCACGATGGTCTTCTGCATCTTGTCGCTGACGACGTAACCGATGCGCTCCTTGCGACGGTTACGCTCCTGCGTCTGGGTTTCGGTCACCTTCTGGTCCTCACTCATGCGTCATCACCATCCGGTCCCGACGCCAGACCCAGCTCACGCTCGCGCATCACGGTGTAGATGCGCGCGATCTCGCGACGCACGGTCCGCAGACGACGGTTGTTGTCGAGCTGGCCGGTGGCCATCTGGAACCGAAGGTTGAACAGCTCTTCCTTCGACTCTTTGAGCCGGTCGACCAGGTCGGTGTCGGTGAGCTCACGAAGCTCAGCCGCTGCAACTCCGAGTGCCATCAGAACTGCTCCTCTCTGGTCACGATCCGGGTCTTGATGGGCAGCTTGTGCTGCGCGCGGCGCAGGGCCTCGCGAGCGGTGTGCTCATCCGGGTAGGTCATCTCGAACAGCACGCGACCCGGCTTGACCGGGGCGACCCACCACTCGGGCGAACCCTTACCGGAACCCATGCGGGTCTCGGCGGGCTTCTTGGTCAGCGGACGGTCGGGGAAGATGTTGATCCACACCTTGCCGCCACGCTTGATGTGCCGGTTGATGGCGATACGAGCGGACTCGATCTGACGGTTGGTGATGTAGGCGCTCTCCAGAGCCTGGATGCCGTAGTCACCGAACGTCACCTTGGTGCCGCCCTTGGCCTGGCCCTTGAGGCTCGGGTGATGCTGCTTGCGGTGCTTGACCCGACGAGGGATCAACATGCCTCAGCCCTCCTGCTTTTCTGCTCCGGCGCCGGCGCCAGCAGTTGCCTCGGCAGGAGCCTCCGCTGCCCGACCTGCGTCGGTGCTGGTGGCCGTGGTGCCCGAGGCACCGCTGCGGCGAGGACGGCTGGGACGACGCGGACGACGATCCTCGGCTGCCGGCGCTGCTGCGGACAGCTCACGCTTGCCACCGACGATGTCACCCTTGTAGATCCAGACCTTCACGCCGATGCGGCCGAAGGTCGTCTTGGCTTCGTAGAGTCCGTAGTCGATGTCGGCGCGCAGCGTGTGCAGCGGCACGCGACCCTCGCGGTAGAACTCACTGCGGCTCATTTCTGCTCCGCCGAGGCGACCCGAGCACTGGACCCGGATGCCCTTCACGTTCGGCTGACGCATCGCCGACTGGATCGCCTTGCGCATCGCGCGACGGAACGCCACGCGGTTGCTCAACTGCTCGGCGACGCCCTGGGCGACGAGCTGTGCCTCCGACTCCGGGTTCTTCACCTCGAGGATGTTCAGCTGGACCTGCTTACCGGTCAGCTTCTCCAGGTCACCGCGGATGCGGTCGGCCTCGGCGCCACGGCGTCCGATGACGATGCCGGGACGAGCCGTGTGGATGTCGACGCGGACGCGGTCACGCGTACGCTCGATCTCCACCTTGGCGATGCCTGCGCGCTCGAGCCCCGTCGAGAGGAGCTTGCGGATGGCGACATCTTCTTTCACGTACTCCGCGTACTGCTTGTCGGCGTACCACCGCGAACTCCAGTCGGTGGTGATGCCCAGACGGAAGCCGTGCGGGTTGATTTTCTGGCCCACTGTCAGGCTCCCTTCTTCTTCGGCTGACGCGACCGGCCGCGTGCGGACGATGCCTTCTCGGGAAGACTCTCGACCACAACAGTGATGTGGCTGGTGCGCTTGCGGATTCGGAACGCGCGACCCTGAGCACGCGGCTGGAACCGCTTGAGCGTCGGGCCCTCGTCGGCGAACGCGGTCGCCACGACCAGGGTCCGGCGATCCAGATCCAGGTTGTTCTCGGCGTTCGCGACAGCGCTGGCGAGAACCTTGTAGACGGGCTCCGACGCCGACTGCGGTGCGAACCGCAGGATGTCGAGCGCCTCGTCGACGTTCTTGCCGCGGACCAGGTCGAGTACACGACGGGCCTTCATCGGCGTCACGCGAACGAACTTGGCGGTCGCTTTCGCGGTGGGATTATCGGTCTGCGTAGTCATTACCGGCGCTTCGCTTTCCGGTCATCCTTGATGTGACCCTTGAAGGTACGGGTGGGGGCGAACTCGCCCAGCTTGTGCCCGACCATCGACTCCGAGACGAACACCGGCACGTGCTTGCGACCGTCGTGGACGGCGAAGGTGTGACCGATGAAGTCGGGGATGATGGTCGAACGGCGCGACCAGGTCTTGATGACCTGCTTGGTGCCCTTTTCGTTCTGCGTGTCCACCTTGGCAAGCAGGTGGTCGTCGACGAACGGGCCCTTCTTGAGGCTGCGTGGCATTCTCTAACTCCTCCCTGCTTATCGCTTGTTCTTGCCGGTGCGACGGCGCCGGACGATCAGCTTGTCGCTGGCCTTGTTCTTACGGGTGCGGCCCTCGGGCTGACCCCACGGGCTGACCGGGTGGCGACCACCGGAGGTCTTGCCCTCGCCGCCACCGTGCGGGTGGTCGACCGGGTTCATCACGACACCGCGGACGGTCGGGCGCTTGCCCTTCCAGCGCATGCGGCCGGCCTTGCCCCAGTTGATGTTGCTCTGCTCGGCGTTACCGACCTCGCCGACGGTTGCGCGGCAGCGCACGTCGACGCGGCGGATCTCGCCGGACGGCATACGGAGGGTCGCGTAGGCGCCCTCCTTACCGAGGAGCTGGATCGACGCACCCGCGCTGCGGGCCATCTTCGCGCCGCCACCGGGGCGCAGCTCGACGGCGTGCACCTGGGTACCGGTCGGGATGTTGCGCAACGGCAGGTTGTTGCCGGGCTTGATGTCGGCGGCGGGGCCGCTCTCCACGACGTCGCCCTGCGACAGACCGCGCGGTGCGATGATGTAGCGCTTCTCGCCGTCCACGTAGTGCAGCAGTGCGATGCGTGCGGTGCGGTTCGGGTCGTACTCGATGTGAGCGACCTTGGCGTTGACGCCGTCCTTGTCATTGCGACGGAAGTCGATCAAGCGGTATGCGCGCTTGTGACCGCCGCCCTTGTGCCGGGTGGTGATCCGACCGTGTGCGTTACGTCCGCCGCGACCGTGCAGGGGACGAACCAGCGACTTCTCGGGGTGGTCGCGGGTGATCTCGGCGAAATCGGCGCCGCTCGATCCGCGACGACCCGGGGTCGTCGGCTTGTACTTACGAATAGCCATGAGTTCTCAGTCCTTCTCTGGAGTCCCGGTCAGCCGACCGGACCTCCGAAGATCTCGATGGGCTTGCTGTCAGCGGTCAACGTGACGATCGCGCGCTTGGTGGACTTGCGCTGGCCGTAGCCGAAGCGGGTGCGCTTGCGCTTGCCCTGGCGATTCGCGGTGTTGACGTTCGAGACGGTCACATCGAAGATCTGCTCGACGGCGATCTTGATCTGTGTCTTGTTCGAGTCCGGGTGCACCAGGAAGGTGTAGACGTTGTCCTCGATGAGTCCGTAGGACTTCTCCGAGATCACCGGCGCCAGGATGATGTCACGCGGGTCAGCCTGCGTAGCCATGCTCAGGCCTCCTCTGTCTCAGTGGCGACGGACTTGGCCGTCGACGTGTTCTGTGCGATGAACGCGTTGAGCGTCTCGACGCTGAACACCACTTCGTCCGACTCGAGGACGTCGTAGGTGTTGAGCTGATCGGGAGCGATCGGCAGAACGTTCTGCAGGTTCGCAACGCTCTTCCACGCGGTCAGGTCCTCACGGCCGAGCACGACGAGGAACTTCCGTCGGTCGCTCAGTGCCTCGAGGAACTGCCGAGCGCTCTTGGTCGACGGCGCCTGGCCTGCGACGAGCTCGGTGATGACGTGGATGCGCTCGTTGCGAGCACGATCACTCAGCGCGCCGCGCAGTGCGGCTGCCTTCATCTTCTTGGGGGTGCGCTGGCTGTAGTCGCGCGGCTGCGGGCCGTGCACGGTGCCACCACCGGTGAACTGAGGTGCGCGGGTCGAACCCTGGCGGGCGCGACCGGTGCCCTTCTGGCGGTACGGCTTGGCGCCGCCACCGCTGACCTGTCCACGGGTCTTGGTTGCGTGTGTGCCCTGGCGAGCGGCGGCCTGCTGGGCCACCACGACCTGGTGCATCAGCGCGATGTTCGCGGGTGCGTCGAAGATCTCGGCGGGCAGGTCAACGGTTCCGTTGGTCGTGCCGTCGGCGGTCTTGACGTCCAGCGTCAACTTCGTTGTGGTTTCGGTGCTCACTTGGTCGCACCACCCTTCACAGCGTCACGGACGACCACGATTCCGCCCTTGCGGCCGGGGATGGCGCCCTTGATCAACAGCAGACCGGCCTCGGCGTCCACCTTGTGGACGGTGAGGTTCTGCGTGGTCACGGTGTCGTTACCCATGCGACCGGCCATCCGCATGCCCTTGAAGACACGACCCGGGGTGGCGCAGCCACCGATCGAGCCGGGGGCACGGTGCACGCGGTGCGCGCCGTGGCTGGCCCCGAGGCCGGAGAAGCCGTGGCGCTTCATCGCGCCGGCAAATCCCTTGCCCTTGGAGGTACCGGTGACGTCGACCAGCGCGCCGTCGGCGAAGATCTCGGCGGTCAGTTCCTGACCGACCTCGAACTCACTGGTGTCGGCGACACGGATCTCTGCCAGGTGGCGACGCGGCGTGACGCCTGCCTTCGCGAACTGGCCTGCGACCGGCTTGGTCACCTTGCGGGGATCGATCGCACCGTAGGCGAGCTGCACGGCGGTGTAGCCGTCGCGGTCTGCGCTACGGAGCTGGGTGATGACGTTCGGACCCGCCTGGATGACGGTGACCGGAACGACACGGTTGTTCTCGTCGAAAACCTGGGTCATGCCGAGCTTGGTGCCCAGAATTCCCTTGGTTGCGCTCTGATTGCTCATGATTCTCTTCGCCCCCGCCCTACTGGATGTTGACGTCGACACTCGCCGGAAGGTCGATACGCATGAGCGCGTCGACGGTTTTCGGCGTCGGGTCGAGGATGTCGATGAGTCGCTTGTGAGTACGCATCTCGAAGTGCTCGCGGCTGTCCTTGTACTTGTGCGGCGAGCGGATGACGCAGTACACGTTCTTTTCGGTGGGCAACGGCACCGGGCCGACGACGCGTGCACCCGTACGGGTCACGGTCTCCACGATCTTGCGCGCCGAAGCGTCGATCGCCTCGTGGTCGTAGGCCTTGAGCCTGATGCGGATCTTCTGTCCCGCCACGCTGTGTCCTCTTCCGTCAGTTGTTCTCGACAGACAAACACCGCGCACCTGGGGCCGACACGGGTCGGCGGGCACATAGATCACCGCGTGAGAGTCGGGGATCGACGCTGTTCATCTGTCGTTGTACGTTGGCTCGTCGCTGGTACGAGCCGGTTTGCTCCGGCACCCGCGGTCGGGCGTGTCGAGGCCGTGGACCGGATTCGGCGCACGCGTTACACGCCCTCGGTCCGATGTACGGGGTCCGAACTCGGGGCCTTGGGAGTCATTCACCTGATCGGGGCCGCAGTGAAACCACGTCCACCGGTCAAGGCAACCCGACAAGTATGCACCAGGTCGGGTGCGAGATTCAAACTGCGCCTGCACGCGGTCGGAACCAGATCATCCAATCCCGGTTGCGCAACGATCGCCACATCGCCGAGCAGTGCGCGTCGCAACCTCTTACGCTCGGCGACAGGGACCCCGACATTCGGCCTGCCAGCCCCTTGGCCTACGACTAGGTCTGCCCATGAGCACACTCAATCCTCCACGTCCGGACAAGCCGGCGGCAGTCGGCACGCCCCGAGCGGTCACGCCGATGCCGACAACGCGTCGCCCGCGCCCGAGCAACGTCACACTCAAGGTCACGATGGCTCTGACGGGAACGGTGTTCGCGCTGTTCGTGCTGGTGCACATGATCGGCAACCTCAAGGTCTACACCGGCGCAACCCACTTCGACGACTACGCCCACTGGCTGCGCACGCTCCTCGAACCGCTACTCCCCTACGAGGGGATGCTCTGGATCTTCCGTGTGGTCCTGGTGGGGTGCCTCGTGCTTCACGTAGGTGCGTCGACCGTCTTGATCGGGCGTTCCCACCGGGCGAAGGGTCGCTTTCGGCGCAAGGGCATGAGCCTCAAGCGACTCCCCGCAACCCTGATACCCTACACGGGCCTGGTGCTGCTGGTGTTCATCGTCTTCCACATCCTCGACCTGACAACCGGTACGAGACCCGCGGCCACTGACCACTTCGTGAGGACGACCGAGACCAGCTCGCACGCCTATCACAATCTCGTCGAGAGTCTGCAGCGGTGGCCGGTCGCGACCTTCTACATCGTTGTGATGGTGCTGCTCGGCATCCATCTCGTGCACGGCCTGTGGAGTGTGGTCAACGATCTCGGTGCCACGGGCCACCGCACGCGACAGATCGGCGCGGTCATCGCGCTCGTGGTCGCCGGGGCGGTCATGGCCGGCAACATCTCGATCCCGATCGCGGTCCTCGCGGGTCTGGTGAGCTGACATGAGACGCACGGCACCCGACACCACAACACCCGACGTGAGGCCGGCCGAGTCCGCTGGACGCAGCTCGTCCCCCGACATCGACGCACTGCGCAGCATCGGTATCGACCTCACCTCCGGTGTGCCCGACGGCGATCCCGCGACGGCCTGGCAACGTCGGCGCGACGCCTACAAACTCGTCGGACCACTCAACCGGCGTAAGTTCACCGTGATCGTGGTCGGAACAGGACTGGCAGGCGCCGGGTGCGCCGCGGCACTCGGCGAGCTCGGCTACAACGTGTCGTCCTACACCTTTCACGACGCCCCGCGCCGCGCACACAGCGTCGCCGCGCAGGGCGGCATCAACGCGGCACGCGCACGCAAGGTCGACAACGATTCGCTGCACCGATTCGTCGTCGACACCGTCAAGGGTGGCGACTTCCGTGGCCGCGAGGCAGACGCATTCCGTCTCGCAGAGGAGTCGGTGCGCGTCATCGACCATCTCAATGCGATCGGTGCCCCGTTCGCCCGCGAGTACGGCGGGTCGCTGGCCACCCGTAGCTTCGGTGGCGTGCAGGTCTCGCGCACCTATTACACGCGCGGCCAGACGGGCCAGCAGTTGCAGGTCGCGGCGTCGCAGGCACTGCTGCGCCAGGTGTCCGCCGGGACCGTCACGCTGCACACGCGGCAGGAGATGCTCGACCTCATCGTCGCCGACGGTCGGGCGCAGGGCGTCGTCGTCCGCGACCTGATCACCGGGGAGATCACCGCGGAGACCGCCCACGCCGTCGTGCTCGCGACCGGCGGCTACGGGACCGTGTACTTCCAGTCGACGCTCGCGCGCAATTGCAACGCGACGGCGTCGTGGCGGGCACATCGTCGCGGAGCGCTCCTGGCCTCGCCGTCGTTCATCCAGTTCCACCCGACCGCGCTGCCGGTCAGTGCCGAGTGGCAGTCCAAGACGACGCTCATGAGTGAATCCCTGCGCAACGACGGCCGTATCTGGGTGCCGAAGAAAGGACACGACGACCGCGCTCCAGGCGACATCCCCGACGCCGAGCGCGACTATTACCTCGAGCGTCGCTACCCCGCCTACGGCAACCTCACCCCGCGCGACGTCGCCTCGCGGGCGGCCGTCACCGAGATCAACAGCGGGCATGGCGTCGGACCGCTGCACAACAGCGTCTATCTCGATTTCGCCGATGCCCTCGCCCGCCTTGGCAGAGCGACGATTGCCGAGCGCTACGGCAACCTGTTCTCGATGTACCACGACGCGACCGGCGAAGACCCGTACGAGGTTCCGATGCGCATCGCTCCCGCAGCGCACTTCACCATGGGCGGGTTGTGGTCGGATTTCGACCAGATGTCCTCGATCCCCGGACTGTTCGTCGGCGGAGAGGTCGGCTGGGGCTATCACGGCGCCAATCGTCTCGGCGCGAACTCGCTGTTGTCGGCCTGTGTCGACGGCTGGTTCACGCTCCCCTATTCGGTGCCGAATTACCTTGCGCCTCTCCTCGGTGAGGCACCGCTGCCGCTCGATCACGAGGCTGTCGGGGAGGCCGTGACATCGGTGCGCGACCGCATCTCCCGTCTGATCGCCGTCGACGGCACCACCGGACCCGACCGCTTCCACCGCAGACTCGGCGAGATCCTCTATCGCGGATGCGGGGTCATGCGCAGCGCGGAGTCGTTGACCACCGCGCTCGGCGAGGTCCGCGAACTGCGGGACGAATACTGGTCGGACGTGCGGGTCGTCGGAAGCGGCGCGCAGTTCAACCAGGAACTCGAACGCGCAGGCCGCGTCGCCGACTTCATGGAACTCGCCGAGGTGATGTGCCTCGACGCCCTCGACCGCGACGAATCGTGTGGCGCCCACTTCCGCGTCGAACACCAGACCGCGCAGGGCGAGGCCCTACGTGATGACGAACACTGGACGTTCGCATCGGCGTGGGAAACGACGCCGAGCGGCGAGCAGATACGTCACCGCGAGCCACTCACCTTCACCGCGGTGCCGTTGCAGACACGAAACTACAAGTGACAGTCGAGGAGTGACGCCATGAAGCTCACCATCGAAGCCTGGCGGCAGGCCGACGCCGACGCCGACGGTCGCTTCGAGACCTACGTGATCGACGACGCCACCGCCGAGATGTCGCTTCTCGACGTTCTCGATCGCCTCAACGACCACCTCGTCGACCAAGGCGAATCGCCGATTGCATTCGACTCCGACTGCCGCGAGGGTGTCTGCGGCGCGTGCGGGATGATGGTGAACGGCCGCCCGCACGGCCCGACACCGAACACGCCGTCGTGCAGACAACACCTGCGACACTTCGACGGAGTCTCACATCTCAAGCTCGAACCGTTGCGCGCCAACAGCTTTCCCGTGGTGCGCGATCTCGTCGTCGACCGTTCCGCGCTCGACAGGGTCATCGAGGCGGGCGGCCACGTCGCCGTCGCCGCAGGCCAGGCCCCCGACGCCGATGCCGAACTCGTCGACAAGGACACCAGCGAGAAAGCCCTCGACTACGCGGCGTGCATCGGGTGCGGGGCGTGCGTCGCCGCCTGCCCGAACGGCGCGGCCCACCTGTTCGCGGGCGCCAAGCTGCTCCACCTCGCGGCTCTGACGCAGAGCAAGAAGGAACGCGGTCGGCGCGCCCACGCCATCACCGGACAGATGGAGCAGGACTTCGGCCCGTGCTCCACCTATGGCGAATGCGCCGACGTCTGCCCGGCGGGCATCCCGCTCGACGCGGTGGCAGGCGTCAACCGCGAGGCCCTACGATTCGGCTTCCGCCGCAAGGCGGACTGAATATCCGAGCCGCAAGGCGGACTGAATATCCGAGCCGCAAGGCGGATTGAATACTCGAGCCGCAAGGCGGACTGAACAGCCCGCGTCGAATCCGCCTCACCAGATCCCGATCAGCTTCATCCACGGCGCGCCGATGGCGGTCCAGATGATGATGTTGACCACCGACATCAGGAAGCCGACCCGGAACCACTCGCTGGTCTTGATGTATCCCGACCCGTACATGACGCCCGCTGGTCCCGACGAGTAGTGGGCGAGGCCGCCGAAGAGGCTGCCGATGAAACCGAACACCAGCGCGCTGAACAGTGGTGGCGCACCAGTCGCCACGGCGGCACCGAGGAACACCGCGTACATCGCGACGATCTGCGCGGTGTTCGATGCGAACAGATAGTGCACGTAGAAGTACACGAGCGTGAGAATCGCGAACGCCACGATCCACGGCAGACCGTCGACACTGGAGGCCACCTTGTCGCCCACCCAGTCGATGACCTTGAGTTTGCGCAGTTCGTCGGCCATCGCGACGAGCACACCGAAGAAGATCAGCGTCTGCCACGCACCGGTGTCGGTGACGAGATCCTTCCACGTCAGCACCCCGGTGACGAGCAGTATCGCGATGCCTGCGAAGGCGGTGGTCGTCGCGTCGACGTTGAGCTGTTTGCCCAGACACCACAGGACGAGGAGCAGCACGAACGTCGCCGCCAGAATCCACTCGTTGCGCGTCATCGAACCGCTCTTCTTCAGTTCGTCGCGGGCGAGGGCAGGCGCCTCGGGAGTCTTCTTGAGTGTTGGCGCGTAGATCTTCGACATCACCCACGGAGTAGCGACGAGACTGACCAGACCGGGGACGATCGCCGCGAGTGCCCAGTTGCCCCAGGTGATCTCGATGCGCATCTTCTCCGCGGCCTCCTGCGCCAGCGGATTGCCTGCCATCGCGGTGAGGAACATGGCCGACGTGACGACGTTGACCTGCAGGGCGGTCAGCATCAGGTAGGCGCCCAGTTTGCGCCGCGAGGCGTCGGTTGTCGGTGTCGAGTCGACCAGTTCGGCGAGTGATCGCACGATCGGGTAGATCACACCGCCTGCGCGTGCGGTGTTCGACGGCGTCGCGGGCGCGAGGATGAGATCGGCGAGGCCCATCCCGTAGGCCAGGCCGAGACTCGATTTGCCGATGGCCCGCACGAAGATCAGCGCGACCCGGCGCCCGAGACCCGTCACGATGAACGCCTCGGCGATGAAGAACGATGCCACGATCAGCCAGATGGTCGTGTTCGAGAAGCCGGCGAGCGCCTCTTTGGGTGACATGGTTTTCGTGACCATCGCCAGCGCGACCCCGATGATCGCCACCGATCCCGTCGGCAGGGGCTGCAGGATCAACCCGAGGATCGTCGCGACGAAGATCCCCAGCATGTGCATGCCGTTGGGGTCGACGCCGTCGGGAGCCGGGATGACATAGATGATCACGCCGACGATCAGGGGGATACCTCCGCGCCACCACAACGGGCTGAAGTGGACATGGTGCGGGTGGTCGTGGTGATCGCTGTCGGTGCCGGTAGGCGAGGCGTCGGGCGTGTCGCTGTTGTCGGTGTGGGCCTGCGGGTCGGCGGGCTGTGGGTCCTTCTCCGAAGGAGGTGTCACCTCATCAAGGTTCCTCGTCCGGGTAGCATCCGGGCAATGTCCGACGCCGAATCGTCACCTTCGCCGACCCACTCGTCCTCACCGACGTACGCCCTGCGACGCAGGCTCCCCGACAACGTGCTGGGAAGAACACTGTTCTCGCTGGGTATGTCCGTGCGGGTGCCCTATTTCGGCACCATCCTCCCCTACGTCGAACAGATGCAGCCGGGCCTGTGTCGGGTGAGCGCCCCCAAGTGGTTCGGCGTGTACAACCACATCCACACCTTCCACGCGATCGCAGCCTGCAATCTCGCCGAGGTCGCGATGGGCATGCTGATGGAGGCGACGACACCGACGACACACCGCTGGATCCCCAAGGGCATGACGGCGTCGTATCTGACGAAGGCGACGACGCGACTGACCGCCGTTGCGACGCTTGCCGAACCCGTGGACTTCGCCGCCATCGACAGCGGCCGCGACGTCGTGGTCTCGATCGCCATCACCGACACGCGCGGTGTTGAAGTCGTGCACTGCGAGATCACGACGTGGGTGACGCTGACCTCGTGACCTGCACCACCGCTCGCCCTGCCGGGCCGTTGCGAAACTCATAGGCTTGGACACGTCAAGCAACCGAGAGGACTGACCTACATGTGTGGCATCTGCGGTGAAATCCGGTTCGATGGTTCGGCGCCCGACGCCTCGGCCGTCGACACCATGACCTGCTCGATGACCCGTCGTGGTCCCGACGGTTCCGGACTGTTCGTCAAGGGCTCCGTGGCCCTCGGCCATCGACGGCTCAAGATCATCGACCTCTCCGAACGCGGCGCGCAGCCGATGGTCGATTCCGAACTGGGCCTCGCAATGGTGTTCAACGGCTGCATCTACAACTACAAGGAATTGCGCAGCGAACTCGAGGGCCGGGGCTACCGCTTCTTCTCCCATGCCGACAGCGAGGTGATCATCAAGGCGTTCCATGCGTGGGGTACCGACTGCGTGGATCATCTGATCGGAATGTTCGCCTTCGCTGTCGTCGACACCGACTCGGGTGTGGTCACGCTCGCGCGCGACCGGCTCGGCATCAAACCGCTCTACCTGTCGGAGACTCCGGGACGTCTGCGCTTCGCGTCGTCGTTGCAGGCACTGCTGCGCGCCGGTGACGTCGACACCTCCCTCGATCGCGTTGCGCTGCACCACTACTTCAGCTTCCACGCGGTGGTCCCGGCGCCGCACACCATCTACAACGGTGTCCGCAAGCTGCCGCCGGCCACGGTCCGCGTGATCCATCCCGACGGCCGCAGCACCGAACGTCATTACTGGGAGCCGGTTTTCGCACCCGACCCCAGCCGCGCGGACTGGGATGCGGTGCGCTGGCAGGACGAATTGATGGACTCACTGCGCACCTCTGTCCGACGCCGCATGGTCGCCGACGTCCCGGTCGGCGTGCTGCTCTCAGGCGGTATCGACTCCTCGTTGGTCGTTGCGTTGCTCGCCGAGCAGGGTCAGCAGGATCTCGCCACCTTCAGCATCGGATTCGATTCCGCTGGTGGCGAATCGGGAGACGAGTACGCCTACTCGGACCTGATCGCCGACACCTTCGCCACCGACCATCACAAGATCCACATCGGCACCGATCGCCTCCTGCCCGCGGTGCCGGACACGATCGCGGCGATGAGTGAGCCGATGATCAGCCACGACTGCGTCGCGTTCTACCTGCTTTCTCAGGAGGTCAGCAAGTCCATCAAGGTCGTGCAATCCGGGCAGGGCGCCGACGAGATCCTCGGTGGCTATTCCTGGTATCCGCCGTTGCAGGGCATCGCGCGCGAGGAGACCACCAAGGCCTACCGCGAGGTCTTCTTCGACCGCTCGCATGCCGCCATCGGCGCACTCCTCAACGATCAGTACCTCCTCGGCGACAGTGACTACGACCCCAGTTGGGAATTCGCCCTCGCGCACCAGTCCGCACCGGGCGCCGACTCGGCGGTCGACGCCGCGCTGCGTCTCGACACCACGGTCATGCTCGTCGACGATCCGGTCAAGCGTGTCGACACCATGACGATGGCGTGGGGACTCGAAGCGCGTGTGCCGTTCCTTGACCATCAGTTCGTCGAACTCGCGGCCACGTGTCCGCCCGATCTGAAGCTGAACCCGAGCGGCAAGGGCGTGCTGAAAGAGGCATCCCGAAAGCTGTTGCCCGCGGCGGTGATCGACCGGACCAAGGGATACTTCCCTGTCCCTGGTATCCGGCACCTCGAGGGCGGAG
Organism: Gordonia aichiensis NBRC 108223; assembly: GCF_000332975.1. Classification (GTDB taxonomy): domain Bacteria; phylum Actinomycetota; class Actinomycetes; order Mycobacteriales; family Mycobacteriaceae; genus Gordonia; species Gordonia aichiensis. The sequence goes on along the minus strand of NZ_BANR01000003.1, from coordinate 295,426 downwards.
TGCTCGATCTGGTCACCGATACCCTGCGCGCGCAGTCGGCGAAAGACCGTGCCCTGTACCGACCCGAGACCCTCGACCGCCTCTTCGCCGACCCCAATGGCACCCGCACCACCCTGGATTCCAACGAGTTGTGGCAGCTCGCAGTACTCGAGATGTGGTTGCAGACAATGGAAGACATCACGGCACGGTGAGCGCGGACGACATCACCGACACAGCCCTGTCGAGCAATGAGGTCACCGAGGAGACGCCGCTCGTCAATTTCGACGACCGCGGTTGGCACACGTATGGTCCGTCGGTCTCGCCGGACGGCAGGGCATTCGCCTACATCGTCGACGACGGCGCTGGTTATCCGCGAGCGGCTCAGCGCGTGTTGTCGCCGGAGGGAGTCGGCGAGCTGCGCTGGGTCAGTGTTCCCGCCACCGGACCCGTCCGCAAGCTCGTCCATTCCATGGACGGCGAGTGGCTCGCCGTGGAGCTGGCACCGAGTGGCGGTGAGCATCACCAGGTCTGGGTCGTCACCACGGATCCCGACGACAACCGATCACACCGCATCGGAAGCAATCGCCAGGAGACCGAGTCCGATTGGTCCAATCGGGCGACACTCGGCTCGCGACGCTCGTTCGGCACGGTCTCACTTGTCGGATGGGACACCGACTGGGTGCTCATCACTGCGACGACCCCCGACGGCACGGCGTATTCGGTTCGCGCACATCCCGGTACGGGAGCCACCGAGATCCTCGACGTCCGGGTCGGCGGCGCACTGATCGACTCGTGGAAGGGTGCGGCACTGCTGCGCGTCGGCCCGCGCGGCTACCGCGACATGCTGCTGCTACGGCGGCGAGACCCCGACACCGACGCCGACTCCGATGAGATGGAGATGTCGACGATCCTGCCCAACGACCCCGGCTCGGTGACCGACCAGGGCTACATCCTCGACCAGGGATTCGATCACCCGTCACTCGTGTTCGTCGGCCCCCCGCAGGATTCCCACCGCGACCTCGACAGCGTGCAGGCCCTGGTGACGAGTGACTTCGACGCCAAGTTCCCGCGTCTGCTCGGCGTCGAGGTCTCCAAGACAGGTAAGCGATTCCGGGTCCTCGCGCAGCGCGCGGGTGCCGGGCTCGACGAGTTCGCCGTCAGCAACGATCAATCGACGGTCGCGATGCTCTGGAATGTCGGTGGGCGCAGCGAACTGCAGATCCTCACACTGCCGGATCAGACTCTGCACGACCCCATCCCGCTGCCCGGCGACGTCGCGTCGGATCTGTCGATCAGCGCGGCGGGCACGATCGTGGCGCTGACGGTCTCATGTCCGCAGCACTCCCCGCTTGTACACCTCGTGCACACCCCGACGAGCACCGTGACGCCCATCCGCGACGACGTCATCACCGGCAGCGGACCGTCGTCGGCACTGCGGCCCGAATATCGTGAGTTCTCCGCGCGCGACGGGATGCCGTTGTCCGGCTGGCTGTATCGCGCCGCGAACTCCGACTCCGACGCCGGCCCGCCGCCGTGTCTGTTGTATTTCCACGGCGGCCCGGAGGCGCAAACACGCCCCGACTACCAGTTCCTGTTCGGGCCGCTGGTCGACGCCGGGATCTCGGTCTTCGCCCCCAACGTGCGCGGTTCGTCGGGTTACGGGCGTCTGTTCTCGCACGCCGACGACCGGTACGGGCGCTACGCGGGTATCGACGACGCCGCCGACTGCGCGGCGCACCTGGTGTCGTCGCAGATCGCCGACAAGGACCGCCTCTACGTGTCGGGCCGCTCCTACGGCGGCTATCTCACGTTGGCGGCGTTGACATTCCACCCCGAGGTGTTCGCGGCCGGTATCGCGATCTGCGGCATGAGCGACCTCGAGTCGTTCTTCCGCAACACCGAACCGTGGATCGCCGTAGCCGCATACACCAAGTACGGACACCCCGAATCCGATCGCGAACTCCTACGCGACCTCTCCCCCATCCACCGCATCGACGACATCACCGCACCGCTGCTCGTCGTCCACGGCGCCCACGACACCAATGTTCCGGTCAGCGAGTCGCAGCAGATGGTCGACGAGCTACGCGCCCGTGGGGGGATCGCCGAACTGTTGATGTTCCACGACGAGGGGCACGAGATCGTCAAGCGCCATAATCAGCAGCGACTCACCGAGGCTGTGGCGCAGTGGATCACGCGGCACCCCTCGGCATCGAGGGCACATCGAGAGGTTCGTGAACGCAAACAGGGGCACACGGCGCCGTGAGCGGCAACATGACCAACCGCCTGCTCGCCCAACTGGCCGAGACCCGCTCGGGCAACGACCGCGCCAACGTGCTCGAGGAGTTGCGTCGACTGATTCTGTCGGGCGGCGCACCTCCCGGTACGCAGATCATGCCCGCCGACATCGCCGACACCTTCGGCGTCAGCGCGATTCCGGTGAGGGAAGCGTTGAAAACACTCGTCGGCGAGGGACTCGTCGACCACCAGCGCAACTCGGGGTATCACGTCAGTCAACTCTCGCTCGACGAGCTCAAGGAGATCTACTTCGTGCGCGGAGTGCTCGAACAAGCGGCACTCGCCCGTTCGGTCGAGAAGATCACCGACGCCCAGATCGCGGCGGCCACCGAGTTCCATCACGAACTGCTCACCGCGACGAAGTTCAATGACGGCAAAGCGTTCCACGACGTGTCGCGGCGGTTCCACACCACGCTGACCGCCCCATGCGGCATGCCGCGTCTGCTCAACATGTTCGACGCGACGTGGAACCTCACCGAACCGTTCCAGGTGATGCGTTCTGTCGACGCGCTCACACAGGAGAAGCTGAACTCCGACCACGCCGACCTACTCGCAGCCTTCACCGCGCGCGATACCGCAGCCGTCCTCGACGCCGCCCGTGTGCACCACGGGCGGCTCGAGGAAGCGATCATCCAGACGAGCGCCTCACTCGGCGTGCGTCCGGAACTCGGCTGAACCCGCGCGCCCATCGGGATTCGCGCGAGTCGATTGCGATGTCCGCGAGCGTCGTGCCGTCCGCCACTCGGGCCCCGAGCGCATCGCATGGGTTACAGTTGGTCATACCAAGAGACCAGGTTTGAGAACTCACGCCCGGAACGGAGACCCCCATGCTGCGTCGCGGACACACCCTCAGCGCGAGTGCTGCGGCGTACCTGGAGGCGATGGTTGTCAACGACCTCTCGCCAGGAGACAAGCTCCCACCGGAACGGGTACTCGCCGAGAATCTCGAGGTGTCCCGGACGACGATCCGCGACGCGCTCAGCGACCTGGAGCAACGCCGTCTGGTGACCAGGACTCCGGGGCGGGGAACCATCGTCGCGCCACGCTCGGCGAACGCGACGGCGATGCTTGAGACGATGAGCACCGACGCCGAAGAAGAGCATGTGGCCGAACTGCGCAGGTTGATCGAACCGCAGGTCGCCGGCCTCGCCGCGGATCGGGCGACGTCGTCGGATCTCGTTGCGCTCGAGTCGATCCTGGCATCCACACACGCGGGGCTCGATCCCGCCGAATCGTTGGCGCAGGACGTCGCCTTTCACATGCAGCTGGCCAGAGCCGCGCGTAATCCGCTTCTTGTGTCGCTGTGCCAACTCAGTGCGGGGTGGGTACACACCGTCCGCGCACGCTCGCACGCCACCAGGGAGGGGCGGCGCAGCTCCTTCGAGGGGCACAAGGAGATCCTCGAGGCGGTACGCCTCCACGACCACGAAGAAGCAGTCGCCGCCATGACAGCGCACCTCGACGAGGTCAGGCGGCTCGTCGAACGGAGTACCTCGTGACGACCCGGCCATCAACACTTGCGCACCTGTCCAGCGCTGACCTGATCCTCGCCGCGGGCTCGGGTCCGATCAGCGGTGACGACTACCTACAGTGCAGGCCGGAGGACGTGTACTGGGGCGACCTGCCGTGTGCGGCAGACACTCCGGTGATGTCGGTGGCATCCGGCGCCACGGTCACCATCGACACCCTCAGCCACGAGGGCATTCTCGCCGACCAGGGTCGGGATCCGCTGGCCTTCTTCGGTTCACACGGCGTCGATCCCGACATGGTGCTCGACGAGGCCGTCGCCCTGTGCGCATCCGATCGGCCCCATCGCCAGGGCATCGACGGGCCGCACGTCGTCACGGGGCCGATCGAGATCAGAGGTGCCCGCCCGGGCGATCTACTCGCGATGACCGTCGTCGAAACCCGACGCCGAGTCCCCTACGGCGTCGTGTCCAACCGTCATGGCCGCGGTGCGCTGCCCGGCGAATACCCGATCGGAGGTGCCACCTACAGCGCATTCGTGACGGTGGAGGGAGACGGCGATGACGCACGCGGGGTCCTCCCATTGTCGCCGTCGAACCCTGAACCTGCCGCGCGATTCCCGCTTGCCCCTTTCCTCGGGATCATGGGCGTGGCGGCGCCGGGCGATGTCCGACCGAATTCGATCCAGCCGGGACCCCACGGCGGCAACCTCGACATCACACTGCTCACTGAGGGAGCGACCCTCTATCTGCCGGTGAACGTCGAGGGCGCACTCGCCTACGTCGGCGATCCCCACTTCGCGCAGGGCGACGGCGAGGTCGCCCTGACGGCTCTCGAAGCCTCACTGCGGGCGACGATCCGCTTCGATGTGATCCCGGCATCCGACATCGCGGCGCGGTTCGGCGAACTAATCGCGCCGGTTGCCGAGACACGGGAGTTCCTGATCCCAACCGGCCTCGACCCCGACCTGGATGTGGCCGTGCAGAATTGCGTGCGCTCGGCGATCTCGCTACTGGGTGTGCGATACGGCATGGAGGCGCCACAGGCCCTCGCCTACCTAAGTGCCGCAACGGATTTCAACATCTCCCAGGTCGTTGATCTGGTCAAGGGCGTGCACGCACGGATTCGACGATCGGATTTCGGGTGATGCCCGCCCCGCGCACCCGCGTTCCCGCGATGTCGCGTGTGTACGCGATCCCCACCGAGCGCATGCATCTGGCCCTGATGCTGGCGCTGACGTTCACCACCGGAATCAACGACGCCGTCGGCTACCTCGGACTGGACAAGGTGTTCACCGGCAACATGACAGGCAACGTCGTCATCCTCGGTATGGCGCTCGCGGGCGGTTCAGGGCTACCGATCCTCGGACCCGCGTTGGCGCTCGCAGGCTTCATGGCGGGTGCCGCAGTCGGTGGTCGGACGCTACGCCGTGCCGAGCGCAGGTGGACGCCAGGCACCACCGTTCTGTTCGCCGCGGTCTCTGCGACGATGGTCGCATTGGCCATCGCGCTGTTCATCGCCGGTGACCACCCAGAGCATGAGGTGATGCTCACGGTGACCACGATCGCGGCCGCCGCCATGGGAATTCAGGCTGCCGCGGCACGCACAGTCGCAGTCAAGGACGTGACGACCGTCGTGGTCACCTCGACCATCACCGGACTGGCCGCCGACTCCGTCTTCGGCTCTGGCCGCGGAGGGGGCACGGGCCGTCGGACCGCTGCGGTCATCTCGCTCATTGCGGGCGCAGCGATCGGCGTGGCGTTGATGCGCGTCCACATGGGCACCGCTCTCCTCGTCGCGGGCGTGGTCATCGCTGGCGTCGCCGTCGTCGGCGCCATACATGATTCCCCCGCCGGACGTCGATACCGCAGCTCCGCCGAGAAGTCCGCGTCCGACTGACACCTTCGTCGGTCACGCACGAATATATTCGGCGCGTCGTCGAATATATCTATGCGTTAATTGCCGGGTAACAAAGCGTTCTTACCTTCGACTCAGACACTTCGGGACCGCACCGATGTCACCATTGCCCTGAGGAGAACCATGAGCGCTTCACCCGACGCGCAGATCGCCACCGAACACCACAGTGCAGCAGGCGAAAGCGTCATCAAGGTCGGTTACGACCAACAGTTGACGAATGAAGACCTCGCTCCGCTCAAAGAACAGACCTGGACCTGGTACAACATCTTCGCGTTCTGGATGTCCGACGTGCACAGCGTCGGCGGCTACGTCTTCGCGGGAAGCCTTTTCGCGCTGGGTATTTCGTCATGGCAGGTGCTCGTCGCCCTACTCGTCGGCATCGTCGCGGTCAACCTGCTGTGCAACCTCGTCGCCAAGCCATCGCAGAAGGCAGGCGTTCCGTATCCGGTCACCACGCGAATCTGTTTCGGCGTCAAGGGCGCGAATATTCCGGCGATCATCCGCGGTGTCATCGCCGTGGTCTGGTACGGGATTCAGACATATCTGGCGTCAACGGCATTCGGGCTGCTCGCCCTCAAATTCTGGCCGTCGCTGGAGCCGTACGGCGAGAACGGTTCGCACGCGTTTCTGGGACTCTCCCTTCTCGGTTGGGCAGGATTCATCGTGATGTGGGTGCTGCAGGCGCTCGTGTTCTGGAACGGCATGGACACCATCCGGAAGTTCATCGACTTCTGCGGTCCCGCGGTCTACGTCGTGATGATCGCCCTGGCGGTCTACCTGATCGCCAAGGCCGGCTGGAGCAACGTGCACTTCGACCTATCCGAGGGCTCGGGTATCAGCGGCACCTGGCCGACCATCACCATGATGATCAGCGCGTTCGCCCTCGTGGTCTCCTACTTCTCAGGCCCGATGCTCAACTTCGGCGACTTCTCGCGCTACGGCAAGACCTTCGACGAGGTGAAGAAGGGCAACTTCCTGGGCCTTCCGGTCAACTTCCTGTTCTTCTCGATCCTAGTCGTATGCACCGTCTCCGCAGGCGTCACCGTGATCGGCCGCGACGACGACGGCAAGATCGTCACCGACCCGGTACACATCGTCGACAAGATCGACAACACCACCGCGGCAGTTCTCGGCGTCCTCACCTTCGCGATCGCCACGATCGGCATCAACATCGTGGCCAACTTCGTCTCGCCGGCATTCGACTTCTCCAACGTCGCTCCGACAAAGATCTCCTGGCGCATGGGCGGCATGATCGCAGCCATCGGCTCCGTCATCATCACGCCGTGGAATCTGTTCAACAACGCCAGCGCGATCCACTACACGATGGACACCCTCGGTGCCGTGATCGGACCACTGTTCGGCATCCTCATCGCCGACTTCTACCTCGTGAAGAAGCAACAGATCATCGTCGACGACCTGTTCACCCTGAGCCCCGAGGGCGCGTACCACTATCGCGGCGGATGGAATCCGGTTGCGGTCATCTCGGTGGTCCTCGCGTCGATCATCCCGATCTGCTTCGTCATCTGGGGCACCTCATACGAGGCCAGTTTCACCTGGTTCATGGGCGCGGGCGCCGGCCTGGTCTTCTACTACATCGGGATGCGCATGGCGTCCGACCGGTTCCTGCACGGGGCCCACGTCCCGCTCGCAACCATCACCACCGACATGGAGGTGGCCGACGACGGCACCATGCTGCCCGGTTCACCGACCGCCGATGGTGCAACCGATACGGTCGGAACCGATAGCGGCGCGACGATGAGCACGTCGAGGGCCGAAACGGAATCCACTTCCTGAGACAGCTGTCGTGGCGGCTGCCCCACGGCGCCGTCACGACACTGCCGTCACCACATCAGAAGCCGAAAGCGAGAGGGAGACAACCACACCGATGAAGTTGTGCGTGATCAACCCCAACACGACTGCAGCGATGACCGAGGTGATCGCCACTGCGGCACGGTCGGTCGCACGGTCTGACGCCGAGATCGTCGCGGTCACCTCCGCCTTCGGCCCCGCGTCGATCGAGAGCCATGTCGATGAGGCGATGGCCGTGCCGGGACTGCTCGGGGCGATCTCCGCCAACCCGGACGCCGACGGCTACCTGGTGGCATGTTTCGGCGACCCCGGCCTCGACGCCGCCCGTGAACTCGCCCACGCCCCGGTCCTCGGCATCGCCGAGGCCGCAATGCACCTCGCGGCCCCGCTCGGCCGGGGGTTCTCAGTGGTCACCACACTGCAGCGGACCATCGGCCGCGCGGCAGATCTGGTGTCGCACTACGGGTTCGACAGGCAATGTCGGGGTATCCACGCCTGCGAGATCCCCGTACTCGACCTCGACACCAACCCCGACACCGCCGACATCCTCGCCAAGGCCTGTCGAGAAGCACTCGCCACAGACCAGAGCGACGCGATCGTGCTCGGGTGCGCCGGGATGGCCGACCTCGCTGCCGAACTGTCGGCAGACCTCGGAGCGCCCGTCATCGACGGTGTGGCCGCAGGCGTCGGGATGTTGTCGGCGATGGCCGCGATGGGCCTGCACACGGGGACGGCGTCGGGCGAGTTCGCCACACCCCCGCCCAAGGAGTACCGCGGACTGCCGCCCGAACTCGACCCGCGGTGACGTCGGGCCTCCGGGCGTCCACGACACCGTGCCCCCTGAGGCGTCTACGACACCGCTACCCCTGAGGCGCCCACGACACCGCAACCCTCGAGGCGTCTACGACACCGTGTCGTCGGGGGGCTAGGGTTGGTGTCCATGACCGCCCCCGCCGACCGCTCCGCGTCCGACCGCGACGTCGAAGTCACCGAGCTGGCCTTCGCAGCCGCTCGCGGCGACCGCCGGGCGCTCGAACAGTTCGTGCGGGAGACCCAGCGTGACGTCTGGCGATTCGTCGCGCACCTCGCCGACCCACGCATCGCCGACGATCTGACGCAGGAAACCTACCTCCGGGCTATCCGGTCGTTACCGCGCTTCGCAGGCAACTCGACGGCCCGGACCTGGCTGCTCGCCATCGCACGTCGCGTCTGCGCCGACGACGTCCGCCGGGCGATGTCGCGTCCGCGTATCGCGGGCGGGGTCGACTGGGTCGACGCCGCCGACACCCGGCAGCCTCGCTCGACAGGCTGGGAGGACGTCGTCGACGTCAACCTCCTGCTCGACGATCTGCCTGCCGAACGGCGTGAAGCACTCGTGCTCACACAGGTCCTCGGCTTGTCGTATCAAGAAGCGGCAGAGGTCACAGGCTGCCCGGTCGGCACGGTGCGCTCACGCGTTGCCCGCGCCCGCGAAGCCCTGATCGGGGCGGCCAATGCACCCCAGCGCGGCGAACGCAGCAGCTGAGTCGCTCGGCCCCGGCGGGTGGGGACCTAAGCCTTATGCCTTTTCTCAGGCAGGTTTGCGTACCCTTGAGAACGGCGACGGGCCGTGATCCCGCCGTGTCATCGCACTCGTATCGTGATGGTCCGGTAGGTCCCTGTCACCGCAACCGACACGTCACCGCGAATGACGAGTCACCGTAGTTGACGAGCGAAGAGAGATGTGAGGGACCCGTGGCCGACAAGCGTCGCAAGCCGATCGTTGACCCGCGAGCGGCAGAGAAGCGCCGTTCCCTGCTGATGAAGATCGGTGCGGCCGCCGTGCTGGTCATCCTGGCAGTCGGAATCGGCGTCTGGGTGCTGGTGTCCCACGAGTCGGCAACCGGGTCGTCGAGCGACGTCACCGTCGCCACCGACGGGGCCTACCGCATCACCACGGCACCCAAGGGCACCACGCCACCCGTCACGGTGACAATTGTCGAGGACTTCCAGTGCCCCGCGTGCCGCGCGTTCGAGACACAGTTCTCCGGTGCCATGGAGCAGATCCGCAGCAACCCGAAGGTCGCCGTCGACTACATGCCGATCGCCTTCCTCGACCGGATGTCGACCACCAATTACTCATCGCGCTCGGCCAATGCGTCGGCGTGTGTCGCCCAGTCCACCGCGGGTGACGGCAACTTCGACACGTGGATGAAGTTCCACAATGCGCTCTACGCCCAGCAGCCCGAGGAGGGTGGCGCCGGCCTCACCAACGACCAGCTCAACTCGATCGCCAAGCAGGCCGGAGCGAACAACCTCAGGCAGTGCATCGACGACGAACAGTTCAGCGGGTTCGTCAAGGACACCACCCAGAAGGCGCTCAACTCGGGAGTCACCGCCACCCCGACCATCAAGATCAATGGCAACCCGGTGCAGCTGAGTACGCCCGACGCACTGATCGCCGCGGTCAACGACGCAGCCAACAAGCAGTAGCCACCCCGAGAACGCCGCAGCAGACCCGCGCGGAATCCGACACACGAGGCACACCATGAGCACGACACACGCCGACGACACCCCCCACGCGGAAAGCGACTCGGACACCACAACGGTCGATGCATCGACTACGGCCTCCGAGGGGCCGGACGGCGACGCGTCGCCGAGCACTGTGGCCGACACGGCATCGTCGGGCGGTCTGCGCGGTCTGGTCCGGGTGAGCCGCCCCACCGGACTGGTGCTGCTGATCCTCGGCGTGATCGGGTTCGTCGCGGCGTCGACCTTGGCGATCGAGAAGATCCACCTCCTGCAGAATCCGAACTACGTGCCGAGTTGTTCGATCAACCCGGTGATCTCGTGCGGTTCGGTGATGGAGAGTTGGCAGGCGGGCCTCTTCGGTTTCCCCAACCCGCTGATCGGAATTGCCGCGTTCTCGGTGGTGATCGTCACCGGCGTGCTGGCGGTCGCGGGCATCTCGCTACCCCGCTGGTACTGGCTGGGGTTGGCGCTCGGGAGTCTCGCCGGCTTCGTCTTCGTCAACTTCCTCGCGTACTCCGCGCTCTACAAGATTCATGCGCTGTGCCCGTACTGCCTGGTGGTGTGGGTGATCGTACCGATCATCCTCATCCTGAGCATCAATCGTGTGATCGGCGACGGTGACCGGGGGCGCGAGGTGCGCGGCTGGCTCTGGGTGCTGCTCCCGGTGTGGTACGCGATCGTGATCGTGGCCATCCTGGTCGAGTTCTGGGACTACTGGCAGACGCTCATCTGACCGCGATGACCCACGAGGAAATCCCGGGGAACCATTCGTCGCCTGCGGACGACATACTTCTAGGAGTACGTGCGCACTCACGGTGAACGCGTCCGACGCGCGGTCGACTGCACCACCGATCACCCAGACGGTAAGTCACGCGGAAAGCTCGCGCCGACCGTCGCCCGAACGGTGATGCGCACGCGGACGAAGAGATCGAGGACGATGTGACCACGCTGCAATCTCCCGCGAACGCCACGGCCGAGCAGCCGGCGCCGGGACTGGAATCGGGACCACAGCGCATCCAGCTCGACGTGACCGGCATGACCTGCGGCGCGTGCGCGGCGCGGGTCGAACGCAAGCTCAACAAGGTCGACGGGGTCAAGGCGTCGGTGAACTACGCGACGCGCGTCGCGACGATCGACGCCGTCGCCGACGTGAACGCCACGACATTGTGCGAGGTCGTCGACGCGAGCGGATACGGCGCGACCGTCCGCAGCGACACCCCGACACCCATCCCCGACACCGACGGCGCTGAGGCCAAGCGGCTGTTCCGACGGCTCGCCGTCGCACTGATCCTGTTCATCCCCCTTGCTGACCTCTCCATCGTGTTCGCCGTCGTGCCGTCGACCCGGTTCACCGGATGGCAGTGGCTGCTGCTCGCGCTGGCCGTGCCCATCCTGACGTGGTGCGCGTGGCCGTTCTATCGCGTCGCCGCCAAGAATCTGCGCACCGGCAATGCGACGATGGAAACGTTGGTCACGCTCGGGGTCCTCGCCGCGACCGGGTGGTCGATCTATTCGATGTTCTTCGCCACCGACACCGGCTCACCCGCCTCGCAGGGAGTCTGGGCGGCCATCTGGAGCGCCGACTCCATCTACCTCGAGGTCGCGACCGGAGTGACCGTCCTCGTCCTGGCGGGTCGCTACTTCGAGGCGCGCGCCCGCTCCCGCGCCGGTGGAGCACTACGCGCACTGGCCGCACTGGGCGCCAAGGACGTGTCGGTCCTGCTGCGCGACGGCACCGAGATGCGGATCCCGGCGGGCGAGCTGTCGGAAGGGCAGCGCTTCGTCGTCCGCCCGGGCGAGACGATCGGCACCGACGGTCTGGTCATCGAGGGGTCGGCCGCCGTCGACATGAGCGCGATGACCGGCGAGTCCAAACCGGTCGACGTCGAACCTGGCGAGCCGGTGATCGGCGGCACCACCGCACTCAACGGACGCCTGATCGTCGAGGCCGCGGCCGTCGGACCCGACACCGCATTCGCGGGCATGATGCGCCTGGTCGAGGAGGCTCAGACCGGGAAGGCCACCGCACAGCGTCTCGCCGACCGTGTTGCCGGTGTCTTCGTGCCCATCGTCGTCGCCATCGCGGTGATCACGGTCGGCGCATGGCTGCTCGCGGGCGGACCCGTCGATCGCGCGGTTGCCGCGGGTCTGGCGGTGCTCGTCATCGCCTGCCCGTGCGCACTGGGTCTCGCCACGCCGATCGCCGTCATGGTCGCGACCGGGCGGGGCGCTCAACTCGGCATCTTCCTCAAGGGCTACCAGGCACTCGACACGTCCCGGTACATCGACACCGTCGTCTTCGACAAGACCGGCACCGTCACCGAGGGCGCACTGTCGGTGACCCAGGTGTACAGCAACGACGACGCACAGCTCACCGAGGAGCGCCTGCTCGCCCTCGCCGCCGCGGTCGAATCCGCCTCCGAGCATGCGGTCGGTTCGGCGATCGTGGCGGCCGTCGATGAAGCGGCCCGCCTCGAGGTCACCGACTTTCGCGCCGAACCCGGGCGCGGTGTCAGTGGGACGGTCGACGGCCTACGCGTCAGCGTTGGGTCGCCCCGGTGGGTGTCGAGCACTGTCGACGACGCCGACGGTGCGGTGTCTGCAGCGACGGCGCGTCGTCGCCGAGACGCAGAAGCCAAGGGCGAGACCGTGATCTACGTGGCAGTCGACGGCCGGCCTGCCGGGCTGATCGCCGTCGCCGACACCGTCAAGTCCAGCGCCGCGCCCGCCATCGCCGCGCTGCAAGCCGCAGGCATGCGCACAGTGCTGTTGACCGGCGACAACTCCGGCGCCGCACGGACGGTGGCCGACGAGGTGGGCATCACCGACGTGATCGCCGAGGTTCTACCCGACGGCAAGGTCGACGCGATCCGTGAACTGCAGGAGTCCGGGAGATCGGTCGCGATGGTCGGCGACGGCATCAACGACGGTCCCGCCCTGGCCACAGCCGATCTCGGTATCGCGATCGGACGCGGTACCGACGTCGCGATCGGAGCCGCCGACGTCGTGTTGGTGCGCGACGACCTCCGCGCCGCCCCTGCGGCCATGAGCCTCGCGCGAGCCACGCAGCGCACGATCCGGACCAACCTGATCTGGGCGTTCGGGTACAACGTCGCCGCCATCCCGATCGCCGCGGCCGGTGTACTCAACCCGCTGATCGCCGGCGCCGCGATGGCACTGTCGTCGTTGTTCGTCGTCTCCAACAGCCTGCGGCTGCAGCACTTCGGCGACCGTCGCTGAGCCGAGCGAGATCAGACGTCCTACCGGACCACGCACATCCGGGTAGCTCGGTCTCGTCAGTGCCGGGTGTCGCCGGGCGCCGGACCGGAGTGTCGACGCGCCCGTAGCGCAGCGAGGTCGAAGACGAGAGGGGACGAAGTCTCGTCGACACCCCCGTCACCTGTGGTGACGGCACCGGCTGCATCGTCGGAAACTGTTGTGGGAGCAGGTGACTGTGCACCGCCGACGTTGTGCCGGTCGGTTCGCGAACGCCTTGAGACGACGGTGGCGGCAACGACCAGCCCGACGGCGCAGAGTGCGAGCACACCCTGGATCACCGGATACCACAGCGGAGCCGAGCCGGTCAGGTATCCGAAGCACAGCACGACGACCGCAACAGCACACGCCACCGATCCTGCGCGCAGCGCGGTCGCGACCCGGCTCACCCCATTGTCATGACCTCGCGGGCCGAAACGATGCGGGCCGGTATCGGGCCCCTGCGATGACCGCGAGGCTTCGAGGATCGTCGTGCTGAGATCGGGGGCGAGGTCGGCAGCGCTGAAGTTCATTCCCCGTGCGGTGGCGTACCAGCGCTCGCATCCCGGGCAGTGAGCAAGGTGTTCGTCGACGCGGGCGGCGGGCACCGACTCCCGCTCGCCGTCGATTCTTGCCGACAGCGACTCCCGCGCCACCTCACACCGCATGACGTCATTGTCCTCGCGCGGTCAAGCGGCGCGAGGACTCGATCCGACCACCGCGCCTGCTCATCGACGCGACTTCGACAACTCGTCGAGCATCGCGTTGTATGCGTCGAGCTCGGTGTCCTCGTAGGTGTCGGCGTGGCGGTCACCACGGTTGGCCTCGCGGCGGTCGACCTTGGCCCATTGGGCGACAATGGCCACCACGACCAGCACAACGGGTACCTCGCTGGCGCCCCAGGCGATGGCTCCGCCGAGCCACTGATCGTGCAGGCGGTCGGTGACCCACGGCAGCATCAGTTCGCTGTAGAACTTGTCGCCGACCACCGTCGACATCGTCATCAGTGCGATGCCGAAGAACGCGTGGAACGGCATGACAGCGAACAACAATCCGATGCGCGCGAGGAACGGGATTCGACGCGGGCCCGGGTCGATGCCGATGATGACCCAGTAGAACAGATAGCCGACGATGATGAAGTGCACCGTCAGCAGCACATGACCCCAGTGGTAGCGCGTCAGCGTGCCGAAGATGCCGGTGAAGTAGACGACGTAGAGCGAGAGCACGAACACCAGGAGCGCGACGATCGGATTCGACAACACCGCGGTCACCTTGGAGTGCAGCACTCGCAGTAGCCATTCGCGCGGTCCGGGGTGTGCGTCGCCGTGTGCCGCCGGGAGCGCGCGCAACGCCAGGGTCGCAGGCGCACCGAGAACCAGGAGGACGGGCGCGAACATGTTGAGTGCCATGTGTTCTGCCATGTGGACGCTGAACATCGCCGAGCCGTAGGCGCGCACGCCGGATCCGGTGACCACCACAACGACCAGGCAGCCGAGCACCCACGAGATGGTGCGCCCGAGCGGCCAGTCGTCGCCGCGGCGTCGTAGGCGACGGACGCCGATCACATACAGGGCGATCGCGACGACCGCTGCAACACCGATCAGCAGGTCGAAACGCCAGTAGGTGGCGAGCTTCCATGCCGTCGGCGCGCCGGGTAGTTCGTATCCGAGGAACACGTCCCACGCCGAGAACTTGTGCGCCAACAATCCCGGCGCCACACGGGTGTCCATGACGGTCCAGCAGGCGAGGGCCGCCGTCATCAGTACGGCGCCCGCCGTGACGATCCGACGCCCCGCCTCGTCGTCGACGTCTCCGCTCCGCGCCGCGCGATAGCCCCGCACGCTCGAGCCGAGCACTACCGCGAGGAGTACGAGCAGGATGATCGCCGCGACGCCGAAGGCTGTGTCGAACGCGTACCGCGCGGGCAGCAGGAACGCGATCAGGCCCAGTGCGTACACGAACGCCACGGCATCGCTGAGGACGAGGATGAGTGCGCTGCGTCGGGAGACCGCGGTGCGGGCGGTGTCGGACTCGATGCGCGGTGCGCTCGCCCACGCGGCCCGGAATCCGAGCGACACACCCGCGGCCAGCGCGAAGCCGATCCCCAGACTCGT
The DNA here is from genome assembly GCF_000332975.1 of Gordonia aichiensis NBRC 108223. Classification (GTDB taxonomy): domain Bacteria; phylum Actinomycetota; class Actinomycetes; order Mycobacteriales; family Mycobacteriaceae; genus Gordonia; species Gordonia aichiensis. The sequence goes on along the minus strand of NZ_BANR01000003.1, from coordinate 280,079 downwards.
GTTGTAGTCGTGGTTGGGCCCCTGGCCGGCGTTGCTCGCCATCGGCAGCGCAACCATCGCGATCACTGCCGGGATCAGGAGGACGACGTGCATCATCCATCCGAGCGAGCATCTGATGAGCACGGCGATCACGGTGGCGCAGACCGCCATGACGATCCAGGCGACGGCGGACTCGCTGACCCCGATCCCCTGCCCGAGATAGCCCTCGCCGACCAACCGCCACGGCGTCGTGCCCGAGGCGTCGGCCGCCGCGACCGCCACCATGAGCCACGACAGCACCGCCCACGCAACCGATAATCGACCGATCATCAGGTGGGACCGGTAGCCCGTCACGTCGATCGTGCCGTGGTCGTCGGGGTGTGACGCGGTGATGATGAAGACGAGCCCGCCCAGCGTCAGTGCCGCGGCGAGGAAGCCGAGGAAGTAGCCGACGACGTCGACGGTCGCGGTGAACGTGCCGGGGAAGGGGTCGCCGCTCTCGAGGTGTCGGGCGTCGCCACTGGCGAACGCGTACACCACGATGCACAGCAGAGCGATTCCGAAAGCCGCTCCGAGGAGCACACTCGGCCGACTGCGAGTCGCAGTGGCCAGGGGTGGGGTCTCCACGGCGGTCATCACTTCCTCCTAGCCCGCCGAGCACCAGCGAGTACGACATTTTGCCGGTCTGACGTCCTCGCCAGTCTACGGCTCACGCCCAGACTCCCCCTTCCCGGGCGAGCGCGGATGAGGCACCGGTCACGTCGACGGCGAGGGGTCAGCCGGGGTGAGCGGGCATCCGTACGTTCTTCGCAGCCAACAGCGTGGCGAGTCCCTGCGGGATCACGGCCAGCGCGAGGACGCCGAATGCGAGCGACCAGGAGCCCGTCGCGTCGTGAATCCATCCGATGGCGATCGGACCCACAGCGGCGAGGACGTACCCGACTGACTGCGACATTCCCGACACCTGCCCGGTCTGGGTCGCCGACGAACTGCGCAGCACCATGAAGAGCAGGGCGAGACTGATGGCCGCACCCGGTCCGAGCATCACCATGCACACCCAGAGCACCGTCGCATGGTCGGTGGAGACCAGGCCGACGAAGCCCGCGGCGCAGATGGCGAGGAACCCGAGCGTCACCAGACGCTGATCGGCGAACCGCCCCGCGAGGATCGGCGCCACCAGCGACATGATCAGTGCAACCACCTGCCCGATCGCCAGCACCGTACCCGCGCTCGCAGGGGAACTGCCGTGATCGATGAGGTACTGCGGGAGCCACGCACTGAACGTGTAGAAGATGAATGACTGCGCCGCCATGTACACGGTGATCGCCCAGGCGATCGGATTGCCCCAGAGGCCTGGCGCGCGCGGTCCCACGGCAACGGTGTGGACACGACGCAATTGCGGCAGCCACACCACCATCGCCACGACGGCCAACAGCGCCCACATCGCCAATGACAGGCGCCAGTTCTCGTTCAGCGCAGTGTCCATCGGCACCATCACCGCAGCGGTCACCGCCGCACCACCCGACAGGGTCATCGAGTACAGGCCCGTCATCAGACCCGAACGGTGCGCGAAATCGCGTTTGATGAGAGCGGGCAGTACCACGTTGCACACACCGATCGCGGCACCGAGCACAGCGGAACCGAGAAAGAGGGTCGCGACAGAGGGTATGAAGCGCAACAGGATTCCGACGACGAGCAGCGCCAACGACGCGAAGATGGTCCGCTCAATCCCCCACCGGGCCGCCAGCCGAGGCGCGATGGGGGCCGTGAGGCCGAAGAACAGCACGGGCAGCGTTGTCAACAGGCCCGCAATGGCGCCGGAGAATCCGAGATCAGCGCGGATGACATCGATCAGCGGCGCGACGGAGACGACCGGCGGACGGAGGTTGGCCGCCACCAGCATGATCCCGACAGCAGCGAGAACTGCTGCTGCACCGCGTAATTCACCGGGATTCTGCCGAAGAGAATGCTCGGTCGGGGTCTCTGCGATCGACGCCTGCGCCGACGATGTGGGTGGTGACGCCCCGCTCATCGGCGAACACCGCCTTCGGCTTCCGCGAGATAGTCGACGACGGCCGCCCGTGCCGCCTGCTCGTCGCCGGCGTCGATCGCGGCGACCACACCACGATGCCCTGCCGGGTGCGCGTTGGCAGCAACCGACAGCTCCGCGATGTCGGCGTGCGTGCGGTGCATGACCTCGAGAACACCCGAGTAGATCTCGATCAACAGCGGATTGCCCGACGCCGCAACGAGTTCGGTGTGAAAATCGATGTCGGCGCGCGCATACGCGGCGATGTCGCCGGTGGCGAGGATGCCCTCAGCGTGGTCGAGTGCCGCCCGCAGGGCCCGCTTCGCGTCGACCGTGGCATCACGTGCGGCACCTGCAGCCGCCTCGGACTCCAACGCACGACGCACCTGCAGCAGGTCGAGCATCTCCGACGTCGCCATCCGCGTCATCGCAGCGGCGAACGTGTTGGCGCTGCGCACATAGGTCCCGTCGCCGCGTCGCGGAACGAGCATGCCGGAGTGCTCGAGCGCGCGAACCGCCTCTCGAATAGTGTTGCGGCCCACGCCGAAAAGCTTCACCAGCTCGGGTTCGGGCGGGATGCAGCCACCCACCGGCCAGACGCCGTCACGGATGAGTCCCTCCATCCGCTCGACCACCAGTTCACTGGTGCGCCTCGGGTGCGCGATCACGTCGGACATGAAGACATCCTAACATCCCATGTTTGCTCGACTCATACGGACATCGTGCGCGCATCCGCGCATCCGCGCGACCGCACCAGCCCCGCAGAGACCAATCCTCAGGTCGTTGCGAGTGCGTGTGCGATCACCGCCGCCACCATCATCGTGGTGGCATGTGGCCCACTGCGACCAGCGGTCGGCAGGATGGAGCCGTCGACGATCCGCAGATTCTGTATGCCGAGCACTCCACCCAGCCAGTCGGTGCGCTCACCCATCGGCATGGATCCCCATGCGTGCTGCGACGTACGTAGCACGGGATCAATCCCGACCGATCCCGACTCCACCATGTCGGAGAACATCGGCGACCCCAGCATCTCGACCACCTCGTCCGCGGTACGCGACAGTCGGTCGCGCACCTCGTCGTCGGGGGGCTCGAGTCGAACGACGAGACCTCCGCTGCTGTCGAGGTACACCGAACCCGGCGCGGCCGGTCGCATCGCGGCAATCCCGACGGCGGGCCCCGACTGCCCCAGACCACGGATGTATCGCGCGAAATCATCCCGGTAGCAGCGGATCTCGAGGCCGTCGTCGGTGTGCACTACCGTCGGCAGCAAGGGACCGCGCGTGATCTGTTCGCGACGGCGATAGCCGACAAGCACTTCTCGATGCTCGTGCACCTCGATACGCCCGCCCGCGATCTGCGATCGCAGCAGCAACTCCGTGGTACCCAGCGTCCCAGCGCACAGGATCACCTCTCCTGCGCGGATCTTTTCGCCGTTGCACACCACGCCGTGAGCACGCCCGCCCGCCAGAACAACCTTCTCGACCCGCGCACCTGAGCGCACCCGCAGGTTGCGACGATCCAGATGAGAGCGCAGGTAGGCGTCGGCTGCTGTCCGTCGGCGCCCGTCGACGCTGTTCGACCGAACCCTGTTCACCCCGACCGTCGGCCACGGATCGTCGATATTCCTGGAGGAATAGACTGTGCCCCAATATTTCTCGAATGCGATAGCGGTGTCGGCGAGATCGAGGTCACGGTAGGGGGCCGCTTCCATCCGCTGCTCGATCTCCGCGTACGCCTTGTCGATCGCGCCGAGTGTCCATTGACCCCGCCAGGAATCGAAGTCGTCGCGATGCCATCGCATGAAGTAGGCGCCGTTCACCGTCGACGACCCGCCGAGCCCGCGCCCCCGCACTATCGACAATGCAGACGACCCGCGGTAGTGGGTGACGTAGGGTTCGCCGTCGGAGATCGGGAGCGTCCCCAGGTCGAGGGTGTGCGCGTCGGGCCGGTTACCGGAGCCTTGTTCGAGTAAGAGCACCGAGCGTTCATCGTCACGCGACAATCGCTCCGCGAGCACACACCCGGCGCTGCCCGCACCGACGATCACGGCGTCGATGACGTCTTCGCCTCCGATCGGTGTGGGCACGGCACAGACGATGTCGACGCCGTCACGGAGTCAGCACGGGGCGCAGTGCAGCGGCATCGCGATGCGCGAGCACGCCCTGCCACAGCCCCGCGCCATAGGCGAGATCGTCGAGTCGTCGACACAGCAGATAACCGAACGGACCGATGGTCGGGGCCACCGCCGGCTCGGCGACCACGGAACGAATCCACTCGACGATTCCTTCTGCGACGGCGATCTCGATGACGATTCGTCGAAACCTCGGCGAGATCAAAGCAAGCAGCAACGCCACGGGCCAGTAGTGGCGACAGACCGCACCCGCCGCCTGGAGTAGGCCGAAGAACGTTGCCCGCGAGGTCATCTGCGCCGAGACACGGGTGGCGTCTGGCAGGTCGCCGAGTCGACTACGAAGCCGGTGCCCGACGCGGAGCAGGATCACCACGGCAACCGCCAGTCCGATTCTGGTGTGCGTGAGCAACGCCGCCACTGCTGCAGCCATCGACATCGACATCACAACCGGCGCCACCGACTCGCCGTGCCGCTCGGCGAGGAACGCCGCACCGGTTCCGTAGAACCGTCTCCGACCGAGCACGGTGCGCATGGTGGTGCGGTGATCGTGCGCGACAGTCGCGATCGGGTCGTAGCGGATGCGCCAGCCACTCTCGTGCGTGCGCCAGCACAGGTCGACGTCCTCGGCCACCCGCAGCGATTCGTCGAAACCTTCGAACGCGCTGGCGCGCACCAACATCGCGGCGCTGGGTACGTAGGCGATCGGGGTCCCCGGTACGACGCCCGCCTCACTGGGGCCCATGTCGAGTGACGAGTGTCCGTTCTCGTACCGCTCGGCGAGTGACCGCTTGCGATGATCGTGTCGCGCGCCCGTGCGATCGAGTCCGACGATGCGCGGTGCCGCGATCGCCACCGTGGGATCGGAGAAGTGACCGAGCAGCATCATCAGCCAGTCGCTGTGTGGCACCACGTCAGAATCCACGAAGGCGATGAACTCGGTATCGGCGGCAGCGGCTCCGGCATTTCGTGCCGCGGCCGGCCCGCGGTTCTGCTCGAAACGCACCACGCGCACCATCGGCCCCTGCGCGACGATCGGGGTCAGCGACCCGTCGTCGACGACGATCACCTTGATCCCGCGCGTTGCACGCAGCAGACGGTCAATTCCGGATTGGTTGTCGCGCACAGGAACAACGATCGTGACGTCGTCGGTCGATGGCCCGTGCATAGGGCGTGGGTTGGCCATTCCGGCGTCGAGGAGGCGGCGGGCGAGCGCCCGTGTCGGACCGTCGCACACCTCGATCCGACCGTCCATCGATGTCATTCCCAGGGCCGTGTCTGACAATCTCATCATGCGGGTGGGCGAGCCGCCGACGAGGTAGCGCAGATCCCCGTGCCGGGCACATCGCAAGTCGATCTGGACCTGGAACCCGTTCGGCAGCTCACGGCTCGGTGTGACCGCGGGCGGCGTATCGGTGGGCGCGTTCATCGCAGCAGCCCGTTCTCGGCGACATTCCACCGTCGGATCGCTTCCCCCAGGCGGGTCACCAGCCCGTCGACCAGCGCTGCGCCGTCAGCGGCCGACGCGGTGGTCGGATCACCCAGTACGCCGTTGGCGCTCACCGACGCCACGCCGCCTTCGCGCATCGCCGACAACAGCGTCGCAATGGGTGCGCGGTTACCGACAACCATGTCGTCGGAGCGCACCGAGTCTGGTGAAATATGCAGCAGCACTGATGTTTCCGTAGACCCTGCGTGCGCGTCGGCACCGTCGAAGGCGCACGGGTACCACGCGACGTCGCGGCCCTCATAGCGGAGCAGACCGACTGCGTCGACCAGCGTGGTCGCGTTGCCGCCGTGGCCGTTGACGAACACGATGCGCCGCGCCCACCGACACGCGCTGCGCCCGTATTCGACGAGGACGTTGCGGAGGGCGTCGTGGCCGAGCGAGATGGTTCCCGGAAAGCCCTCGTGCTCGCCGCTGGCCCCATACCCCAGTGGCGGTGCGATGAGTGTCGACGCGTCGCCGAGGTCGGCGTGAACCCGGGCGACCACGGCGCTCGCGATGCGGGTGTCGGTATCCAGCGGCAGATGCGGTCCGTGTTGCTCGAGGGATCCGACCGCGACCAGGAGTGTTGCCGCAGAGTGGTCCAATTCCGGCCAAGTGCACGAACTCAAAGTCGCCGGACGCGTCATTGGGTCGACTTTACCGATGTGCAGCGCGTGAGGTAACCGCCGGGGAAAACTTTGTGTACCTATTTCTTCGCGTACCACGACGAGGTCGAATGATCGCCCCCGGCGGAGCCGAACGATCGCCCCCGGCGCAGCCGAACGATCGCTCGGTATGGCATGCTGATGCGTGGACGTGACGGCCGCCACACGGGTCGGCCGCACCACTTCGAGCGGGAGGAACTCCATGAGCGCATCGTCGACCTCCGACACGGCCGACGGGTCGGGCACTGGCGCATCGTCGAAAAGCGTTGGTACAGGTGGTCCGCTGAACGGGATACGGGTCGTCGAGTTCGCGGGCATCGGGCCGGGTCCGCACGCGGCGATGATGCTCGCCGATCTCGGTGCCGATGTGGTCAGAATCCAGCGTCCGGGACAGCTCCCCGATCCCGCCCGTAATGCCGATGCACTCCTTCGCGGACGGCGTGTCGTCGAGGCCAACCTCAAAGACCCTGCTGATCGAGAGCAGATCATGCGTCTCATCGGGAAGGCCGATGTACTTCTCGAGGGTTTTCGTCCCGGCGTCATGGAGCGCCTCGGGTTCGGCCCCTCCGACCTCGAGGCTGTCAACGAGCGACTGGTCTACGGGCGGATGACCGGCTGGGGCCAGACCGGTCCGCGCGCGCCGCAGGCGGGCCACGACATCAACTACATCTCACTCACCGGCATGCTGCATGCGATCGGTCGCGCAGGTGAACGCCCGGTTCCTCCGATGAATCTCGTCGGCGATTTCGGTGGCGGATCGATGTTCCTGGTCATGGGCGTGCTCTCGGCACTCGTCGAGCGAGCGTCGTCGGGACGCGGACAGGTGGTCGACGCCGCCATGGTCGACGGCGCATCCGTTCTGGGACAGATGATCTGGGCTTTCCGCGGAACCGGTTTGTGGAGCGACGAACGCGGCACCAACATGCTCGACACCGGTGCGCCCTATTACGAGGTCTACGAGACGTCGGACGGCAGGTACATGGCCGTCGGAGCCATCGAGCCGCAGTTCTACGCGGAGCTGCTGCGCGGCCTCGGCCTGACCGATGCCGATCTGCCCGGACAGAACGACGTCGCCGAGTGGCCTCGTCTGAGGGAGATCTTCACCGAGACGTTCGCCTCACGGACCCGCGACGAGTGGGCGAAGGTCTTCGAGGGCACCGATGCCTGTGTCTCGCCGGTCCTCACGTTCGCCGAGGCGCCCGACGATCCGCACATGTCCGCCCGCGCCAACCTCGTGGAGATCGACGGTGTGCGCCAGGCGCAGGCGGCCCCGCGCTTCTCTCGTACGGCTCCGTCCACTCCGCGGGGACCCGACCGCGAAGCCGTCGACGCCGCCGCGGTGTGGACGGACTGAACCCGACCGGACTGGCCGCGTGCAATAACTAGAACGTGTTACAGTTCTGCCCATGGGACAGTTCGACGGCACAGTCGTCTACATCACGGGTATCGCGCGCGGTCAGGGCCGCAACCACGCCATCCGTTTCGCGCGTGAGGGCGCGTCGATCATCGGCCTCGACATCGCCGATACCGTCGCCGACTACATCACCTACCCCGCGGCAACCGAGGCCGACCTCGCCGAGACCGTGCGGCTCGTCGAAGAAGTCGGCGGTAAAATCCTTGCCCGGCAGGGTGATACGCGTGATCTGGCCTTCCAGGAGCAACTCGTCGCCGACGGTGTCGAGCAGTTCGGCCGACTCGACCACGTCGTCGCCAACGCGGGCATCCTGTCATGGGGATTCACGTGGGAGCTGCCAGAGCAGCAGTTCACCGATGTTCTCGACGTCAACGTGACGGGTACGTGGAAGACGCTGCGCGCCACCATTCCCGCACTGCTGGCAACCGAGGCCGACAACCGGTCGATCGTGGTCATCTCGTCGGTCGCGGGCCTCAAGGCCATGCCGATGCAGGCCGCATACTCTGCGTCGAAGTACGCGCTGACCGGACTGGCGCAGACAACGTCGAAAGAGTTGGCGCCCAAGAACATTCGCGTCAATTCCGTGCATCCGTACGCGGTCGACACCCCGATGGGCGTCGCGGACACCTCAGCCATGCGGATCTTCGAGATGGGCGAGTACACGCGCTACTTCATCTCGATGATGGACCACTTCCCCGTCGCCTCCACCGACGACATCACCGACGCAGTGCTGTACCTGACGTCGCCCGCCGCCCGCGCCGTCACCGGCGCGCAGTTCCAGATCGACATGGGCAACTCGAAGGTCTGACGGCACCGGGATTCGCTCCCGCGGCAGTACCTATCCGCTAGTTTCGTACGTTTCCGCGCGCTACTTCTAGGCGAAGCGCCCAAAACCCGCGGAAGAATCCCTTCCCCTACTTTCGTACGTTTCCGCGCGCTACTTCCAGCGGGAGCGCCCAAAACCCGCGGAAGAGTCCTTTCCCCACTTTCTGCGCGCCACTCGACACCCCGAAACGTACGATCGACGCTGAGCGACGCACAGTCGACGCCGCAGAGCGCACGGTCGACATCGCGGCCGTGCGCTCTGCGGGTTCAGGCGTCGCCGAACGACCGCTCGAAGCCGTCGGGGATGATCAGATCATCACGCGACAGCTCGTGAACGCTCTTGTGGCCCAAGCCCATCACGACACCGTCGAGTCCCATGCGGAGCAGGTCGAGGACGTTCTCGACGCCCGCCTGGCCGTTCGCGGCGAGTCCCCAGAGGTATGCGCGGCCGATCATCACCGCACGGGCGCCCAGGGCGACGGCCTTGGCGACGTCGCTGCCGCGTCGGATGCCACCGTCGAGGAGCACCTCGATCTGGTCGCCGACGGCGTCGGCGATACCCGGCAGGAGTCGGATGGTGGCGGGGGTGCCGTCGAGGTTGTTGCCGCCGTGGTTGGACACCGAGAGCGCGGTTGCACCGATGTCGACAGCGCGCTTGGCGTCGTCGAGTCGCGTGACGCCCTTGACCATGAACGGTCCGCCCCACTGCTCGCGGAGCCACTGCAGATCGTCCCAGGTGGGCGGCGGGGTGTTCATCCACTCGCCGTAGGCACCGAAGAAGGTCGGGCCGGGCTGACCCTTGCCCTTGGAGACGTTGGGCGCGGTGAGGTCGGGGATGATGATCTTGCCGTCCTGGATCCAGTCGAGCGCGTATCGCGGCTTGACCGCGATCTCGGGTGCGAGACGCAGCAACGCCTTGAAGTCGACCTTCTCCGGGATCTCCGGGCTACCCCAGTCACGACCGATGTTGAACACCCAGTCGGTGGTCACGATGAGTCCCTTGGCGCCGGCCTCTTTCGCACGCATCGCACGGGCGAGGATGTCGTCGCGGGAACCGAGCCAGTAGATCTGGAAGAAGATCTTGTCGTTGACCGCGGTGACCTCTTCGATCGGATGAGAGGCGAAGCTGCTCAACCCCATTGCGGTGCCCCGAGCGGCGGCAGCCCGCGCCACCGCGACCTCGCCGTCGGGGTCGACGGCCTGCACGCCCGTCGGCGAGATCATCACCGGAAACGACAGGTCCTGCCCCATCACCGTCGTCGACAGTTCGCGATCGGGCTGCGCCCCCACGACGTGCGGCGTGTACTCGATCTCGTCGAACGCCTCGACGTTGTCGCGGGTGGTGTGGCCGCCCTGCGTGCCGGCGATCAACGACGAGTAGACCGACTTGGGCAGTCGCTTCTTCGCTCGACGCTGCGCCTCGTGGACGGTCTCGAACCAGGGGTTACGCGCCCAGGGATTGGTGACCATGGTGTCTGTTCCTACCTATTTCATTCTGCCGCGGGCACGTTCGGACAAGCCCGGTGTCTGACCGGGCGGTGCACGTGCTCGTGTTGGGTTGTCAGAGCGTGAACCCGGCGAGCGGGTTCTCGTCGCAGTTCTTCGACGGCGGGCCGCCGACCGGGGCGAGGTCCCCGTCGGGCTGTCTGGTCATCAGCGTGAGCGGGGTTCCGCGCGAATGATCCTTGTTCGCAGTCGGTGTGGTTCGTTCGCCTGCCAGCAACTCCTCACCGAAGCCCTGCACACATTCGGGGTCGGGTCCCGCGAGCGGTAGTCCGGTGAAGAACTTGGCTGCCATGCAACCGCCGCGGCAGGCGTCGAAGTGGGCGCACTTGGTACACGCTCCGGCGTTCTGCGGCTCACGCAGTTCGGTGAACAGCTCGGAGTTCTGCCAGATCTCAGAGAAGCCACCGTCGGACACGATGTTTCCCGCGAGGAAGTTCTCGTGGATCGCGAACGGGCACGCGTAGACGTCCCCGACCGGATCGATGAGACAGACGACGCGACCGGCACCGCACAGGTTGAGTCCGGGGAGTCCTCCGCCGTTTCCTGAACCGAACGCGGACAAATGGAAGAACGAGTCGCCGGTGAGCACGTTCTCGCCGTGTGCCACAAGCCATTCGTAGAGTTCACGCTGCTGCGACGGCAGCGGGTGCAGATCATCCCAGACGTCGGCGCCACGGCCGGAGGGACGCAGCCGGGTGATCCGCAGCGTGGCGCCGTAGCGATCGGCAAGTGCCTTGAACTCGTCGAGCTGTGCGACATTCTGGCGGGTCATCACGACGCTGATCTTCGCGTCACGGAACCCGGCCTCCGAGAGGTTCTCGAGCGCACGTACCGCCATGTCGAACGAGCCGGGACCGCGCACGGCGTCGTTGACCTCTGCGGTGGCGCCGTCGAGCGAGATCTGCACGTCGACGTAATCCGAAGCCGCCAGACGCTGCGCGACCGCCTTGTCGATCCGTAAACCATTGGTGGAGAACTTGACTCCCACCTGATGACTGGTGGCGTAGTCGACGAGTTCCCAGAAATCGGAGCGAACGGTCGGTTCGCCGCCGCCGATGTTCACGTAGAACACCTGCATGCGCTGCAACTCGTCGATGATCGCCTTGCACTGCTCGGTCGAGAGCTCACGCGGATCACGCTTGCCGGACGACGACAGGCAGTGCACACAGGCCAGGTTGCACGCGTACGTCAGCTCCCAGGTGAGGCAGATCGGTGCGTCGAGACCTTTCTCGAACTGGTCGACGAGGCGCCCGACCTTGGGCGGCGCGGCAGACGTCGCCACCGCGGACGTGGCTGCGAGTTCGGTTGCGGTTGGGGGCAACTCGAGTGTCGTCATGGGAACTCCTTGAAGCTTGCTGTGGACGAGGGAGCGTGCGCGGACGAACGGTCGCGAGGGGGCTGACTCCTACCGATGCCCGGCTCCTGCTCAGGCTGCGCGACGACAGATCATCTCCGACGCGGCGAGCGCGTCGAGCGCCTGTACATAGAGCGGACGCTGGGCGGTGTCGATACCCGCTGCCGCGAGCGCGTCGTCGGCGCTGTCATGATCGCGCAGGGATTCGACGATGCCGACCACCGTGAGATTCTTGAGGAACGAGAGCTTGCGCGTCCCGAAGTGGTACAGCAGCGCACCGAACGGCTCGGGACGCAGTGCGACCTTGGGATTGAGCTGCCACGCCTGCGTCGAATCGAAAGCCTCACGTATCGACGACGAGTCGGTGGCGGGCCCTGACCCGGTAGCGGACGCTGTGTCGGTGCTGGACGCTGGGGCGGTCTGGGAGGCGACCGGATCACCGGTGGCCGCGTCGCGACCACCGGTGACCGGAAGCGATGTCGGTGCGGACATCAGTAGACCCCGCACATCCCGTCGATCGAGACCTCTTCGACGAGCGATTCGCCCACGAGCTCAGCGTCGACATCCGCCGGAATCCCGGTGGTGGCCGACACGTCCTGAGCAGACTTGGCTGACTGATCTGCCATGATCCAAACCTCCTTGTGTTGGTGAAGTGAAGTGGATCACGCAACACTATAATGGCACCGGGTGCAGGAAAACACCCGAACGCGGAAACTAGCCAGATGGACAGGTGAGGATGAACCCTTCGGACCCCGTCACCTCGACGCAGCACAGATCCTCGGCATCGCCCGGCCGCAGGCCCATCACCACCCGAGATGAGATCAGCACCATCGCCATCGACATGTTCACCGAGGCGGGCTTCGAGAACACCAGCGTCGACGACATCGCCGACGCCGCAGGCATCGCGAGACGCACACTGTTCCGCTACTACCCGTCGAAGAATGCGATCTGCTGGGGCGATTTCGACGCCCACCTCGACGAGATGCGCACACTGCTCTCGGAGATCCCCGCAGACCTCCCTATTGCACAGGCGTTGACCGACGCCCTCGTGTCCTTCAACGCCGTCGACGACGACTATCTCGAACACCATCGTCGCCGCATGGCCCTGCTCCTCGGAGTACCCGCACTGCAGGCATATTCCATGTTGATGTACGCCGAGTGGCGTCAGGTGGTTGCCGAATTCTGCGCCCGCAGAATGGGACTCGACGTCGAAGAGCACGTGCCGCAGACCATCGGCTGGATGTGCCTGGGCACCACCCTCGCCGCGTACGAGCAGTGGCTCGCACACCCCGACTCCGACCTGAACGCGCTGATCGTGTCGGGCTGCGCGACTCTCGCCGACGGCCTGGGCGCGCTGCACTGAGCAACACCCTGCGCAAATACACGTGTTTCTGACGGACGCGACCAAAGCTTCGCGTGCATCTGTCAGAAACACGTGTTTCTGCGACACGGTCGACGTATTCTGCGCTGGCCTAACAATTCACCGTTCTTCCGGAGGTTGCAGTCGTGAGAGTCGCCGTATCCACCAGAGCGGCGCTCGCCGCGGCCACCGCTACGCTGAGCCTGGCGTTGACGGCGCCGCTCGCCGACGCCGCTCCCCCTGCTCAAGCACCCACCGCTGCAGCACCCGCCGCGACCGAATCCGGTACCGCCGGAACGATCATCGACACACAGCCCCGCCCGGACGGGTGGCGTGGCGCCGCCCACGGCGTCGCCATCGACTACTGGACGCGCGGCGCCGACGGCAAGGCCGTACCTGCCAGTGGCGGCCTGCTGCTGCCTGCAGGCACACCACCCGCGGGAGGCTGGCCCGTTGTGGCCTACACCCACGGCACCTCCGGTTACGGGCCGGGCTGCGGGGGCCAGAGCAATGCGGACGCCAAGCCGGACAGGTTCGTCTCCCGTCTGTTGTCCTCGGGCTACGCGGTCGTTGCGCCCGACTACGTGGGACTCGGACGCTTCCACACCGGCGTCCATCCCTACCTCGACATCAACAGCGAGGGCGCGGCCACCATCGACCTGCTGAACGCCGCGCGCAGCGTCGAACCACGTCTGGCGCAGAAGTGGGCCGTGGCGGGTCCGTCTCAGGGCGGGCACGCCGCTCTCGCCACTGCGCACCTGCAGAGCCGGTACGGCAAGCCTTCCGACTTCCGCGGCGCCATCGCGGTCGATCCCGAGTCCGATGTCGAGAAGGTGATGGCCTTCCTCGGCCCGTACGTGCCGCCGGCTCCCGCCGTGTTGGAGAAGGCATACGGTTACCTGCTCGGGGTTCTCGCGGGCAATCGCGTGGCCGACCCCGGCGTCGACGTCAACAGTTACCTGTCGCCGTACGGCCGCAGTCTCGTCGACAAGGTCGGCAACGGATGCCCGGCACCCGAGGTGCCCGCGGGGACGGCATTCGGCAGCCTGCTCGCCAAACCGCTGGGATCACCGGCGCTGCGCGCCTCTCTCAACCGATACATGGCTGTGCCGACGTCGGGTTACACCAGGCCGACGCTGTTGCTGTTCAACGCGCTCGACCTCACCGTCCCCTCTCCGCTGCACGCCAAACTCGAGGCCGATTTCACCGCCAACGGAGTCGATCATCGAACTGTCCTCGGTACCGGTTCTCATACGGAGATGAACGCCGCACAGTGGGCGGCGTGGGACGAGTTCCTGCGCACCGCGTTCTCCTAGGTCCTGCTCAGTGCGCCTCGCGGCAGACTCGTTACCCTTGGCCAATCGACTACGCTAGGCTCAACTAGAACGTGTTCTCGTTTTGGGCCGAGCCCGGCTTCGAGAACGACAGAACGCAGGAGAGTCCGCGAGATGGCAGAACTGACCCCGCACGGATCACGGAGCGTGATCCTGACCGTGGCCGACGTGATCGACGAGACCGCCGATGCACGCTCGATCGTGTTCGAGATCCCTGACGAGCACAAGGACGCCTTCACCGACTACAAACCCGGCCAGTTCCTCACACTGCGCATCCCCAGCGACCAGACCGGCTCCGTGGCGCGCTGCTACTCACTGGCTTCCTCGCCCGCAACGGACACTCTGCCGAAGGTCACGGTCAAGCGGACCGCCGACGGCTACGGGTCGAACTGGGTGTGCGACAACCTCGCTGCGGGCACGCAGATCGAGGTGCTGCCCCCGTCGGGTGTGTTCACGCCCCGCACCCTCGACGACCCCCTGCTGCTCATCGCGGCGGGCAGCGGTGTGACCCCGGTGATGTCGATCCTCAAGACCGCACTCGCCTCGTCGACCGTTCCGGTGGTCTTCTTCTATGCCAACCGCAGCGTCGACGACGTCATCTTCTCGAGCGAACTCGACGAACTCGCCCGCGCGAACGCCGATCGGCTCACCGTCGTCCACTGGCTCGAAACCGAGAAGGGCCTGCCGTCGGACTCCGCGCTCGCCGAGATCTTCGCGCCGTACGCCGGACACATCGCATACATGTGCGGTCCTGGACCGTTCATGGACGCGGTGCACCGCGCGCTCGACACCGCCGGGTTCGCCCACCATGACGTCCACACCGAGGTCTACAACTCCCTGTCGGGCGACCCCTTCGCCGACCACGAGCTCGCCGAGGTCTCGGCCGACGAGCAGGCCGCGGCCGCCGTCGTCGAGGTCGAACTCGACGGCGAGACACACGAACTGACCTGGCCGCGCAGCCGGTCGCTCATCGACATCATGCTCGACGCAGGGCTCGACGCCCCGTACTCCTGCCAGGAGGGCGAATGCGGCTCGTGCGCCTGCACGTTGACCGAGGGTAGCGTCGAGATGGACAACGACGGTGCGCTCGACCCCGAGGACATCGAGGACGGCTACATCCTGGGTTGTCAGGCACATCCCACATCCGACCGACTGCGAATCGAGTTCTGACATGACGCCAGACGTCCCCTCCAACCGTCTGGCGCGTGTGCTCGGCGGCATGCTGCTCGGTATGGGCGCGTTGCACTTCGCGGTCCCGAAACCCTTCGACGACATCGTGCCGCCCGAGATCAGCGGCGCGCTCGGGACCGACGCCCGCGCGCTGACCTACGCGTCGGGTGTCGCAGAACTCGGCATCGGAGCGGGACTGCTTGTGCCACAGACCCGTCGACTCGCCGCGGGGTCCGCCGCAGCACTGTTCGTCGCGGTCTACCCGGCCAACATCAACATGGTGCGCATGTGGTGGCACAAGCCCGTCGCTTATAGGGCCATCGCCATCGGTCGTCTGCCGCTACAGATCCCACTCATCGCCGCGGCGGTGAAGGTCTTCCGCAACGCTTCGTGAGTCACTCCGACCACGCGGGCTTCCACCGCGTCGAGCACGAACGGCTCGACGTGCGAGCACTGGTACTCCTGACCCTGATCGCGGCGGCAGCGGGTGCGGTCACGGGGTTCGTCGGCGGTGGCTTCCGGTGGCTCCTGCAACACATCGACACCTGGCGGACCGGTACGGTCCTGGGCTGGACCTCGTCACACGGGCCGTGGGGTTGGCTTGTGCCCGTGGCGGTCTCGGCTGCAGCGGCCGCGGGGGCCACCTGGGTCGCCGTTCGGGTCCCGCTCGCGGCGGGCAGCGGGATCCAGCACGTCGAGGCCGTCGAACGTCGCGAAGCCGATCCGCCGCCGCTGAAAGTGGTTCCCGCGCGTTTCGTGGGCGGGCTACTCTCGATCGGTCTCGCCGGAATGGTGCTCGGCCGTGAAGGGCCGACGGTGCATATCGGCGCGACCATCGGTGCGGCCGCGGGACGTCTGTGCCGAGCGACCCTCGACGAGGTCCGCGGACTGCAGACCGTCATGGCGGGCGCGGGTCTCGCCGTCGCCTTCAATGCACCGATCAGCGCGGCGATGTTCGTCTTCGAGGAGATCGCCAAGAACGTGCGTATCCGGCTCGTGGTCTGGACTCTGGCCTCGGTCGCGACCGCGGTGGGGTGCTCACGTCTTGTTCTCGGCGACCACCCCGACTTCATAGTGCCCGCGATCGCACGGCCGAGCTTCGCGCTACTCCCGTTGTTCGTCGTGTTCGGCGCATTCGTCGGGCTGGTGGGTGTTGCCTACAACTGGCTCATCCGGGCGACGCTGCGCTGGTTCGACGCGCTCTCTCGTCTTCCCGCCGTCGTGAAGGCCGCCGCCGTCGGTGCCGTCATCGGCGCGGTGATGCAGATCGACCCCGACCTCGTGGGTGGCGGAGACGCGCTGTCGCAGAAGATCTTCGACGGCCAGCGTTTCGCGTTACTCACCCTGATCGTCTTCCTCGCCGTGCGCTTCGTCGGCGGGCCGCTGTCGTACTCGGTGGGGACCCCGGGCGGCATTTTCGCGCCGATGCTCGCTCTCGGCGCTCTACTCGGTTTGTTGTTCGCACGCTGCATCGACGTGTTCTCCGCTGATCTGGGCCACCAACTGGTGCTGTCGCTCGTGCTCGTCGGGATGTCGAGCTTGTTCGCCTCCGTGGTCAGGGCACCGTTCACCGGCATCGTGCTGGTCATCGAGATGACGACCATCACGAGCGTTACTGTCTTACTCCTCGCGGCGGGCGCCGCCGCCGTGATCGTCGCGTCACTCCTGCGCAGTCCGCCGATCTACGACGCGCTTCGCGAGCGAATGCTCCGCGCAGGTCACCCTGCCTGAATCACTGCTCAGCGCAGCGATCGGTAGTGTGCACGGCGGTCGGCGTCGAGGTGCTCGACCGCGTAACCCAGTGCGGTACGGCCCATCTGCGCCGCGTGGTCGTCGAGGTAGGACACCAGCAATCCCGGGTCGACGCGCTTGCCCATCTCGCGCAGCATCCATCCGAAGGCCTTCTGGATCAGCGGGCGCGGATCGTCGATCACCAGCGGAGCGACGGCCAGAAGCGCCCGCGCGTCGTCGTGTTTGATCCAGGCGAACGTCCCGATGATGCCGATTCTGCGCTCCCACAACTTATCTCGTCGAGCGTAATCCACCAGCACATCACAGTCGCCGTTACGCCACGTCCACTCACCGAGTATCGGATCCGCCGACGAATCGACGAGGTCCCAGTTGTTCACCGACCCCATTGCGACCGCTGCGAGGTAGTCCGACACCCAGCCGTCACACTCCCCGGCGCCGGACCCCGTGCGCGCGGCGCGTTCGAATCCGTCACGGGCGCAGAACAGCCCGGCCAACCGCACCTCATGGAAACGCGAGGCGAGCAGGACGCGGACCTGCTCCCTGTCGATGCCACGGAACCGCTTGGCGATCCCGCGCAGTTGGGGCACCCGGACGCCGAGGAACTCGTCATCTCCTCCGTATCCGCCGGGCCGCGCCTGAAAGTAGGTCGCCATCGACGCCGCGCGCTGCGGATCGGCGAGTTCGACGATGGCGGCAACCACATCGTCAGCCGACGCTTCCGATCTACCCATGCCGACGCCGCGATGCCACGGTCTCGAGGTTCACGGGTCGTGCACGAGTCATGCGTCGGGCACGAGCTCCGAGATCGGGGTCGGTGTCTGTAATTTCGGCCGCGTCTTCATCACCGCACCGACCTTGCCCGCGCCGACGACGGCGGTGAGCACCCCGTCCCTGCTGTAGTAGGCGAGGAACTTCTTCCCGTCGTCGGAGACGATGTGCACGTCGTCGTCGGCCCGAGGATCGCCGAGAACCTGGATCTTCAGATCGAATTGATCGCTCCAGAAGTAGGGCACCGCAGCCGTGACCCCCTGCGCACCCGTGATATCTGCTGCGACGACGGCCGCCTGCTCGACCGTGTGGTTCCAGTGCTCGACGCGGCGCGTGACTCCGGTGGCGTCGAGCCAATTGGCCACGTCGCCGACGGCGTAGACACCCGGCGCCGATGTCCGCCCCCGTGCGTCGCAGGCGATTCCGCCGCCGGCTGATCGCGGCGCGATCTCGATGTCGGATCCGTCGAGGTAGTCGGTGACCGGCACCGACCCGATTCCGGCGACGACGAGGTCGGCGGGAAGAACGGACCCGTCGTCGAGCCTGATCTCTCGAACCGCGCCGCCCTCGCGTGCCACGATCTCGGCGACGCCGACCCCCGTACGCACGGTCACGCCGTTGGTCTCGTGCATCCGGGTGACGAGCGCCCCGATCCGGGGTCCGAGCGCAAGCGCGAGCGGTGTCGGCGCCGGTTCGACGATCGTGACCGACACTCCCTGCGAGGAGAGGCTCGCGGCGACCTCACAGCCGATGAAACCGGCGCCGATGACCACCGCGTTCTGCGCCGAATCGATGGCTGAGCGGACAGCAAGAGCGTCGGCGTACGTGCGGAGTGTGTGCACTCCAGACATCGCATCCGTACCCGGGAATGCGCGCGGTCGCAGACCGGTCGCCAAGACCAGCGTCTCGTAGGCGACCGTGCTCTGCTCGCCCCGCTCGTCGCGAACCGTCACCGTCCCGGCGTCGGTGTCGACGGCGGTCACGGTACTGCCCATACGAAGCGTGATGTCGGAGTCCGCGTAGAAATCCTCCGGTTTGAGGTCTACCCGATCCTCCTTGCCGAGCAGCACCGATTTCGACAGGGGCGGACGATCATACGGTGGATGCGGCTCGGCTCCGATCAGTGTGATCGCCTTGTCGTAGGAATCGGCACGTAGGTTCTCGGCCACCCGAACGGCTCCGAGTCCGGCCCCGACAATCACCACACCCGCTGCTGCTGCACCCATGAGATCCTCTCGCTCGGCACGACCACACACCCCTCGACGACACTGCGCCCGCCCGTCGACCGATCACCTCGCCTCGGTGCCAACGGATCTCGTCGGCTCCGAGTCAACGGGTGATGTCACCCACGGGTGTGAGGTCGGCCAGTAACCAGTTCTCGTCGACCTTACGCATGTGGGCCCACCGAGCAATAGGGGTTCTGGTGGGCGAATTCTCGCCGTTCGGGCCTGCTGAGTTCTGGAGCGTCTCGTCGACGAAGACCAGCACCCGCGCGTCCGACGGGGTGTAAGACGCCAGGCCGACATCGACGACGTCCGCGTGCACTGTCAGCCTCCCGGCACGCGCACCGGGCAGCACGGCGTCCTGGCCGTCGAGCGCGTACCGGGTGGCCAGTGGATCGGTCAGCCCGGCCGCCACGGTATCGCGCTGCGCCTGCGTCATGTCAGGGGTGATACTCAACGTCTCTGCGACGATGCGTTCTGTGGCCTGCAACAGCGCGGCGCGTGCCTCGGTGTCGGGAACTGGACGCTCGATGCGGGCACATGTCCACGACACCGCTGCGACCACCAGCGCGACGAGGACGATCAACGACGCCGCTCCCAGCACCCTGCGTGCACGACGCGGCACCGTGCGGCCGATGACGAACGATCTCACGTCAGTACCAACTCCGCGATCTTCCACGCCCCGCCGACACGTTCGAGAGCAAGCCGCACCGTGACGACGTCGGAGTCCTGCTCGGCACCCAACAGTGCGGGGTCGGACGCCTGGGCGGTGACGAGCGCGTCGGCACGCGCACCGTCGGACGTCGTCGTCGGGTCCCTCATGAGTCCCGCCGCGATCACGCGGCCCGACATCGCGGTCTCCGACGAGGTGATGGCCGCGATGAGCGCACCACGTGCCGCACTGAGCCGATCATGCTCGGCGCCTGTACTGTTCGCGATGATCCTGTCGGCGTAACCGGTCGCATCCTTCGGCGTCGCGGTGAGCATCGCGGTGACCGCACCGCGGGCTGCCGCCAATACTGCGTGCCGGTCATCTGCACGCTCGTCCTGCCTGCGGTCGACGACGACGAGCACGATGACCGCCACCAGCCCGCACACGATGAGTGCCGCGGCACCCGTCAGGCAGAGCCGGAGTGCACGCGTCCGGCTTCTGGCACGGGCACGCAGCGCATCTGCCGCGTCGATGCGCGCGCGCCGAGCCGTGCGGGTGGCCTCCTCGACCTTCTCTGCGGCGACACGAACTCGGTGTTCCTCCGGCGATTCGTCGACTGCATTCACGCGAGCACCTCGACTCCGGTCACCAGCCAACGACCGTCACTGTCGACGAATGACGCACTCACCGTTCGTTTCTCGGTTTCCGGTTCGGCGCCGGCGCGCAGTGTGGTGACCGTTGCGGTCATCAGCACCGTTGCGTTGTCGGCATCGCCACCGCTCACGGCTACGTCATTCGGCCGCCATTCGACCGCCGTGACTCCGTCGGTCGGCCCACGCTCGAGCTGAGCGGCAAAGCTCGTCGCGAAATCTCCCGCGACGAGTTCGCGGGCACGCGCTCGCTCGGATCTCCACGTCGCGGAGTGCACGGTGAAGATCGCCGCGACCGTCTGTCCCGCCTGCGCGCGAACCTCGCCACGCGCTCGGTCGACGGCGCTGTTGTGCACCACAGCCCGCGATGCCAGCACGACACCTGCCGCCACTGCGGCGAGCACGACAGCGGCGCAGACCAGGAGGACGAGAGCCCGTCGGATGCCGACGACCTGTTGCCCGCGAATCTCGTTCGCGCGCGTGCGCGTAGGTATCGAGCTCACGGCAGGTACCGCACGGCGCCCACCTTGAGCTCGCCGTCGTCGGGCACGACCAACATCTTCAACCGGAACTCACGCGTCGGCGCCTGCTGCTGACCGCGATAGTCGACCAGCGCCGACACCAGGACCGTTGCGTCGTCGCCGGAGCGCGCCGAGACGCCCGACCCGCCGACCGTGGCGTCCCCGACCGTCCCGGAGCGTCTGACGTAATCGGTGTAGCTGCGCGCCGACTGGGCGAATTCGTCGTGGAATCCGCCGGTGGCATGGTCGAGAATTCGGCGCGCACGGTCGGGATCGGCCGGGTCGGCAGACAACAGCAGTGACGCGACCTCGGTCGCGGTGTGCCGATAGTCGTCGTCGGTGTACGCATCTGCCGCCCGTACCCACGCGCTCACCCCAGTGGCTGCAGCCACGACGGCACCGATCGTCACGACTGCGACGACGAACCACCAGATCGGTCGGACTCCCGCTCGCAGACCGGCGGCGACCTCGGCGTCGAGAAGATCGTCACGGGCATTGCGCAACTGTGCGCGCGCGGCGCGATCCTGTGCGAGCAGGGTGCGATCGCTGGTGGACGGCTCCCGATCCGACGCACCCGCGGACGTCGAACCGGTTCCTGCGCGCCGCGTCATGACGCACGTCCTCCCTGTCATCTCGTGTGCTCGTGTGGCCGTGCGGTTACGACTCTGGACCACGTGGATCCACCCTAGTAGGGTGTCGCGGCGCACTCTCACCAGATCATCGGTGCGAGGAACGTCTCCGCGAACTGGCGCACACTGGCAGGTTCGCGCCGCTCGGCGTCAGACGAGGGCATCTCCAGATACGAGATCACCAGACGCACATGTATTTCCACGGCCTGGGTGAGATCGTCTGCGGGCATTCGGGCGCCCGCGGCACGCAGGACAGCCGCGATCCGCGCGGTCGCGACCTCGACGAACAGTGCCCCGAGTTCGGCAGTGAGACGTTTGAGTCCGTGGTCGGCGAGGATCAGCCGGTGCAGCAGCGGATCGTCGGAGACCATCCGGGCGCCCCTCCAGAATGCCTCGACCACGGCGTCGGACGGCCCGAGTCCGGCCACCGCGGCGTCGAGTTCACGCATTCCCCGCTCGTAGCGATCGGCGGCGACCGCGTGAAGCAGAGCGTCCTTGTTCGCGAACCTGCGGTAGAGCGTGCTCCTACTGACCCCCGCACGTGCGGCCACCGCATCGACGTTCGCCTGCGCGATCCCGGCGTGGGTGAACTCGTCTGCAGCAGCGGCGAGGATGGCAGCCTCCTGGTCTGCGGGGCTACGAGTGTTGCGTCGTTTGCGCCGTCGTACGTCCGGATCCATCGGCGCGGCACCTGCACTGACGCTGCCCGACGCCGCGCGCACCGAGCCGCTCATCGTCGCCGGAGCACGACCGGCAAACGGTCGGCGGGCACGGGAAGCGCGCTGTAATCCATGGGCATCACATAGTCGTCGGGCACCGACCACTCATAACCGCGCAGCAGTTGGTGCATGATCGTCTTGATCTCCATCTGACCGAAGTACAACCCGATGCACTTGTGCACCCCACCGCCGAACGGCGCCCAGCCCATGCGGTGTCGCTTGTCCTCGGCACGTTCGGGTGTGAACCGTTCGGGGTCGAACCGGTCGGGCTCCGAATAGATCTCGGGGTCGCGGTGATTGGCCAACTGAGGTACCGAGACCATCGTGCCCTCCGGGATGAAGAAGTCGCCGATGGATGTGTCGACGACAGCGGCACGCGGCTGGGAGGGCACAGGCGGACACAACCGCAGCGCTTCCCGCATGACGAGGTCGAGAGTGGAAAGGCTGCCGAGATCGTCATAGCCGAGTTCGGCTGGCAGATCGTCTGATTCGTCACGTGCGCGTTGCTGCCACTCACGGTTGCGAGCGAGGTGATATGCCATCTGCGTCATGGTGATGGTCGACGTGTCGTGCGCCGCCATCAACACGAAGATCATGTGGTTGACCACGTCGTCGTCGCTGAAGCGCTGTCCCTCTTCGGTTTCGGCGTGACACAGCACCGAAAACAGATCCGGGGTCTCACGTCGGCGTTTGTCGGCGATCGCGGAGTAGAAGAACTCCTCGAGGATGCGCCGCGACCGCAATCCCTTCCACCAACGGCCGCCGGGAACGGGCCTGCGGACCAACGCAACTCCCGCCCGCACCGTTTCGATGAAGGCCTTGTTCAGACGGTCGGCCTCGTCACGGGGTAGCTCGACACCGAGGAACACCTCGAGCGCGACGTCGAGCGTCAAGGCCTTGAACTCGTTGGCCAATCGCACCTTCCCAGTGGGAAATCGCCGCATGCGATCGACGATCATGGGCGACATCTCCTGCATGTAGCCCTTGAGTGCGGTGTTGGAGAAGACCTGTTGCATCAGCAGTCGGTGATGGCGGTGCTCATCGAAGTCGAGCAGCATCAGCCCTCGATTGAAGAACGGGCCGATCAGGTAGTCCCACGCCGGCCCGTTGGCGAAGGCACGGTTGCGATTGCGCAGGATGGTATCGGCGGCGTCGGGTCCGGAGGCGATCACCATCCGCATACCGAGCGCATTGATCCCGTAGATCGGGCCGAACTCCGCGCGGCGGGCCGCCGCGTAGGCGAACGGGCCGCGACGCATCGACAGCACCTCGAGCATTCCGTTGCGGTCGGCACACTGCACCGCGCGCAGTCCGCTTCCTGCAGGCGCGGGGGCGATGATCGTCATGACGCAACCTTTCCGTCGGCGCGACTCCGCGACTGTCGGTGTGATCCACTTCTCACACCATTGGAACAGATCGAGAATAATGTCTCTACGGTTTGACGAACTCCGCCGCGCCGCCACGTCTGCTCAGCACGTCGTGACAGCGGCGTAGACGGTCATGCCACCACGCCGTTCGCTCCGGCGCCGCGAGTGCTTCGGGCGCGAGATCGACAGTGCTACCGAACCATCGCGGGACGAGGACGCCACACTCGGGCACGAACGGTTCGGCGACGTCGGTGGTGAACAGTGAACCGGTGCCGAGTCCGCAGGCGAGGTCGAGGCTGTCGAGTCCGGCTGCTGCGGCGACCCCGGCAGCCACGCCGACCGCCGTATCGAGAGCGCTCGACACGACGACCGGAAGCCCGATCAGCTCGGACAGCCGTATCACGGCGCGCATGCCACCGAGCGGCGCGACCTTGAGCACCGCGATGTCGGCGGCGTCCGCGGAGACCACACGCATCGGGTCGGCGGCTTTGCGAATCGACTCGTCGGCCGCGATCGGCACATCGACTGCGCGGCGCACCAGGGCCAGCTCGTCGACGGTCGCACACGGCTGCTCGGCGTACTCGACATCACCGATGGCACGAATGGCCGAGATCGCCTGCGGTACGGTCCACTTTCCATTGGCATCGATCCGTACCCGCGGTATCACGGCGCGCGCCGCAGCCACCCGGTCGACGTCGTCGGACAGCGACTGGCCCGGCTCGGCCACCTTCACCTTGGCGGTCGTCGCGCCGGGATAGCGGGCAACGATCTCCGCCACCTGTTCGGCAGCGACGGCCGGCACCGTGGCATTGACCGGCACCGAATCTCGCTGCGCAGGAACATGTCCCAGGTACGCAGCCTCGATCCCCGCGGCAAGCCACGCCGCCGATTCCTCGTCGTCGTACTCGACGAACGGAGCGAACTCGCCCCAGCCCGCCGGTCCCCGAAAGATCATCGCCTCACGACGGGTGATTCCCCGGAATCGTGTCCTCATCGGCAGCGCGACGACTAGCGCGTTCTCGAGGATCTCCCGGACCGGTGGCAGCGCGGGCCGCCCGGGGGCGCTGTCGGGGGCGCTCACGCCGAGGCCGTGAGGAAATCGCCTGCGCGGCGCACGAACCGCGACCGCTGGTCACGGTGAACCGAGTGGCCTGCGTCGATGATCTCGAACGATCCGTCGGGCAGACGCTCGCTGAGCGTCCGAAGGTGCTGCGGCGGAAGGAAACTACGTCGGCCCCCGGAGATGACGAGGGTGCGCGCACCGACGTCGTCGAGTGCATCCCACCACTGCGGTGCAGCGACCGCGAACTCGGCGTTGACCTGATCGGTGACCGCTCTGTCGTAGCGGAGGAACGGCCGCGGGTCGGCGATCACCTGGCCCAATCCGCGCAGTCGCTCACCCAGCGTGGCGTCGACGACGATCTCCTCGTCGAGGTCGGCCCGGTCGCGCGGCATCGGCGGGATCTCTTCGAGCACCAGCCGCCGCACACGTTCGGGCTGATCCATCGCCACGCGCAGCGCGGTGTGTGCGCCCAGGGAGTGGCCGACGACGTCGACGGTGCGCAGGCCGAGTTCGTCGAGGACGAACCGCACGTCGGCGCGGAAGTCGTCGAGTCGGTAGTGCTTCTCGCGACTGCTCACGCCGTGGCCGCGCATGTCCATCGAGACCACCGAACGACCGCGTCGTCGAAGCGCTCGCGCGAACGCCCGCCAGGTGGTGTGGTCGGACGCCATGCCGTGCAGGAGAACGACCGGGACGCCGGTGTCGATGGGTCCCGACACGTCCACTGCGAGCGACTGCGCGACCGCGGGGTCGGCGTCGGTCCGCTGACGATGGAGAATACGCACGCCTTCCGAGGGTAGTCCCGACGAAGTGGGTCCTCGATGCCCCCGAGCGCATCGACCAGTTGTGGGCCGGTCACCGGCCGCAGGGCGACCGGTAGTCGATGCCGTGGACGTAGGTGCGCCACTCGTCGGGCGTGATGGGGTTGGCACCTCGTGAACACTGCTCGTCGATGATCCGATCGGCGCTGAGGTTCCAGGTTTCCATGAACCCTCCCTGACCTGCCGCGACGATACGGTCGTCGGGGAGGAAACGGACGTCGTAGACCCGGCCCGGATACGACCGCAGCACCACGTCGGCATCGCCGTCGGCGAGGTCCCACACCCACACTTCCGAATTGCTCCCGCCCGCGACCACGCGCTCACCGTCTGCGGAGAACCCCGCACTGTAGAGCTGCCCGGCAGGCCCGGAGAGTTCAGCGGTTGCGCGCGGGTGGTCCTTGTCGGAGATGTCGACCACCTCGACGTTGCGTTCCTCGGATGTCGCGACGAGCTTGTCACCCGACGGAGCGAAGCGTACCGAGAGCGCCGAGGCCTTGAACGTGATCGGATCAGGGTGCGCGCGCGGTGCCGCGGGGTTGGACAAATCGATGAGGCGGATGGGCCCGGTGACGGTCGCCACCGCTGCGGTGCGGCCGTCGGGACTCAACGACGCCCATGCGATCCCCCCGCCCGTGTCGAACCGAGAGACGACCCTGGGCGACGAGAGTGTCGATGCGTCGATCACGGTGAGGGCGTTACCGTCGGCGGCTCCGGTGATGGCGAGCCCTGAGCGTTCGCTGTAGTCCACGGTCTCGTTCAGCGTCGGCTGGGCCGCGACACTGCCGACCACGTGAGGCTTCTGCGGATCACTGTAGTCGGCGAATTGTACTGTGCCGGTAACCGTTCCGGTGGTGACGACGCGACCCGACGGCGTCATCACCACCGCACCCGAGTAGACCATCCCCGCTGGCGGAACGAGATCGGGACCGCTGCGCGTCAGCCCGTCACGCCCGACGCGCCACTGGGTGATGCGACCGTCGGTGCCGGAGTCGGCTGCGACGATCGTCGTCGCATCGCGGTTGGCGGGTATCTGGTAGACGCTGTTGGTTCCCACCGACGTCATGCCGTGCACCGGCGGCCAGTCCTGCACCCGACCGTCCTCGCTGGAGGCGACCACGTGGTCGCCGGCGAACACCACCGACACCGCGTTCGACGATCCGGTCATGACCTGCGGTGCTGCAGCAGGATTCGCGCGATCGAAGACCCTGATCGTGTTGTCCGCGCCGGCCCCGACGACCTTGGCTCCATCCTCGCTGAGCCCCACCGCGCTCACGTAGCTGTTGAACCCGGTGAACCGGGCGACCGACCGCGCCGCCGCAGGGTCGACGACGTCGAACTCATTGATCACACGACTGCGCAGTGCGGCCAGGAGACGCGAGCCGTCCGGACTGTAGACGAGCCCCTGTGCCAGCTCGTTGTCGCGCCACTGGTCGAGCGGGATCTCTCCCGTCGGAACCAGGGCGTCGCCCTCAACCCGCCACAGGTCGATCCGACGGTTCGCACTGCTGGTGGCCAACGACTTTCCGTCGGGGCTGAACGCGGCCGCCCCGGCCACCCCTGCGACTCTCGGCGGCAACGGGATTCGTCGCCACGAGCCGTCGACCGTCACCCACGCCACGACGCCGGTGGCGGGCACGGATGCGACCACCACCCGACCGTCAGGGCTGACGACGAGACGGTCGATATCCCCGCTGACTTCGGGGAAGTCGTACTGGCGCAACGGGTGCGCCGGATCGGCGATGTTCCACGCGGTGATCGTCCCGCGTCCGCCGAGCAGCAGGGTTCTGGCGTCGGGCATCAGTGCGACACCGGCCAGTCTGCCGCCGCCGCCGGGCGCCCGGAAGTCGGCGATCTGCGCCGTCACGCCGTTGTCGCCGACCCTGAACAGACGCACCTGGCCTGCTGCTCCCGCGGCGGCGACCAGCGAGCCCGCGCGCGACATCAGCACCGAACCCGGGTCGCCGAGGTAGCGGACCGGAACACCGCGGCCGGTGGCGTCGATGAGACGTGATCGCGCCTCGAGGGTCGGCGCAGCCTGGTAGGCGACCATCGCGAGTTGCGCCGACATGAACGGATCCCGGGTACCGAGGTCGGCCGACTGCACGGCGAGCTGTCGGCTCAGCGCCTCATTCCTCGCGTTCTCGGCATCCTTGCGCTGATCAACGGCATTCACACCGGCGACAACCGCGAACACGGCAGCCAGTAGGGCAACGACGCCGAACACTGCGGCGAACAGCGCGACCCGCCGCAACTGCGCGGAACGTCGTCGCTCACGCTCCACGATCGCTGCACGACGTGCGTTGGCGGAATCGAGGAAGTCGCGGCTGACCGGGTCGATCGGATCGTCGTCGGAACCCTGCGCCAACTGATCGAACACCTCGAGCCGCGACCCGCCGATCAGCATGTCGTCGGGCCTGCCGTCGGCATTCCATGGCTCGGAGAACGCGCGCAACCGACGACGCAGCAGAAGCTGCTCGCGATCGTCGTCGATCCATTCGCGCAGTCGCGGCCACGCGGTGAGCAGTGCCTCGTGGGTGACCTGCGCATGCGATGACGACACCGTGACCAGACGCGACGCCGCATAGTTCTCCAGGACACGTCCAGCGCCCGGATCCCCCTCGGCGGTCAACTCGTCGAGAGGGACGCGCCGCCTGGTCACCCCGTCCTCGTCGACGTTGACCATCGCGAGCAGCATGCGTCGCGCAATCTGCTGTTCGTGCGCGGACAGCTGTCCGTAGACCTTCTCAGCGGCCTGCTCGACCGCGCCGCCGATACGTCCGGTCGCCAGATAGTCGCGAACGGTCATGCGTCGACCATCGGATTGCTCCCAGGTGGCCAGCAGAGCATAGGACAGCAGCGGGAGATCGCCGGCTACCGTCGAGCCCGCCGCGGGCACGGAATCGTCGAGGAGCATCTCCACCAGTGCGGGCTCGACCTCGACGTCGGCGACTCGCGCGGGGCCGACAATGATCTCGCGCAACTGTTCGCGCTGCATCGGCGGAACCACCAACTGCGCGTTCTCCAGTGTCTTGGGCACCCACGGCACGACGCGTCCGTAGAAGTCGGCGCGGAGCACACCCACCGGCACGATGGTCGAGCCCGGCGCCGTGGCGACGTCGAGAATTCGGGTGAGCGCGTGCCCGCGTGCCTGCTCGGTGTTCTGCGTCCACATCTCCTCGGCTTGATCGATCACGAGCAGCGCTGGTCGATCCGGATGCTCGTCGGCGGCCAACTCCCCCAATGCGGTGTCGAGGGCTGCGGTCACGTCGTCCCCCGGCGTCATCACCGCGTGGCGCCACCCCGCCAGCGGGCCCTCGTGAGCGACCTCGGCGAGCAGACCCGCGCGCACGAGCGACGACTTCCCGACGCCCGACATCCCGACGACCATGACCCCCCTGGCCATGCCACTGGCCTCGCGGTCGGGTCCGCGGGTGGCGACGATGAGGTCGACCAGTCGGGCGACGAGGTCGTCGCGCCCGAAGAAGAACTGACTGTCGGCCGGACCGAAGGCCGCGAACCCGCGGTAGGGGGAATCCGGACGGGTGCGGCGCCGCCCCGTCCGGCGCGCACTGCGCTCGACGGCCTCCCACCAGGTGGCCACGTGGTCGGGCTCGGTGACGCCGCAGACTCCGAGCACCCTGGTGAACATGGCCCGGCTCGCACGGGTCGGGGCATGCTGTCCGGCGAACCAGCCCGCAACGGTCCCCAGTAGTGCGTCGGCGTCGGCGGCGACGTCACGCACACTCAGTCCCGCCTGAACGCGTAGTTCTGTGAGTGCACGCCCGAGTTCTTCACGCGTGCCCACCGACTCAGGCCTCATCAACTCTCCTGCCCTTTTGTGCAGGTCAGCGTATCGACAGTTGTATCGACTTGCTGTCCGAACGCGCCACACAGGGCACGTAGCGCATGGGGCCGTGAAGATAATTCCACCGATGAGACGACAAGCGGATCGCATGTCCACTGTCCGTCCGCGGGGTCCGTCCACAGTCGTCGGGGTGAGCCCAGGGAGCCCAATGCACCAGACACCGATAGTCCGGAATCGACCCGTATCTCTCCATCAGATCGAGACCATCGAGCATGAGCCGGTCCGAGCACGCCTGTCGGCACGTGAGATCGAGGTGCTCGTCGCGTGGCTCCATTCGGAGTCCAAGGAGCAAGCCGCACGCCGGTTGTTCCTCGGGACGACGACCGTCAGCACCCACATCTCGCGTATCCGTGCCAAGTACAACGCTGTCGGCAGGCCCGCTCCGTCGAAGGCCGCACTGTTCGTTCGCGCGATCCAGGACGGCTACGTCAGCCTCTCGGATTGGTGACGCGGCCGACCGGTGTCGATCGGTCACGCGCGTCGATCGTGTGATCGTCGATGTCACGCCCGCAGCCGCGTTGGTGTGACGGGCAACCGCTCCCCATCCTCGGTCACGGGCGTGACATCGGCGTCGCGAAGGAAGTCCACCAAGTTCACCGCTTCTCGCGCGTCGCATCCCCTGAAGACGCGCGAGCCCAGGCTCACCTGTCGTGGAACCACCTGCTGTTCTTGGCCCGCCACACCATGTCCTCCCAGTAGGCCCAGGTGTGGGTACCCGTGTTGGGGAAGTCGGTCGTGACGGGGATCTTCTGGAGGGCTGCCGCCACTTCGAAGGCGCGCGTCTGAGCCAGAGCCGCCACTTCGAGAGGAGTGCCCTTGATCGACGACACCGCGTCGGTGTTGTAGCGTCCCCACGTCGCCGAGCCGGAAGCGATACGGATCTTCATGCCACGCATCCGGGGCAGTTGCACAAGTGGATCGTTGCGCTCCCAGCGCGGGCTCCACGGAGGCCCCCACATCGCATCCGCGCTCAGTGGCCCGACGCCTGCCTCGACCCCGGCGTCGATCAACGCGACGCGGATCGCCTCGCGCATCGTCGGGGCCGACAGGTTCAGGTACCCCGACATCGAGAAGATGCTCGAGATGCGGTTGCGGTGGTAGGCGCCGTAGATCATGGCGGCGTTGCCGCCCATCGAGATGCCCATCAGGGCGTACTTCTGCTTCGGCCCCACCGCGAGACCGCGAGCGTCGAGCGCACGGATGATGGCGTCGAGGCGGCACGTCCACCGGTAGCGGTAGGCGATCTTGCTGCCGGGACTCTTCGTCTCCCAGTCGGAGTAGAAGCTCGCGAGACCGCCGACCGGTTCGACGACGTTGACCCCGGAATCGGCCATGCGTTGAATGCGCGTCTCGTGGCGCCAACCGCTGACATCACTGGTGGCACGCAGGCCGTCGAGCGCGATGACGGTCTTGTAATTGCCTGCGCGCGTCCACATGTCGACGGGGCTCGCAGGCATGCCGCATCCGCCTACCGAGAACCTCCCGAACGACGCCGCGTTCGCCGACCCCGCATTGACCAGCCCGACGCACAGTGCAGTCGCGACCAGAACCACCAGAACGATTGCGCGCCGCATGGGCACGACAGACCACCACGATCTCCTACGCACCGGTGAACCGTATTGCTGTCATCGACTCCCGGGCCAGCCGATCGGGGCGTCGTGACCACAGGTCTCCGACATTGAGACCCCGCAGTTACCAAAGTGGCGGATGTGACTTGAGTTAACTAGAGTTATTGGCCGTTTGCCCGGAAGAATCCAGCCATCTCACCTGTCGCAAGCCAGCTTCGACTCCGGCGAAGGTAGCTTGCCCACAGATCTGGTGGATTGCATCATGTGCACCACGCACAACAGCGCCCCAACCGCATACGCGGTTGGGGCGCTGTTGTCGACTCAGTGAGTCAGAACATCAGTGAAGCAACGTCACTTGATGATCTTGGTGACTCGACCCGCACCGACGGTGCGGCCACCCTCGCGGATGGCGAAGCGCAGGCCCTCATCCATGGCGACAGGCTGGATGAGCTTGACGCTCATCTCGGTGTTGTCGCCCGGCATGACCATCTCGGTGCCCTCGGGGAGGGTCACGACGCCGGTCACGTCGGTGGTACGGAAGTAGAACTGCGGACGGTAGTTGTTGAAGAACGGGGTGTGACGGCCGCCCTCGTCCTTGGACAGGATGTAGGCCTGGCCCTCGAACTCGGTGTGCGGGGTCGTGGTGCCCGGCTTCACGATGACCTGGCCACGCTCGACGTCCTCACGCTTGAGGCCGCGGAGCAGCAGGCCGGCGTTGTCGCCTGCCTGAGCGGAATCGAGGAGCTTGTGGAACATCTCGATACCGGTGACGGTGGTCTTGGTCGACTTGTCGCGGATGCCGACGATCTCGACTTCCTCGTTCACGTTGACCTCGCCGCGCTCCACACGACCGGTGACCACGGTGCCGCGGCCGGTGATGGTGAAGACGTCCTCGACGGGCATCAGGAACGGCTTGTCGGTCTCGCGGACCGGATCCGGGATCGACTCGTCGACAGCCTCCATGAGCTCCTCGACCGACTTGACCCACTTCTCGTCGCCCTCGAGCGCCTTGAGCGCCGAGACCTTCACGACCGGGGCGTCCTCGTCGAAGTCCTGGGCGGCCAGCAGTTCGCGGACCTCCATCTCGACGAGCTCGATGATCTCTTCGTCGTCGACCATGTCGGCCTTGTTCAGGGCGACCAGGATGTAGGGCACACCGACCTGGCGGGCCAGCAGCACGTGCTCACGGGTCTGCGGCATCGGGCCGTCAGTGGCGGCGACCACGAGGATCGCACCGTCCATCTGAGCAGCACCGGTGATCATGTTCTTGATGTAGTCGGCGTGACCCGGGGCATCGACGTGCGCGTAGTGGCGCTTGTCGGTCTCGTACTCGACGTGGGAGATGTTGATCGTGATACCACGAGCCTTCTCCTCCGGAGCCTTGTCGATCTCGTCGAAGGCCGACGCCTTGTTCAGCTCCGGATACTTGTCGTGCAGGACCTTGGTGATAGCCGCGGTCAGGGTGGTCTTGCCGTGGTCGACGTGACCGATGGTGCCGATGTTCACGTGCGGCTTGGTCCGCTCGAACTTCGCCTTCGCCACTTGTATGTCCTCCTGGACTGTGTTGCTCTACTGGGCGGATCCCAGCAGGGGTTTTCTCTTACGTTGTCCACGTCGTACGGGCACCTGATGCATGCCCGCACGACGCGTGCGCCGTTGGCGCGCGGTCAAAGCCGTTGACCGGCCGACGAATTACTCGCCGGTGGCCTTGGCGATGATCTCCTTCGACACGTTCGCCGGAACCTCGGCGTACGAGTCGAACACCATGGAGTAGTTAGCCCGGCCCTGGGTCCGCGACCGGAGGTCGCCGATGTAGCCGAACATCTCCGACAGCGGGACCTGTGCCTTGACGACACGGGCACCACTGCGCTCCTCCATGGCCTGGATCTGGCCACGGCGGGAGTTCAGGTCGCCGATCACGTCACCCATGTAGTCCTCCGGAGTCGTGACCTCGACGGCCATGATCGGCTCCAGGATGACCGGGCTCGCCATCTTCGCTGCTTCTTTCAGAGCCTGCGAACCGGCGATCTTGAAGGCCATTTCCGACGAGTCGACGTCATGGTACTGACCGTCGAGCAGCGTGACCTTCAGATTGACCAGCGGATAACCGGCGAGCACACCGTACTGCATGGCGTCCTGCGCACCGGCGTCCACCGACGGGATGTACTCGCGCGGGACGCGACCGCCGGTGACGGCGTTCTCGAACTCGTAGGTCGCACCGTCCTCGGCATCCGTGAGGGGCTCGAGCTTGATGATGACCTTCGCGAACTGGCCGGAACCGCCGGTCTGCTTCTTGTGCGTGTACTCGTGCTTGTCGACCGTCTTGCGGATGGTCTCGCGGTAGGCGACCTGCGGCTTGCCCACGTTGGCCTCGACCTTGAACTCGCGCTTCATACGGTCGACGAGGATGTCGAGGTGGAGCTCGCCCATACCGCCGATGACGGTCTGGCCGGTCTCGTCGTCGAGCTGCACGGAGAACGTCGGGTCCTCTTCGGCGAGCTTCTGGATCGCGGTGCCGAGCTTCTCCTGGTCGGACTTGGTCTTCGGCTCGATCGAGACGTTGATGACCGGGTCCGGGAAGCTCATCGACTCGAGCACGATCGGCGCGCTCGGATCGCACAGGGTGTCGCCGGTGGTGGTGTCCTTGAGGCCGATCATCGCGTAGATGTGGCCCGCGGTTGCCTCCTCGACCGGGTTCTCCTTGTTGGCATGCATCTGGAAGAGCTTGCCGATGCGCTCCTTCTTGCCCTTGGTCGCATTGAGCACCTGGGTGCCCGCCGCGATGTGGCCGGAGTAAACACGCACGAACGTCAGCTTGCCGAAGAACGGGTGAGCAGCGATCTTGAACGCCAGAGCCGAGAACGGCTCGTCACGGCTGGGCTTACGGGAGAGGATCTCCTCCTCGTTGCCCACCGCGTGGCCCTCGACGCTCGGCACGTCCAGCGGGGACGGCAGGTAATCGATGACCGCGTCCAGCATCGGCTGCACGCCTTTGTTCTTGAAGGCCGAGCCGCACAGCACCGGGTAGTACTCACGCGCAATGGTGAGCTTGCGGATCGCGCCCTTGATCTCGTCGATGGTGAGCTCTTCGCCGCCGAAGTACTTCTCGAGCAGTTCTTCGTCGCTCTCGGCGATGGTCTCGAGCAGCTTCTCGCGGTACTCGGCAGCCTTCTCCTTGAGATCCTCGGGGATCTCCTCGATGGTCGGCTCCGCGCCGATCTCGACCGTGCCGCGCCAGGTGATGGCCTTCTGCTCGATCAGATCGACGACACCGTCGAAGTTGTCTTCGGCGCCGATCGGCAGCTGCAGAACCAGCGGCTTGGCACCGAGGCGCTCCTCGATGGTGCGCACGGTGAAGTAGAAGTCGGCGCCCAGCTTGTCCATCTTGTTGACGAAGCAGATACGCGGGACGTCGTACTTCTCGGCCTGACGCCAGACCTGCTCGGACTGGGGCTCGACGCCCTCCTTGCCGTCGAAGACGGCAACGGCACCGTCGAGCACACGCAGGCTGCGCTCCACCTCGACGGTGAAGTCGACGTGCCCGGGGGTGTCGATGATGTTGATCTGGTTGCCGTTCCAGAAGCAGGTCACGGCAGCGGAGGTGATGGTGATACCCCGCTCTTTCTCCTGCTCCATCCAGTCGGTGGTCGAGGCACCGTCGTGGGTTTCACCGATCTTGTAGTTCACACCGGTGTAGAAGAGGATTCGCTCGGTAGTGGTGGTCTTGCCGGCATCGATGTGCGCCATGATGCCGATGTTGCGAACCTTTTTGAGGTCGTTGAGCACTTCCTGTGCCATCAAGTTCCCTTCGGGAAGTTTTCGGACTGAAGACTGTCTTCATTTGTCAGCCTGGGCTCGCCTGCGCTCGCCCACCACCCTCGCAAGCTCGGGTGGACTGGCCGGTCGTCGCCACGCTCCGAGCGGCCAGTGCCCGGGTGTGGTCATGTCACCAGCGGTAGTGTGCGAACGCCCGGTTGGCCTCGGCCATCTTGTGGGTGTCCTCGCGACGCTTGACCGACGCGCCGAGACCGTTAGAGGCGTCGAGCAGCTCGTTGGCCAGACGCTCGACCATCGTCTTCTCGCGACGCTGACGGCTGAAGGTCACCAGCCAACGCAGCGCGAGTGTGTTGGCGCGGTTGGGCTTGACCTCGACGGGCACCTGGTAGGTGGCACCACCGACGCGACGGCTCTTGACCTCGAGGGTCGGCTTCACGTTGTCGAGCGCACGCTTGAGGGTGACCACCGGATCGGTACCGGTCTTCTCGCGGGCCTGCTCGAGTGCCTGGTAGACGATGCGCTCGGCGGTCGACTTCTTACCGTCGAGCAGGATCTTGTTCACCAGCTGGGTGACCAGCGTCGAACCGTAGACCGGGTCATTGACGAGGGGGCGCTTGGGTGCGGGTCCTTTACGTGGCATCGCTTATCAGCTTCCCTTCTTGGCGCCGTAGCGGCTGCGAGCCTGCTTGCGGTCCTTGACACCCTGGGTGTCGAGCGAGCCGCGGATGATGCGGTAACGAACACCCGGGAGGTCCTTCACACGACCGCCGCGGACGAGCACCATCGAGTGCTCCTGCAGGTTGTGGCCCTCACCCGGGATGTAAGCGGTGACCTCGACGGAGCTCGTCAGGCGCACGCGGGCGACCTTACGGAGCGCGGAGTTCGGCTTCTTGGGGGTGGTGGTGTAGACGCGGGTGCACACGCCGCGACGCTGCGGGCTCCCTTTGAGGGCCGCCGTCTTCTTCTTGGCGGTCTTGTCGTGGCGGCCCTTGCGGACCAGTTGGTTAATCGTTGGCACTTGTGAGTTTCTTTCCTCGTTGTCGTCGTGTCGTGGTTTGTGCTCCGGGCAAACACACAGAGCCGAAAGTTACGATTCTGGTTGCTTCCACAACTCGCCCCACCGGCACTTCTGTGCTGGTCAGTACAGTTATTGCCACCCCGAGGTCGGGCGTGTCAAACACCCGACAGCGGACTCGCTTGGTGTGGTCCGGCGCGCCTGGGACGTGCCGAGACGTTCTCTGAAAAGAATGGTCTCGATCCGATCGCCACCGGTAGACCCGGCGAGGGCATGCGGACGTTGCCCGGGCAGCCGGGCACCGACGATCCACTCTACCGACCCGGTTTCCACAGGTCAAAAAACCGATCCACAGCCCGAACCGCAGGTCTCGGGAAGCTGAACACCCGGTGACCTCTGCGTACTCCCAACGCCCGTCGACGCCGCCGTGTTCCCTGCATCGTTGCTGATGAGCGGGCTCCCATGAGATGCCGTGGGAGCAACACGGGCCGGGATCAATGCGCGAGGAGAACCTTGAGCAGGACGACCACCGCGGCCAGTGCTGCGGTGAGTATGCCCGCGATGATCACCCGCAGGCTGACCTCGTTTCCACGCACTCGCTCGACGACGATCGGCACGCTCGCGATGCGCAGGACGACGACCGCACCCGCGATCCCGTGCGCCCAGGCCGTCGGCAACACATCGGCCCAGCCGAGCGCAAGCGCGATCGCGGGAAGGATCGCCGAGGAGATGATGGGCGTTGCGTCACGCAACTCGTGGCGAATGTGGGTGCGTACGTCGTCGTCCGCGGGCGAGTGCCCACTCCGGGGGTGTTCCTCGTCGTGCGCGCCGCCACCCTGGGCCGACGCACTTCGCACGTGCGCCTCCGGAATGCTGTTGCCTGCGACCAGGTCGGCGAAGACGTGCGCGATGTAGGTCGTCAGGCCCGTACCGAGGATCAGCCAGACCGCGTCGCCGTTCTCGACCGCATGCGCCGACGCCGTGACCAGCGCTGCGAGCACCAGGATGTTGCCGTAGACGTACGCGGACAACCGCGACGCCGCACGGTCGGGCGCCAACGGCCCGCCTCGACGTCGCGTGAGGATTCCGCGCCATTCGGCGCGCGGGGTTCGGGTGGGCGGGACCTGTGAGGTCATGGCCCGATGCTGTCACGTCTCGCCGCAGCGATGCTGTGTAACCCTCACCCGCCCGGGGATGACCCCCACGTTGCGGTTGCCCAGGAGTGCGGTTTCCGCACCTCTGGGCAACCGGAATCGCACCGGTGGCGTCGACGACCTACCGGTCCTCACTTCTCCTGCGGCAACCGCGCGGTGGCACCACGTCGTGCCGGATTCGACGGCGGCGGCACCATCGGCCCGATGTCGCCGTCAGGGGCGGCGTCGAGGTCGACGACGACCGGCGCGTGATCGCTGGGTTTGGTCCCCTTGCGCGCCGCACGGTCCACCCACGCCGCCTTCACCCGACCGTTCACGTCGCCGCCCGCGAGGATCAGGTCGATCCGCATGCCGAGGTCTTTGTGGAACATGCCCGCCCGGTAGTCCCAGTAGCTGAACACCCGGTCGTCGGGCCATCGGTCCCGGACCACGTCGTGCAGGCCGAGTCCCTCGATGTCTTGGAGCGCCGAGCGTTCGGCGACGGTCACGTGAGTGTGCCCGGCGAAGGCGGCGGGGTCGTAGACGTCGGCGTTGGCAGGCGCGATGTTCATGTCGCCGCACAGCATCGTGTTCGACGGGGCGTCGACTCCGGTTCCCGCACCGACGACCTCGCGCAGTCGCTCCAGCCATGACAGCTTGTAGCGGTAGTGATCCGAGTCGGGCTCACGACCGTTGGGTACGTACAGCGAATAGATGCGCACTCCCCCGCAGACCGCCGACACCGCACGGGCCTCGGGCGCCGCTGCCGGGTCGGGAAAGCCGGGCGCGCCGTCGAAGTTGTCGACGACGTCGTCGAGTCCCACCTTCGACAGGATCGCCACGCCGTTCCACTGTCCCTGCCCGACGTGCGCGAATTCGTAACCGCGCTCGGCGAATTCGGGGCCGAGGACGGTGTCGAAGACGTCGTCGGAGAGTTTGGTCTCCTGCAGACAGACGACGTCGGGTGACCGTTCGTCGAGCCACGGCAGCAGCCTCGGGATGCGTTGCTTGACAGAGTTCACGTTCCAGGTCGCCACGCGCATGCAGACCACGGTAGTCAGCGCACCGGCGCCGGAACCAGACGGCCGGGCCTCCGTCATCCACCAACCGGGCGATCAGGAGGTCACGCGGACACCTGCCGGTAACGCAGCACCGAACGCGCCTCAAGGGGCTCACACTCGCCGAGGTCCTCTCCCCGCAGAAACCGGCCCCAGATGGCACGTAGTACGCGTCCGGCCTCCTCGACCTGTTCCCACGTCGCACCCTCGAGCAATTGCGCTCCCTCCCACTGCTCTTCGACGCCGAACAGCAGTGGCAACTCGATGCAGTGCGCGGCGCCGAGGTTGTTGCCGGGGGCGTGCCAGTGCACCCGGTAGTCGACGACACGCCCGCCCGCTGCAGCATGTTTGCGGGCGAAGTCGGCGGTCGGTGCCGAGTACACCCTGCGGGTGATCAGTGAGGTCACCACACGTCGAATCGGTCTACCCAGGATCGGGACGTGCGACGCCGTTTCCGCGATCGGAACGCCGGGCACGAAGAACTCGATTTCGTCGCGGTTGCAGCCGACGAGCAGGTCGATGTCCGACGCCGATTCCGCCCACGCCTCCTCGACGTCGGATTCCGCGGGCAGCGGCTCGAGTCCGTACTGCACACCGAACGGCATCGCACCGGTCAGCCCGTATCGCGGTCCGTCGACGATGAGTTTCTGCTGGACCGACAGGATCTCGTCCAGGCCCGTAGAGTCGTCGAATTCCATTGTGCGCGAGAACAGGTCGCGCGCCATGTCACTCCGATTCCAGCGGATGCCGAACGGTGCGCTCTGCAGGATCGCACGGCGAAAGCGCCGTGTAGCCCGCGGTACCGTCATCAGATGTGCCACCGCGTCGGCACCGGCAGACTGCCCGACGCAGGTGATCTGATCGGGATCACCACCGAACGCCGCGATGTTGTCGTGTACCCAGTCGAGTGCGGCGATGAGGTCGAGCAGGCCGAGATTGGCTGGCCGTTCCGACGAACCGTCGCCCAGGAAACCGAGCACACCGAGCCGGTACGTGACGGCGACGACGATCACGTTCTGCTCGACCACCAGCGTCGTCGGATCGTGGTGCGCCTCGTCGCCCGCGCCGAGCACATACGAGCCGCCGTGCACCCACACCATCACCGGCAGCGGGGTGTCGATCTCGCCTGCCGGGCGGGTGATCGTGAGTCGCTGACAGTCCTCGTCGGCGACGAGGGCCGTCGGCGGGCCCCCGAACATGGCTGTCACGAGAGGGCTGGGAAGCTGCGGGCAGGCGGGAGCCGGTTGCTCGCAGTGGTGCGCAACCGTCCATACAGCGCACGGCTCGGGAGCCGCGAAACGATCCGCACGGGCGTACGGAATCGCCGACGAGCGAACCACTGCGCCGTCGACGATTCCCGCCACCGGTCCGCACGGCGGGTCGAATAGATGGAGGTCCGTGGACTCGACGTCGTCTCGTGCCGGTTGTGCCATTCCCTCACGATAGTGAATGGCCCGGCGCCGGGGCCCCTCGTGGGCCTGCACCTGCCTGCGCACCGCAACCTTTTCTTCGCATCGATTCTGTGCCATCTTTGTGACCATCGACACACGTTTCGCCTCACCGGAGAGTGCGCCGCAACGCGCAGTGATCGCGCAGTCGTGGCGTCGATCGGCGCTGTCCGGATTGCAGCCGGACAGCCCACTCCCCGAACTCGTCGACGACACAGGGCGCTCCGACACGCTGCTCGACGCCGCTCGCCCGGTACTCGACGACGCGGCCAGGCGGCTTGCCGACACCGGAACATCACTGCTGCTCGTCGACCACGAGTGTCGGATGGTCTCGCGGGTGAGCCTCGGCCCCACCGTGCAACAGGCACTCGACAAAGCGGGCGCGGCACCGGGGGCCGACCTCGGCGAGGAGACCGTCGGCACCACCGCCCTGGGCACCCCCGCCGAGATCCGTCGTGGATTGGCGGTCAACGGGCGCGAACACTACCTCGAGCAATTCAAATCGCTCAGTTGCTTCGGCGCGCCGATCATCCACCCCGCCACCCGTCGACTCGCGGGCATCCTGTGCATGACCGAGATCGCCGACCGCATGAACCCGCTCGCCGTACCGCTGGTGACCGGCATCGTCGGCGACATCGCCGACCGGCTGCTCGACCGTTCGCGCGCCCAGCAGCGTCGGGTCCTCGACGCCTTCCAGCGCGCCGCACCTCGCCGAGACGTGGCCGTCGCCGCGATCAGCGAGGACCTGCAACTCACCAATTCCCGTGCCGCAGAGCTCCTCTCACCGACGGATATCGCAGCGTTACGGGCGGTCGCCGCCGATCCCGCACTACGTGAGCGCACGCTCGCGCTCACACTGGCATCCGGCGTCGACGTCGAGGTGCTCGCCACCCCGGTCGTCGGCGCACGCGGTGCAGCGCTGTTCGGCCTGCGGCCGACGGCGTCCGCGTCACGCAAAACCTTCTGCTCCGACCCTGCGTCGACGACGCGCTCGACTTCCGCGGCGATCACCGGCGAACCCGGCACCGGCCGCAGCACCAGAGCCCGGGCCATCGCAGGCGCGGACGCCATACTCGTCGACGTCGCCGACCGCTTGATCACCGGCGATCAACCCGACGTCGGCGCGCTGCTCGGCCGATCACGACGGCAGTCACTCGCACTGATCGTCGACGGCGTCGACCTACTCGACGAGCGGTCGCTCACCCTGCTGGCCGCCGCGTGCCGCAGCGCCGACGCGTCCGCTCCGCTCGTGCTCGTCGCCGGCCCGCCCGACCAGGCCCGCTCGGGCGTCGCGGCGCTCCTGGCCCGGTGCGCGACACATGTCGATGTCGCCCCGCTGCGCAATCGAACCACCGAATTGGCAGACCTGATCGCAGAGATGCTCGCGGGCACCGGCTCAGGCACAGTCCGTTCTGTCAGTGCATCGACTCTGGATGCGCTCGTCTGCCAGGAGTGGCCGGGGAATCTCGTCGAACTGTCGTCCGTGTTGCACCGAGCCGTCCACTCGTGTGAGGCACGTGGCGCACGCACGATCACCCCCGCCGACCTCCCGCCCGACTATCGCACCACCAGCCGCGCCGCGCACCTGTCCGGACGTGAACAGGCCGAGCGTGCTGCCGTTCTCGAGGCGCTCGAGCGACACGCGGGCAACAAGGTGCATGCGGCTCGCGACCTCGGGATCAGTCGCACCACCCTCTACGCCCGCATTCGCGCGCTCGGGATCTGACCCTCGGGATCTGATCGGGCCTAGGCAGGCCGACAGACAGGGCGCAGCGGACATCGCCGTCCTCGCACCGACGCGTGCGACGTGCGGCTACGGGCGCTTTCATCATTGTTCACCGCGGGTGTCCAGTTTCTGGACACTTCGCCGCGCTCGCGCAGTGGCAGAACTGTATGCAGGTCCGCGGCTATGACGCAGATCACGATGTGCACGCTCGAGCAGGAGGAAGCATGACCGCTGTCGCACCCGAACTGGCAACAAGAGTCCGGGATTTCATCTCGACCGACCGCCCGATGCTGATCGGGGGTGAGTGGGTCACGGCAGCGTCCGGCCAGACGTTCGAGACCATCGACCCCGCCAACGGACGCACTCTGACGTCGGTCGCCCGGGGCGACGCCACCGACATCGACCGCGCGGTGCGAGCGGCACGCGAGGCATTCGACGACGGTCCGTGGGCGCGCATGAAGCCCAACGAGCGCGAACGCCTGCTCTGGCGCGTGGGCGACATCCTCACCGAGCGCGCCGAGGAGTTCGGTCAGCTCGAAGCACTCGACAACGGCAAGGCCGCCACCATCGCATCCGCCGTCGACACCGCGTGGTCGGCCGACATCTTCCGCTACAACGCGGGTCTGGCCACCAAGATCACCGGCAGCACCGTCGACGTGTCGATGCCCTTCGTCCCCGGCGGCGAGTTCCACGCCTACACCTTGCGCGAGCCCGTCGGTGTGTGCGGGCTGATCGTGCCGTGGAACTTCCCGCTTCTGATGGCCTCGTTCAAGCTTGCGCCAGCACTGGCCGCGGGCAACACCGTGATCCTCAAGCCGGCAGAGCAGACACCGCTGACCGCACTGCTGCTCGGTGAGGTCTTCTGCGAGGCGGGCTTCCCAGCCGGCGTGGTCAACATCGTCACCGGCTTCGGCGACGCCGGTGCGGCACTCGCGGCACATGACGACGTCGACAAGATCGCCTTCACCGGTTCGACCGAGGTGGGCAAGAAGATCGTCGAGGCGTCGAAGGGCAATCTCAAGAAGGTCTCGCTCGAACTCGGCGGCAAGAGCCCCAACATCGTGTTCGCCGACGCCGACTTCGAGCAGGCCGTTGCAGGTTCGGTTGCCGCATGGATGTTCAACCACGGTCAGTGCTGCGTCGCGGGCACCCGGCTCTTCGTCGAGCGACCGATCTTCGACGACTTCACCGCCGCCGTCGCAGAGGCGGCGTCGAAGGCCAAGATCGGACCGGGCCTCGACCCCACAACGGAACTGGGCCCACTGGTCAGCCAGGAGCAGTTCGACCGGGTGTCGGGCTATCTCGCGGCCGGCCTCGCCGACGGCGCTCGCGCACTCACCGGCGGAAAGCGCTGGGGCGACGAGGGATTCTTCATCGAACCCACGGTGTTCGTCGACGTCGAACCGGACTTCTCCATCGTGCGCGAAGAGATCTTCGGCCCGGTCGTCGCCGCGCTGCCGTTCGACGCCGACTCCGGAGTTGCTGCCGCAGCGAATGATTCGATCTACGGCTTGGCCGCAGGCATCTGGACCAAGGACCTGTCGAAGGCGCACAAGACCGCACGTCAACTCAAGGCGGGTTCGGTCTGGGTCAACCAGTACAACGGCTTCGACACAGCCATGCCGTTCGGCGGCTACAAGCAGTCGGGCTGGGGACGTGAACTCGGCCAGTCGGCCATCGAGCTCTACACGCAGACCAAAGCCGTCAACGTCGCCCTGTAATCCGGATCGCTGTAATCCGGATCGCCGTCACGCACTTCACCACACACCAACAGAAGGAGACACCTGTGAAAACCAAAGCAGCCGTATTGATGGGCGAGGGCAAGCCGTTCGAGATCATGGAACTCGACCTCGACGGCCCCAAGGAAGGCGAGGTACTGATCAAGTACACCGCGGCGGGCCTGTGCCACTCCGACCTGCACCTCACCGATGGCGACCTGCCGCCGCGCTATCCGATGGTCGGTGGCCATGAGGGGTCGGGAGTCATCGAGGAGGTCGGCCCCGGCGTCACGAAGGTCAGGCCAGGCGACCACGTGGTCTGTTCCTTCATCCCCAACTGCGGAACCTGCCGCTACTGCTCGACGGGCCGACAGTCGCTGTGCGACATGGGCGCAACCATCCTCGAGGGCATGCTTCCCGACGGGACCTTCCGTTTCCACGGCAACGGACAGGACTTCGGCGGGATGTGCATGCTCGGCACGTTCAGCGAGCGCGCGACCATCAGCCAGCACTCCGTGGTCAAGGTCGACGACTGGCTACCGCTGGAGAAGGCGGTGCTCGTCGGGTGCGGCGTGCCGACCGGCTGGGGATCGGCGGTCTACTCGGGCAACGTCCGCGCGGGCGACATCGTGGTCATCTACG
The DNA here is from genome assembly GCF_000332975.1 of Gordonia aichiensis NBRC 108223. Lineage (GTDB taxonomy): Bacteria > Actinomycetota > Actinomycetes > Mycobacteriales > Mycobacteriaceae > Gordonia > Gordonia aichiensis. The sequence continues at coordinate 236,711 of NZ_BANR01000003.1, read as the reverse complement.
GCATCGGCGGAATCGGCATCAACGCCGTTCAGGGCGCCGTGCACGCCGGGGCCAAGTACGTCGTCGTCGTCGACCCGGTGGCGTTCAAGCGCGATACCGCGGTGAAATTCGGCGCGACACACGCCTTCGCATCGGCAGCAGAGGCGCAAGAGAAGATCACCGAGCTCTCGTGGGGCCAGGGCGCCGACGCCGCGATCGTCACCGTCGGCACGGTCGAAGAGGACGTGGTGTCCGCGGCGATCGGGTCCGTCGGCAAGGGCGGTCAGGTGGTGATCGTCGGACTGTCGAGTCCGGCGAAGTTCACCGTCCACTGGCCGGGCATCGACCTGACCCTCAATGAGAAGACCATCAAGGGCTCGCTGTTCGGGTCGGCCAACCCGCAGTACGACATCGTCCGTCTGCTGCGCCTGTACGACGCAGGCCAGCTCAAGCTCGACGAACTCGTCACCCAGACCTACACCCTCGAACAGGTCAACGAGGGCTACCAGGATCTGCGCGACGGCAAGAACATCCGCGGTGTGATCATCCACGACTCCTGATCACTCCTGTCCCCCACGACTCGGCCCGGATGCGATGGAACTCCTCGCATCCGGGCCGTTCCATGTCGCAGTGGCCTCACTCCCGGCGCATACCGTTTATCCTCACCGCATGCAGGTGGTCAGCCCCACCACGACCGCCGCGGTGCGCGCCGAACTCGTCCGCATCGTGCGGCATCCCGCGGACACACTCGGTGTGCTCGCGTTCAATGCCGTGCTGGTACTTGCGCTCTGGTATCTGGTCCCACGATCGTGGTTCTTCACCTTCACCGGCCCTGAAGGGCTGCCGTACGCGCTCGCCGGATGGATGTACGCCGACGTCTGCGCCACCAACATCCTGACGCCCGACCGTGACCGGGCGCTGGCAGCACTCGATGACCCGAGAGCATTGACGAGTCTGTTACGCGCTAAGACGCTCGGTGTCTGGTTGCTCGTCGGACCCGCGTGCACGTTGATCGCGGTCGCGATCGCGCTCACCACACACACGCACTGGCGCTTCGTGACCGAGGTGATCGTCGCAGTCGCGGTGGTCCCGTTCGGCGCACTCGCGATGAGCAGTCTCATCGGCATCGTGTTCCCCTACCACCAGCGGTCACTGCGCTGGCGGTGGCAGAACCGGCACCGATTCCGGCAGGTGGTGGTGCGCTGGATCGTCCTGCTGGTCGTGCCGTACGCGGCATATCCGGTGGCGTTCGGCCTGATCGTGCTCGCACCCCTCGGCCTCTGGCGTCTGCTCCGCAGGCAGGCGTGGAACGCCACCCTGTCCGACGGCGAGTTCGTCCTCTGCGTCGGTCTCGCGGTACTCATCACGACTGCACTCTGGTACTTCTCACACCGCATCGGGGTGCGTTGGGTCGCCTCACATCGAGAACGCCTGCGCGAGTACCTGCTCGACGTCGACCGTGGCTGAGCGGATCAGTGATCCGCAGGCGCCACGCGAATGCGGTTACCGTCGAGATCCTGCGCGACGAACGTCAGCCCGAAGACATCTTCACGCGGGGGTTCGACGATCTCAACACCCTTGTCCACCCACTCTTCGTGCAGTGCGCGTGTCTGCGCGTCGTCGTCGACGAGGATTCCGATCTCGAAGCGCGGCAACCCATCTCGAGACAATTCGCTCGCCTTCTCGCTCCACAGGGCCAGCACCACGCCGTTCCCGAGTTCGAAGATCGCGTACCGGTCGCTGAGCATCGTGGCCTCGGCGCCGAAGAGTTCCCGGTAGAACGCGACGGCCATGGCGGTGTCGGAGACTCGGACCAGGAATTGGTGGGGCAGCGGCATCGGCGCACACCTTTCTCTCGTTGTCGGTCGTAGCGAGGCTAGGACTTCAAGTCGACTTCAGGTCAAGAAGGCCACCGTGGTGCTTGAATGTGCGATATGAACCAGGCGACATCGGCAGACGGGACTCCGATCGCGTACGACACCACGGGCGCCGGGCCCGTGGTCGTCGTCGTGAACGGAGCGATGTCGACGGCGGCGGATGCCCGTGGCATCGGCGAAGCCCTCGCCGACCGGGGATACACCGGCGTGATCTACGACCGGCGGGCCCGTGGCGAGAGTGGCGACACCCGTCCGTATGACCCCGAGCGCGAGGTCGAGGATCTCGCGGCGGTCATCGACGCCGTGGGCGGCGGCGCCGCCGTGCTCGGTCACTCGTCGGGCGCGATGGTGGCCCTGTTCGCGGCATCGCGCGGGGTGCCGATCGCGCATCTCTTCCTGTCCGAACCGCCCTTTCGATTCGGAATGGGCGAACCCGATCCCAGCCTGCCCGAACGACTCCAGCAGCTCGTCGACGACGGACACAGTGGCGAGGCCGTCACGACTTTCCAACTCGAGGGCGTCGGGTTGCCCAAGGAGATCGTCGAGCAGATCCGGTCCAGCCCGATGTTCGACGGATTGGTCGCCATCGCGCAATCGGTCGTCTACGACGCCACGATCGCGCGGGACCTGTCGGATCCGACCGCACAGATGCGTGCCGTGCAGACACCGACGACGGTCCTGTTAGGAGCGGAGACGTTCCCGCTGCTGGAGGCCGCTGCGCCGCGTATCGCCGACGCACTGGATTCGGCAGAACTCGTCCGGGTCCCCGAATCCGTCGGGCATCGCGTCGATCCGGTTGCCACGACGCGCGTGATCGCCGAACGATGGCCGGCCTGACCGCGCCCCGTTCGCCGCTTCATCAGCCGATCTCCCTCGGCGTCGTCGGTAGGGCGTCACGGACACGCCTCGGCAGGATGAGCCAGGCCGCAGCGCTCCCGACGACCAGAAAGACTGCGCCGATCGCGAACCCCATCAGTAAGCCATCGCGCGGGACCTCATAGCCGCTCGCGATGGTCACCAGCACTGCCAGGCCGATCGTGCCGCCCAGCTGGCGCGAGCTGTTCACCACCCCGGAGGCGATTCCGATATCCGCTCCGGCGACGCCGTCGGTGGCGACCGCGCCGACAAGGACCATCGCGCCGCCGATCCCGACCGCGGTGAGAGCCGACGGCGCCACGATGCCGAGCCAGAAGTCGAAGTGGGCGGGCATCATCGCGAACAACCCGAGACCGATAGCAGCGAGCAGCCCCAGGATCACCATCGCGATTCGAGCGCCCATCTGCGCGGAGAGTCGTTGCGCCACCACGATTCCGACCACGACGAATATGCAGAACGGTAGGAACAGCACACCGGTCATGGCGCTGTCGACGCCCCACATCGTCTGGATGTACAACGAACAGAAGTAGAAGGCCGCCAACTGGCCGGCGGCGACCATGAAACCGAAGGCGTTCGCGCCCAGCACACTTCGACGGCTGACCAACGAGGGTGGCATCAGCGGATGATCAACCGACCGCTCGATCACCACGAAGGCCGCCAACAGTACAGCTGCGCCGACGAAGCCCGCGATCGCCTGCCACGAACCCCACCCCCGATCGCCTCCGGAGCTAACCGCGAACACGAGCGCGGCCACTCCGGCCGTCACCGTCACCGCCCCGGGAACGTCGAGGCGCCCGGTACGTGAGCGTTCAGCGCGCGGCACACCGCACAGCGCCGTCATCACAGCGACCGCGATGATGGGCACGTTGACCAACAAGACGGCTCGCCACGACCACCACTCGGTCAGGACTCCACTGAGCACGACGCCCAGCGCACCACCTGCAGCACCCGCGCCGCCCCACAACCCCATGGCGCGCTTGCGGACGGCGGGGTCGTCGATGGCGGTGACCAGCGCCAGCGATGCGGGAGCGAGCAGGGCTCCGGCGACGCCCTGTACCGCGCGTGCCGCAACCAGAACCCCCGCATCCACTGCACACCCGCCGGCGATACTCGCAACCGCGAAGACGACGAGTCCGACCAGCACAGTCCTGCGCCTGCCCCACAGGTCGCCGATTCTGCCGCCGAGCAGCATGAATCCGGCGAAGGTCACCAGGTACGCGGTAACCACCCACTGCAACCCCGCAGCGGTGAAGCCCAGATCGGCACGAATAGCGGGCAATGCGATGTTGACCAGCGAGATATCCAGCGCCACAAGGAATTGGAGCAAGAACACCGTCGCGATCAACGCCCCGCGATGCTCCACGCCGTGACTTGTCGTCGACTGCGTCATCTGCACCCTGCCTTCTCATTCGTATCAATCACGTACGCGTACGTTTTCGCACACGTACGTGATCCTAGCCCGCGAGTGCTTACTCGCCAAGGGCCAATCAGTGCGGGAGGATGACAGGATGCCCGCAGCCCGGTCCCTTCATCTCGACGAGATCGTCGAGGCAGCTATCCGGATCCTCGAACGTGAGGGCCCGGACGCACTGAGCATGCGACGGCTGGCCGTCGACCTCGGCACCAAACCGATGACGCTCTACAACTACGTACCCAACAAATCGGCACTCCTCGGACTGGCGTTGAGTGAGGTGGCGGCACGCATCCCGTGGGCCGTGCCCACCGGAGCACCGCGTGATCGCATGATCTCGGTAGCCGTCGACATGTACGAGAAGATGCGCGGCATCGGATGGCTGGTCCCGATCCTGCGCGCGGGGACGACAGTGGGTACGCCCGCACTCGCGCTCGCCGACACCTTCCTCGCCGCGGCACTCGAACTCGGGATGACTCCGACCGCAGCACTGAGTACCTGGCGCTCGGTCTGGTATCTCGTCGCGTCAGAACTCCAGTGGCAGGACTCGTTGTCCCGACGCTCCGTCGACGAGGCGTCATGGTTCGAGCGCATCGACGGCGCCGAACTCGACGCCTATCCGACGGTCCGTCGACTACTGCCCGCGTGGCCTCAGTACTCCGCGGGATTCGATCTCCGGGACGCTATCGCCGCACAGGTCGACGGCATGCTCGCCCGGCACGCGACGGGTGTTGGCGGCTGAGCCGCTCCGCGGTGCGGTGGGTCTCGACGGGTCGCTTGGCACAATGCGAGAGTGTCCAGAGGTGATCGTCAGTGGTGGGTCCGCGTCCTTCGAGTGGTGTTCGCCGCGCTCGGCGCGGCAGCGATCGTCTACGTGCCGGCCACGGCGTCCGACGGCTTCGGCTTTGCCAACTACTTCAGCTACTTCACCATCCTGTCCAACATCGGAGCGGTGATCGTGCTCGTCGTCGGTGCGTTGTTCGCCCCCGCGGCAGCGTGGTGGCAGTGGTGCCGCGGCGCGGTCACGACCGCGATGCTGATCACGGCGATCGTCTACGCGCTGCTGCTGGCGGGTATCGACGTGAATCTGAACGACGAGTGGACCAACACCGTGCTCCACAGGCTGATCCCGCTGGTGCTGCTGATCGACTGGGCGGTCTTCCGACCCCGGGCATTACCCGCGCGTTCGTGGCTGACGTGGCTGCTGCTTCCGCTGCTGTACGGCGTCTACACGCTGTCGAGGGGCCCGTTCGTCGACTGGTACCCCTACCCGTTCATCGATCCGCGCGATCAGGGATATCTGTCGATGACCATCGCGGTGATCGTGGTCGTCGTCGGCATGGCGGCGATGTCGGCGGGGGTCTACTGGTTGGGCACTCGCGGGTCGGGACATCGCGACAACCAGACGTCCTCTCCCCGCCGGTGAGTCAGTCGCTCTCGGAACCGGCGGCGAGCGCGTCGGACACCATCTCGACCCAGGTGTCGAGAACCTGTGCGCGACGGCGGGAATCGTCCGACAACGTGTCGGCGAGTCCGAGACCGCGCGCGAGGTCGAGCGTCACCTGTGCGACCCGGTGGGCGCGCGGGTTGGTGCCGTCGGGGTCGAGCGCTGCCACCGTCACCCGGTGCGCGGCTCGCGCGAATCTGGCCTCCATCGGCAGGATGAGTTCCCGCAGTGCCGGATCCGACGCCGCCGCCGCCCAGACCTGTAGTGACGCTTTGAACTCGGTGCCGGTGTAGATACTCACCGCGCGCTCGACCGCCATGCGCACACGTCGTGGGTCGTTGGCGTCGGGCTGAACCAGCGTGTCGGCGTTGAGCGTGAGATCGTCGAAGATCTGCTCCAGCGTCGACGAGATGAGCGCCTCCCGGGTCGGGAAGTGGTGCTGCGCGGCGCCGCGAGAGACCCCTGCCCGCTGGGCAACGGCTGCCACCGTCGCCGATGCCCATCCCTCGTGCGCCAGGACCTGTATGGCCGAGCGCAGCAGACGCTCACGTGTCTGTCGTGAACGTTCCTGCTGCGGCTCGCGATTGGCCGCCGCGCGCGAGGTGGTCATGCGTCGCGCGCCGCTGTCAGGTCCCACGGCGGACGGGTCTTGGACAGGAATGCAGCCATTCCGGCTTGCGCATCCGGCCCGGCGAACAGTGCTGCGGACTCCTGCGCTCGGCGTTGCGCAACACGATCGAACTCCTCGCGAATCCCCGCTGTGGTCAGTTCTTTCGATGCAGCAAGACCCACCGGTGACGCACGCCGGACACCGTCGAGTATGCCGTCGAGCGCCTTGCCCAGCTCGTCGGAATCGGCTGCCGCCTCGGTGATCACACCGATCGACGCGGCCACCGGCGCGTCGAAGGTCTCGCCGGAGACGAAATACCGACCGGCACTTCGCGCGGTCATCTTGGGCAGCAGGACCAGGGAGATCATCGACGGCGCCAGCCCGAGTCGCGATTCGGTCAACGCAAATGTGCTGTGGGGTCCCGCCAGTGCGATGTCGGCGGCTCCGATGAGTCCGAATCCTCCGGCCCTGACGTTGCCGTCGACCACGGCAATCACCGGCTTGGGCAGTTCGAGGATCGTGCGCATCAGGTCGAGCATCGACGCCGTCGCCTCGGCGGATGCCTCATCCGGTGAGGCACCGCGCTTGAGCGCCTCTCCGAGATCGGCACCCGCGCAGAAGGTTGTACCGGCGTGCGTCAACACCACCGCGCGTATACCGTCGTCTGCCGCGGCCTGCTGCAGACCCGACGTCAGTTGGCCGACGAGCGCCCTGCTGAGTGCGTTGCGGTTCCGGGGAGAATCGAGCGTCAGGGTCATCACGCCCGCGTCCACGGCAGAGTGGACGACCTCGGTGTCAGCAGGTGTACTCATCGAAGAATCTCCTTGCGGTGTCGCAGTGTTCGTCGAACGGATGGCATCGGGTGTTCGCTCAGTACGACTTCGGCAGACCAAGACTGGTCTGGGCGACGAAGTTGAGCACCATCTCGCGGCTCACCGGCGCGACGCGCGCGATCCGCGAAAGCGCCAGTAGCGGAGCCACGCCGTATTCGGTGGTCAGACCGTTGCCGCCGAGCGACTGGACTGCCTGATCGACGATCTTCACGCACGCCTCTGCCGCCGCATACTTGGCCATGTTGGCAGGCTCGGCAGCGCCCCAGTCGTCCCCCGCGTCGTAAAGGGTCGCGGCCTTCTGCATCATGAGTTTGGCCATCTCGAGTTCGATCTTGCCTTGCGCCAACGGATGCGCGATGGCCTGATGTGCACCGATCGGCGTCTTCCAGACCGTGCGCTCCTTCACGTAGTCGACGGCCTTGCCGAGTGCGAAACGTCCCATTCCCACCGCAGACGCCGCGGCCATGATGCGCTCGGGGTTGAGTCCAGCGAAGAGTTGGCTCAGCGCGGCGTCGGGCGAACCGACCAGAGCATCTGCGGGCAGGCGAACGTCGTCGAGGTAGAGTTGGAACTGCTTCTCCGGGTTGACCAGTTCCATCTCGATCATCTTGTACTCGAAGCCGGGTGTATCCGTGGGGACGATGAACAACGCCGGGCGCAACTTGCCGGTCTTCGCGTCCTCGGTACGTCCGACGATGAGCACGGCGTCGGCCTGGTCGACGCCGGAGATGTAGACCTTGCGGCCGTTGAGAACCCAGTCCGAGCCATCGCGCGCGGCCGTCGTCGTGATCTGGTGCGAGTTCGATCCGGCGTCGGGTTCGGTGATGCCGAAGGCCATGGTGATCGACCCGTCGGCCAGGCCCGGCAGCCAGCGATTCTTCTGCTCGTCGGTGCCGAACCGTGCGATGACGTTGCCACAGATGGCAGGCGAGACCACCAGCATCAGCAGCCCGGTACCGGCGGCGGCGATCTCCTCCATCACTATCGCGAGCTCGTACATGCCCGCTCCCCCGCCGCCGTACTCCTCGGGCAGGTTGACTCCGATGAATCCGAGTTTTCCTGCCTCGGTCCACAATTGGTCGGTCTTGCGGCCCTCTCGTGCGCATTCGCGGAAGTAGTCCTGCCCGTACTTCTCGGCGAGTGCGGCCACCGACGCGCGCAGGTCGGCCCGTTCGGCTGTTTCGACGAAGCTCATGCTGATGCCTCCTGAGGAGTTGCGGTATCGGTGTGTGCGTCGGATACGGCTGCGTCGTCCTCGGCGATGACGGCGAGTACGTCGCCGACGGCGAGTTGCTGTCCCGGTTCGACGGCCAGCATGCTCACCACGCCGTCGGCCGGGGCCGACACGGTGTGTTCCATCTTCATCGCTTCGAGCCAGATCAACGGTTGTCCGGCGGACACGCTGTCACCCTCGTTGACCGCCACGCGGATGACCGAGCCGGGCATCGGTGCGAGCAGCGAACCCGGTCTGGCGACAGCGCTGGGGTCGACGAAACGCGGTGGACGACGGAAGTGCACCGAAGCTCCGGCCGTGTCGACGTAGACGTCGTCGCCGTATCGAGCGACGTCGAACGTGCGTCGGATTTTTCTGTGGGCCAGCACAACGCACCCGGTACTCGCCGAGATCACCTCGGTGTCGGCGACATCGGGCAGCTCGACGCTTCCACTGCGGCCACACAGATACCGCACGACATGCTCCGTGTCATCGTCGGTCAGGAACGTCTTCTGCGCGTACTGAGAGGCCATGTTTCGCCACCCAGCGGGCAGGGTCCGCTGCACCCGGGCGCCGTCGCGGTTGACGGCCACCTCGGCCATCGTTGCGGCCACCGCCGCGAGCGTCACCGTCGCATCGTCGGCCAGAGGCGCCGACAACACGTCGAGACCGACCTGGTCGAGATAGCCGGTGTCGGTGTGTCCACTGCGGAATGTCTTCTCGCGCAGCGTGTTCACCAGCATGTCACGATTGGTGACGGGTCCGTGCAGCGCAGCATCGGCCAACGTCCTGGCGAGCATGGCTGCGGCACGCTCCCGCGTGGGCGCCCAGCTGATCACCTTCGCGAGCATCGGGTCGTAGAACGTCGAGATCTGCGAACCGGACTCGATGCCTGCGTCCACACGGACCCCGGGACGCTCGAGCGGCCCGAAGTGCGTCGCTGCGTCGACGTCGATGCGGTGCATGGTCCCCGACTGAGGCTGCCAGCCCGCAGCCGGATTCTCGGCGTAGAGCCGCACCTCGATGGAGTGTCCGGACGTCGACGGTTCGGCCACGTCGAGGTGTTCGCCCATGGCCACGCGCAATTGCCACGCGACGAGGTCGGTGCCGGTGGTCAGCTCGGTGACCGGATGCTCCACCTGCAGCCGCGTGTTGGTCTCGAGGAAGTAGAACCGGCCGGACTCGTCGGCGAGGAACTCGACGGTGCCCGCGCCGGTGTAGTCGATCGCCGACACCGCACGACGTGCGGCGTCGTACAGGCGCTCACGAAGGTCACCGCCGATGCGTTCGACGAGCGGCGCAGGCGCCTCCTCGATCACCTTCTGGTGACGGCGCTGGATGGAGCACTCGCGTTCTCCCACAGCCCACACCGCGCCGTGCTGGTCGGCCATCACCTGTACCTCGATGTGATGGCCGCGTTCGACATACGGCTCGCAGAACACCGTCGGATCGCCGAATGCCGATGCGGCCTCGCGTTCGGCCGCGGCGACCTGGTCGGCGAGTTCGTCGAGCGACCTGACGATCCGCATGCCGCGCCCGCCACCGCCTGCCGACGCTTTGATCAGCAGTGGAAGGTCGGTCTGGGTGACCGCTGCGGGGTCGATGTCGCCGAGCACCGGCACCCCGGCGTCGGCCATGAGCTTCTTGGCGTTGACCTTCGAGCCCATCGCATCGATGGCGGCGGGTGGCGGTCCGATCCAGGTGAGTCCGGCGTCGATGACCGCGCGCGCGAACTCCGCGTTCTCCGAGAGGAATCCGTAGCCGGGATGGATGGCGTCGGCGCCCGAACGCTGGGCCGCCGCGATGATGGCATCGCCGCGGAGATAGGTCTCCGCCGACGTCGAACCCGGCAGCGCTACCGCGACATCGGCTGCTGCAACGTGGGGCGCGTCGGCATCCGGGTCGGAGTACACGGCGACGGTCGCAAGACCCATGTCCCGACAGGTCGCGAACACGCGTCGGGCGATCTCACCGCGATTGGCGACGAGCACCGACGTGATCGCCTGTGTAGGGGTTTCGGTCATCTCACACCTCACATCCGGAAGACGCCGAAGCTCGACGTCCCCTCGACCGGTCCGTTATGAATCGCCGACAAGCAGAGCCCCAGAATGGTTCTCGTGTCCCGCGGGTCGATCACACCGTCGTCGTAGAGCATGCCCGACAGGAACGCCGGGACCGACTCGGCTTCGATCTGTGCTTCGATCATCTGCCGCATCCCGGCATCTGCCGCCTCGTCGACCGTTCCGCCGCGCGCCTCGGTGGCCGCACGCGACACGATCGAGATGACTCCCGCGAGCTGGGCCGCACCCATCACCGCCGACTTGGCGCTCGGCCACGCGAACAGGAAGCGGGGGTCGTAGGCGCGCCCGCACATGCCGTAGTGTCCGGCACCGTAACTGGCGCCGACGAGCACCGACAGGTGGGGCACCTTCGAGTTCGACACCGCATTGATCATCATCGCGCCGTGTTTGATGATGCCCTTCTGCTCGTACTCCTTACCGACCATGTAGCCGGTGGTGTTGTGCAGGAACAACAGTGGAGTATTCGATCGGTTGGCGAGTTCGATGAACTGTGTCGCCTTCTGCGCTTCCTGGCTGAAGAGCACGCCCTGCGCGTTGGCGAGGATACCGATCGGGTACCCGTGGATCTCGGCCCAGCCCGTGCACAGCGAGTTGCCGTACTCCGGTTTGAACTCGTCGAAGTCACTGTCGTCGACGACCCGCGCGATCACATCACGGGGGTTGAACGGGATCTTGAGGTCGGAGGGAACAATACCGAGCAGTTCTTCGGGGTCGTAGCGTGGTTCGCGCACCTGCGCGCGGGGCGCCCCGCCCTCCTTGCGCCAGTTCAACCGCGACACGATGCGCCGTCCGATACGGATGGCGTCCTGCTCGTCGGCGGCGTAGTAGTCAGCGAGACCCGATGTGCGCGCGTGCATCTGGGCTCCGCCGAGCGACTCGTCGTCACTCTCCTCGCCCGTGGCCATCTTCACCAGCGGCGGACCGCCGAGGAACACCTTGGAGCGTCCGTCGATCATGACCACGTGGTCGCTCATGCCGGGGATGTAGGCACCACCGGCAGTCGAGTTGCCGAATACCAGCGCGATGGTGGGAATGCCTGCTGCAGACAGTCGCGTCAGGTCACGGAACATGCGTCCGCCGGGTACGAACACCTCCTTCTGCGTGGGCAGGTCGGCACCGCCCGACTCGACGAGCGAGATCACCGGAAGTCGATTCTGCAGCGCGATGTCGTTGGCGCGCAGCGTCTTGCGCAACGTCCAGGGATTCGACGTCCCGCCCTTGACCGTGGGGTCACTCGCGACGACAAGGCACTCGACACCTTCGACCACACCGATGCCGACGACGACCGACGCCCCGACATGGAAGTCCGAGCCGTACGCTGCGAGCGGACACAGCTCGAGAAAGTCCGAATCCTCGTCGAGCAGCAGTTCGATGCGCTCGCGTGCGGTCATCTTGCCGCGCTTGCGGTGACGCTCGACGTACTTCTCGCCTCCGCCCGCGAGCGCCTTGTCGAGCTCGCCCTGCAGGTGGTCGAGCTTCTCCATCATCGAGTCGCGTGCTGCGGTGAACTCCTCGCTCGTCGGATCGATCGTCGATCGCAATGCCGTCATCGTGTGCTCCCCTGTGCGATGTAGCCGAGTCGTTTCGCCGCGAGACCGCTCAGGATCTCGGTGGTACCGCCACCGATCCCCAGGATGCGCATGTCGCGGTACTGTCGCTCGACCTCGGTGCCGGTCATGTAGCCGAGTCCGCCGAAGAGTTGAACAGCCTTGTCGGCCACCCACTCCCCGGTCTCGACGGCCGTGTTCTTGGCGAAGCACACCTCGGCGATGAGGTCGTCTCCGGAACTGACCTTCCTGGTGACGACGCCCCGCGCATAGGTCCGTGCCACGTCGATACGACGAGCCATGTCGGTCAGCGTGTCCTGCACCGATTGCCGGGCGGCCAACGGCTTGCCGAAGGTCTCTCGGTCGCGCGTCCAGGCGAGGGTGAGGTCGAGGCAGCGTTGCGCGCTGGCGTACGCCTGCACGGCCAGCCCGGATCGTTCCGTCACGAAAGCCGCTGCGATCTGGGCGAACCCTGAATTCTCGGCGCCCACGATGTTGCTCGCCGGTACTCGTACGTCGACGAACGACAGTTCAGCGGTGTCCGAGCTGCGCCACCCCATCTTGTCGAGCTTGCGTGCGACGGTGAATCCCGGTGTGTCCTTCTCGATCACGAGCAGCGAGACGCCCGACGCGCCCGGCCCGCCGGTACGCACGGCGGTGACCACGAAGTCGGCGCGCACCGCCGAGGTGATGTAGGTCTTGGCCCCGTTGACGACATACTCGTCGCCGTCACGCTCGGCGCGCGTCGTCAGATGTCCGACGTCACTGCCACCGCCGGGCTCGGTAATGGCGAGGCTGCCGATCTTCTCCCCGGCCAGGGTCGGCCGCACCCAGCGGTCGATCTGGTCTGGGTCGCCGGCGGCGATCAGGTGGGGCAGCGCGATCCCATGGGTGAACAGCGAGGCGAACACGCCTCCGGCACCGCCTGTGTAGTGGAACTCCTCGCCGAGGATCGACACGTCGATGAGGTCGCCTCCGCTACCACCGACCGCTTCGTCGACACCGAGCCCGAACAGGCCGAGTTTTGCTGCCTCACGGTGCAATTCGCGCGGGATGAGTCCTTCGCGTTCCCACTCGTCCTGGTAGGGCAGGACATGCCGTTCGACGAATCCACGGACGGTGTCACGCAGCGCACGACGCTCCGGGGTCTCCCATTGCGGGTCTACCAGCGGCACAGTTCAGTTCCTCTCTGACGAGTCGGTTGATCGGTCCGTCGCGGACCCGGACGACTGCTCGGCGACGAAGCTCACCGGGATGGGTATCGGCCGCGATCGCAGCCACTCCCCCATGCCCTTGGCCTGCGGATCGAAGCGCACATTGTCGGCCACACCACGACCGAGTACGCCCTCGATCACGAAGTTCAGCGCCGACAGGTTGGGGAGCCGGTACCGCTTGACCTCGAGGTCGGCGATCTCGGGAAGCAGCTTCTTGATCAGATCGACGTCGAGAGTCGCGTCGAGCCAGTCGAAGTGCTCCGGATTGCGCACCCACACACCGATGTTGGCGCTGCCGCCCTTGTCGCCGCTGCGTGCGCCGGCCACCAGGCCGAGCGGTGCCGAAGCGGTCGGACCGGGATCGGAGCTCTCGACGACACTGCGTTGTTCGGGTTGATCCGGCGTCACCGCGGCGCGAAGCGGACTCGGCTCGATGCGCTCGGTGACCCCGTCGGCGAAGGAGACGCGATGCTCTACGCGGGAGGCGTCGACGTAGCCGGGTTCGAAAACGCCGTAGGGCGAGCCGTTTCCGGGCGGCGCGAGCATGTGGAAGCCGGGGAACGTCGCCAATGCGAGTTCGACCGCGGTGTTGCTGAATGCGCGTCCGACCTTCTTCGGATCGGGATCGCGCGCCACGCACCGCAGCAGTGCCGTCGCCTGCTCTTCGGTCTCGGCGTCGACGCGCTCCATGCGCGAGAGTTCCCAGGTCATCTCCTGAGGTGTGGTGCGCAATTCGGCACGGAACTGTTCGCGGAAGAGTTCGGCCTTCTCCTCGATGTCGAGACCCGTGAGCGCGACCGTGATCTCGTTGCGGGTACCCGCGAGGTGGTTGAGCGAGACCTTCACGGTCTCGGGCGGAGCCTCGCCCTTGACACCGCTGATGGACACCCGGTCGTCGCCGTCGGCGCGCAGCGTGATGGTGTCCAGACGCGTGGTCACGTCTGGTCCGAGGTAGCGAGGACCGCCGACCTCGTAGAGCAGTTGTGCGGTCACCGTGCCGACCGTCACCGCTCCACCGGTGCCGGGGTGCTTGGTGATCACCGACGTGCCGTCGGATGCGACCTCGGCGATCGGGAATCCGAGGTGGCCCATGCGGGGCAGATCGGTGAAGAAGGCGTAGTTTCCGCCGGTTGCCTGGGCTCCGCATTCGATCACGTGGCCCGCGACGACCGCGCCCGCGAGAGCATCGAGATCGGTGTAGCCCCAATCGAATGCGCTCGCGGCGGGACCCACGGTCAGCGAGGCGTCGGTGATTCGTCCGGTCACGACGACGTCGGCACCGGAGTCGAGAGCCGACTTGATCCCGAAGGCACCGAGGTAGGCGTTCGCCGTCAGGGGTGTGCCGAGTCCGAGTTCGTCCGCCCGGTCGACGAGATCGTCACCGTCGACGAAGGCGACGGATGCGTCGATTCCGAGCTTGTCGGCGAGCTCTCGAAGCGCGACCGCGAGGCCGTGCGGGTTGAGTCCGCCCGCATTGCTGACGATGCGCACACCCTTGTCGATGGCGAGTCCGAGACAGTCCTCCATCTGGCGCAGGAAGGTCTTGGCGTAGCCGAGCGCCGGATCCTTCAGCCGGTCCCTGCCGAGGATGAGCATGGTGAGCTCGGCGAGGTAATCGCCGGTGAGGTAGTCGAGTTCACCCCCCTCGAGCATCTCCCGCATAGCGCTGAAGCGGTCACCGTAGAAGCCGGATGCGTTGCCGATGCGGACGGGTCGATCCGAACGTGCGGGTGTGGTGGGTGTCATCGCTGCTCCGATGGTCGGCGGTGGAAGGTGATCGCGTTCGCGCACACAGTCACAGGGCGCGGGTGCCCGTGCTTCTGGGCGCTCGCCCCGAGCCGGGTGGGCCGGCGAAACACTGTGCGATCGAGGCCCATTCGCGCACCGACTCGCCGTCGAGTTCGAGGTCGAGGTCGGCGAGGGCCCGACGCTGGGTGACAAGTCGGCAGAAGTCGACGGCCGAGCCGCGCACGGTTCCGTAGACCGCCTCCGGATCGTCGGGACCCCACGTCCACGTCGTCCCGGAGGGAGCGGTGAGCTCGATGCGGAAGGGGCGTTGCGGCGGAGTCATCCCGTTGACCACGTAGGCGAAGTCGCGCGTGCGCACGCCGATGTGGGCGACGTGCCGGATACGGTCGGTCGGCGTGACCTCGACGCCGAGCGCGTCCGCGATGTCGAGGCCGTGCGCCCAGGTCTCCATCATTCTTGCTGTGGCCATCGACGCCGCCGACATCGGCGGTCCGAACCACGGGAGCTTCGTCCCGTCGGGCACGTCGACCAACGCTGCGGCGAGTGCGGCACGCGCTGCGCGCCAGTCGGCGAGCAGCTCGTCCTTCGGACGTGCTGCCCCTTCTTCCGCCGTCACGTCGGTGAACCCGTCGATGTTGCGCATGGCCTCCGCGACGACCTCGGCGAATGCCTCGGGGTCGGTCGCGGAGAGGAGCGCAACCTTGTCCGTCCAGTACAGGTGGGCGATCTGGTGAGCGACGCTCCACCCCGCGGCGGGCGTTGCGGCGCGCCATCCACCCTCGTCGAGTGGGGCGACCAGCGCGTCGAGCTCTTCACCTTCGGCGGCCAGATCGGCCACGAGATCCGTCACGATCGACATGTCAGTAGCGTCACACACCGACGGATAAAAAGCAATCACGCTTGCTTGTTTTACCGTTCTGATGCAGACCGATCTCGTCGTGGCGTGCGCGTAGGCTCTCGGGCGATGACTATTCGCGCGCCCCGGATCAGCCCCATGCCGAAGTCCCCGCTTGATCCCTTCGACGCCGGATCGATTGCCGCGGGCGACGCGGTCGAATCGGCACTCATCGCCGACGCGGACCTGTCCGGCACCGATTTCGGCGACGTCTCCCTCACCGGATGCGAGCTGGTGCGTAGTTCCCTCGACGACGCCGACCTCAGCGGACTACGTGCCGTCGACACCCGCCTCGACGCCGTCAGCAGCGCGCGTGTGTTCGCCCCGCGGTCGACTCTGCACAACGTCCGTATCGAGAACAGCAGGATCGGCGCGCTCGACCTGTTCGGTGGACGCATGCGGTCGGTGGTCATCGAGAACTGCAAGCTCGGACTCGTCAATCTCAGCGGGAACGAGGCGCGCGACATGATCTTTCGATCGTGTGTCATCGACGAACTCGATGTCTCCGAGGCTCGTCTGACCCGGATATCGTTCGAGGAGAGTTCGGTGAAGGCCCTCGACGTCCACCGGGCGAACCTCACCGACGTGGACCTCCGTGATCTGCGGGTCAACGTGGTGCGCAACCTCGGCGGACTGTCGGGCGCAACCATCACCGCTGAACAGGCAGTCGCGCTGGCCGACCAGTTCGCCGCACACCTCGGCATTTCGGTCGCCTAGCGAGCTCTCATCGCCCTGGTTGGTGCACGTCAGCCGAAGTGGATGTCGGCCGCACCTTCGGCGAGCAGTGTTCCCTCGGCTCCGGTCATGCGTGCAGAGAACGAAGCGATTCGACGCCCCACCTTCACCGCCTCGACGTCGACGCTCACGCGGCTGCCGTCAACCGGCGGTGAGCGGAAGAACGCCACCGACAGGTCGCCGACGCGATAGTCCTGACCCGCCTGCGCTTGTCGCTGCCCGGCGAACGAGCACGCCACACCCACGATCGTGGCGATCACTCCGCCGTGCATCGTCCCGAACATGTTGCCCATCCAGGCCTGCGTGTCGACGACGAGGCGCAGTCGGGTTGTCGAGGCGCCCGCGGGGTCGATCCGAGCGTTGAGCAGGTCTGCGAGCGGCCCGCGTTCACGCTGTCCGCTCACGATCTGCGCGATGATCGTCTCGCCGTCGAGGTCGGAGGGAATCGCTTGTGCCAGCGGCACATCGAGCGTTTCGGCGGCCGGGATCTCATGGGCGAGCTCGGCGTCGTCGAAATCATCCGGTATCGCACGGCCGACAGCGACGTTGCGTGCAGTGCCGACGCAGTAGTCGGCGGTGCCATCACCGATGCGGATCTCCGTGACGCCGACCCTGGCGTCGTGCATCAGCAGTTGCGCTCTGCCGACGAGCCGTTCGGTCAGCGTCGGCCGCCCGACCGTCGAGAAGTTCAAGCGGGCCTGCATACTCGGCGACCGGGTTTCGCGGTGATATGGAATCCCACCGATGTGGTCGAGGAGAACTGCGTACGCGGGAAGGTCGATGAGGCCACGATGGTCTGCAAAGCGCGGTCCGAGTTGCTGCTCGGCGACGACGACGTCGTCCTCGAGTCGCAGGGCTCCCACACCGAACGCCTCGAGGGGATCGCGCAGTTCGGCAGCTGTCGACGCCGTCGTCGTGTCATCGCGGTTGTCGTCGTTCATACCTTCACTTCATCACCCCACGTCCCGGGGCGCGTGTCCGGCCCCGGAACGTAGCGAGTCCGATCACACTCAGATGACGCCGAGGGTCCGCAGTCCGCGCGCGTAGTTGGCGATCACCGGCGCGGTGATGTGCGGGACCTCGGAGTAGCAGGCAGTCGCTGTCCGCACCGTCGCCGAACGCACCGCCTCAAAGAAGCGAGGTGCGTTCACCACACCGTCGTTCACCGGCGGAATCGGCTGGGTGTAGTTGTGCAGCAACGGGATCAACGAATATCGCCGCTGCTTGTCGGGCAGATCGGCAAGCGAGTCGGAGAACATCCGGTACCACTTGTCGTAGTCGTCCACGGTGGCGATCTCCTCCCCGGAGTCGGCGAGCCATCCGACGAACGTGTCGAGATCGATGCCGTCGGAGTGCGGATTGACCGCGTTGTAGGTGACGTGACCGTCGGCGATGGCGAGCGTCGAGATCGCCGAGGCGAGGAAATCGACCGGCAGGGCGTCGTAGTGCGCGGGGGCGCGTCGGCGGTCGTCGTCGAGCTCGTAGAATGAGTGCGGTGCAAGCCCCGTCGCCAGGACACTCATGAGCAGACGGGTGAACATGTCGGGGAGATTGAGCTGACCCAGATCTGAGTCGTCGGCCACGATCATGTCGCACCGGAAGACGCTGACGGGCAGGCCGAAGCGTTCGTGCGCGTCTGCCAGGAGCACCTCACCGGCCCACTTGCTGTTCCCGTAGCCGTTGGCATACCCGTCGTGCACCTCACGCACGGGGCTGACCTGGCGAATGTCGGCGTCCTCGACGAGTTCCGCCGAACCCACCTGATCGGCGACTCCGACCGTCGAGATGTAGACGTAGGGTTTGCGCGTCGTAGTCAGCGCCAGTCGGATCAGCTCACCTGTGCCGGAGACGTTGGGCCCGAACAACTCCCGGTACGGCAACAGGTGGTTGACCAGCGCCGCCGGGTCGACGATGAGGTCGATGTCGGCTGCGAGCCCTCTCCACACATCGTCGTCGAGTCCCAGACCCGGCGAGTCCTTGTCACCGGCGAGCACCGTCAGATGGTCCGGGGCCAGCCGCAGGTAGTCGGCGCGCAGGGGGCCGTCGCCGACATCGAAGACCGCGTCGAGACGTCGGCGGGCGGTCGCGTCGTCGGAGGCACGCACCACACAGGTCACGCGGCCGTCGACGGCAGCAACTCGACGGAGCCATTCGACGGTGAGGTAGCGACCGAGGAATCCGGTCGCCCCGGTGACCAGCACCTGCCGAACTGTCGTGTCGGCTGGTCGTAACGACGTTGCGCCCGCCAGGGTCTCGGCGTCGACGAATGCGTCGACGGTGAGTTCGTCGGCGCGCAGGCGCCGCTGGTCGGCGTGCACGGATTCAGCCGTCGGACGTCCGTCTCCCGCCCGCCCGTCGATGTAGTCGGCGATCGCTGCGAGATCCGACGACGGGCTGGTGAGCACACCGACCGGAACCTGGGAGTCGAACACGTCGCGCAGCGTGTTGCCGAGTGTGACGGCAGTCAGCGAGTCACCCCCGAGGTCGGTGAACCTCGACTGTGGTGTCACCTCGTTCTCGGCGAGATCGAGAGTGGCCGAGACGATGTCGATCACGACGTCGAGCGTCGGTCGATCCGATGCCGATGCCCGCGCCTCGCGCAGGCGGTCGGCGCGTGCGCTCGCGAGTCGCTGATACAGCTCTTCGAGGGCGGGACCGTACTGGTCCTTGAGGCGGGGCCGCGCGAGTTTGCGAATCCCCGTCAGCAAGCCGTTCGCCTCCGAGAACGCGCTGCGTTCGACGACGACGTCGCGCGGAATCTCCACCGGCGCAAGCCCGCTGCGCTCACCGATGTCGCGCACGGCGCTGAGCATCGTCGCGTGCAGTTCCTCGTCGTCTGCCGCGGCCGCGATGGCCTCGTCGGTGGGAACGACCACCGCCAACAGGTACGGCCGGGAGCTGTTGCCGTACACGTAGATCTGGCTAATCGGCGGAGATGTCAGCGCGCTCTCCACTCGTGCCACAGTCACGAACTCACCCTGCGACAGCTTGAGCACGTTGTTGCGGCGGTCGACGTAGACGAGCTGGTCCGGTCCGGTCTCTGCCATGATGTCACCGGTCCGGTAGAAACCGTGGTCGTCGAACATCTCGGCGGTGAGTTCAGGCCGTCGATAGTAGCCTGCGAATATATCGGCCGTCTTGACCAGCAGTTCGCCTCGAGGGTGCGGCGTATCGGTTGTGCGATAACCGAGTTCGGGAACATCGACGAGCTTGTAGTCGATGATCGGGGGCCGGATCACCTTGCCGTCACGAATCACCCCGCCGGCCTCCGCCGACCCGTACCCCTCGATGAGCGGGGCGTCGAGCATGCTTTCGACGAAGTCGACGACCTCGGGCGAGATGGGCGCCGAACCGGTGAGTGCGAGTTGTGCGCGGCTGAAGTAGCGGCGTCGCATCTCGGCGAGCAGGTCGCGATGCGCCTCGCGGTCGACCTTGTCCGCGTCGGCCAGATACTGCTGATGCAACATCTCCCAGATGCGCGGCGCGAAATGGAGTTCGGTCGGGGCGACGGCGGCGAGGTCGTCGAGGAGTTCGGACAGGTCGGGTCGCGCGGTGAAGTAGGCGGTCCCGCCGTTGCCCAGCGTGCGGAAGAGCGTCGCCCTGCCCATCACGTGACTCATCGGAAGGAAGTTCAACGTGACCCAGGCGTGGTGTTCGACTGCGGCGGAATCGCTTTCGAGGCCGAATCCCTGCCGGATCAGTCGCAACACCGCCTCTTGGGTGTACATGGCACCCTTGGGCGCGCCGGTGCTGCCCGAGGTGTAGATCAGCAAAGCCAGATCGTCGGACGATCCCGGCGCCACCTGGGAGTCGACGCCATGACCGTCGTGCGTGGTGTCCAACTCGGCGTCGAATGTGAGTGTGTGCAGCCTGATTCCGCGTTCTTCCAGCGTGGTGCGGGCTTGCGTGACCGCAGCGCGCGAATCCTCGACGACGTCGAACACGACGATATGCTCGAGACTCGTGTCGTCCGCGACGAGCGCCAGCGCCTGAGGCAGCGACGATGCCGACACGGCAAGAACTTTCGCTTCGGTCTCGTCGAGGATGTCGGCGACCACGGACTCCGCTGCGCCCGACTGCAGCGGAACCTCCACCGCGCGCAGGTCTCCGAGCACCGCAAGACTCAGCGCGGTGTAGTCGGCGCTGGTGAAGCCCAGCGTCGCGACCCTATCGCCCGGCTGGACGCCTGCATCGTCACGCAGAACCGATACGATATGGGCGACATGGTCCTGCAATTCTGCGAAACTCCATGTGTTCCATCCCGATTCACTGTCGCGAAAGCCTAGGGCCTGCCGGTCCGGGTACCCCTCGTAGAGGACGCGCAAACCCTCCTGCACCGTCGACGCATCGCGGAGATGTGCGGCGACGTCGAGATCAGGAGCTAGCGCGGCCACTGCTGCGGCCGGGTCGGCGGATAGATGGGTGGACATCAACAACCTCCGAGCAATTGGATGTATTTAGGTATGCGAAGTAATACAGTTCCAGTGTTGTCTGCTGCATCGACGCTTCGCCAGGATCGGTGAGCCAACTCACGCGCAGATACGGCGAATCCGACACTTTTATTCCGCGTGAGCGTGATATTCCGCCGTCAGATGCTCCGAGTGCGCGATGCCCCGAGTGCGCGATGACCCGACGTGCGGACGACGCGCCGGCATTCTGCGCGAACCGCAGCAGCCCGCGCGAATGCAGATCCGGCCACCGGCCGCGGCACGGCGAGTGGGCAGGGGCGGCCCAGACTGCGGCGACGTCTGGAGCGCGATCCGACGTCGAACGCACGCTTCCCCTGGATTCGCCCGCGCCGCGCACCCTTCCCCCACTTTCACCGCTCGCCGCGCACTCTTCCCCCCACTTCCCGACACTTCCCCGCGAAGTTTCCGCGGAAACGCCCAGAACCCGCGGAAACGTCCCTTCCCCCACTTTCTGCCGTCAGCACCGAACACCGCCGCACAGCAGCGCACCCCCAACCCGCACCCGCGCCGCGCACCCTTCCCCCACTTCCCGACACTTCCCCGCGAAGTTTCCCGCCGAAACGCCCAGAACCCGCGGAAACGTCCCTTCCCCCACTTTCTGCCGCGCGCCCGCCGACGAAGCCACCGCAGGCCCGACCGCACCCCGACCCCCATGTCCAGCCCTGCCACGAACGTCCGCACGCTGGTACCGTTGTCTACAACTGTGACAGAAGGGGCTGGTGATACCAGTGGGACGAAAGCTCTATCGCGCCTTGACCGCGGCAGCAGTCGCCGGAGGGGCAACCGCGTCGACACTCCTGACCGCAGGCGGTGCAGCGCACGCTGCCCCCGCTCCCGACCCGAAGATCCCGGCGGCGTCGATCTCCCAGACCCCGAACGCAGGCGTCGCGACCAGCGGTGACATCCCGTTCGCGGCATACGTCGCCCCGATCGCCGCGGCGTCGCCCGACCCGGACACGCTTCGCGTGTGGCTGGAGCCGATGCCCGGCGACGCGTGCAGCAAGGCTCTCCGCGCGGCGGTCGTCGGCGTCGAGTGGCGTAACACCGTCACCAGGAAGTCCGGAACCGCCACGTTCCCGGCGTGCAAGCAGGGCAAGCCTGCCCTGAGCCCGCCGCTTCGAACCGGTCCGGGGCCGATCTCATTCACGACCAGTGTCGTCGGACGTGGCGGCGCAACGTTCACGCTGAGCCCGGGAAGCGGCACCATCTCGCGCTGAACGGCCACGTCGGGGCACGTAGGCGCACACGGTAGACAATTTCACGAATCTGTACACTCAAGCGTAGAACAGGTTCTAGATTTGGCTGCATGGCGCAGACCGTGACCGAACTCCTCCTCGATCGTGACGGCGACGACTCTCTCGCGATCCTGTACGAAAACGACCGTTGGACGTGGCGCCAGTACCTCGATGATGCGCGGCGGACCGCATCCGTCGTGCTCGGCCGCGCCGATCCGCGACGGCCGATGCATATCGGGGCACTACTCGACAACAGCCCTGCAATGCTGATCGCGCTTGCCGCAGGCGCGCTCGGCGGCTATGTGACGGTGGGCATCAACAACACTCGACGCGGGCCCGCCCTGGCCGACGACATCGCGCGGGGCGACTGTCAGATCCTCCTCACCGACACCGAGCACCTCCCCCTGCTAGAAGGGCTCGATCTGCCGGGTGTCGAGGTCATCAACGTGTCGTCGCCGGAATGGCAGCAGCTGCTCGCCGACGCAGGCGAACTCACTCCCTATTCGGTACCCACCGCGACCGACCCGTTCATGCTCATCTTCACCTCGGGCACAAGCGGTAATCCGAAGCCGGTGCAGTTGGCGCACATGCTCGTTCCGTTCGCCGGCCCTCCCCTGGCCGAGCGTTTCGGGATCACCTCCGAGGACATCTGCTATCTCTCGATGCCTCTCTTCCACTCGGCCGCGCTCCTCGGCGGTTACTGTGTCGCGGCGGTATCCGGTGCGGCGATGGTGCCCGCGCGATTCTCCGCGTCGCGATTCCTCGACGACATCCGACGCTACGGCGCCACCTACATGAACTACGTAGGCAAGCCGCTCGCCTACATCCTCGCAACTCCCGAGCGACCAGACGATGCCGACAATCCGCTGCGGGCGGCTTTCGGCAACGAGGCCACCGACCGCGACATCGACGATTTCGCACGACGTTTCGACTGCCAGGTCTGGGACGGCTTCGGCTCCACCGAGCTGGCGATCATCATCACGCGCGAGCCGGGTACACCGCACGGCTCGGTCGGCAAGGGCTTTCCCGGTGTCGCCGTCTACGATCCGGCAACCGGACTCGAGTGCCCCACAGCAGAATTCGACGACACCGGTGCACTCGTGAACGCCGACGCAGCGATCGGCGAGATCGTCAACACCTCGGGTGCAGGCATGTTCACCGGCTACTACAACGATCCCGCGACGACGTCGGAACGCCTTCGCGACGGCATGTACTGGTCGGGAGACCTGGCGTACAAGGACGCCGATGGGTGGCTCTACCTCGCAGGCCGAACCGGCGACTGGATGCGTGTCGACGGTGAGAACATGACGGCGGGTCCCATCGAGCGAATCCTGCTCCGCCTACCCGACATCAGTCAGGTCGCCGTCTACGCGGTACCCGATGACCAGGTGGGCGATGCGGTGATGGCAGCGGTCATCCTCACCGACGACAGTTCGCTGACCCCCGACCAGTTCTCGCAGTTCCTCTCAGCACAACCCGACCTGTCGCCCAAGGCGTGGCCCCGATACGTGCGAATCGCAGATGACCTGCCCACAACCGCAACCAACAAGATCGTGAAGCGACAGCTCAAACAACAGGGGATCAGCGCGGGCGACGATGCGCTGTGGGTACGCGAACCCCGCACAACCGAGTACCGATCGATCTCGCCCGCGGGCGTCTGAGCGATACAGGCCGTCGTCGACCATGCTCTGCGAACTCGGTTACTACGCACTCTCGCGACATCCGGTCGACCCCGGGCACCTCGTCGAGGAAGCGGCGGTCGCCGAGAGAATCGGTCTCGGCGCGGCGTTCGTCTCCGAGCGATTCAACATCAAGGATGCCGCCGTGCTCAGCGGTGCGCTCGGCGCTGCGACCTCCCGCATGGGAATCGCCACTGCAGCAACCAATCACAACACTCGCCACCCGATCGTCACGGCCACGATGGCCGCAACCCTTGCCGAACTGACACAGGACAGGTTTGCGCTGGGTCTCGGCAGGGGTATCACCGCACAGTGGCAGATCCTCGGAATCGAGGACGTCACGAGCGCGCAGTTGGCAGACGTGTCCGATGTTCTCCGACGCCTGTGGCGCGGCGAGATGATCGTCGGTCATGAGGGTCCCGCGGGATCGTATCCGCTGTTGAATCTCGGCGTTGTCGTGCCACGAGTACCCATTCTGCTCGTGACCATGAGCCGAAAGACACTGGAGTTGGCCGGACGCATAGCCGATGGCGTCGTCCTCCACACTTTTCTCGACGACGACGCGACGTCGAACGCGGTAGCCACCGTGCGTGACTCGGCAGAGCGCGCAGGCCGCGATCCCGAGGCGATCCGGATCTGGTCGGTGCTGGCAACGGTGGGCGACGAACTGACAGAAGAGGATCGTCTACGCAGGCTCTACGGCCGCCTCGCCACATACCTGCAGGGTTACCCCGATGCACTCATGCGAGCAAACCGTTGGGACACTGCTGATCTCGATCGCATCCGCGCAACCAGCGCGTTCACCGAGGCAACCGGTCCGATCGATGCCACCGCAACATACCGACAACTCGTTGAACTGGCACACGTCGTTCCACGCCACTGGGTTGCCGACAGCGCAGTCGGATCACCGACGACCTGTGCCTCTGCGCTCGCCACGCAGTTCGACCTCGGCGTCGACTCGGTCATCCTGCATGGTGCGACACCGTCCGAACTCGAGCCGGTGGTGACCGCATATCGCTCTGTGCGCTCGCCGACACGAGCAGAACTACCCGTGAACCCTGGGCTGATGACACCGATCGGAGTCGACCAGTGACCATACCCCTACCCGCCGAGATTCCCACCAATGCAGACGATCTCACACCGGAGTGGCTCTCCGGCCTGCTGCGCGCACACGGGTATGACGACGCCCGGGTCGTCGACGTCGGCGCCACTCCCGTCGGCACCGGTCAGATGGCGAGTTCCTACCGTCTCTCGCTTCGCTACGCATCGCCGTGCGGCCTGCCGGACACCATGGTGGCCAAGCTCGCGACCGGCCCTGTCGAGCAGCGGGAGTTCGCCTCCGGGGCATTCCGGAACGAGGTCCGCTTCTACCGTGGATTGGTCTCGACGTTCGACGTCCCGACTCCCGCAGTCTTCGCCACGGCCTGTTCCGAGTCTGGCAGCGAGTTCGTCCTTCTCCTCGAAGACATCGGCAACGGACATCAGGGCGACCAGATCGCAGCGTGCAGTCCCGACCAGGTCCGTGCCGTCGCGGTCGCCGCAGCGGGTTTACACGGACCACGCCTCGACGACGCGACACTGCTCGACGAGTTCCCGCTCCCCACCCCCGACGACTGCGCTGTCATGGACTCGTTGCTCGAACCGATGGCCGCGGTCTTTCGCGGGCGCTTCGACCTCACCGACCGTCAATCGGCCACGGTCGACTGGCTGGTACGCGATGCGGGGCACTGGTTGCGTACTCCGCCCGACCACGCTGCTCTCATCCACGGCGACCTGCGCGTCGACAATGTGATGTTCCGCGACGACGGTTCGCTGTCGATTCTCGACTGGCAGACCATCACCACCGGACATCCGCTGCGCGACGTGGCCTTTCTCCTCGCCACGAGCCTGCGTCCCGACGACCGCCGCACACACGAGCGCAGCATCGTCGCCGACTATCACCGGGCGTTACGTCAGTGGGGCGCGCAATCGCAGGCGGCAGCGGGCCTTCGGGAGTACACGCTCGAAGACTGCTGGCATGACTACATCGACAACCTCATCCAGGCCCCGCTGATCATCGTGTTCGGCACAGCAGCAGCTCAACCGACTGCGAGAGGCGATGCCATGTTCGCCGCCATGCTCGAACGTGCCGCCGACGCCGTGGCGGACCTGGCCCCGGAACGTCTGGAATGACCAGCCTGGTGATCGGGGCGAGTGGATTTCTGGGTTCGACGCTGACCCGCCGACTCGTCTCGTCGGGAGAAGACGTACGTATCCTCGTCCGATCCACCAGCGACACCCGCGCCATCGACGATCTCGACGTCGAGCGGCACGTCGGGTCGCTGGCTCATTCCGACGTCGTCGCCGACGCCATGGCGGGTTGCACCGACGTCTACCACTGCGCTGTCGACACCCGGGCCTGGCTACTGGATCCCGCCCCACTTTACGAGACCAACGTCGAGCTTCTCCGCTCCGTCCTGGAGGTCGCCGCACGTATTCGACTGCGCCGCTTTGTCTTCACCAGCACGATGGCGACGATCGGAGTGCCGAGCACGGGTCTGGCCGACGAAACAACCGAATTCAACTGGGAGAGGCGGGCAACCGATTACGTGCGGTCTCGGGTTGCAGCAGAACGACTCGCGCTCGGCTATGCCCACGACCACCACGTCCCGGTTGTCGCGATGTGCGTGTCGAACACCTACGGCGCAGGCGACGTGGTACCGACTCCGCATGGGGCGTTCGTCGCTGGTGCCGCATTGGGCACACTTCCCTTCGGCGTGCGCGGGATGCGTTGTGAATCGGTGGGAATCGAGGATGCCGCGGACGCACTCATCCTGGCCGCCGAGCACGGACGCAACGGTGAACGCTATATCGTCTCGAAACGGTCGATCGATCTCGGCGAGGTCATTCGCATCGCCGCCGCAACCGCTGGCCGGAAACCTCCGCGGCCGATACTCGGGCGCGCCGCACTGTACGCTGCGGGTGCGGTGGGTTCGGCGAGCTCGACGCTCACCAGACGCCCGGGCCGACTACGTATCGGGACAGTACGTCTCATGCATTGCATTCCGGAGATGAGCCACGACAAGGCGGTACGCGAGCTCGATTGGCACCCCCGACCCGTCGCCGAGGCGATCGCCGACGGCGCCCGGTACTGGGCGGGTCGCGCAGCGCGACGTCGCGCGCGTCGAGATCCCGCCCAGTGATCCGGTGTGCAGTTCGCAGGAGACCGGCCACGTCACATGCCTCGTGCGCAGCATTGCCGACCGACGCGGCCTCCGAGTGGCCGATCGCTCAGCTCAGCAGCAGAGCAGCCAATTCGGCCAAACTGTAGGGCTCGCAGTCCCTATGGTCGCGGTAGGCGACGAACGTCGGTTGGTGCGGATCGTATCGTCCGATGAAACCGCCTGCGGCAGTGAATATCTGACCAGTGATACCGGCAGCGGCGTCGCTGGCCAGGAACGTGTAGAGCACGGCGACATACTCCGGTGGTGCGGGATCGAGCGCGGCATCGCGCGTGAACTCGTCGAGGATTCCGCGCTCATGCAGGCTTTCGATGTGCCTGACATAGTCGGCGCCGGACGACAATCTCGACTTCGCGCCGGGCATCACGACGTTGACGCGCACACCGGAACCCCGCAGATCGCCCGCCGCCGCAAGAGCAAGTGCGTTGACCCCACCTTTCGCGGCCGGATAGCCACTGCCGCCGAAGGTGCCCAAGGACGCGGCTGACCCGGTCAACACGATCGAGCCCGACTGCTGCTCGACGAAAACCCGTGCAGCCGCGCGAGTCAGGAAGAACGCACTCATGAGATGCGCGTCGATCTGAGCACGGAACTCGGCGGTACTGATGGTCAGGATCGTCGACCCGGGCGGTTCGGCAATGCCCGCACAGTTGATTGCGACATCGAGTGCACCGAACTCGTCGAGCGCGGTCGTGACCATCTGCTCGGCGACGTTCTCGTCCCCTGCCGAACCGCAGACACCCACTGCGTAACCGCCGCCGCCCCTGATCTCGGCGACCGTGGCGTCGACAGCACTCGCCTCACGTCCGTTGACCACCAGCGAAACACCTCGTCCTGCAAGGGCGTACGCGACCTGCAGACCTATCCCACGCGTCGAGCCCGCGATGATCGCAACTCGGCCGGACAGGTGGGCGTCGATCGGGGCGTCGGCAGGCATCAGGTTCTGCGATCGGATCGGCACGTGAGCGACCACGACGTCGCATCGGACGGCATCAGACGGTGCTCCCGATGGGCGTGATCGGGAGCGACCGGCCCCTGTCGACGAACTCCCAGGCTGCGCCGGAACTGAACCGCGCGATGGCGACCTCACCGGACTCCGCATGCTCGTTGTCGGTGAGAGCGAACGTGACCTCGAGATCGTCGCCGGTGGAGGCGACGGTGTCGATGCTCCAGTACGGGCCGACGCCGGTCGCGATCGCCTGCAGCGGTTCGGTGTGGTCGACGTCGAACAGCGTGATCCACCCACCGTCGCGTCGTGCATCGGAGTCATGAGGGATGCGGAGCACGACGCCCTCTCCGACCACCTGCACACTCACCCCGGTGTACTGCACCGGGCCGAGGACCGGTATCAGCGAGAAGACGGTGGCCAACCCCTCAGCGTCTGCGGTGAGATCCAACGCGTTCCGCAGCCGGTCTGCCGCCAGGCCGGCTATGCCGGTCAACTGCTTACGATAGATCTCGTCGACCTGCTCCTGACTTTGCGCATACCGTCGCAACGACACGAGAAAACCGAGTGCGAGCAATTGGTGTTGCAGCGCCACCTCTTCCGCGATGCGTACGAGCGCCGTATGCGACCACTCCCGAAACTGGAGGTCATCGCACAGGTCTCCCCGGTAGTCGACGCGTCCGTCCGTCGCGCAGGGATCGATGGCGCTCAACTCGACCGAGGCCGCCCGGCGGGTGAACATCTCCTCCGCGTCCGGCGGCAGCGGCAACTCGTCGCGGTCGGGTTCGATCGTCACCCTCCACGCACAGTGCGGATGCTGGTCGGCGGGCCTGCGCGGTGGGCGGTGTATCGGCCGGATCCGCGCCCGACGATTGGTTGCGATGGCGGTCGCGTCGAACGTCGGGTCCTCGATGTCGTGACACATCGCGGTGACGTAATCATCGCCGAGGGGCTCGACATCCATCAGAGCACCACAGTGATCCAGCACGAAGGAGCCGTGGTACTCGTCGTCGATCTCGTAGCGGAAGTCCATGAACTGCGGCGGCGCCCCGATGTCGAGCTGCAGACACTTGAACATGTCGGCCACGCCGTCGCCGTCGACGCCCAACGCTTCACGCATACGATGCGTGTACACCGGGCTGGCGGCCATCCACTCCTCGATGGCGATCCGAGCCATGGTCTCTCGGCCGAAAGCACCGATGAGATGCGCCATTCCGCTGCGATCGATCAGCTGGCCCGACAGCAGAAGCTCCGGCACGATCGTCGCGAGTTGACGGCTGGTGAGATCCGAGTACGTCCGGACTGTGAGCGTCATGTCGTGACTCACCAGAACTCGACGGGCGCCTTGCCGAACGGGTACCAGCCCGGTTGGTCCCCGGTTGCCTTCTCGATCCGCTTGAGCATCCCGTCGCTCATCGCGTTGTCCTTGATCAACTCGATGAACAGTGCCGAGACGTTTCCGTAGTCGAAGAAGTCGCGCTGCCAACGGAATTGGAAGTTGCCGGCATACTTGAACCAACTCCCCTGGATACCTTCGAGAGCATACGGCGTCCCGTCCTCACGCGTGCGGTCGTAGACCTGCTTCCACAAGCCGATCATCGATCCGGTCCGGTCGTCGATCACCCATTCCTGATATGGATAGGTCCATCCCTCGAGTCCTTCCATCTCCTGGCCGAGTGCGATCTCGCGGATCTCGTCACGTCCGACTGCCATGAAGTCCTTGTCCGGACCGTAGTTCCACCCGTAGGTGGCGTCCTCGGTGTAGAAGTCGGCGAGCGGCCTCCAGTCTCCTGCGCGCTCGGCGACGATGTTCGCCTCGAGCCACCGTTCCTTCATCTCTTCGAGTTCTGCACGGTCGAATGCCATGACGTCACCTCTCGTTGCTGTCGTCTCACGCATCGTCGTCGACGATCCGTAGTGCCTGGGTAGGGCAGTACTGCACGGCGGCCTCCACCTCGGCCCGCTTGCTCTCGTCGGGTCGGGGATCGAGGATGTCGACGTGATCGACCTCGGCCTCGAACACGTCGGGCGCCTCCATCTGACACATACCGTGGCCCTGGCATATGTCGAGATCAACCTCGATACGCATGGTCACCGCCCCTACTTCTGCCGCCTGCGATAGCGCACGGTGCACGGCTGTTGGAGTTGTACGACCATCTTCGAGTGGTCGTTGCGATACGACTCAGACGGCTGCGACATCTCGAACTCATAGTTCTGGAACAGCACCGAGAAAATGGCCTTGAGTTGCATGATCGCGAACTGTGCTCCCACACAACGGTGTCGGCCCGCCCCGAAGGGGATCCACGTCCACCGGTTGGCGAGATCCTCCTGACGCGGCTTCACGTAGCGGTCCGGATCGAAGGCATCGGGTTCGGGGAAGTCGTCGGGCAATCGATTCGACACCGCAGGGGAGACCGCGATCGTCTGTCCTGCACGCACGTCGAAGTCCTCGATCTGGAAATCCTGCTGCACCAGGCGCATCAGAATGATCAGCGGTGGATGCAGGCGAAGTGCCTCCTTCAGCGCGTTCTCCAGCTGCGGCATCTGTCGGGTGTGGGCGAATGTGTACTCCGGTCGTTCGCCATCGGGTGTGTCACCGTAGATCTCGTCGAGTTCGGCGTACACCCGCTGCATGTAGTCGGGATTGCGCAGCAACTCGATCAACGTCCACGCGGCGGTGCCCTGCGTGGTGTGGTGGCCCGCGAACATCATCGAGATGAACATCCCCGTGATCGTGTTCGCATCGAACCCGACCCCGATGAGCACGTCCATGAGATCACGGTCGTCCTTGTTGTCATCCGGATGCGCTATGCGCTCGTTCATGATGCCCTGGATGAAGTCGACGAGTTCTGCCCGCGCGGAATCGCGTTTGCGGAAGCTCTCGATGTCGGCATACATGTCGACATAGGCGATCGGGTCGGTGCCCTTCTCGAGGTCGTGGAACAACTCCGAGACTCGCTTGTCGAGTTGCTCGCGGAATTTGCGACCGATCAGGCAGGCCGACGACGTGTACAGCGTCAGTTCACCGAAGAACTCCAGCAGGTCGATCTCACCCTCGTCGCCCCACCGGGCGATGATGCGCTCGACCTCGTTGGGAATCGTCACCGCGTGCTGCTTCATGTGCGGGCCCTTGAGCGCGGCGTTGTGGATCGCCTTGGAACGCTCCTCGGGGCTGGCGTCGAAGACGACTCCCTCGCCGAAGACCGGGGTCATGAAGGGATACGCGGCAGCCTGGTCGAGATCCTCCTCCGGCGCACGGAAGAAGTCCTCACTCGCCGCGGCGCCTGAGACCAGCACCACCTCACGGTCGGCGAGCTGGAACTGGCCGACGTCTCCGCATTCTTCGCGGACCCGCCAGAACAGACCGATCGGATCGGCCGCGAGCTCATCGAGATGGCCGTGCTCCCCGTCGCCCCCTGACACCCGTGTGGGCGTTGTCAGCGTGGTCATTTCGTCTCTCCTTCGCTGCTCTTGTCACGTGGGATGGCGCCCTCCGCCTCTACCTCGACGACGCGCATGTGCGCACCGCGCGGCATCCCGACGATGGCTGAGATCGCTTGCGCGATATGTTCTGGCGCAAGGAAATTGCCATGTCTGGCAAGACCGTGCGTGATCCACGAGTTGAGCATCTTCTCCATCACCTCGGGCGCGAGGTTGAATCCCATCCCCGTGATGGTCTGGCCGGGACGGATGATGCTCGCCCGCACGCCGGTCCCCTCGAGTTCGAGTTGTGCGGTCGCCACGAGCCCGTCGACTCCGGTTTTGGCCGCGACGTAGGCCGACGACCACGGGCGCGGCCGAACCGCGACATCCGAACCGATGAACACGAAATCCCCACGGCCACGCTCGATCATGCCGGGGACGATGCTGCGATAGATCCGGTGGGCGCCGACGAGGTGGATATCGATCTGCGACGCGAAGTCTGCTTCGCTCATCTCGTAGGACAGACCGACGTCGAGGTCGCCCGCCCCCGCGACCGCGATCTCGACGGGGCCGAGTGCCGCTTGCGCCTTGGCCACGCAGTCGCGTACCGACGCCTCGTCGGTGACGTCGAGCGGCACAGCGACCGCCTCGCCGCCGGCGGCGGCGATCTGATCGGCCAGTTCCTGGAGCTTCTCCACACGCCTGGCCGCCAGGGCGACGGGATAGCCTGCGGCAGCGAGATACTCGGCTGTTGCGGCTCCGATGCCCGACGACGCGCCGGCGACCAGTACCGGCCGCCGTTCCGGATGAGGGATGTAGGCCATCAGCGCACCGCCACCTTCACCGGGAGGGATGCGAACCCGCGGACGTTCACCGAGTGCACCCGCTCGGCATTCTCGATGTCGATGTCGACCCCGCGGATCGAACGGATGACCTCGGCGAGACCGATGTTGGCCTCGAGCCGCGCGAGATGCGCACCGAGACAGAAGTGCGCGCCCATACCGAAGCTCATCAGCGCCTGGCTGCAGTCGCGACCGATCTGATACGACGACGCGTCGTCGAAGACGGTCTCGTCACGGTTGGCCGAGCCGACGAGGAGTAACACGCGATGCCCCTCGGGGATCACGTGGTCACCGTAGGAGACGTCAGCGGCCACCTTGCGCAGCACCATCTGGGTCGAATTGTCGTAGCGCAGTGTCTCTTCGGTCCACTGCGGAGTCGCCTCGGGATCAGCGATCACCTTGGCGAGCTCATCCGGGTTGCGCCACCCCCAATACAGCGCATTGGCAAGCAATTTGGTGGTCGTCTCGTTGCCCGCAACCACCATCAACACCATGAATCCAACGATCTCGTCCTCGGTGAGGGTGGTCTTCTCCCCGGTCTCGTCGTCGTCGATCTCGGCGGTGATCAGCGCCGAGACGAGGTCGTCGCCGAGGTTGGTGCGCCGTTCGGCGATCAATGCCGAGTAGTACTTGTGCAACTCGAGATAGGCGTAGACAGCCGCTTCCGGGATGTCGAGAACGCCCTCCTCCCGGTGGAGCAGCAGATCCGACTGGGTTCGCAGGAACGCACGGTCGGATTCGGGTACGCCCAGCATCTCCGACACGACATCCATCGGGAGCAGCCCGGCGAAGTCGGCGACGTAGTCGAACTCCCCCTTGTCCAGACACGCGCTCCAGTGATGGTGTGTCAGTGCGCTGATCCGGCCGGCGAGGTCGTTGACCCGGCGCGGGGTGAACCCTTTCGAGACGAGCTTGCGGATGCGCATGTGCTTGGGGTCGTCCATCGCGAGAAACGACATGGACTTGTGGGCGTCGGGACCATACGACGACGGATCCATCGAGACGCCCCACGCGTTGGACAGATTCACACTGTCCCGGAAGGCATTTCGCACGTCACCGTGCGCGGCGAGTGCCCAGAAATCGAGATCCGAGTTGTAATACACCGGGGCCTGGGCACGCAGCCGCGCGTAGGTCGGATAAGGGTCCTCGTGAAACCCGTAGGCGTAGGGGTCGAAAGGAATCTGCTGCTGCATCCCCGCGACCGTTGCGGTCTCGGTCATCGATGAACCTCCGTTGACGGTTTGTGCATGTCGTGTACGTTCCGGGCCGCACGACGATCCCGGTTCGCGGCTAGGACTGCGCGCCGAGGATCAGGCGCGCAGCGGCGACGAGCCGCTCAGAAGTCTGCTCGTAGGTCAGATGCCCCATGCCCGCGTGAACCAGGCCACCCGCGTAGAGCATCTCGAGTGCATCGACCACCGGACCGGGATGCTCGACGTCGACCTCGAGCGCCTGCGCGAGCCGCGCCCGGATGAAGCCGCCGATCCGCAGTCGCAGATGTTCGACGTCGGGGTCGGTGCCGAGCAGCGCCACGGTGACCGCGCCGCCGAGTTGCCCCTCTCCTGCGACCACCAGCGACACGTTGCGCAGGATCTCGGCCACCCTGTCCTCACGGGACAAGGAGCTGTCGGCTTCGGGTACACCGTCTGCGAGCCGACGCCAGAAAACCTCTGCCACAAGGTGACTCTTCGACGAGAAGTAGGTGTACGCCGTCGCCGGGGCCACCCCCGCACGCTTGGCCACGACCCTGACGGTCAGGCCGTCGAAACCGTCCGCATTGAGCACGTCGACCGCGGCGTCGGTGAGCCGCGCGACCGTCTCGGCCTGCTGCGCCGTCAATCGACGACGGGTGGATTCCTGCGACACGGGGCTGGACATGTGACCGACGCTACACTAGGTTTGAACGCGAGTCCAGACACCTGTCCAGATAGCCTTCCAGTCAGTCATCGGAGTTCCGGTTCATGTCTCTTCGTCCAGCATCAGCGTCGGATCTACTCATCGACGGCAAGCTCACCCCCGGCACAGGCGGCGTCTTCGACGTCGTCAACCCTGCGACCGAGGAGGTCATCGGCCGGGCGGCAGACGCAACCCCCGACGACATGGACGCCGCGATCGCCGCGGCACGCCACGCCTTCGACACAACAACGTGGTCGCGCGACGCCGCCTTTCGCGCACAGTGCCTACGTCAACTGCGCGACGCACTGCTCGCCCACACCGACGAACTGCGCGAATCGACCGTCGCCGAGGTCGGCTGCCCGGTCTTCCTCACCCACGGCCCCCAGTTGGAGGGACCGATCAACGATCTCGGGTACTTCGCCGATCTAGCCGAGAGTTACGCGTGGAGCCGAGACCTCGGCGAGGCAAAACCCATGGGAATCAAGAACACACGCGAGATCCGCAAGGAGGCCGTCGGCGTCGTCGGCGCGATCACGCCGTGGAACTTCCCGCATCAGATCAACTTCGCCAAGATCGGGCCCGCGCTTGCGGCGGGCTGCACCGTGGTGCTCAAGCCCGCTCCCGACACTCCCTGGTGCGCTGCGCTCGTCGGCAAGGTGATCGCCGAGGAGACCGACTTCCCGCCCGGAGTTGTCAACATCGTGACGTCGAGTGATCACGCGCTCGGCGCACAACTCTCGACCGACCCGCGTGTCGACCTCGTCTCGTTCACCGGCTCCACAGCCACCGGAAAGAAGGTCATGGCCTCGGCCGCGGAGTCGCTCAAAAGAGTCTTCCTCGAGCTCGGGGGAAAATCGGCGTTCCTCGTGCTCGACGACGCCGACCTCGCATCTGCGGTCTCCATGGCGGCATTCGCCGTGGTGACCCATGCCGGCCAGGGCTGTGCGATCACCACCAGGCTCGTCGTCCCGCGCGAGAAGCTGGCGGAGGCAACAGCACTGGCACGCGACTCGATGGCCGGTTTCGCAGCAGCCGACCCCACAGATCCCGGGACGATCTGCGGACCGGTGATCTCCGCGAAGCAACGCGAACGCGTCGAGTCATACATCGAACTCGCACGCACCGAGGGCGGGACGATCGAGATCGGCGGCGATCGCCCCGCCGACAGAGACAAGGGCTTCTTCGTCTCGCCGACGCTGATCTCCGGACTCGACAATTCGTCGCGCACCGCACAGGAGGAGATCTTCGG
The DNA here is from genome assembly GCF_000332975.1 of Gordonia aichiensis NBRC 108223. Taxonomy (GTDB): domain Bacteria; phylum Actinomycetota; class Actinomycetes; order Mycobacteriales; family Mycobacteriaceae; genus Gordonia; species Gordonia aichiensis. Next base: position 201,284 of record NZ_BANR01000003.1, on the reverse strand, counting down.
GCCGGTTCTGGTGATACTGCCCCATGATGGCGACGACGATGCGATCCGGATCGCCAACGACTCCCCCTACGGACTGTCGGGCGCCGTATGGGGCACCGATCGCGAGCGCATCAACAAGGTGGTCGACGGTGTGCGCACCGGGACCATGTCGGTCAACGGCGGTATCTGGTATTCGGCCGACGTCCCATTCGGCGGCTACAAGCACTCGGGCATCGGGCGCGAGATGGGGGTCGCCGGATTCGAGGAGTACCTCGAGACCAAGGCCATCGCCGAACCCGTGTGATTCTCGACGATCCCGCGCGGCGCAAACAGCGCCGCGCGAACACCACACAGCATAACGAGACAGGAAGCAGCACAATGACATCCGAACGAAGTTCCGCACGATTCACCGACCGCACCTACATCGTCACCGGAGCGGCAGGCGGCATCGGCGAGGCGTACGCGCGTGGTCTGGCCGCCGAGGGCGCGAACGTCGTGATCGCCGACCTCAACGACGAGGCGGGCGAGAAGGTGGCTGCCGACATCGGTGGCCGGTACGTCCACACCGATGTCTCCGACCCCGACTCCGCGCAGGCCCTCGCCACCGCCACGGTCGACGCATACGGGAACATCGACGGACTCGTCAACAACGCCGCCATCTATGGCGGAATGAAGCTCGACTTCCTCATCACGGTCCCCTGGGATTATTACAAGAAGTTCATGAGCGTCAATCTCGACGGCGCACTCAACGTCACCCGCGCGGTCTACGGACAGATGCGCAACGGCGGCGCCATCGTCAACCAATCCTCCACCGCTGCATGGCTCTACAGCGGCTTCTACGGTCTGGCCAAGGTCGGGATCAACGGTCTCACGCAACAGTTGGCAACCGAGCTCGGCGGACAGAACATCCGGGTGAACGCCATCGCGCCGGGTCCGATCGATACCGAGGCGACCAGGGAGACCACCCCGAGGGAGATGGTTGCCGACATCGTGAACCGCTTGCCGCTCAAACGATTCGGTCAGCCCGAAGACCTGGTGGGCATGTGCCTGTTCCTGTTGTCCGACGAGGCCGGCTGGGTCACCGGACAGATCTTCAACGTCGACGGCGGGCAGGTCATCCGCTCATGAGTACGGACGCGTCATACGACGGGGCTGATCGTCTCGGTTACGTCGGGCTCGGCAACATCGGCGGGCCGATGGCGGGGCGACTTGCGAAATGGTCCGGCGGACTGACGGTGTTCGATCTCGAGCCCGAGGCTGTGGCAGCGGTTGTCGACCAGGGCGCGCACGCGGCGGCGTCCCTCACAGAGCTCGCCTCGTCGTCGGACATCATCGGCATCTGCGTGCGTGACGACGACCAGGTCCGCACGGTGGTGTCGGAGCTGCTCGACGGCGCGGCGGACGGGACGGTCCTCGCGGTCCATTCGACGATCAGTCCGCAGACCGCAGCCGACCTGTCCACCGTCTGCACCCAACACGGGGTGACACTTCTCGACGCCCCCATCTCCGGCGGGGCGCCAGGCGCCGAACAGGGCCGACTCGCCGTGATGGTCGGCGGTCCGCGAGAAGCCTACGTACGGCTGAAGGAGCCGTACGCGCTCACGGCGGACATGCTCGTGCACGCCGGTGACGACGTGGGAGCGGGAACCAAGATGAAACTCGCGCGCAATCTGCTGCACTTCATCTCCTTCGCCGCGACCGCCGAGGCATCGAGGCTGGCGGAGGCGGCAGGCATCGACATCGCAAAACTGGGCAAGGTGGTCCGCCACACCGACGCCATCACCGGCGGTGCGGGAGCAATCATGTTGCGCGACACCACTGCACCCGTCGAGCCTGACGACTTCTGGTACGGGGTATTCACACACGTTCGCGCGCTCGGAGAGAAAGATCTGTCCCTGGCGCTCGCGCTCGCGGACACGCTCGACGTCGAACTGCCTCTGGGAAGGCGATCGCTGGGCGACCTGGCCGCGGCTCTCGGCGTGCCACACGACGAGGGAGAGAAATGACCGACACCGATTCCACACGCGCCGCCGATACACCGCCGACCGAGCAGCGCCGACGAGGCCTGGATCTGATGTCGCAGGTCTACGGGTGGGAGATGTCGGACGGCCCCGGGCTGCACTTCGCCCATACCGCCGATCAGCTCTTCGCGGAGGTCTGGTCGCGACCCGCGCTGAGCATCCGTGACCGACGGCTCATCCTGCTCGGCGCACTGGCCGCGACCGGCCAGGTCGACGTGGCGGAAATCCAGGCGGGTGCCGCCCTCGGCAACGACGAACTGACGCCGGAGCAGCTCGAGGAGATCGCGCTGTTCCTCTGCTACTACGTGGGCTGGCCGTTGGGCACGAAGATGAACATGATGTTCGGCCAGGTGATCGGCAAGTACCGCACGTCACAGGGCTAGCCTCGAGGGATGACTGCGACGATCGCCTTTCGCGAGCTGACCGGCGGGGCGGGACGGACCAGCGTCATGTCCGCCACCGCCGGCCCCGACCTCGATCAGTACGGATACTCCGAACGCGAGTATGCGGCTAGCGGCATCGCGCATCGCTTTGTCGAGACGCCGGATGGCGGTCTCGACGGCGTCGACGCCGCGCAGTTCGCGACACGCATTCTCGTCCGCCGCCCAGCCGATACGCGGTTCAATGGCCACGTCGTCGTCGAGTGGTTCAACGTGAGCAGCGGCGCCGACTCCGCTCCCGAATACACCTACTTGGCTCAGGAACTGGTCCGATCGGGAACCGCCTACGTCGGGATCTCGGCGCAGTACACCGGCATCGCCGGTGGCCGTGACTCCGTCGATCTCGAGACGACCGGGGCGGGAACCGCAGGAGTCCAGGGCGATTCGTTGGCAGCCAAGGACCCGCAACGGTATCAAGGGCTGCATCATCCTGGCGACGGTTACAGCTATGACATCTTCGGTTCGATAGCGAAGGCGTTGCGCGACAGCGACTCCGAAGCGCATCCCCTGGCCGGTCTCGACGTGCGCAGGACCATCGCGGCTGGTGAGTCCCAATCGGCGATGGCACTGACGACCTACGTGAATCGGATTGCGCCGATGCACGATGCGATCGATGGAGCACTGATCCATTCGCGACCGCTCGGGCAGCTACCCCTGGGCGAGCCCGGAGCGCCGATCGACATCTCTCCCGCTTATCTACCTCCTGCCCGGACGATCCACCCTGGGACGAGGATCCCTGTGTTCGTCGTACAGACAGAAACGGATGTGCTCACGGATTTCCGTTACGCCGAAGCACGACAACCGGATTCGGATACCTTTCGGTCATGGGAGGTCGCGGGGACCTCGCACGCCGATCTCGTCCAGATCGGCGAGTTCGAGGAACTCCTCGGCTGCCCGCAACCGGTCAATCGGGGCCAGCAGGTATTCGTGCTGCGCTCGGCGCTCGCGCACCTGCGGGCGTGGGTCGGGGACGGGACCCCTCCACCCGCCAACGAGCCACTCGCCGTCGACTTCAGCTGTACACCGCCCCGATACGTCCTCGACGACGACGGCAACGTGGTGGGCGGTGTCCGTACGCCGTGCGTCGACGCGCCCACCGAGGTGCTCAGCGGGGTCGTGACCGGTGATGTACCGCGCATCTGCGTGCTTTTCGGCTCCACGACGCCATTGCCCGCCGATGTACTCACCACGCGCTACCCCACCCCCGCCGAGTACCTGCGCGCATACGAGGAGGCGACCGACGACGCCATCGCGCGGGGTGTGATCAGCCCGGCCGACCGTGACGAGGTTCTGGCCGACGCACGGCCAGGGCCGCTCTCGTCCTGATCCCCTGACCGTCCGCTGCAGACAAGGAGACCCGACCGTGGACTTCACTCTCGAAGACATCTCCGACGACGAGATGGCGCGGCGTCGAGCAGTTTTCGAGCCGTTGGTGGCGTCGGTGCGCGAACTCGTCGACGCCGTCATCCGTACCGAGGTCGGCGACGAGGTGATCGCCGAGGCGCAGCGGACGGTCGCCGGCGTCGTCGACTCGCTGCGCGCACACCAGATGGACGGCGCATACGGGGTGCGCTACACCAGCCGCATGGTCGGGATGGCCTGGGGCAATGCGGCAATGGGCATGCGCAACGCGCTCGCGCCGCCCGTGTATTCCGAACGCGAGGGTAACGCCGTGCGCGCCGAGTTCACGCTCGGTGCAGCCTACGAGGGTCCTCCTGGTCACGTCCATGGCGGAGTCTGCGCGTTGGTCCTCGACCAGGTTCTCGGTGAGGCCGCTGCCGCCGATACCGAGGCGAGCTACACCGGGACGATCGAGTTCCGTTACCGTCGGCCGACCCCGTTGGGGCAGCTGGTGGCCCGGGCCGAGATCGTCGAACGTAACGGCCGCAAGAAGACGGTGCGCGGCACATTGTCGGATGCCGGTGGCGTCACCGTGGAGGCGCAGGGACTGTTCATCGTGCCCAAAAGTCCACCGGCACTGTAGCGCCGAGAACATCGGGTGGGGGCGTACGGTGATTCTGTGACCGATCCAGCACAGTCGAACGCAGCTCACGACCACGACAGCTCTCCGGCACCGTTCACCGCCGCCGAAGCCGCTGCGGTGCGGCAGTTCTGGCTCGAGTTGGGTCTACCCGGCATCATCGACGTGCACACTCACTTCATGCCGCGTCGCGTGATGGACAAGGTGTGGGCCTACTTCGATTCTGTCGGGCCACTACTCGGGCGCGAATGGCCCATCACCTACCGCGCGGACGAGGATGTGCGCGTCTCGGCGCTACAGGCATTCGGGGTGCGCGCCTACTCGTCGATGATCTACCCGCACAAGCCCGATATGGCCGAGTGGCTCAACGGCTGGGCCACCGACTTTGCCGCGCACCATCCGGACTGCCTGCACACCTCGACGTTCTACCCGGAGCCCGACGCGGCGTCGTACGTCTCGACCGCGATCGAGCGCGGCACGCGAGTCTTCAAGTCGCACATCCAGGTCGGCGACTACTCGCCGCTTGATCCGAGTCTGACGAGCGTGTGGGCGCAGATCGCAGAGTCTGGCGTGCCCGTGGTGATCCACTGCGGTTCCGGCCCGACGCCGGGCCGGTTCACCGGGCCGGAGCCGGTCGCTGCCCTGTTGCGTCAATTCCCCTCGCTACCGCTGATCGTCGCGCACATGGGAACTCCCGAATACGGGGCGTTTCTCGATCTTGCGGACGCATACGAGAACGTCCGGCTCGACACGACGATGTCGTTCACCGGCTTCTCCGAACAGGACGCCCCGTTCCCGGCCGACCTGCGGCCCCGTCTGCTCGACCTCGGCGGCAAGATCCTGTTCGGCAGCGACTACCCCAACATCCCGTATCCCTACACCGAGGCACTCGACGCGCTGGTTCGACTCGATCTCGGCGACGACTGGCTACGCGCGGTGTTCTACGAGAACGCAGCCGCACTTTTCGGGGTCGGCACGCACGAGTGACCTGCCGCAACCACTCAGGGTGACGCAGACGCCTCGATGCGGGCCCTGACCTCTGGCCGCCGCAGCGGCGGTACCGTCCTGGGCGGTTGTCGACGTTGCGGAAGCGCGTCGAGCAGGGTCTCGGTGGCCGCCGTGACGGCGGCGACCGCGGCTTCGAATGCCTGTGAGTTCGCTGCAGACGGCTGCCGGATTCCGCTGACCTTGCGGATGTACTGCCGCGCCGCGGCCTCGATCTCCTCGTCGGTCGCAGGAGGCTCGAGTCCGCGCAGCTCGGTGATGTTGCGGCACATGGCGCATTCCTTCTCGAGTTGGTCTCGCTCGTCAGGCGGTCCCTGACGTCAAAGGGTCGTGACGTCTAAGGGTCGTGAACGTCAGTTGGTCTCTGACATCAGAGCGTCCCGGACCGGCAGGCGCAGTGCGACCATCGCGAGCAGCTCAGTCGGCGACGTGCACGACCGCCTTCCCCAGGATCCGCCCCTGGGCCAGATCCGTCAACGCCTGCGGAAGGTCGGCGAGCGCATACCGGACGCTCACCGGTGGTCGCATGCCCGCTCCGATCATCTCGGTGAGCTCGTCATGCAGCAGCGCAGGCACGTCGGGGTGGGTACGTACGTACTCTCCCCAGGCGGCGCCGACGACGGCGATGTTGCGGAACAGCACGCGGTTGAGCTTGACGGTGGGGATGCCGCCCGCGGCGAAGCCGATCACCACGTACCGGCCGTCAGGGGCCACCTGGCGCAGCGCTTCGTCGAACACGTCCCCGCCGACGGGATCGATCATCACGTCGACGCCGCCGGGCGCGAACTCCTTGAGCCTGTCTCCCCAGCCGTCGGACAATTGCACGACGTGGTCGGCACCCAGTTCACGCAGCATCTGCTCGGCCCCGGTGCGGTGCACGATCGCGACGACGGTGGCGCCCATGGCCTTCGCGACGAGGATCGAGGCGACACCGACGCCTCCCGCGGCCCCCAGCACCCCGACAACCTCGCCGGGAGCGGTCTGCGCGCGCAGCTTCAACGCGAACAGCGCGGTCTGGAAGTTGATACCCATGGCCGCGCCCTCGTCGAACGAGAGTTGGTCGGGCATCCGCAGCAGTTGCTCGGGCGCCGCGGTGACCTGCTCGGCGAAACCCCCGACGATCGATGCGACGAGTACCCGGTCCCCCGGGGTGAAACCGGAATCCGCCGGTGCCTCGCGGACCACACCTGCGACCTCGGTACCGGGCGTGAACGGCACGGGCATCCGCAACTGATACTTGCCCTGACTCATCAGCAGGTCGGGAAAACACACGCCACACGACTTGATGTCGACGAGTACCTGCCCGTCACCGGGTGTCGGATCGTCGACCTCGGTCAACTGCAAACCATCTGGGCCGGACTCTGCGGTGAGCATCTGTGCCTTCATGGTCCCAACCCTACGCGGAGCGAACGCTCGCACGGTTAGGATCTCAGACATGAGTGCACCATCGGCGTCTCAACCGACGTCAGCCCCCTCCGACGCACGACGCGCAGTCGCGCACGAGACACCCGGCTTCATGCCACTCGACGAAGCGCAGACGCTCTTCGAGATAGCCGGAGAGTATCTCGCCCAACCGGATTCGACGAAGCTCGGTATCGAGATCGGCACGTACTGCGGAAAGTCGACGGTGTTCTTGGGGGCCGCGGCCGAACCGCTCGGCGCAACCATCGTCACCGTCGACCACCATCGCGGTTCCGAAGAACACCAGCCCGGCTGGGAGTACCACGACCCCACCCTGGTCGATCCGCATACCGGCGCTCTCGACACCTCGGCGCGCTTCCGCCGCACCATGTTCGACGCCGACCTGGAGAAGACCGTGATCGGCGTGCTCGCACCGTCGACCGTCGCGTCACGCATCTGGGGTTCGCCCGCCGACTTCGTGTTCATCGACGGCGGTCACTCCATGGAGGCCGCACAGAACGATCTCGATGGTTGGGCGCCCTGGGTGCGGATCGGTGGTGCACTGCTGATCCACGATGTGTTCCCCGACCCCGCCGATGGCGGGAGGCCTCCCTACGAGATCTATTGTCAGGCCCTGGCCACGGGCGAGTTCACCGAGGTAGGCGCCGAGGGGTCGCTTCGGGTCCTGCGCCGTGATCGCGGCGACGTCGGAAAACCCCTCCCGCACTGATGCACATCGCTCCCCACACGCCGGTGGTCGTCGGCGTAGGTCAATCCTGCGACCGGATCGACACCCCCGAATACCAGGCGTCGTCGAGTATCGATCTCGGTGCGGCAGCCACGCGCGCCGCCCTCGCCGACACGGCTGCGGCAGGTGCGGTTCGCGACGCGGTCGACGTGATCGCGGCTGTTCGCGAGATGGAGAACATGCCGCACGTGCCCAGCCCACTCGGCCGGTCGAACAACTACCCTCGATCGGTCGCCCGCCGCGTCGGACTCACCCCTGGACACGTGCTCGTGGAGATTGTCGGCGGACAATCGCCGCAATCACTGCTCACCGAGCACGCGGAGATGATCGCGGCGGGCAGAGCCGATTGCGCACTCATCGTCGGAGCCGAAGCAACATCCACAGCAAGGTATTTCGCCGACCGCGATGACCGACCCGACTTCAGCGAAGAGATCGATGGGCAACTCGACGACCGGGGGCCGCACTTCGAGGACTTCATCGACATGACGATGGTCCGGCATCGACTCACGTCGATGCCGGTGGCGTATGCGCTCGCCGAGAACGCACGCCGACACAGGCTCGGTACGAGTGTGGACGACCATCGTCGGGCGATGGGCAGACTGTTCGCGCCGTTCACACAGGTGGCCGCGGCCAACCGGTTCGCAGCGTCGCCGGTGATCCGCAGCGTGGACGAACTCGCGACGGTCACCGACGCCAACCGCGTCATCGCGCAGCCGTATCCGCGCCAGGTGGTGGCGCGCGACATGGTGAACGTGGGTTCGGCGATCATCCTCACCTCGGTGGCGAACGCCGAGAGGATGGGGGTGCCGCGCGACAAGTGGGTCTTTCTGCACGGCCACACCGATCTGCACGAGCAGGCACTGTTGGCTCGCGCAGACATCGGACGTAGCCCCGCCGCGGCGCTCGCGACGACGGGTGCACTGGACATGGCCGGGGTTGGCGTCGCCGATCTCTCGACCGTCGATCTGTACAGCTGTTTTCCCATCCCCGTCTTCAATGTGTGCGACGCGCTGGGACTGGATGCCGACGCGTCGACCGGCCTCACTGTCACCGGTGGGCTACCGTTCTTCGGCGGCCCCGGCCACAACTATTCGAGTCACGCGATCGTCGAGACGGTCGAGCGGTTGCGGCGCCTGCCCGGCGCATACGGCCTGGTGGTGGCAAACGGCGGCATCATGAGCAAGACGTCGGTCGGCGTGTACTCGACGAATCCGGTCGAATACACGCCTCGCTCGGACCGCGCACTGCAGGCGCGTCTCGACGCTGCGCCGACCCGCCCTGTTGCCGAGTTCTTCAGCGGCTCAGCGACTCTCGACACCTTCACAGTCGATCACGGCAGGCACGGTCCGATGGGTGTGGTTGTCGCCACCGCCGACGACGGCCAGACCAGGGTCGCTGCGCTCACCTCCGACGACGCCCTCCTCGCAGCGCTCGACGCGGGCGAACCCTTCGGTGCCGAGCTGGTGATCGAGGCGACAGAGGGTGCCAACAGTGCGCGTCTGGCCTGACCGCTCACACCTCCTGGCGCGCCGCTGGTTCGACGTCGGCAGCGCGTGAGCATGATTCGGTCGCCAGATGCCGTGCGAGAAAGGCGATCTGGTGGTCGACGACGCGATCGAAGATCACCGGGTCGACCTCGGCGAAGATATCGAAGTGATCGCACGGGTAATGCCGCACCTCTGCCCGCGCCTTGAACGCGGTCCTGGCCGCCGCGTGCGGAGGGGCCCCGCGGTCGAAGTCGGCGATCTGCACGAGCGTCGGCGCGTGGATCCGATCGACTGATTTGTCGGCGCGGTACGAACCCAGTTCCAACGTGACCGACGCGTCGACCTCGTTGACCCAGGACGGACCCGCCACCGCCTTGTAGCTCTCGTAGAAGCCTGCGCTGGTCAACGCCGCCTGCTGGCCCGGACGGCCCACGATCGGCAGCATGCGTGGAGCACCACCGATTTTCGACGACGCCGTGCTGACGATGCCGTCGACGCTGCGTCGCAGCATCGGCAGCACGCCGACCTGCGGAAGATGATGACGCCCCGCGGCCGGCCCACTGACCATCGGCACCGCCGAGATCACCGCTGCCACATCGTGTCGTTCGCCGGCGACGTGCAGAACGTGACCGCCCGATTGCGACAGACCCCACAGCACCACCCGGTCGGCGTCGACGCCCGCCTGCCGACAGGCGGCCTCGACGGCGGCGTGATAGTCGGCGATCTGTCCCGCCATCGACACCCGCTGGCGAGGTGAGCCGCCGGACAGGCCGAAGCCGCGGTAGTCGAAGGCGAACACGGCCAGACCAGCGTCGGCCAGTCGTCGCGCGAACGGCTCGAGACCGGAGTCCTTGGTCCCGCCGAAACCGTGTGCCATCACGACGACGGGAACCCCCGCAGCTGTCTCGAACGCGGAAGGTTGTGCGGGTGGGAAGAACCAGGCGTGGCAGTCGGTTCCGTTGCTGTCGAAGGTGACGTCTTGTCGTCCGTGTCGGCTCATCGTGCTCCCCCGTCGAGTGCGGACGCCAGTTCCGTTGCGCCCTGATGCGTAGCGTTCTCGCCGAGTCCGACCCACCTCGGTGCGCCGACCTCGGCGGCGCGGCGTCGACCTGCAGGCAGTTCTCTTGTCCGCATGTCGTGTTCGTACAGGAAGTAGTCGAGTTGCTGGGTGTGGCGCGCACTGTGCAGCATGTGCCCGGTATAGAACTCCTGATCTTGGGCGATGACCCGTCGCATCTCGTCGATGGCGGGCGGCCGATACTCACCGACCGCGTACGCGCCGACCAACCGGGCCTGGCATTCCACGAACGGGAAGAGCGTTGGCGTCGCCTGAGCGAAGCCGACGAACAACAGGTCATCGATCCCCGGATAGATCATGCGCTTGTAGAGATCGATCTGATTGCCTGGGGCACTGATGAAGTCGGGGTCGAAGAACGGGAACGAGATGTTGTATCCGGTGGCATAGATGATCACGTCGAAGTCGGCCGACGAGCCATCGACGAAGTGGACGGTGTCGCCGTCGAGACGCTCGATGTCGCCCTTCGCGGTGACGTCGCCCGCGCCGAGACGGAATGGCAGTTCGACCGACTGCGTGGGATGTGCCTCGAAGAACTTGTGATTGGGCCTGGGTAGTCCGTAGCTCTCCGGACGTCCCGCGGTGAGGGGCTGGAAGATCTGCGCCACCTTGCGCTGCCACGCGAACGGAATGTACGGCGACGTCCGGTAGTACTTGTCGGCGGGCTTGCCCCCGAGGTACTTCGGGACGATCCACGCACTCGATCTCGTCGAGATGGTCACCGTCGTCTCGAGCGCGCGTGAGGACAACTCGACCGCGATGTCGGCGGCGCTGTTGCCCAGACCGACGACGAGGATGCGCGTGCCGTGGAAATCGAGGGGCGTGCGCGGATCGATGTAGGAGTGCGCGTGCATCTCGACGCCCGCGAACTCGCCGGGGAAATCGGGGAATCGTGGGTCCCAATGATGTCCGTTGGCGACGACCAGGAGGTCGGCATGGCGGGTTTCGCCCCGTTGCGTGGACAGTTCCCACCCGCCGCCGTCGAGTCGCTGCGCATGGGTGATCCCGTTGCCGAACTCGATCTTCTCGCGGATGCCGAAGGCATCGGCGTAGTCGTCGAGATACTGCTTGATCAGTGTGTGATGCGGGAAGTCCGGGTAGTCGTCGGGCATCGGGAAATCGCGAAACGACAACTGATGTTTCGACGTATCGATGTGCAGCGACCGGTACGCGCTGCTGTGGCCGTTCGGGTTGCCGAACGCCCAGTTGCCCCCGACGCGATCGGACGACTCGAACGTGGCGAACGGAACGCCGTAGTCGGCAAGCATCTTGCTTGCGGTCAGACCGCTGATGCCCGCACCGATCACAGCCGTCTGCGGTGGACGTGCGCTCATGTGTGCCTCTCGGTAGTGGTGCTGCGGCGACGGTGCCGATGACACGCTCGCGGCAGATGGTGCACTGTGGCTGCCAGACCGTGGTCCCGGACGATGAGGTCGGGTCTCAGTTGACAGATTCACAATTGTGTCTACTCCTTGCCGCGACCTCCGGTGAACACTTTCCGAAAAATGTCTACTTCCGCTGTTAGAGTTGGCCGCATACCGGTGCGCTTCGGCTCCATCACCGGCACCGATGTCGCGGTTTTCTGCGGCGCTGCCGCCGTGGCCGCAGCCAGTGGACGAGACGTAGGAGGCGCCGTGCAGACCGACACCACCGGGGCAATCCGGGTCGCCGCGGTCGCGTCTGCCACCGACAGGATGCTCGACGCCGCCGAAAGCCTGCTGGCGGACAAGGGAATACGTGCCACGACGATGCAGCAGGTAGCCGACATCGCAGGCGTGTCCCGCGCATGGCTGTATCGACACTTTCCCGACAAACAGACCATGGTGGGCGCGACGATCGTCCGACTCAACGAAGCGTTCTGGACCAATGCCCGCAGCGAACTCGACACCGTCGACGGTTTCGCAGAACAGCTCATCGCGGGCGTGCGCATCGGCAGGGGCGCCTACGACGATCCCGGAGCACTGCTCCTGCGACTGCGGACCACAGAACCCGACGAGTTCGCGGCATGCGCAGGAGTCGGCGTCGCGGGACTCGTCCCGGATCTCGCTGCCTTCTGGCGCCCCTACGTCGAGGCAGCGGTCGACCGCGGGGAGGTCGACGCCGGACACGACGTCGACACGACGTCGGAGTGGATCGCGCGGATCCTCATCAGCCTCGGCACCGTCGCGGGCGCGACCATCGACCCCGATGACCCGCGATCGGTCGCCGTCTACATCCACAACTTCGTGATGCCTGGTCTTCGCGCATCCCCCCGCGTGTGATTGTGTGATTGTGGGGCCGATACCGGTCACCGAGAAGTTGTGAGGAGCGTGTTCATGAGCAGCGGATCGTATTTCCCGGACGCAGAGGTCACCGAGTTGTCGCCGCAACTGCAGAAGTTATTCGGGAAGGCATCCGAACAGCTCGGCTTCGTGCCCAACGTGTTCAGCGCGTACGCCCACCGACCTGAGCGATTCTCCGCGTGGTTCAACCACTTTCGGCAAGTCACGGAACCCACGGAGACACTGTCGGGCGCCGACCGGGAAATGATCGCGGTGGTTGCCTCCGGAATCAATCGATGCACGTACTGCCTGGTCTCGCACGGACAGGCGCTACGGCACGAGATGCACGACGAAGCCAACGCCGACCGGATCACGTTCAACTGGCGTCACGCGGATCTCAGCAATCGGCAGCGCGCCATCTGCGCCTTCGTCGAAAAACTCACGAGTGCGCCCTCGACCGTCGAGCGCTCCGACGTCGACGCGCTCGCGGAAGCGGGTCTGGGCGCCGACGACATCTGGGACGTCGTCGAGTTGACCGCGATGTACAACTTCACCAACCGGATCTCCTCGGCGCTCGGGATCGTGCCGAATGCCGAGTACCACTCGCTCGACGGAGCACCTATCGACTGACACGAAGCAAGCGAGCGAGAATGCCCAGTGGGAGTCGGCCGAACAGGAACTCGTAGCCGATCGTCGGCGGCGGTTCTCAGTGCGCGACTGCGGGAGCGATCCCCAGCTTGCCGGCGAGCTTGGCCAGGTAGCCGGTTGCCCGCTCGACACTGTCGTCCGGCAGGCCGTACAGCACCGTGGTGACGCCGAGGTCGCGGAACTCATCGAGACGTTCTGGGACGGGTTTGACGTCGAGGACGACGATCTGCGGCTCACCTGCGCGGCCCGCGTCGGACCAGAGCCTCCGGAGGAGTGCGACCGACCCCGCGATGTCGGCCTCCCCTGGGGTCGTGATCCAGCCGTCGGCACTGCGCGCGATCCATCGAAAGTTTTTCTCGGTACCCGCTGCGCCGACCAGCGTCGGAATTGAGCCCTGCGGCGGCTTCGGCCAGGCCCAACTCGTGCCGAAATCGACGAATTCGCCGTGGTATTCGGCCTCGTCGGCTGTCCACAGCGCACGCATCGCCTCGAGGTACTCGCGCAACATCGTCCGACGGCGCTTCGACGGAACGCCGTGATCGGCGAGTTCGTCGAGATTCCATCCGAATCCGACACCGAGGGTCACTCGACCGTCTGAGATGTGATCAAGCGTGGCAAGGGTTTTCGCGAGCGTGATCGGGTCGGATTGAACCGGCAGTGCGACCGCGGTGGCGAGTCTGATGCGCGAGGTGACCGCCGCCGCCGCGGCGAGCGTGGTCCACGGGTCGAGTGTGCGCATGTACCGGTCATCCGGCAGTGACGAGTCGCCGGTCTGCGGGTGCGCGGCGTCGCGACGGGTGGGAATGTGGCCGTGCTCGGGGACGAAGTAGGAGGCGAAGCCCGCCTCCTCGATGAGCGGAGCGAGCACCTGGGGCCTGAGCCCGCGATCACTGGTGAACTGAACGATCCCGAAATCCATACCGCCAGGATAGGCAGATGACTGGACACCTGTCTAGAACATGTTCCTGTTCTGCGCCTGATATGTCCGCGACGGGGTGTCAGACCGCTCCGGCGTCGCGGAAGATCCCGTTGGCCTCGCTGCTTCTCGTGACCGCGTCGACCGCGAGGACCACGGCCGCCGATGTCCAGCAGCTCTTCTCCACCGGCCACCGCTTCCCGTCGTCGAAGACGAGTCCAGTCCAATAAGCACCATCCGGATCGCGCAGGTGTTGGATCGAGGCGATGAGCTCGACGGCGTCTGCGATGTCGCCGAGAGCATCGAGGGCGATGGCCAATTCGCAGGTCTCCGCTCCGGTGACCCACGGCCGGTGGTCGACGCACCGTGCCCCGAGTCCGGGGACGACGAACTCCTCCCACCGACGCGCGATCATCTCCTGGCCTGCCCTGCCCCGGATCGCACCGCCGAGGACCGGGTAGTACCAATCCATCGAGTGCTCGGACGGCCTCTCGAAAACGTCGGGGCGGCAGGTGAATGCGTCGCGCAACGCGGCACGCGCACGCACCCATTCGTCGTCGGGTTGATCGACCTCGGCCGCCATGTGAACAGCACAGTCGAGCGCATGGAAAATGCTGGCATTCCCCGTGATCAGCGCCTCGTCGAACATGGCGCCCGTCTCGTGATCGCCCGCCCAGCGGAAGGCTCCGTCGGGACGCTGGAAACGCAGGACGAGGTTGATCGCCGACCACACGACCGGCCACATGCGTTTCAAGAACTTGACGTCGCCGGTGATCTGATAGTGATGCCAGACACCGACAGCGATGTACGCGCAGAAATTGGAATCGGTGCCGTGATCGGTCACGACACCGGAGTCGAAGCGCAGCGGCCACGATCCATCCGCACGCTGGGTGCGCTGGCTCCAGCCGTATGCAGCCTCGGCTTCTGCGTGAAAACCGGTGACGCTCAACGCCATCGCGGACTCGATGTGATCCCAGGGGTCGGTGCGGCCGCCCGGAAACCACGGCAGGGCGCCGCTGTCCTCCTGCATGGCGGCTATGGCGGCTCCGGTGTCGCGCATCTGCTCACCTGTCACCACACCGGCGATGGCGAGCGCACCCACATGCGCCTGCGCGGTCATCGACCGGTGGTCGGGTCGACGATGCTCGACGTCACGGTCACGACGCCGCGAGCTCCGGCTTCCGCAGGTACAACGCGACCGACTTGCCGATCACCGGATTGAGCACCTGCTCACCGACCCGGGTCAGGGCCGGTGCCGACATCATGTCCCACACCAACAGCTTGTGGTACGCCTTCACCAACGGATTGTCGTTGTTCTCAACGCCCACGGCACATTTGAGCCACCAGTAGGGCGCGTGCAGTGCGTGCGCGTGGTCGGTGCCTGTCACCTCGAGACCGTTCGCGCGCAACTTGTCGGCCAACTCCGACGCCCTGTAGATCCGGACGTGGCCGCCCTCGACCTCGTGGTAGGCGTCCGACAGGGCCCAGCACACCTTCTCGGGCCAATAGCGCGGTACGGTCACCGCACCGACGCCGCCGGGCTTGAGAATGCGCGCCATCTCGGCGATGGCCTCTTCGTCGGAGGGGATGTGCTCGAGAATCTCCGACATCAGTACGACGTCGAAGCTGTTGTCGGCGTAGGGAAGTCGAAGAGCGTCTCCCACTTCCGCACGTGCCTTGGCGTCGGCGGGGACCTGCCCCTCGGCCATCATCGCGTCGAACATCTCCGCGACGTCGGCCATGTCGCTCTCGGACTGGTCGAACGCGATGACGTCTGCACCACGACGGAACATCTCGAACGAGTGCCTGCCCTGCCCCGCACCGATGTCGATCACCTTCGTGTGCGACCCGACACCCAAGCGGTCGAAATCAACTGTGAGCATGACTCCCCTTCTCCGAATTCATGGCTAGCCCTGTGGCACCGGGTCCGTCGCGACGGACCCGCGCGAGGACGGTCTCATAGTGTGCTGCGGTCGTGGCGGCCACCGCAGCCCAGCTGTACCGGTCTTCGACCCGCGCACGTGCCGCAGCACCGAGTGCGGCACGGGCGGTCTCGTCGTCGAGCAGAGCTCCGATGGCCTGCGCGAGTCGACCGGAATCGCGTGGCGGGACCAGCGTAGCCGTGCGACCATCCGTACCCACCACCTCGGGGATCGCACCTGCGTGCGTTGCGACGAGTGGCGTCCCACAGCTCATGGCCTCCACCGCGGGCAGCGAGAAGCCCTCGTAGAGCGACGGTACGCAGGCCACCTCAGCCGACGCGAGCAGCTCCGCCATCTCCGAATCCTCGAGACCGGAGACGACCCGCACCCGCGACGAGATGGCGAGTTCGTCGATCAGCTTCGCCGACGGCCCATGCGGGTCGAGCTTGGAGACAAGGGTGAGTTCGACGTCGCGCTCCGCGCTGAGTTTGGCGATCGCCTCCAGCAGGTACGACACCCCTTTGAGTGGTGCGTCGGCACTGGCGACACACACGACACGGCCGGGGACCCGCGCCGAGGCCGCCTCGGGGCGGAACACCGCGGTGTCGACGCCGAGGGGAATGGTGGTGATGCGACCCGCTTCGATATCGAACGCCTTACGAATGTCGACCTCGCTGCTGCGTGAGACGGTCAGAAGTTCGGGTATGCGACGCGAGACGCGACCCTGCATCCGCAGAAACGAATGCCAGCGCCACGCGCTGATCTTGCGCCACCCCGTGGCGGCCTTGACCGCCAGCGACCGGTCGCGGGTGATCGGATGATGGATTGTCGCGATCAGCGGGTAGCCCTGCTTCTGGATCTGAAGCAGCCCGTAGCCGAGGCACTGGTTGTCGTGCACGATGTCGAAGTCGTCACGACGATCTGCGAGCAGGCGCGCGACGCGAAGGCTGAATGTCAACGGCTCACCGAAGCTTGCCGTCCACATCGCCCCGACTTCGAGCGCGTCGATCCAGTCGCGGAATTCACTGGGTCGTGGCGTACGAAACGGATCCGGTTCGTCGTAGAGCCCGAGGCTCGGCACCTTGGTGAGGGTGACGCCCGCGTCGATCGCAGCCTGGTCCAGGTCGGGATAGGGCTGTCCCGAGAAGATCTCGACCTGATGCCCCAGCAGCGCCAACTCCCTGCTGAGATGGCGTACGTAGACGCCTTGTCCACCGCAATGCGGTTTGCTGCGATACGACAGTAATGCCACGCGCACGTTGTGGTTCCACCTCTCGTTTCACGGACCTGCGAGGGCCCGACGATGCTGCACGGTTCACCGCCGTCGGAATAGACGACGTGACCGAACCCGCCACCGCGTCACGACCTCGCGTCCGCCACTTCCCGTGACGCCGACTCGAGATCATCGATATGCACCAGTTTCACACGACGACGGCCAGCCGACTTCCCCGCGCTGCGTTCGGTGGCGTCGATGTTCTTCCATCCGGCGAGGTCGATGCGGTGGGCGCCGCGTTCAGCAACCAGGTCGGCCACGTCGTCCGCCGAGGTGGGAGCGTCGGGCAGCACGCCGGCGACGAAGTCGGCGATCACCG
Source organism: Gordonia aichiensis NBRC 108223 (assembly GCF_000332975.1). Lineage (GTDB taxonomy): Bacteria > Actinomycetota > Actinomycetes > Mycobacteriales > Mycobacteriaceae > Gordonia > Gordonia aichiensis. The sequence continues at coordinate 183,808 of NZ_BANR01000003.1, read as the reverse complement.
ATTCGGCGGTCTCCTGACCGCACAGTCGATTGCGCCCGATCCCGCCGGTGGCGCCCCGCTTGATCCATCCGGTCACGTACAGACCCCGGACCGGGTCGCCGTCGACGCTCGTCTGCACCCTGCCCTCGACGTTGGGCACCACACAGTGCACCTCGTCGAACGGCACGTCGGTGATGGGTACCCCGCGATACCCGATCGCGCGCAGTACGAGTCCGGTGTCGAGGTCGACACCCTCGTCGGTCGGCACGATCGCGACGTTGTCTCCCGCTTCGGTGTAGACGTTGCGCACGGCGTGCAGTTTCTCGACCCTCCCGTCACCGGACAGTTCCGTTGGCGACGTGAGGAAGCGGAAGACGATCCGCTTGTTGCCCTCGACCGTCGGTCGGGCGGCGAACTCCTGTGCGATGCGCAGCTTGGTCGCGATCGTCGAGTCGAGTTCGCCGTCGGACTGCGCCGCCTTCGATTGCGGATCGAGCGTGAGGTCGGCCGGGTCGATGATCACGTCGACCCCGTCGACGTCGCCGAGTGCGAGGAACTCGCTGTTGGTGTAGGCGGCTTGTGCAATCCCGCGGCGCCCCAGTAGGACGACCTCCCGGATGTTCGACTCGCGCAGCGCGGCGAGGGCATGGTCGGCGATGTCGGTCTTCGCGAGTTCGTCGGGATCGGTCACCAGAATGCGTGCCACGTCGAGTGCGACGTTGCCGTTGCCCACGACCACCGCGCGCTCTGACGACAGATCGAAGATGCGGTCGGCGAAGTCGGGATGACCGTTGTACCAGGCGACGAACTCGGTCGCCGACACCGAACCCGCGAGGTCTTCACCGGGGATGCCCAACCGTTTGTCGGTGGGTGCCCCTACCGCGTAGATGACAGCGTTGTAGCGCTCGGTCAGTTCATCGTGGCTGATGTGCGTGCCGACCTCGACGTTGAGGAAGTACCGGAAGTTGCGCTTGGCCGAGGTCGCGGCGAACGTCGATTCGACGCCCTTTGTCGCCGCGTGGTCGGGGGCGACACCCGCGCGAACCAGGCCGTACGGCGTCGGCAGGCGGTCAAACATGTCGACGGCCACCTGGGGTTTGCGGACGAGTTCCTCTGCAGCGTAGAACGCGGCGGGACCGGCACCTACGATGGCTACCCGGATGTTCCCTTCCGGCAGTTTGGGGGCCTTCTTCGGGGGAACAAGGCCACCGTCGACATCGTGGTCTGTGTAGTAGTCGGCGTTGATCTGGAGGTACGGCTCATCACGCTCGTCGAGCTGGTCGTCGGGAATGATCGCCTCGACGGGACACTCGTCGATGCACGCTCCGCAGTCGATGCATGTGTCGGGGTCGATGTAGAGGCTCTCGGCGGTGAAGAAGGCGGGCTCGTCCGGAGTGGGATGGATACAGTTGACCGGGCACACCGCGACGCAGCTCGCATCGTTACAACAAGGGCGTGTGATCACATGGGCCATCTGCATCTGTCCTTCGAACACTCAGCACGTAGAACGTGTTCTAGTTTTGATGTGACTGTATCTTAACGATTGCCCTGTGAGCCACCCGATCGTAACCGACACGTGTGAGCCAACCGGCACAGCCGACGTCAACAGAGGACAGCTATTGACCCGCGACCACAGTCAGGCCACCGACTCCGCGCTCCCGGCCCGGAAAGAGGGCGCCCGATACTTCGAGGCGACCTACCGCGTACGCACCGGAGACGTCGACCAGGACATGCGGGTGCGTCTCGACGCCGCCGCACGGTATCTGCAGGACATCGCCAACGACAACATCGATGCGACAGACCTCGGCGACTCCGATCCGTTCTGGATCGTGCGTCGGACGGTCATCGACGTGATCTCGCCGATCTCGTGGCCCGCGACCGTTACGGCCCAGCGCTGGTGCGGCGCGTTGTCGACCCGCTGGACCAACATGCGCGTGCGGCTGACCGCAGAACACGAGACCAACCGGTTCAATCCCGAACCGCGCGAGCCCGGACTGATCGAGTCAGAGGCCTTCTGGATCAACGTCAACGACCAGGGCATGCCCTCGCGGATCTCCGACAACGCATTCGAGTTGCTGTCGTCGATGACCGACGAGCATCGACTTCGGTGGAAGTCGATGAACCCCGAGCAGGCTCCAGATGAGGAAGGAGCGTCGGCGCCTGATCGCGAGCACGTATTGCGCAGCACCGATTTCGACCCGTTCAAGCACCTCAACAATGCCGCCTACCTCGAGGCCGTCGAAGACGAGCTGGTTGATCACGGAGACCTGATCGAGGGACCACATCGCCTCGTGATCGAATATCTGCGTCCCATTGTTCCCGGTACACCCATCACGGTGCGGCGTGTCCGAGAGCCCCGGCGGCTCCTGTTGTGGATGCTCATCCCCGGCGACGACGCCGAGTATCAGGTTGCCGCCACCGCCTCGGTGACGAAGCGGTAGCAGCCGACCGGCCAGGGGCCACGATTGCGGGGACAGAGCGCTCCGACAGGCTAGTGACCCCCCGACACGCAGAACTCGTTTCCGGCGGGGTCGGCCAACGTGGTCCACGCGAAACCGCCGCCCGGGATCTCGCGGTCGCCGAGGTTGGTGGCACCGTTCGCGACGAGAGTGTCGACGATCGCCGGATACTCGGGCGACGACAGATCGAGGTGGATGCGATTCTTGCCAGGGGTCGGGTCGTCGACCTTCTGGAATCCGATCGCGGGTTGGCCGTCGCCCAACGCCACGATCACGAAGAATCCGTCGTTCTCCTCGACGATCCTGCCGCCGAGATTGGTGGCCCACCAGGTGGCGAGAGTGGTCGGGTCGTGTGCATCAACTGTGATCATGGCAACGGAGAGAGTCATGGACTCACCTTAACCACAATTCGACACGCAGTCGAACATATGTTTGACTACGCGCGGATCGCGATCACTGTCCGCCGTTGAGAAGCAGCTCCATGAGTTTCGTCGGAGCTACGCACGGGTCCGCGGCAGCGGCGCCACCGATTGGTTCGACCCAGAACGTGTAGACGCCGCGAGTGGGTGCCCGACTGGTCACACCGCACACCGCGGGACGCTTGGGATCTCGCTGAGTGAACGCCGCCTGGCTCACGATCCGGACGTTCTCGGTGGTGTAACCGAGACGTTTGGCCGCATCCTTCTCGACGCTGAAGTCGCCCCATTCGAACCAGTTGAATGTGACATTCGCGGCGACCGCACCGTCGACGATCCATCGGCAGATCGCTCCGTTGAAGGTGCCTCGCGCCGACGTCCCACCGACAGCCTTGGCGATCTGCGCGGTCGAGAGCACCTGGCACTCGAGAGTCAGCTTGTCGAATCTATCGGTGTCGACATTGCCGGACTGGTCGGCGTTGGCTTGTTCTGACGACACCGCCTGACCGTCGACGGTGCATCCCGTCAGCACGCCGATCAGCAGGAGAAAAGCTGTCAGAAGCGGCACGACGACTCGCGTGTGCTTTCTCATGACGCACGCTCGATCGACATCGTGGCGAGTTGCCGTGTGGCGTCGCAGATCTGCTCGGTGTCGGGCGCCTGCGTGCTCAGCGAGCTGACGCCCGCGCTCACCGACCACTCGAAGAAGTCGGCGCCGAAGCCGATTCCAATCTCGCAGATCCCCGTGTCGGACGCGATGAATCCCTTGTGCCCGTTGATCTCTATGTCCTTGGTCGACTCACGGGACAGTTGCTCGGTGGCACGCTCACGCCCGATCGGCGAACCGCGATACCAGTTGAACGAGGCCACCGGCCCGGTGCGGTCAGCACTCGACGACCACTCGCAGACCGACGAGTTGTTCACCGTGTTGGTCAGCGTTCCCAGCTTCGCCAGATCATTGACCTCTTCGGTGGTCACGCCTCCACATTGGCCGAAGAACGGACCCGACCCCGCCTTGCCCGGTGCAGTTGCGGCGTTGTCGTTGCGGGAGCCGCCTGCATCGTCGGAACCCGACGAGCATGCGCTGCCGATCAGCGCGATCAGCAACGCGACGGACACCAGGAAACCACCGCGCATCAACTTGTCGATCTCACGTCGCTCACGCTTGGTCGGTCGCCCCGCGCCACGATCGCGTCGCGGTTGACTGGCAAGGATCTCCCTCGACGGCGGGGGCGGGCTCTTGTCGATGTAGCAGGCCGACGCTGCCGCAGCGGATACACGTTTGGTGATCACCTGCGTGACCTCAACGATCCGCTCACGACCACCCAACCGCACACGCACCTCGTCGCCGATGCTGACGTGCTGTGCCGGCTTGGCAGTGGTCCCGTTGACGCGTACGTGCCCGCCACGACACGCGTCGCCCGCAGCCGAGCGCGTCTTCGTCAAGCGGATCGCCCAGATGTAGGCGTCAACGCGTGCGCTCACGGTTGATGCCTCGTCGCCAGCGCACGACAGTCAGCTGTCCGCAGTCGTACTCGCACCGGTTATGCCCTGCTCATTTCTGCCGGGTCAGCAGGTAGTAACCGCCTGCCAGCACGACCACGCCGAGCACGATGGCCAGAAACCAGTTGGTGAAAATACCGACCAGGAGAAAGACCACGATGCCCGGCGATATCGCCACAAGGCTCATCCCCGGATTCTCACGTACAACCTGCGAGACAGCTTTGCTCTTTGCAGGATCGATCGCCATGCATTCCTCCTAGCGCGCGCCGTCGCCGTCCACACCTGCTCCGACGAGCGCGTGGACGGCGACACCGTTGGGCGAATCTGCGTCGGTGGCTCCACTGTAGCCAACGGGACTGTAGCCAACGGGCTACCGACGGTCAGTCGTCGCGCCTCGGGGGTTCCTCTTCGTCGACGTCGAGTTGCTGGTCGACGTAGTCAGCACTCGGAACGTCGTCGGATTGCGGTGGTTCGACACCTGCAAGAGGATCGACGAACGCGTCGAGCGGAGCATCGTCAACACGTGACTCGCCCGGCTCGTCGTCGAGTGGCGCTTCGGGATCGACAACGCCCTCTGGCAGGTTGTCGCCAGAGATCGGTTCGCTCATCGTCATCTCCTCGTGTCGAGTGATCGGCCTCTTCCGTTCTAACAAACTCGACGGCGGCGACAACCCGGGCGGAACGTCGATGCGGCTACTCGGCGTTCGCGGAGGACGCTGAGGAACTCGTCTCGGCGTGGCTTACCGCACCGGCCTGACCTGCTGCACCAGTGTGACTTTCAGCGCCGGAGTGGCTCCCTGCTCTCTCCTGACTGCCTGTTCCGTCCTGGCTGCTGGCTCCGACCTGTCCTCCGGTGTCGGTCGAGCGGTGCTTGCCGACGTAATCGTCGGGTGAGCGGTGCTTGCCGACGTAGGCGGAAGCCCCGCCGTCGACCTGTGTCGTGTTCGGTGAATCTGCCCCGGCCTGTGACGCCGGGTCAGACGACACCTCGCGTTGCGCCTGCGGGCGCGACGCATCCTCGTCATGCGAATCCGCTTGCGCAGGGGCCGTTTGTGAGTCAGCCGAAGGTACAGAAACCGATACGTCATCGGTTTCTTGTGCAGCCGTGTTGTTTTCAGAAGCCGGTGTGGTCGAATTGTCGACGGCCGACGCCGCAGCCGCGCGTGTCGGAACAACGGCGTCGCCGCTGGTGGCGCGCAAGGCCGTGATCTGGCCAGCGGACCGCGCCGCACTGCCCGTTTCGCCGAAGGGGCCCACCGACGGCAGGCCGAACGGAAATGCGATCGCCGGGATGTCTACGGTCGGCAGGAGTTGCGCGGTGTCGACGTCGCCGAACGTGATGACCGGAATCCCCAGATGATTCGGCTTGGCCTTGCCGTTATCGTTGACGTTCACGAGCGGGTTGAACGTGATCGACGACCCTAGCCAATGCACCACGATGGGCGCTTGCGTGCCGTAATCACTTGTGAGCGTGAACAAGACAGGGAGACCGTACGCATCAGTCCGGTCACCGCCGACCGTCAGGCGGGTGAAGTCTTTGCTGAGCCAGGGTGTTTCGCCATTCAGAAGCGCCCTGAGCACATCCGTGAACACCCCGGCCGGGTCTGAGATGACGGCGGTCGGGTCGGTGAGCGCGAACTGCACTTCGGGTGTCGTCAACTTCGTCTTGTTGGCGGCGAGTTCGTTGTAGCGGAAGTCGAACGTGCCCGCGACGTTGGCGCACGCTCCCACTCCCTCGGCATAGGCGGCAGTCGCTCCGCCGTAACAGCCCACCGACTTGATTCCTGGAACGAGCGGCGCTCCGGGGCCGCCGTACCAAAGCGTCACGTCAGTGGTGTCCGTCGTCCACGCGTTGGCCATCCCCAGAACGGCGAACGACCACGCGGTGCGGCCGTCGGTGGCACCCGCAGTTGCAAGGCTTACCGGCAGGAACGCGATCGCGGTCGCTTTACCTTCACGTGCCGCGAGCGCGAACTCATACCCTGATCCCCTCACAACAGCCGAGCCGTGCGACTTGTTGTTGTCGCTCGGGACCACCGAGACCTCGTCGGGAAGGACGACCGCGATACCCAGCTTCGACGCATCGCTACAGTTCGCGTTTCCTCTCTTCTCGCCGTTCGCGCACACGTCGACGTTCCAGAAGGCGGCAATGTCACCGGCACCTGTGACGATTGCGTTGACCACATCGTCGGTCACACCAGCCTCCGCCTGCCCCGCCCCGACGGTCTGTCCGAAGCCGAGTGTCGCGACGGCAGCGACCGCAACGGCGCCTGCCGCGGTGCGCTCGGCAGCCTTGCGCTTGCGGCGTCGACCCTGCTTTTCTGCTCGACGCACTCCACTGCGCTGCGCATCGTTGACCGCCGACTGAGCCATGTGACTGTGATCCCCTCTGTGACATTCGCCCCGGTGTGAAGCACTCGGACCAGGAGAATTGAATCACCGCACATCGGACGAAACAGCCTGTTTGCTGAAAATCTGACATCGGTTCGCCCTGATCTCCTAGTTGACGATGAACGCAGCAAAGCAACACGGGGAGAGACGATTTCGGTCTACACCCGTACACAAATTCGCAACACGAACGAACCCTGCGCAGCCTGGAGCTCTACACCCTCGCAGCCCCTCAGTGCGGTGGATCAGCCGCCTCCATGAGGCGGTCGGCCGATGATGCCGACCGCCTCACGTCCGCTCGGCGCATCTATGGAGTTCTCAACGATCGAGCGCGGTCCGTGTGTGAACGGGCGCGCGGGTTCACGGTTGTGCTCGTGTTCGTCGTATCAGGCTGCGGTGGAGAGTCTTTCGATACTCATCGTACGTCGGTGGTATGACATGATCGGCTCGCGACGAGGTCGACAGTGGACGTCGAGCAGTGGCTTCGGCGACGGCGCCCATGAACGGCAGCGACGACGTAACCGGAGTGGCCGCCGGAATGGTGAGCGCCAACTGGGCGGGGACGGCCGGCCCGGTGAACAACGGCCCGATCCCGTTGTCGGCGTCCGTCTCCGACGACACTGCAGCTGCCGCGAGAGATCGCACACCAACGCGATCGCGTCCGCGAGTGTGGCGGTTATCCGGGACGATGTCGCCGAATTCGGTCATACCACCCACGGTACACGAATATACGTTCGATATAAGCGATGTTTTTGCTGGTAGAGCGCTTGTGGACAACCCACTTGGGACGCCCGATCCTGTCGGTGGCAGGTGCGATGGACGGACGGTCCTGGGCCCTGACTGCTCTGGACGTGCGGTTCTCCGCCTCGACGTCACCACCGCGTCCTATCGAGGGGCTCACCCTGCTCGCTCGATTCGACGTCGCATCCGAATCCGACCACCCAGCGACCGTCGGAGAGTTCGATCTTGCCCAGCATCATCGGCTGCGGGAGCGCGGCGAGGAACTCACCGAGCGCGGCGGGCGACAGCACCCAGCACTCCCCCTCGATGGACCGGCCATCGACGCTGTCGCGGACCAGGCCCGGCTTCGGCGGTGTCGTGTCCAGTGCCACAAGGCGATACGACGCTGCTGTCCGCACCTCACCGTTCCAGTGCGCGCCGCGATCACTGAGCTCGGGGGTCAACGGCCCACCCCGCATGTGCGCTCCGAACACGGCGAGCTCGACCGACGGCGCCACGTGTTCCGGCCATGCCGAGCCAGTCACCGCCGGGGAATCCCGTCCCACAGTCAATGTCGACATCTCCCATCGCCGAGCGAGGTCGACGAGAACCGCGTCCTCGTGTGCATTCGCGAGAAGAGTGATCCCGAATTGCGCCTGCGTCCCGTCGGCCTCGTCGACGACGCCCGCCGGAACGGCCAACGCACACAGGTCGAACAGATTGCAGAAGTTGGTGTAGGTACCCATCCGACTGTTGACACCGACCGGATCGTCGGCCACCTCGTCGATTCGCGGATGGCAGGGTGCTGTAGGCACCATGAGAGCCGTCGCGTCACCCCACGCCTCCATCGCCGTCGACCTCAGTCCGGCGAGTCGGCGTCGGAGGCGCAGCAGGTCGACCGCCGTGTAGCCGGATGCCTTCGTCACGATCTGCGCCACAACGGGATCAAGTCCGACGTCTGCGGAATCGGCTGCACCGTCGACGAACTCACCGACGGCATCGTATCGCTGGGCGACGAGCGCATCCTCGTACAGCAGTTTCGCTGCGGCGAGAAAGGGTGCGAGGTCGATCGTCTTGATCGTGAAGCCCGCAGCCTCGGCGGCGGCCACTGCCTCGCCGAACGCCGCGCGCCAGCGGTCGTCGAGTTCCGGCAGCTCCGCGGGAACCGCGATCGTGGGCGCCTCCGGTGCCGCGAACGGTGTTGCGCGCGAGAAGGGCCGCGGCCCCGTGGCCTCGGCCATCACGCCGGTCGCCAGGTCCGCGAGCTCGAGGCTCGCTGCAAAGATGGTCGGGACGTCGTACTCGGCGCACGCGGGAACGATGCCGTCGGTCGCGATCGCGCCGACAGTAGGTTTCACACCTACGATGCCCTGCAGCCCGGCGGGCACACGTCCCGATCCGGCGGTGTCGGTACCGATGGCTATATCGGCGAAGCCGAGCGCCACGGCGACGGCCGATCCTGAACTCGATCCTCCCGAGATCCGCTCGGGGCGTCGTGAATCACGCACCGCGCCATACGGACTACGCGTTCCGCCGAGACCGGTGGCGAACTGATCGAGGTTGGTCTTGCCGAGGACGATCGCTCCTGCCCGACGAAGTGCTGCGACGACAGGCGCGTCGACCTCAGGTGTGTACGCATATCCGGGGCATGCTGCCGTGGTAGGCATTCCGGCGACGTCGACGTTGTCCTTGACCGCGAGGATGATTCCGGCGAGCGGGCCGCCGTCGCGGAGCGAACGATCGTAGTCCACCGCGACGTCCTCCCGCGCGCGCAGCGAGATGAACACCTCGGGGCGGTCGGCTGCGGCGATCCGGGCGTAGATCTCGTCGACCTTGCTCATGCGACCTTGTCCTTCGGCTCGTCACCTTCGCTAGCGGCGGTCTGGCCCATCGCGGGCGACGTGAATTCACCTGCAAGAGACCACCTCTCGCGCTCCTCGGCGCGCGCCTGTTCCATCAGGACGCGGGATGACGCGATATCGTCCGCGTTGTCGGCGAGGAAGCGCTCGTGTTCGGCGAGCGAGAACGTGCCCTCGGTGATGCGGACGCTGTCACCGCGTCCTGCAGCGACATCGGCGCGCATGTCCAACAGTTCATCGGCACTCACCGGATACCACTTGATTCGGTCGAAGAAGCGGAGAAGCCACGGGTGCTCCGGTTCGAAGCCCGGGGCCTGCTGCGGGTATCGGTGATTCCACACCTGCGTTGTGCGGCCGACGAACTGGTAGCCGCCCGGCCCTTCCATGCCATAGATGCACAGGTAGGCGCCTCCGATCCCTACGGCGTTCTCCGGCGTCCAGGTTCGCGCGGGATTGTATTTCGTGGTGACGAGGCGATGCCGCGGGTCCAGCGGAACCGCAACCGGCGCTCCAAGATAGACATCGCCGAGACCGAGAACGAGGTAGTCGGCGTCGAACACGATGCGATGGACGTCGTCGACCGAGTCGAGCCCGTTCATACGGCGGATGAACTCGATGTTCCATGGGCACCACGGGGCGTCTCCCCGTACGCCGAGCATGTAGCGCTCGATCGCCTCGCGCGTCGCGGGGTCGTCCCACGACAACGGCAGGTGCACCGTGCGACTGGGTACCACGAGCTCCGAGGCGGCCGGCAGTTGACTTTCGCATTCGATCAGCCAGTCCCGCATGGGTCGTTGCGACCATATCGTCGGGTCCGCCTTCACCTGTAGCGATCTGATCCCTGGCGTCAGGTCGATCAGTCCCGCGGGGTTCTCCGCCTCGATGCGCTCGGCCAGTGCGTGCACGCGCGCACGGAGCGCGAGGTCCAGACGCATGTCGCCGTACTCGACGAGGATGTTGTCGTCACCGCTGCGGCGGTAGGTCACCGAGGTCGTGCCGTCGGCGGTGGTCGTGGTACCGAGGATTCCGCTGTCACTATCGCCCCCGCGGGAAAGGACGTCGACGAAGCATGCTCGGCGCGCAAGGCCCAGTTCGGCCGGCGATGCCGTCTCATCCGCCTTGACGGCAACAAAACGGAGTGTGTCGCCGGGTTTGAGCTGTCCCAGCTTCCACCGCTCAGCGGCGGTCACCGTCACGGGGCATACGAAGCCGCCAAGACTCGGACCGTCCGGACCGAGCAGAATCGGTGTGTCGCCGGTGAAGTCGAGCGCGCCGACGGAGTACGCGTTGTCGTGGATGTTGGACGGGTGCAACCCGGCTTCGCCACCGTCCGTGCGCGCCCACCGCGGTTTGGGACCCACCAGGCGGATACCCGTGCGGTCTGAGTTGAAGTGGACCTGGTAGTCGGTGCCCATGATCTCGTCGATGTCGGTGGGCGTGAAGAACTCGGGCGCCGAGTGCGGTCCGACGGTCACACCGAGTTGCCACGAGTTGGTGAATGCGGGCTGCTCCTCGGTGAGAATCCGGGTGGCGCTCACGGTCGGCATCCCCGCGCGCGCCAGACCGTCGCCGTCGGCGAGCACGCGGCCCTCGATCCCGCCGAACCTGCCCATCGTGAACGTGGATCTGCTGCCCAGGTAGCGCTGTGCCTCCACACCGCCCGAGATCGCGATGTACACGCGCAATCCGAGCGTACCGACAGCACCGACATCGAGCACGCTTCCGGCGGACACCGCGATCGGAACCCAGTGCGGCACAGCGCGCCCGTCGAGTGTGACCGGGGCGGGTGCCCCGGTGACCGCGACGGTCGCCGACGTCGCGAACCGCAGACGCGGTCCTATCATCGTCGCCTCGAGACCCGCTGCGCCGGCCGGGTTCCCGACGGCCATGTTCGCGAGCCGGAAGGAGAGGTCGTCCATCGGACCCGACGGCGGTACCCCGACCTTCCAGTAGCCGACTCGGCCGGGCCAGTCCTGGATGGTGGTCATCGGTCCGGCGCGGAGCACCTCGACGGCGTCTGGCTGAGTGGTGTTGCTGTTCATCTCGTCTCCTCGGACGCGGGCGTCGTCGACTCAGCTGCGCGGTCGCGTGACGATGACGCGGACGGCGCTCGGGTCGAATCCGTTGCAGGGGTTGTTGATCTGCGGGCAGTTGGAGACGAGCACAAGCGTGTCGACCTCAGCGCGAAGCGCCAGACGCTTGCCGGGAGCCGACAGACCGTCGACGATCCCGAGTGCGCCGTCGGGATCGACGGGGACGTTCATGAAGAAATTGACGTTGCCGACGAGATCCCGCTTGCCCAGACCGTGCCGCGAGCCGCCGATGAGAAAGTTCTCGACGCACGCGTGCTGATGTTTGGTGTGGTGGCCGTAGCGCAGGGTGTTGGACTCCTGCGAGCAGGCGCCGCCAAGGGTGTCGTGGTTGCCGACCTCGTCGGCGACGATCGTCATCATCGGCTGCGACTCCTGGTCGCGGATGACCGTTCCGGTCGTGAGGAAGATATTGCCCTGCGCGGCAATGGTCGTCTGCGCGGAGTAGCGGATCGAGTGATCGTGGCCGCCGTAGAAGAGTGTGTCGACGGCCTGATTGCCGTGCAGGTCGACGATCGTGAGGACGTCGCCCGCGGCAACGACTTCCGACCAGGGCGCGCGTTCCGCGACGACGCCGTCGTAGATCACGTCACCGCCTACGAGCGCGAGGTCGGCGGCGGGGGCTGTGGTGTGGTCGATCGTGGTGGTCATGCTTGGTCCTTGGGTGTGGGGTGGTGTTGACGCCGCTCGGGTGGGCGACTCAACCTGCGGTGGTCAGAAATGCGTTGCGCCGTATGCGTCTTCACTGTTCCTGACAGCGCGCTGGTACTCGGGATCACGGTCGGCGACATCGGCGAGCAGGGCGTCGAGATCGTCGGTTGCCTTCCAGGCGAGCACTTCGAGCGGCCCTGAGCGGAAGCTCGGTGCGGGGTCGAGGGGATGTGCGGTGTTGGCGAATGCGACGATGCACGGCAGATGCAGGAGCAGGTCGACACTGGTGTCGGCCCCGGCACTGCCCTGGAACTCGAACGATCCGTCGTCGCCGACTCTGACCCCCTCGAAGAATGAGAGCGACGGCGCGACATCGGTCGGAGTCAGGCCGTTCTTGGCAGCCGCGAGCTTGAGGAGTTCGCGGCCCGCGGGTGTTGCCGAATGTGGGTTGCCGTCACCATATTTCGCGACATTGTCGGCGAGGGTTGTCGTGCCGGTCAGCGCATCATGGCGCGCACTGCGGTCATGGACGACCGTGGCGAGCACCCGACCCTGATCGCTCAGCAGCGGATGCCCGGTGGTGAGGTAGGCCTGCCAGGGCACCTTGACGGTGTCGGCGATGTTCAGCCGCTCCCACGTCGCGTCGGCGCGCCACAGCAGCAGGTGGGCGCAGGCGTCGCCGGTGATGTCGCGCAACCGGATTCGCGTTCCGCGCGCGAGCACCTTGGTCGTGTACCTACCCCCGGGCACCGTTTCGGCCCAGACCAACGACTTCGGATCGACGTCGGCGGGCGGCGTGGGCCAGTCGGTCGCGGGCACCACGGGCATGGAGTCTGTGATGGCGCCGGCCTGCGATCGCGCGTGGGCTTTGGCGCCTGCGGTCGAGGCAGTGGAGGTAGTTGTCGAGTTGGTCATGATGACCCCTTTCGGGAATGTGTCGATGAATGTGTCGTCGCAAGAAGCGATCACACGGGTGCGGTAACCGGCTTGGGATGCGCTTTGCCGCGCGGGTAGCACGCGATACCCACCAGAACCGTGGCCGCGATGCAGATGGGGCCGGCCCACCGCAGGATCGGCATCTCCCCGGTCGGGTCGAAGACCTCGGCGCGCGGCCACGCCAGATTGATCACCATGAGCGACCCGTAGGCGACGGCGAGCAGGTTGACCACGATGCCGAACGGTCCGAGCCCGAACAGCTTCTTGCCCTCGGCGTCGACCTGCACGCCTCCGGAGGGCCAGCCCTTGAAGCGGCGGTAGAGCATCGGGGCGGTCACCGCGAGGTACGCGAGGTAGATCAGGATGATGCAGACACTCGCCAGCGTGGCGAAAATGGCCGAGTTGCCGACGTTGACGACCAGGATCGCGATGCACAGCACACCGATGAGAATCGACGGCAGAATCGGTGTTCCGGTTCGGCTGTTGACATGAGCGAGTCTGGCCGAGAACGGAAGTCGTCCGTCACGCGCCATCGAGAACATCAGCCGCGAGCACGCCGTCTGGATGGCAAGGGTGCAGATGAAGATGGCCACCGCGACGTCGCACAACAGCACCTTGCCCCAGAAACTGCCGAGGACCGAGTCGAGTACGTACGGCAGACCGCCCGTGGCGAGTTCGTCGTCGAGTGTCGGCGCGGCCATCAACGCACCGAGAAGCATGAGTCCGCCGCCGATCGCCGACATGGTCAGTGCCATCCGGATGGTGCGCGGCGCGACGCGGCGCGGGTTGCGGGTTTCCTCGGCAAGTTCGCCCGCCGAGCCGAATCCGACCATCACGTAGGCAGCCATGAGACCGGAAACGATGAACGCCCAGATGTAGCCCGGTTGCTGTCCCGGCGCGCCGGTGTCGAAGACGACCCCCGGCCCACGCTTGGCGTGAGTGAACAAGGCGAGCACCACCGCGACGACACCCACCAGCTCACAGGTGACACCGATGCTGTTGACCCGGCTCATCCACCTGACGCCGATGCAGTTGATCGCGGTCACGGCGATCAACAGGACCGAGCCGAGCAGGACGGCGTTCGCCGCGCCCGACGTGGAGGTGAGGGTGGGGTCGTCGCCGATGATCTGGAAGCCGCTCCACACACTGGGCAGCACCACCTGCAGCGCGATGGCCGCAGCCGAGGCGGTGACAATCTGAGCGATCATCATGAACCAGCCACCGAACCAGCCGATGACCTCGCCGCCCATCCTGCGCGACCACTGATAGATCGCCCCGGAGATCGGATACCGCGCAGCGATCTCAGCAAAGCAGAGCGCAACGAGGAACTGACCCGCGTAGACGATCGGCCAGGTCCAGAAGAAGGCGGGGCCGCCGAAACCGAAGCCGAGTCCGAAGAGCTGGAAGATCGTCGTCAGGATCGAGACGAAGGAGAACCCCGCCGCGAACGAGGCGAACTTGCCGAGCGAACGGTGCAGTTGTTGGTCGTAGCCGAACTCTGAGAGATCGTCGGCGTCGGCGCCTGATGTCGGGGTGGGAGCCACTGTGAATGTCGGATCCGCGGGCGGTTGTGCGGTGGAGGTCATCGATCCAGTCCTTTGCGGTGAGGCTCCACGGTGAGCGGTTTATCTGCCAGATGACAGATAACGCTCGTGCTTTTTCTATCGAGTGACAGATTTGTTGCCGACATGGAAACGCGCGCTACGAACGTGTTACGCGACGCAGATCCGCCTCACCCTCGGACCTGCGAGCCCTCCCTGTCCGCTCGACTAGACTCGACGCGTCCGATCTCGTCGGATGACCGCCTCAGAGAGAGTCGACGACACATCAGCAGGAAAGCGTGACATGAGTAGTGCCTCCCCGTCGGGCCGCGCGGCGGCCGGCCCCGGCAGGCCGCGACTCGTCGAACAGCGCAGGCGGGGTGCCACCGCACGCGAGGAGATTCTCGACGCCGCGGCCGAACTCTTCTGTCGGCACGGGTACACCGGGACGTCGACCCGCATGATCGCCGAAGCCGTCGGCATCCGCCAGGCGTCGATGTACCACTATTTCAAGACCAAGGACGACATCCTCGCCGCGCTGCTCGACGCGACCGTCGTCGGTTCCCTGGATCGGGCACGAGAGCTGCTGTCCGACGACCGCGCACCGCTCGACAGGCTCCTCGACCTCGCCCGATTCGACGTCGCCCAGCTCGTCGACGAACGCTGGAACCTGGGGTCGCTGTACCTGCTGCCGGAGGTCGGCGACGAGCGCTACGTCGAATTCCGTTCCGCACGAACAGAACTCGCCGCAGCATACGAAACTCTCGCGTCCGCGGTTCTCGACGACCCAGCCGACACCCGCAGCCTTCTACCCTTCCGGCTCGTCGAATCGGTCATCATGCTGCGATCCGACGAGCAGCGCGGCGACCTCGGCGACCGCACCGCCGCCCAACTCGCCGACACGATTGTCGGCGCGATCGAGATGCTGCTCACCCACGAGAAGCGCTGACCGTCAGCGCGACACTGGGCACCCGCCGCGCGCATCTGCGTTCTCGGCAAGCCTGCCCCTCGCCGTGGCGTGAGCGCCGTCTACCGGAATGGCGCCGAAGGCCCGCGCCAATCCCCAGGACGGCATCGCATAGCTGATCGACTCATGGTCGCCGATCACGTATGTCTCGTGCCAGATCCCGACATCGTCTCGCCCGCGAACATTGGCGTTGAACCAGCGCCATGCAGGTAGGTGAGGAGCCGCGGGGTCAGAGGCAAAATTCTGCAACGCTTCCGGCGATTTCCAATAGGACAGGACCATGGGTGAAGGCCCCAAATAAAGCCGATAAACCAGCATTCCCTTGTCACGATGCCGACGCAGATGCCACAGCATCCGTGGCATCGCAACGAACACGTAGAACCACGACCGCACCCTCAGCGGGCGGTTGATCCGCATCCCGATGAGAAACAATGCAGCACCGTCGGGAGGCGTCACATTGGTCATCCGTGGGATCTCGTCGACTTTGGACATGACGACCTCCAGAATTGGTAACACTGTTACAGAACGATGTTATGAAACAATGTACGTCATGGCAAGACCCAAGGTTCACACCGTCGAGTTGCGCGACCGACTGCTCGACCTGGCAGTAGACATCACGGCAAACGACGGCTTCGGCGCCTTGACTGTGCGAACCGTCGCCAGCGCCGCCGGGACGTCGACCACTGCCGTCTACTCCTTGTTCGGCAGCATGGCCGACCTCCAGGTGGGGGTGCTCGTCCGCGCATTCGACAGCTTCGCGTCGGCACAGGAATCGGTGGGCGCATCCGACGTCCCCGAGCGCGACATCGCAGGTCTCGGCATGACGTACGTGCAATGGGCACTGAACAATCCACGACTCTTCGCGGTCATGTTCTCGCCCACCGTCGCCGGGCTCACGCCGACAGCAGAACTCGACGAGGCTGCAGCGCGGGCAATCGCCCCTCTCGACGATGCGGTTCGCCGCGCGATCGAGTCCGGGGTGCTGCGACGTGTCGAGCCTTCGACGATCGTCGTCTCGCTGTGGTCGAGCGTGCACGGACTCTCGCAACTGCTCCTTGCGGGACTGGTGCCGGCAGAGGCCGATCCCGCGGCCGCGGCATTGGCCGTGATCGACGGATGGCGCGCCGAACCGGCAACAACGTCTGACGATCCACAGGCCGGATAGGCTGACGCCCATGGCTGGTCACAGTATGGAGTTCGACCCGATCGCCGAGGCGAAGGCCAATTGGACCTCGGCCGGGTGGGGCGACGTCGCCGAGGGGATGGTCGCGGTCACATCGGTGATGCGGGCCCACCAGATTCTGCTGGCCCGGGTCGAAACAGCTCTCCGCCCTTACGATCTGACGTTCTCACGCTTCGAACTGCTTCGGCTACTGGCCTTCTCACGCACCGGCTCCCTGCCGATCACCAAGGCGAGCGACCGTCTGCAGGTGCACGTCACGAGCGTCACCCACGCGATTCGACGACTCGAGGAGGCGCAGCTCGTGCGACGGCTCCCCCACCCCACCGACGGACGCACAACCCTTGTGGAGATCACCGAGCTGGGACGCTCGACGGTCGAGGATGCCACGACGACTCTCAACCGCGAGGTCTTCGCCGATGTCGGTATGGACGAGTCCGAGATCGGCGGACTGGTCTCGGCGATCCAGTCGCTGCGCCATCACGCGGGGGACTTCTGACTCGCGGTCGTCGCCGATCCGTATGACGGGCACCCCGGTTTCGCGGGCTGATTGTCATACTGCCGCAGAGCGTCGTCGATCCGTATGACGGGCACCCCGGATGTGCGGGCCTACCGTCATACGGATCACTCCGCTGGGCCGCTGGCTCGAGTTCGGAGCCCGAATCGTCGTCGTGAGTTCACGCCGCCGAGCGGTCGAGCGCGGCCGCGATCAGGTTGATCACGTGGTCGGGACGTTCTACCAGGTCGGCCCAGGTGAAGTTCAGCACCGTCCAGCCACGGGCGATCAGTGCATTGCGACGGGTGCGGTCATGCTGAAACGCCTTGGCGTCGCGGTGATACGCAAAACCGTCGACCTCGACGGCGAGCTTTGCTGCCGGAAAGGCGACGTCGATGACGTACCCGCCCTCTGGCAGGTTCGCGACCCACCCGGTGATGCCTGCCCCGTCCAGGATCGACGTCATGACCCGCTCGGCCGCTGACCGCGTACCGTCGGCGAGGAGGTCGAGGTAGCCGCGTACCAGCGGCGCACCGTGACGCCCCGGGTAGCGGGCGTGCGCGGCGTCGAGGGAGTCGAGCGTCACCCGCCCGGATAGCAGCGCCGAATCCATGAACGACAGCCCCAGTACTACCGCAGCCTCCAGCACGGTGAGGTCGGTCGACGTGGTCCGGAGTCCTTCGTGCACAACGATGTCGGCGTCGTCGAGCACCCGGTAGCGGCGCACCGCGGTCGCCGACGACCGTCGCGCCCGCCCGCGGGTGCGGGTGAAGACCAGGTGCTTGCGTGGTTCGTCGGGGCATAGGCCGAGCCACCAGGCCGCAGCGGCACCTCCGAGTACGGCGTCGCGGTGCACCGAGAGCACGGCGATCCGCGCCTGGGCCCGAGCTCCCCGCGCGTGCCCTGCGACGAGGTACACGCCCGGCGCCGCTTCGCGCCATGCACCGGAAACGACGCGGCGGCTGATTGCCGAGGTGCTCAGCCCGCAGGCGCGAGCCTCAGCTGCGCTGAACACTCCATCACGCCGCACCGACAACTCGTGTATGTCCATGCGGACTTGGACGCGCGCGACCCCGATCTGGTTCCGTTGCGCCGAACGCGAGGCGCCACCGCGACGCACCACACACAGCATCCGGATCCGTATGACGCACGGCCCGATTTTCCGGGCAGCGCGTCATACGGATCCGCGGCGTCTGGTGCCGCGGCTGCAGGTCAGCGCAGCGTCGTGATGATCGCCGAGAAGTCCAGGTCGGAATGCTGCTCGGCGAACGACTTGTACAGCGCGGCCGCGTGCTCGCCGAGCGGTGCGCGTGACCCGGTGTCGGCGATGGCGTCGAGCGCGAGGCCGAGGTCCTTGTTCATCAGAGCAGTCGCAAAGCCCGGCTTGAACTCGTTGTTCGCGGGCGATGTGGGCTGCGGCCCCGGGACCGGACAGTTCGTCTCGATCGCCCAACAGTTTCCGGTCGCTCCGGTCACCACGTCGTAGAGTGCGTCGTCCGACAGGCCCAGCTTCTCCGCGAGCACGAATGCCTCGCCGACCGCGATCTGCTGCACCGCAAGCAGCATGTTGTTGCACACCTTGGCAGCCTGGCCCGCGCCGGGCCCACCGCAGTGGATGATCTTGCCCGCCATGGCCTCCAGGGTGGGCCGTGCCGCAGCGAACGCCTCGTCGGTGCCTCCGACCATGAACGCCAACGTCCCTGCGACGGCACCTTTCACACCGCCCGAGACCGGGGCGTCGATCTGCGCGAACCCCTCTTCTGCTGCGCGCGAGTTGATCTCACGGGCATCGGCAACCGAGATCGTCGAGCTGTCGATGAGAAGCGCGCCCGTCAGTGTCGCGGGCAGGATCTCGTCGTACAGCTTCTTCACAATGGTCCCGTTAGGGAGCATCGTGATCACGACCTCGGCAACAGCGACGGCCTCGACAGCCGTCGGGAAGGTCGAGATTCCGTTGGCCTCTGCCGTCTTGACCGCCTCGGGCACGGGATCGAAGCCGTGCACCGTGTGGCCTGCCTTGACGAGGTTGGCGGCCATGGGTCCGCCCATGTTGCCGAGTCCGAGAAAGGCGATCGTCGTCATTGTCGATTCTCCTGAACTGAAGGTGGTTGTGCTGCTGGCTTGGTGGTCATGACTCGCGGAACCGTGTCGCCACCGACCGGCCGACCACGACGCGCATGATCTCGTTGGTTCCCTCGAGGATGCGGTGTACCCGTAGATCCCGGACGATCTTCTCGATGCCGTACTCGGTCAGGTAGCCGTATCCCCCGTGCAGTTGCAACGCCTGGTCGGCGACGGTGTAACAGGAGTCGGTGACGTACCGCTTGGCCATCGCGCACTGCTCCACCTTGTCGGGCGCATCTGCGTCGAGAGACGACGCCGCGTGCCACAGCATCAGCCGAGAGGTCTGCAGCGAGGTGGCCATGTCGGCAAGGGTGAAGCGGATCGTCGGCTCGTCGATCAGGTTGCTACCGAACGCCTTACGCGATGCGACGTAGGCCGCGGCCTTGTCGAAGGCGGCTTGGGCGCCACCGAGCGACGACGCCGCGATGTTCAGCCGACCTCCGTTGAGTCCGTTCATCGCGATACCGAAACCGATACCCTCCTGCCCACCGAGAAGGTTGGCTGCGGGCACGCGCACCTCGTCGAGGATGACCTGCGCTGTCGGCTGAGCGTGCCACCCCATCTTATGCTCCTGAGCCCCGAAGCTCAGTCCGTCAGAGCCGTTTTCGACGAGGAACGTCGAGATCCCCTTCGGCCCGTCGCCGCCGGTGCGCGCCATCACGACGTAGAGATCCGACGATCCGGCGCCGGAGATGAACTGCTTGACGCCGGTCAGCACGTACTGATCGCCGACCTTCTCCGCGCGTGTCGACAATGCTGCGGCATCGGAGCCCGCGCCCGGTTCGGTCAGGCAGTAGCTCGCGATGGTCTCCATGCCGGCCAATCGCGGGATCCACTGCGCACGTTGCTCGTCGGTGCCGTAGCTGTCGACCATCCAGGTGCACATGTTGTGGATGGAGAGGAATGCCGCGACCGCGGGGTCGGCGTAGGCGAGCTGCTCGAAGATCCGCACCCCGTCGAGCCGCCGTAGCCCGCTGCCGCCGACGTCTTCTGCGCAGTAGATGGCTCCCATGCCGAGTTCGGCGGCCTCACGCAGTTCGGCGACCGGGAAGTGATCGGTCGCATCCCATTCCAGTGCGTGCGGCGCAAGCTTTTTGGCGGCGAATGCCGCCGCGGTCTCGACGATGACACGCTCGTCGTCGTCGAGGCCGCCGGTCGGTATGGCGGATGTCGTGGTGGTCATCCCACTCAGTCCATCGTCGGGATCACGAACTCGGCACCGTCCTTGATACCCGACGGCCACCGCGACGTGACCGTCTTGGTCTTGGTGTAGAACTGGATCGAGCTGGGTCCGTGCTGGTTGAGGTCGCCGAATCCGGAGCGCTTCCAACCGCCAAAGGTGTAGTACGCCACCGGAACCGGGATGGGCACGTTGACTCCCACCATGCCGACGTCGACGCGCGCGGTGAAGTCGCGTGCGGCGTCGCCGTCCTGGGTGAAGATCGCGACACCGTTGCCGTACTGGTGATCCGAGGCGAGCGCCAGGGCTTCCTCGTAGTCTGCGGCGCGCACGATCGACAGCACCGGCCCGAAGATCTCGTCGGTGTAGATCGACATGTCCTTGGTGACGTGGTCGAACAGGGTCGGGCCGACGAAGAATCCGTTCGACAGGTCGTCGTCACCGTAGGTCTGTTCGTCGTTCGCACGCTCGCGACCGTCGATGACGAGTTCTGCCCCCTCTTCGACACCCTTGCCGATGTATCCCTTGACGCGCTCGAGTGCCGCCGCGGTCACCAACGGCCCGTAGTCGGCCTTGGGGTCGAGACTGTGTCCGACCCGCAGCGCGTTCACCTTGTCGATCAGCTTGGCGCGCAGGCGTTCTGCGGTCTGCTCCCCCACCGGCACCGCGACGCTGATGGCCATGCACCGCTCGCCCGCGCTGCCATAGCCTGCACCGATCAGTGCGTCGGCGGCCTGGTCGAGGTCGGCGTCGGGCAGGATGATCATGTGGTTCTTGGCGCCGCCGAAGCACTGCGAGCGCTTACCGTTTGCCGCCGCGGTCGAGTAGATGTACTGCGCGATGTCGGAGCTGCCGACGAACCCGAGCGCTTTGACGTCCGGATGGTTGAGAAGCGCGTCGACCGCCTCCTTGTCGCCGTTGACGACCTGGAAGACCCCGTCGGGAAGACCTGCCTCGCTGAACAATTCGGCCAGCCGTACCGGCACCGACGGGTCACGCTCACTCGGCTTGAGGATGAAGGCGTTGCCACATGCGAGCGCGGGTCCTGCCTTCCACAGCGGGATCATCGCGGGAAAGTTGAAGGGGGTGATCCCCGCGACCACGCCGAGCGGCTGGCGGATCGAGTGCACGTCGATACCCGATCCGGCACCCTCGGTGAACTCGCCCTTGATCAGGTGCGGGATGCCGATGGCGAATTCGATGACCTCGATGCCGCGCTGGATGTCGCCGAGGGCGTCGGCGTGGGTTTTTCCGTGCTCGAGAGAAAGGGTGGTGGCGATCTCGTCGGCATTCTGGTTGACCAGGTCGACGAACCGCATCAGGACGCGCGCCCGACGCTGCGGGTTCCACGCCGCCCAGGCTTTCTGTGCCTCGACGGCCGTCGCGACAGCCGCAGCGACCTCGTCGGTGCTCGCGAGCGGCACCGACGCCTGGACGGCTCCGGTGCTGGGGTTGAAGACGTCGGCGTGACGCCCCTCGGTCACCTCTACGCGGGCGCCGTTGAGGTAGTGCGGAATGGTGGGTACGGAAGCGGCAACGGTCACCGGTGATCACCTGTTCTGAATGTCGGGGAGTTCTGGCTCTGGAAGATGCTGCGCTGGGTAGTAGAAACCCTGTGTCCCCACATATACTAGGACATCCAAGTAATTCCGTAAATGGTCTGTGTCAAACTTTCCGCCGCCCGGAAGCGCGCGGTCGATCAGTTAGGGTAGCCTTCCTTGAGTTGGCGACGAGTTCGTCGCCAACCCCATTCCATCCGCCCGAGGAACACCCGAAGAACATCAGGAGCAGATCGTGTCCGTCGTCATCCTCTACGGCACCGAGACCGGCAACGCGGAACTCGTAGCCGACGCCATCGCCGACGTCCTGGCTGCCGAGCACGACCCGTCGATCTACGACATGAGCGAGTTCGCCGTCGACGATCTCGATCCCGACGACTTCCTCGTCATCGTCTGCTCGACCTACGGCGAGGGCGAACTACCGACGGGTGCAGAGCCGTTCGCCGAGGAGATCACCGAGACCGCCCCGGATCTGTCAGGTGTGCGATTCGGTGTCTTCGGACTCGGCGACACCATCTACGGCGAGACCTTCAACCGCGGCGGCGAGATCATGGCGGAACTCCTGACCCGCCACGGCGCGACGCAGGTCGGAGAACACTTCCGTCACGACAACTCGTCGACGATCAAGCCCGCGAAGGCCGCAGCCGAATGGGCGGGAGGCATTGCGACGGTGATCGAACGCGTCGACGCCTGAACGTCGTCGGCGGTCGTCAGGCAACCCTGCGGATAGGTGAGATCGTGGCATCACGTCGCTGCGCCTCACGCTCCTCGCCGCGCACAGCCGACGCCTTCGCGAGTTCGACGACGGCGCGGACCATCGCCGCGAGCACTATCCCGAGGAAGAGCGCCGTCGGGACCGACACCTTGAGGTTCTCACCGAGCAACACCACTCCGAGCGCCATCGAGACCGCGGGTTCCATGACATTCATCGCCGGGAACGACGTCTGCAGATCTCCGGCGCCGAATCCCTTCTGCTGCGCGACGACCGCACCGACCGCGACAAGCACCAGCAGGTAGATCTCCGGCTTGGTGAAGGTGAGCAGATACACGTGGGTCGCCTGGTAGACGACTGTTTTGATGAGCAGGGCAGACACACCGAACAGCGTGCCCGCGGCCAGTCCGTAGAAGAGGGCGCGGTAGTGCGGACTCGATCGTTCGGCGAACACCACGCACGCAGCGACCACCGCCACGACCGCCACGACCGCTCCCCACATCACCGCTTCGTTGGGGCGTCGGAGCGACGGCTCGGGTCGCGAGATCAACAGGAAGGTCGCGACACAGCCGACGAGGATCGCGCCCCACGCCCACTCCTTGGCCTTCGGATGCCGATGGTCGGCCCACGCCTCGAGCGGTAAGGCGAACAGCACCGCGAGCACCACCAGCGGCTGGACAAGCAGAATCGACCCCAACCCGAGTGCAGAGGCCTGCAGCACGAACCCGACGATCGCGATCGCTGCGCCGAGCCACCACCCCGGCGTGATGGCTCCCGACGCACGGGAGGCACGCTGCCGAAGCACCGTTCCGCCGGCGATCAGCAGCGCTGCGGATACAGCCAGCAGCGCGGGAAGCCAGGAATGCACGGAATCCAGGCTAGTGGTGTCGCAGCGGCTTCGCGTCGGTCTGCGGCACTAATCTGAGGAGATGCGGCGCACACAGCACAGCGATTCCGGACACGACGACGCGCGAGCCATCGCATGGTTCCGGACCGAGCTCGAGCAACTCGCCACCCTCGACTCCGACACCATCGCCCTGGTACTCGATGCCACACGAACCGATCACACGACCGTTCGCTCCATCATCGCCGACTGCCTCGACGAGGCCTATGAGTACGACACGCAGGCCGACGAGGCGTCGATGTCCGGCGACGACGACCACGCCCAGTTCTGCCGCCAGGAGTCCGCGGCGTGGCGCGCAACCGTCACGGTGCTGCGCATCGCCGACACCCGACAGCGCGGAGAACACCTCGCGGCCCGTTCGCGGAGAATTGCGTGAGCGCAGCGCCGCGCACGCTGGTGCTGATGCGGCACGGGAAGTCGGGATATCCGCCCGGGGTCACCGACCACGAACGCCCGCTTGCCGATCGGGGTCGCCGAGAGGCGGCACTCGCGGGCGACTGGATTCGTTCGGAGGACCTCCGGGTCGACGCCGTGCTCTGCTCGACGGCAACCCGGACGCGGGAGACCCTCGACCGCACCGGCATCACCGCGCCGACGACCTATCTCGACGAGATCTACGGCGGGACACCGACCGAGATCCTCGAGGCCGTCAGGGTGTACAGCCCAGCCGACGCGGCGACCGTGCTCGTCGTCGGACATGAACCGGGCATGCCACAGACAGCGCTCGCCCTCGACCCCGAGGGCTACATCGAGCGCTTTCCGACGTCGGCGTACGCCGTCGTCGCAGTGACCCTCGACTGGGACCGCCTCGGGCTCGACGCCGATCCCGACGCAGAACTCCTCGGCGTGCGCGTGCCGCGCGCGCAGGAGTGATCGCTCACACCTGACTCGACCATCGGGGTGGACTAGTGCTATCAATGGATTGCACGATTGCTCAATCCATTAAGTCACTATCCGTTCGACTGCACCAAGGAGGTCGGCACATGCCCAGCAGCTGGCCGCAACCGCTCTACGAGATCAAGGCCAATCTGTTCAAGGGGCTCGCACACCCCGTCCGCATTCGCGTGCTGGAAGTGCTCAGCTCCAACGGCGGCCCGACGCCGGTGAGTGAACTGCTCACGATCACCGGACTCGAACCGACCACGATGTCGCAGCACCTCGCCGTTCTCAAACGCCATCGCGTGGTGCGCAGCGAACGCGTCGGCAACGCCGTGTTCTACGAACTGGCCAACCCCAAGGTCGCAGATCTTCTCGTCACCGCGCGCGGCTTCCTCGCCGACACCCTCGGTGCAGAGCGCGACCAACTCGATTCGATGGCTGCGCTGCCACCCGTCGTCGCGCAGTGAGTGCCGCGTCCACAAGGTCGGGAGATCGTCACAGCCCGGCCTGGCTGCGTGCTGTTCACCCGCAGCGGCTGCTGCACCTGCTACCGAACCGCAGCGACTATCGCGACCTTCGACGCTCCTGGAAGTCGGACATCCTCGCGGGAGTCACCGTGGGCGTTGTGGCACTCCCGTTGGCACTCGCATTCGGGATCAGCTCAGGCGTCGGGGCTGCCGCCGGGCTGATCACCGCTGTCGTCGCAGGACTCGTTGCGGCGATCTTCGGCGGATCACACGTATAGGTGTCCGGGCCCACTGGCGCGATGGCGGTGATCCTCGCACCCATCGTTGCGGCGCACGGACTCTCCTCGATCGCCTTGGTCACGGTGATGGCAGGTCTGATCGTGCTCATCGCCGGAGCCGTGGGCCTCGGTCGGGCGGTGACGTTCATTCCGTGGCCGGTGATCGAGGGCTTCACGCTCGGCATCGCCATCATCATCTTCCTGCAGCAGGTACCCGCCGCGTTCGGCACCGACGCCCCGAAGGGCGAACGCACGCTGCCCGCAGCGATTCATGTCGTCGCGCACGCGGACTGGAGCGTCGCCGCGAAGACTCTCGGTGTCGTGGCGGTCATCGCCGTGCTGATGATCGGTCTGCCCAGGATTCACCGCGCGATACCCGAGTCCCTCACCGCCGTCATCGTTGTCACGCTCATCGTCCAGTTCGCGCATGTCGGGGTCCGCCGGATCGGCGAACTGCCCTCGCACCTGCCTGCACCGACGTTTCCGCACCTCGACCTCGACACGATGCAGTCGCTCGGCGGAGCCGCGGTCGCGATAGCCGCACTCGCTGCCATCGAGTCGCTGCTCTCGGCCCGCGTGGCGGCGACCATGTCACCGACCGGCCCCTACGATCCCGACCGCGAGCTCACCGGCCAGGGACTGGCATCGGTGGCATCCGGACTGTTCGGCGGTATGCCCGCGACTGGCGCGATCGCACGGACGGCAGTGAACGTGCGTTCCGGTGCGCGCACGCGTGTGTCGGCCATCGTGCA
The DNA here is from genome assembly GCF_000332975.1 of Gordonia aichiensis NBRC 108223. Lineage (GTDB taxonomy): Bacteria > Actinomycetota > Actinomycetes > Mycobacteriales > Mycobacteriaceae > Gordonia > Gordonia aichiensis. The sequence goes on along the minus strand of NZ_BANR01000003.1, from coordinate 157,768 downwards.
CTCACTGTTCCTCCTCGGCGTGGTGTATCTGGCCACCGGACCTGTCTCGCAGATCCCGCTCGCGGCGTTGTCCGGTGTGTTGATGGTGACCTGCTTCCGGATGATCTCGTCGTCGACGGTGCGGAAGATCATGCGTTCCACTCGATCGGATGCGTTGATCTTCGCGGTCACGGCAGTCATCACCGTCTGTTTCGATCTCATCGAAGCGGTACAGATCGGTATCGTCGTCGCCGCGTTCTTCGCGCTCCGACAGGTGGCGAAGCGCTCGAGCGTCACCCGAGAAGAACTACCGGGTCCCGCTGTGCCCGGCGACGAGTCGATCGCACTGCTGCGACTCGACGGCGCAATGTTCTTCGGTGCGGCAGAACGTATCTCGACGGCCATAGCCTCGGGCGCCGACTCCGACACCACCGTGCGTGTGGTGATCATCCGGATGTCCCATCTCGGGATGCTGGACGCGACGGGAGCGCACACGCTCGCCGAGATCGTCTCCGAACTCGAGAATCGCGGCATCACCGTGATCATCAAGGGCGTACAGGACGAACACCTCAAACTACTCGAGGGCGTCGGCGTCATCGACGAACTCCGACACGAGAACCACCTGCTGACCAACCTCGACGATGCGATTGCCCACGCCCGTGACCATGTGTCGCGGGAGCGGGTCGCGCATGCGGGCCGCTAACCGCCTGTGACCGGTGGCACGAATGCGCACGGCACCGGACGCGGATGCGCGGGGTCGAGTGCGTTGAGGACGTACGCAACTGCTCGACGGTCGGACACTATCGAGAGGTGATCGGCGAAGTCGCGGTCGCAGCCGTCCTGTAATTCGATGTTTCGCACCGAGGTTCGCGGTCCACCCGGCAGGATGCCGACCCAGTAGGGGGTGACGATATCGTCGAACCTGGTGACGATGTTCGTGTAGCGCACGCCCTCCAGATAGGGAGTCGGCTGCCGGACGGCATGGTTGAAATCCAGCTGTCGCGGCGGCGCGACACAGTCCGGGCACGCGGGGCGTGTCGGCGCCGGGATACCTAGTGCGCGCCGGAATTCTGCGATCGACTCACCGCGCGCATCGTCGTCGTCGGGTCCCTGTCGCCAGTACGGGGCAAGCGAGATGTAGTGCGCCACATGACCGCGGCCGCCGAGGTACTTCATCCAGTACGTGGGGATCTCAGTGCCAAGCGAATGCCCGACGATGTCGATCTGGTCGGTGTGCGTCGCCGTCATGACCTTCGACATGAAGGCTTTGAGTTGCCATGCGCTGTCGTCCTTGGGGCCGAGTCCGCCGAGCGCCGACGCAGGCCACTGCGTCGAGAGCGTGCCGTACGTCGGGGCGAACACGCAGTAGCCCTCATTGGCGAGGGCGGGCGCCATTGTTGCCCAGTTCGTCTGCCGTCCACCGCCACTGCCGTGCACGAGGACCACCGGCCGGGGATGGCGCGGCGCCGGACTGCAGGAGAAGTCGTTGGTACCGGGCAGCGAACCGCCCGGATGCGCGAGCTCTGCGCGCGCGCCGTCGAGGAAGTTGTAGGTCACCGGGAGCCTGGGCGCGGCGTCGGCCGATGGCTCGCCGAGTACGAGGGCGGTCACAACCACCGTGATCGCTGTGATCGCCGACCACAGTGCGCGAATTCTCTTCTGCTGCATCAGGTCTCCTCGAGGTCGAGATCGGTGTCGGCGACGGGTTGAGCGTCAAGGGGCACGAGATCCATGCGTACTCCGAGTAGGCGCACGGGGCGGTCGGCGTCGAAGCGATCGAGAAGCTCGAGGACTACCGGTGTGAGTTCGGAGATGTCGACCGTAGGCGCCTGGAGTTTGCGTGACTTCGTCCTCGTATAGAAGGTCGATGTCCGCACGGTGACCGCAACCCGGAACGGTACCCGCCCTTCAGCGATCACCTGGTCGAGCAGTTCACGCACCAGTTGCTCTGCGGCGGTGCGCTTCTCGGTGGCGGAAACGAGGTCGGCGGCGAACGTCCGCGACTTGGAATGCGAGCGCGCTTCCCACGGCTCGGGAGTGATCGTGGAGTCACCATGGCCCCGGCACAGTACGTAGAGCCAATTGCCCTGGTGTGCGCCGAAGATCGCGATCAGGTCGTCGCGCGGCGTCGCGATCAGGTCGTCGACGGTGTCGATGTGGTGAGCGGCGAGCTTCTCGGCGGTCTTGGGACCCACACTCCACAACTCCCTGGGCCGACGGTGCCCCATGAGTTCGAGCCAGTTGCGGTCGTCGAGCACGAACACCTTGTCGGGCAGAGGTTGCACGGGCATAAAAGTCGCGGACTCTGCCGAGTCGTGCGGGGGCAGACGATCCGGCTTCTTGGCGAATTCGGTTGCCATCTTGGCGCGCTGCTTGTTGTCGCTGATTCCCACTGATGAATCCAGACCGGTGGCTTCGAGGACCGCAGTGCGCATACGGGTGGCGAACTCGATGATCGTGGCGTCGCCGACGGACTCGGCACCGCCGCGTGCCGAATCGGTCAGTGGTTCGATCCCGACGTATGCCTCGTCCCATCCCCAGACCTCGACGGGATGGCCGAGTCCGCGGATCGCGTCCATCACCTCCGCGGACGCGGCGTCGTATGCCTCGGTGTCGAGGGGGACGAACACGGCGTCGGGGAGTTTTCGGTGGGCGGCGCGCAGCGGCATGCCCGCGCGGACTCCGTGCGCCCGAGCCTCGTAGGAGGCACACGTCACGACCTTGCGGGCTTCCGTCGGGTCGCCGTTTCCGCCAACGACGATCGGGACGTCGGCGAGTTCGGGGCTCCGCAGCCGCTCGACCGAGACCTGGAACTGATCGAGATCGATATGCAGGAGCCATCGGAATCGTTGCGGGCGATCCGTACTCACACCTCAGAGCCTACGGCCGGTCGCCGCGCCGCGCCGCCGGCATCGCAGAAACCGCTGACTGCACCGTGTTTCGCGGCGCAGTGAGCGACCTAGCTCAGTCCCGCGACGCGGACCGCACTCGGCCCCAACCCGATGTGCTCGCAGCTCGTGCGCAGGGCGTGCGGGTTGTAGCGAACGATCGCGAGGTCGGTGACGGCGTCGTCATCGTGCGTCGTCGGTACCGGTGCGGGAACGGCAAAGAAGGCGCTCGCCTTGCTGACGAAAACGGCGAACAGGTCGCGGTCCCGTGTGGTGAACGTCGGCAGCGCATGGGCCATCACCCTGCCGAGGATCGCGCGGTCCCGATGCAGCGGCGGCGGTACCAGATTGAGGTTGCGCGACGCAGTTGCACAGTTGGTGGGATCGGTGAGCGCGTGCACGGCCACGAACAAAAACGCCAGCCGAACCATGTCGACCTTCGCGACGTCGTTGGTGTCGCGGTAGTCGTCGACGATGCTCTGCAGCGCGCGAACCGGCAACACCGCGGGTGCGTTGTTGAGTTGTTCTGCGGCACTGTGGTCGTCACCGATGGAGTCGATGAGCATACCGATCAGTGCATCGACGGCGTTCTCGTGCCGGTTGACTGCCTGACGCAGCGCTGCCGAGGTCCCCTCGATCAACCCGAAACGCTCGGCTTCGGCGAGCAGGACGTCCAATCCCGGGATCACAATGAGCTTCTCGACCTCGATCGCCTCGATCAATACCGAGGGTCGCAGAAAAGCCCGTGGGCGTTGTTGTCGCCGCGCGGCTCTCCCCTGCCGCTCGACCCCGGACGAGCGCGCACCCCTCGCACGCACTTGTCCTGCATGTGTGGATCGCCCGATATCCATTGCCGTCTCGGCCATGAGTCCGCCCCCTTCATCGACACTCGATCGGATGGGATCAACACGAAAAGGGGGCACTGACGCCGATGGGAGCGCACGCTTGCGCGAACACCATCGTGGTGAAAGTGACCCCAAAAGCATGGCTACCGGTCGGTAGCTTACTGACCCGTAAGAAAAGGTAGAACACTGCTGCGCGTCGTGTCTACAGCGGAACGTGATCGTCGACACATTCGTCAATGCGTCTCACGAAAAGGCTTGGACCAGTACCGATGCACTTGATTTAACGCACCAAGCCAAACTCCGCGTTGACGTCAGCGGATGATGCTCCGCGCCACGGAGCACTTCGTCACGACAGTGAATCCGGTCGACGATCGGCGAGATAGGTGAACCGTTCACGCGAGTCGTCGAGGACCCTTCGCTCGACGTCGACGATCAGCAGCTCCGGGTCGCGGCCGGCCCTCGCACGGATGCTGCCGTCGGGATCGATGGCTTCGCTGAGTCCGCCGTAGGCCAGGTCACCCTCGCGACCGCAGTAGTTCGCGTAGACCACAAAGACGGTGTTCTCGAGTGCGCGAGCGGGCAGCAAGACCGTTTGAACGGCGTCGTACTCGGGCATGTTGGCGGTCGGAACGCAGATCACCTCCGCACCCCGAACCGCGAGATCGCGCACCATTTCCGGGAATTCGACCTCGTAGCAGATCAGCAGCCCCAGACTCCACCCGCCGAGGCCGATCACGGGAGCCGTGGCCGAGCCGGGCGCGACCGCTTGGCGGTCGACCTCTCCGAAAAGATGCGTCTTCCGGTGTGAGGCAAGGGAAATACCGTTGGGATCGACGAGCCTGACCGTGTTGTACACAGCCGAACCGTCGAGTTCGGCACAGCCGTAGAGGACCGCGATCCCGGCGCGGCGCGCGATGGCACCGACGGCGTCACCGAGTGGGCCGCCGACGGGTCGGCGAGGCGTCGGGCGGTGCCCGGTCCGATGTTGTACCCGGATAGATACATCTCCGGAGTGACCATCAGGTCCGCCCCGCGCGCGGCAGCATCGCCGGTGGCCCGTTCGAGTCGTTCGAGGTTCTCCTCGACGTCGTCCGCCACGGATACGCACTGCCACAGCGCAATTCGCAATCGATCCGCAGTCATCACGTCGCCCTTCCACCGTAGACGGGCATGGTCATGGTCCGATGTCTATGGGTCCGAGTTCGGCGAACACGTCGCCGGGACCCGGGTTCTGGGGATTCGACGCTCCGCCGAAGTGCGCGATGACTCCCCACACCGCATTGAGCCCGGTCTGTACCGCACCCTCGACCCAGGCAGGTGTGAACGAGACGTCGTCGCCCGCGATGAAGATGCCACGCTCGGCGTCGGGAAGACGCTCCTGGGCGTGAAAGTGGTTGTACATCCGGGTGTTGTAGCGATAGTGCCCGGGCAGTGCACCTTTGAACGCCCCGAGGAAGTGGGGGTCGTCCTCCCACGAGACGGTGATCGGTCGGCCGACGATGTGTGAGGCTATATCGAGGTCGGGATAGATCTTCTTCAGTGCCGCCAGCGCGAGCTCGACTCGACGGTCTACGGGGTGCGGCAACACTTTCAGGGCGTCGCTCATCCACGTGTAGGACAGGCAGATGACTCCGGGCCGCTCGGGTCCGTTGTCGAACAGATAGGTGCCGCGCGTGAGGCGGTCGGTGAGGGTCATGCTCATGACGTCGCGGCCCGTCGTCGGATCGGTGTCGGTCCAGAAGGGCCGGTCGACCATGACGAACGTCTTCGACGACTGCATGTACCTGGTGCGATCGAGTGCCATCCAGAGATCCTGGCTGAACAGCGATTCGTCGCATTCGATCTCGGTCGACAGCAGCCACGCCTGACACGTGGCGACCACCGCGGAGAACACGCGCGAATCGCCCCAGCGATCGGTCACCTCGATGCGGTCGGGTCCCAGTCGTCGGATCGACGCGACGCCGGCCCGCGGTGCGCCACTGTGCAACGACGACAGACTCGTTCCGACCGGCCAGTGAGCGATCCGATGCGGTGTGGCCGACCACAGGCGGCGCGGAACCTGTTCTGCCCCACCGACGATCAGTCGCTGATCGGTGTCGCAGTTGGTGACGACGACGCGCAGGATCTCGAGCATCGAGTTGCCGAAGTCCGAATCCCAGCCACCGGTGCCGAATCCGACCTGCCCGAACAGCTCCCGATGGCGGAACGTCGCAGTGCCGAACTCTTCCGACGTCGCGAGGAAGTCGTAGAAGCTCCGGTCGTCCCATTCCCGGACCAGCTGGTTCCACATCGACTTGAGCGCTGCGGTGTCGCGAGCACGAATCGCCTCCTGCAGCGCCGAGAAGCCTGCGATGCGTTCGAGCGCGGAATCCCAGGCGTCGGAGATCTCGCGGTAGATGGGCGGCAGGTCGTCGAGCGTCCTGGCGTAGAACGTCTCGCCACCGAGATCGATCACCGTGCTGCCCGCGGCCTCGGTCAGCGGATTGGGAAACGGCCGCGAGCACAACCCGAGGGCGTCGACGTAGTGGAAAAACGCGCTCGACGACACGGGAAACCGCATGCCGCCGAGTTCGGCGACCTCCGGCTCACCCGGCACGAACTGCTCGGACCGCAGCCGACCACCGATGCGGTCGGGCTCGTACACCACCGGACGCAGGCCGACCCGCATGAGCTCATACGCCGCGACCATCCCCGCCATTCCGGCGCCGATGATTGCGACCTCCTGCCCGAGCGCGTCGTCGGGCACGGTGCCCAGACCGACCGGATGGGCGACCCAGTCGTCGTAGGCGAACGGGAAGTCGGGGCCGAAGATGGTGACCGGTGCGTCGGGCTGCACTCATCAACCCTATGGGGTGATGCGCCCCCGTGCGGGGGATCGCGGCGGAGGGCGCGCACGGTCGACGGCTGGGAGCGCACAGTCGACGGCTGGGTGCGCACGGTCGACGTGATCGGGGACACTTTCGAGCGTCGGGAACCGCGGGCGGTCGGTGTGCGACTACTCCTCACAGTGCTGTCGTGCCCAGGCGACGGCGTCAGCCCGCCCCGACGAAGGAAGTCCCGAAACCGTGGTCAGTTCCGATTCCGCCGGCCCAACGCACGTCAGCTCACCAGAGACCGACCCACAGGAAGCCGACACGGCACGAGCCGACTCCTCGCCTCTGGACACGGAATTTCCTGTTGACACTGCGAGGTTTCCTGTTGACACTGCGAGCGGTCGGTTTCGCGCACCGTCGGCCGCTCGGCGCTGGCGCCCGCTGCTGCTGCGGTGGCACTTCTACGCGGGCATCCTGATCGGCCCGTTTCTCCTCGTTGCAGCTGTCACGGGCACCCTCTACGCCTTGATCCCGCAGGTCGACCGTGCCGTCTACAGCCACGAACTGACCGTCGACCACGTCGGCACCGCGCGGCTGTCGCTCGGCGATCAGGTCACCGCCGCGCGCAGGGCACACCCGGAGGGCACCATCGTCTCCGTGACCCCCGCGCCCAACGCGGACGCGACAACTCGCGTCAGTCTCGCCGTCGACGACGTCCCGGCCGATCGCACCCGCACCGTGTTCGTCGACCCCTACACCGGCGAGGTTCGCGGCGCCCTCACGACATCCGGCGAGTGGCTGCCGGTGCGGGCCTGGTTCGACGACCTGCACCGCAACCTGCATCTCGGCGTCGTCGGCCGCAACTACAGCGAGATCGCGGCGAGCTGGCTGTGGGTCACCGCGCTCGGCGGACTCATTCTGTGGATCGGCCATCGCCGACGGACCCGCAAGCTCAATCGGCTGCTGGTCCCCGACCGCGACGCCCCGAAACGACGCCGAACGCTGACCTGGCACGGTGCTGTCGGCACCTGGATCATCATCGGGTTGGTGGCGCTCTCGGCGTCGGGTCTGAGCTGGTCGCGGTATGCGGGCGAGAGCATCGGCAACCTACGCACCGAAATGTCGTGGACCACGCCGGGAGTTTCCACCGCTCTGCACTCCGACACCTCGGGTCACGCGGGACATTCCGGTCACGGCGGCGGCACCGACGCCGCGCCGCCTGAGATCGCGCCATCGGACTTCACCGCGGTCGACCGCGCCGCCCAGAACGCGGGCATGCGGGCACCGATGGTCATTACCCCGCCGTCGGAGGCGGGTACGGCGTGGTCGGTGAACGAGAACAACCGCGGCTTCCCCACCCGCTACGACGCGATTGCCGTCGACCCGCACAATTTCTCGGTTACCGACCGCGTCGACTTCGCACAGTGGCCGTTCATGGCCAAAATGACCGACTGGGCGATCAGCGCGCACATGGGCCTCTACGGGATCGTCAACCAGATCATCCTGGCGCTGCTCGGCATCGGACTCATCAGCGTGGTCGTGCGCGGCTATCTGATGTGGTGGCGTCGACGTCCGACGAGAGGCGGTCTTCCCAAGGCGCCCGGTCGAGGATCGTTGAGTTCACTACATCCCGGCGAGGCAGTCGCCCTGGTCATCATCGTTGCGGTACTCGGCTGGTTCGTGCCGTGGTTCGGAATCCCGCTGGCGCTGTTCGTGATCGTCGACGGCGTGTGGGGCATCGTCTCCACGCGTCGTGGCTCGGGTGGAGGTGGCCACGTCCACGGCACGGCCGAAGACGCACACCGCGAGGCGGACTCCGACGACGTCGTCGGCTCGGCGGCAACCGATCTGGAGTCCAGCCGATGATCGACAACCTCGCACTGCGATGGGTCGTCACCATCCTGTTCGCCATCGCAGCCGCACTGACCGTGTATGCCATGGTGCGCCAGCGGCTGCACTGGCCGGCATACGTCGGCCACGTACTGCACCTGATCATGTCCGTCGCGATGATCGTGATGGCATGGCCGTTCTCGATGAGCTGGCCGACGACCGGGCCGATGATCTTCTTCATCGTCGCGGCCGTGTGGTTCCTCGCAACTCTCGCATTCCCGAGTTCAGTTCTTGCAGAACCGGAGTGCGGGTGCGGTGACGTGTGTACCTGTGGCGCGAACTGCGGCTGCGTGCCCGCCACCGATTCCGTGTTCGGGCGCTCCGTCGCGGTGTATCACGCGGTCATGATGGGTGCGATGGCGTGGATGTACGCGGTGATGAACGGCAGTCTGTTGCCCGGCAGCGAACCGGCGATGGCATCGGGGAGCGTCGAATACACCTCGGCACTCGGGCAACTCGTGCTCGCCCACGACCACGGCGGTTCCGGCGGCATGGACATGCCGGGGATGGACATGGGCCACTCGACGCAACCGGGCTACGTCACCCCGATCAACGCGATTCTGACGATCGGTTTCGCCGTCGCCGCCGTCGTATGGCTGTATCGGTACTTCGATCGTCGACGGCGGGCGGGCACCCCGTCGGATCTGCTGGCGTTCGCAGGCGACATCTCGCAGATCTGTATGGCCGCCGGTATGGCGATCATGTTCGGCGTGATGCTCTGAGGTCAGATCATTGCGGACCGGAGCTGTCCGCGATATGCGGCATCGTCGGAACTCATCGGGTGAAAGGCACCCGAACCGATTCGAGAGGCCGCACATCATGGACTGGACCCTGGAAGTCGCATTCCTACCCGTCGCGGACGTCGACCGTGCAAAAGCGTTCTACACACGCATCGGCTTCCATCCCGATCACGACTCGTCGCCCACCGATGACATCCGGTTCGTCCAGATGACACCGGCAGGCTCGTCGTGCTCGATCGCCTTCGGCAAGGGCATCGTCGACACTCCACCGCCGAACGCAGGCACACTGATGCTCTGTGTCTCCGACATCGACGTCGCACGGGCCGAACTCGCCGCTGCCGGAGTCGATGTCAGCGACGTTGACGTGCAGGCGTGGGGTCACTTCGTCTACTTCGACGACCCGGACGGAAATCACTGGAACGTGCAGTACCTGCCGTATCGACACGAGTAGCGAGATCAGGCGTGACGTCGGTTGATGCCCTCGTCGACGACGCAGCGCGCGGCACCAACATCACCCCGACAATGCACGCGATCACCAGGCAGCACAGCGTGATCCACGGCCACACGGCGACCTCGACGGTGTCGGAGCGCACATCGACCGCCCCGCCGAGAGTCCCGAGTTGCTGGTCGGAATCCAGAAGGAACCACACCACCGCCGCGATGCCGACCGCACAGGTGCCGATCACCGCGTACCCGGCGCGCGCGCGGCGATAGGTGGGGCTCACCGACCACAGCGACACCGCTGCAAGGAGACAGGCCGCGACCAGTACGACGGCTCCCGCCACACCCGCCACACCGCTGGCCGTCAGTTCCTCCGGTGCACCGGCACTGGCCGCCGCCCGCTGCGTGAGGTCTGTGGACGTCGGGATCGTCGAACCCTGGGCCCGCACCCATATCGCCAGCACACTCACGCCCGCGGCCGTCGCCGCGACCAGCAGGACAGCCGACCAGGTCGCCGCCGGTCGGTCGGGTCCGGTCACGGTGTCGGCTGCGCGGGAACCGCTCCCCCGCCGGTGTTCTCGCCCCCGCCGCCGGTGCCGGAGGCGCCGTTGCCCGCACCGTTCTGCGGTGCACCGTTGGCCCCATCGCCCGGCGTGAGGTTGGGTGTGCCGTTCCCCGACGACCCGTCCTGTGCGGCGCCCGCGATTCCCGCGACATCGGTGATGAGCCAGTTGCTGTCACGGTCGAGCGTGATGGTGTACGGAGTGACGGTGTTGAGCCCCTTCGGGTTCTGGGTACTGGTCATGTGCGTCGACACGAAGACCTGCACGACGAACTGACGATCTGCACGGATGTCAACGGTTTTCGCGGCGATCAGCTTCGCCGTCTGCACCCATTGGACCTCTTGGATCAGCGGGGTGAGAGTGTTCACCGCGACATCGAACCGCGAATTGAGTTCTGCGGCAGTACCCTTCTTCAACGCGGCAGACCAGGGCTTGAGGTCGTTGAAGTCGAACGTCGCTGCGCCGACGGCGTAGTTGCCCGCTACCGTCTCCGCAGTCTGCTTGTCGGCCGCGAGTCCGCGCTCGGCAGTCAGGTCAGCCGACCGCTGCGCGAACAACGCCGCGAGTACCGCGACCGCGATCAACGCAGCGACACAGACCACACTCAGTGCGGTCACGACCGGATGCCGACGCGGGTGAAGATACTCGACGACCTGCGCTCGCGCAGAGGGCTTTTCGACGACCCTCGACTCGCCGCCCGACTTCTCGACACCTGGGTTCTCGGCACCTGACTCCTCCGCACCTGGCTTCTCGGTATTCGACTTCTCGGTGTCCGCCTTCTCGGTGCTCGTGACCGCCACGTTGTCGGCCCCTGCGTCACGAGCGTCCTCGGTGGTATCGGGTGAGTCGTCGATGTGTGCGTCAGTGGTCATTGGCTGACTCCTCATTGCTTGTGGATGTGACAGCTGGTCGTGAGTGGGACAGTTGCTGGTGGATGTGACGGCCGCGTGTGGATGTCTTGCGCTGGCCGTCGAGGGCGTCATCTGGGTGGTCCCAGGTTGAGCGCGACACTGTCGCCGGGGAGGACTGTCATCGCCTGCTGCAGGAGGGTCGCGAAGTCGATCTGGGACAGTACCGAGCCCGATTGCCGTGCCGTCGGCAGCAGCGTGTCGGCGATGCTGCCGAGCGGCGGCGCGATCTTGTTCACGAGCACAGCGGACCGGTTCAGCGACGGCTTCCACCGTTCGCGGATCTTCACACCGCCATCGGTGTAGGTGGCGAACGGCTTCACCGCCGTGACGACGTCGCGAATGCTGGTGCCTGCGTAGACAAGTTGGGGTGCGGTGGGGCGCAGGGAGGGGCCGATCCAGGCGCCGTCCTGCAGCATCGTGGTGGCATTCCCGATGACCTTCTTGATCGCCGGCTGCGAGTAGATCATCGTCGCCGCCAGCACCTGCGCGGCGGGGGTGAGCCGTTCGACGTCGCCCTCGGTGCCGGCCAGTGCGGTCGCAAGGGTGTCGACGAGGTCGTTGACGAGCGTCGGGTCGACCTGATCGAGCAGTGTCTGGGTCGACCCGAGCAGTTCCGGCACGGACGCGGGAACCTCGACGACGGAGGCGGTCAGGGCCTGTCCGCCCCTGATCGGTTCGGCCTGCCCGTCGGATGGCGGAATGAGGAACAACCCGGACTCGCCGATCATTGACTGGTTTTCGATCACGAGTTTGCTGTTCGACGGAATCCGGTGCGAGGCGTCGTAGGCGATCTGGAACTCGATGTCGTTACTGCACGTATAGGACACCGACGTCACACTGCCGATGGACACGCCTCGGAGCAACACTGCCGAACCGGCGTGCAGTCCATTGGATTTGGGGGCGGTGATGGTGACGGTGGTCTGGTCGGAGAAGACCTGCATCTTCAGGACGCCCATCGACAGGTAGGCGACCGCGATGATGAGCACCGCGATGGTCGCGATGATGGAGAACGCGTAACGCGCCTTCATCGGAGTGCGCCGATCATGCGGAGCACCGCCGCAACCGATTGGGTGACCTCGCGGTGGTCTGCGCCGACCGTGACCTTGTCGACGGAGATCCCGCCGTTGCGGGCAAACGGAACCAGCTTCGTCTTTGTCACGTCGATGACCTTGCCGATGTTGCCGTTGAACTGTGTCGAGGTCGCCGAATAGCTGCGCAGCAGTGGGATGATCTTCTCCAGGAACGGATTCAGCTCCGCCAGTCGCGGGGTGAGCCAGCTCAGCCCGATGGCCAGCGCGCTCGAGCCTGCCACGAGTTTGAATCCCTCGCTGATCGCGTCGAAGACCGCGCCCACGGCGAACTGGCCCTGCGGGCCCATCGACAACGCGAGCAACTGTGGATCGGAGGCGATCTCACGACTCGCCGAATCGAGCGTGTCGATCATCGAACTCAGGTGATCGGTGCCGCGAGCGAGATCGCTGATGTCCTGCGCGCCGACGCGCGATGCCGCGGGAAGGTCCCCATCCTTGATGTCGACGGACTCGTTGACCTTCCGGATCGACTCCTGCACCCGCATCAGCGAGCCCCCTGCCATGAAGTCGGCCAGGTTGGTGATGATGTCCTCGATCTGTGGGCCGGGGTCGGTGTCGTGGAGTCCGATGGTGTCGCCGTCGTGCATCACGGCGGCGTCGGCGGTGGTGGGCGGGATCAGCGCTACGTAGATGTCGCCGAGCATCGTCGACTGTCGCAGTTCGGCTTTCGAGCCGACGGGCACCTGGGCCTGGGGCTTGATCCCGAGGGTCAGGCGGGCCGCATTGGGGACCAGTGCGATGGACTCGAGTGTGCCGATCTGCGTGCCACGCGAGAGCACCCGCGCACCGAGCGGCAGGTTCACCACGGATGAGAAGTCGACGTAGATGGTCTTCGAGTCCGACGACGAAGACGTCAGTCTGGGAAGAAGATTGGCAGGGTTGGTACCACGCCCGATTGCGACCACCGCGAGGGCAGCGACCACCGCCAGCACACACAACCCGAGAGACATTCCGCGGCGCATCATCGGACGAGACCTCCCTGTACCGCACTGCTCACCACGTCGGTCAGGTCGACCACGGCCGTCTGGCCGGTGCGCGGGTCGCAACTCCCCGCGCGAGTTCTGTTGAGCAGTCCGCATAGTGCCGCACTACTCGGGGTTCTGGTCAGGACCCGGGGTCCGGACACCGACACCGGCATTCCTCGTGCGGAGCGGCCCAGTGTCGTCGACAACGTGGTGGTGATCGCCGGTATCTCGCGCAGGATGGCCAACAGGTCAGGGGTTTTCGCGATGCCCAGATCGATCAGCGGCGATGCGATGTCGGCGGTGTCGAGCAGCGGCGGGAGCAGGTCACCGAGCAGATCGTCGATGCCGGGCGCAGCCTCCGAGAGTCCGTGGAAGATGTAGACGAAGTCTTCGATGAGCCTGCCCATCATGAACGTCAGCGACGCCGAGTTGACGCCGATGTCGCGGAGATCGTCCCAGTTCTCGGTGGTGACGTCGGTGAGGGTGGCGAGGTTGTCGAACACCGAACGCATCGACGCGAGGAACTCGTCGGGCTGCGCCATGAGCCCCGACATGTTCTTGATGATCCGGTTGATGTCGCCGCCGGTTCCGCTGATCTGTTTCGATGCGGTCGAGATGAGGTCTCCCACAGGCTTCTTCGTATCGGTTCCGGCTCCACCGACCTCGTTGAACATCGTGGTGAATGACTGGAATGCGGCGCTGACCGAGATGGGTGTGAAGGTTCGCGACAGCGGTACGCAGGCATCGGACGCGAGTTGCGCACCTCCGTGAGAGTCGGCGCCTACCAGCTCGAGCCTGCGGTCGGCGAGAACCGAGTTGTTGATCGCGACCACCTTGAGGTCCGACGCCAACGGCCGGTCGTCGACCTTCATGTGCACTGCCACGTAACCGTTCTCGGGCGAGAGCGACGTGATCCTGCCGATGGTGACGCCTCTGATGTTGACCGAGTTGCCCGCGTAGAGTCCTGCCGAATCGGGTAGCCGGGCACAGAGCGCACGGGCGTTGTTCGACGTCGAGCGCAGGTAGAACACCACTGCGCCCGCGAGCAACGCCACCACGAGTACGGCGACGACAACGGCTGCCAGGCGACCGCGCAGTGCGGCGACGGAGGTCCTCAGCATCGGCGGCCCGCCAACGGGATGCAGATCGACGTGTCGTCGATCACCTGATCACCGAAATCGAGTGCGACACCGTCGGGATGGAGAGTGCGGGTCAACTTGTCGGCGATACCGCGCAACTGTGTGATCGCCACGCTCATCTTCGCGGCGATGTCCCTGGTCTCACCCGCCGACGCGATGATCTTCTGCAGTGGGGGCTTGATACGCGCCTGGTAGGGCTCACCGAGAATGTCACCGACGTAGAGCACCAACTGCGCGAGAGCGTCGTAGGTGATGATGCCGCGGTCCTTGTACCCGATGATCAGGGGTAGCACCGAGTGAATGCGGCCGATCATCTCGGTGAGTGTCTGCCGCTGGGCGGCCATGGCCGTGGTGTACTCGCTGCCGATGGCGGCAACGCTTCTCAGCTGGTTCTGTTGCTTGTCGAACAGAGCGGTCAGGGTATCGACGTCGGACATGATGCCGTGAATCGCACCCGGCGCGGCGTCGAGGCTGTTGGTCAGTGCCACTGCGGTTCCGCGCATGGTGGGTGCGTCGATACCCCACGTCGTCTTCGCGGCGGCGTCGAGAACCTCGGAGATCGAGTAGGGCACCGAGGTTCTCGATTCGGGGATCACGTTGTCTCCCAGTGGTGTGTTCCCGGATGGCAGCAACGCGACGTAGGCCCCGCCGACCACGGTGAGCATCCGGACGTCGAGGGAGGTTTGATCACCGAGGAAGGCGGTTCGGTCGACGGAGAGCGTGACGTCGACCTTGTCGTCGGACAACGCGACATCGGTCACCTTGCCGACGGTGACACCGGCGATCCTGACCTCGGTGCCGCTCTTGATGCCGCCACTCTCCGACATCACCGCGCGTACCGTCTCACGCCCCGGAGGCGAGAGGTAGAGGACACCACACACGGCCACGAGCACCGCGATGACGACGACGATCCCGACGGCCCACAGTATTTCGGCGCGGTGCGACACCTGGTCGCGGACGGCGAAGTCGGAGATCCTGCTCATGCTCGGCACAACGTCACCTTCCCCCCGCCGAGAAGAATCTGGCCCATATCGGGCAGCGACACCTGGCCGTGCGAACACGTCGCGTCGAATCCCAACTGGCTCATCGAGGCGTTCACGGTCGCCAGGAATGTGGGCAGAGCGCCGAGCACCCGTGCGAACTCATTGGTGTCGGGTACGAGTTGCATGATGCGCGCCGACACGTTGTCGTGACCGCCGAGCGACAGGTCGAACAGGTTCGACAAGAGGTCGACGATCGGCGGAAAGACCTTGGCGCCGTTTCCGAACGCCGATTTGAGGAGGTCGAGTTTGGTCTCGAGCGTGTCGAACAGCACGCCCAGTCCGTCCATCATGGTCTTGATGATCTGCGACTTGCCGTGCAACTCGTTCGAGATCACGCCGAGATTGTCGACGATCGTCGAGATCAGTACGCGCCTGTCCGTCGCGAAGTGCGTGAGCCGCTCGACGTCAGCGAGGACGTCACCGAGTCCGACGTTCCCCTCCCCCTGTAGGAGATCGAGCATGTTGCTGGCGAAGGTGTTGAACACCTCGGGATCGGCTCCCTGCAGCAGTGGCCGTAACCCGTTGAACAGCTTGGTGATGTCGAAGGAGCCCATCGTCTTCGCGGCGGGGATGACCCGACTCGGATCGAGAGGCGCGGAGTCGTTCGGCTCGGTGGAGTTCACCGTCGGCGTCACCTCCGCCTTGGTGATAGCGAGATACCGTTGGCCGACGAGATTCTGGAACCGGATCGCGAGCTGATCGCGACCGACCAGTCGATTCTCCTGCCGCACCGTGAATGTCACGACGGCGACGCCCGTGCGCTGCAGATCGATGTCGAGCACCTTGCCCACCTGTACACCCCGAACGCGAACATCTGCGTTCTTGTGGAGCCCGAACACATCGGTGAACTCGGCGCGATAGGTCTCGACGTCGCCGCCGACGGGCCGGTTGATCGCCTGCACGATCGCGTACAGCGCGAGGATCACGACGGCCGCCACGAGCAGCAGGCGTTTCGTCGCCGACGATGCGCTCCTCATGACCCGCCTCCTGCTCGTGTCAGAAGTTGGCTCAGCGGGGTCGCGACGGCGGGGACGACGTCGAGATTCGCGCTGACCGACAGGGTCGTGCGGCCGGTCCCCGGGTCGGTGTGGAACGCGCCGCCGAACCTGTCGACGAGCGCGCCGACCTGCGCGGGCGTCACCCCCTGCAGTGACTGGCCCAGTGGTGTGGTGAAGGCGTTCGTCAGATCCATGAACGCACCGAAGGGGGCGAGCCCGTTGAACAGTGATCCCATGCCGCCGAACAGATCTCCGATGTCTCCGATCATCTGCGCCACCTGGCGCACGTACGCGTGGTCGAGCAGTAGCGGATTCGAATTGAGGACCTCGAGTGCCTTGACGCCACCGGCACCTGCCGCACCGACACCGCTGAACGCATCGGCGGCGGTGGGCAGTAGTGCACTCAGACGTGTGCGCTGTCCCTGCTGCACGGTCTGCAGCGTGACCGTCGCGGCGGTCAGGAACGGCGACAACCGGACCGTCGTGTCGCTGAGCTGGTTGAGAAGATCCGAGAGCTGCGGCGAGAGCACAGGGAGGGTGAACGATCCCGCGCTGCGCACCGTCGCGGTCACGGTGTAGTCCGACGGCGCCTGGGCGAGCGCGATGACGCTGCCGCCGGTCACCGCAGGCCCCGAGCCCGTGGGGTTCAGGCGTACGGCGTCGGAGCCGAACAGGTTGCGCGACACGAAGCTGACCTTCGTGTTCTCGGTCAGCTCACCGATCGCGCTCTTGTCGACGCACACCTCCATCCGGGTGACGTCGCGTCGCGAGATGTCGAGTCCGCACACCTTTCCGACGGTTTCCCCACGGATGTCGACGGGTACGCCCTCCTGCACACCGTCGGGCAGCGACGGCGCGTCGATGGCGAAGCGGACCGTGTCGTCACCCCCGCCGAACGGGTTCACGACGAACAGCACCACGACCGCGACGACGATGAGAACGGCGACGACGCCGCGCTTGCGCAGCGACGCGGGAGACAGTTCGCGTGCTCTGCTCATGCGAAGTTCAGCCCCGAGTTGAGTCCCCAGAACATCAGCGACATGGCCATGTCGGCAGCGACGATCAGCACCAGGCTCGCACGGATGGCCCGACCGGATGCGATGCCGACGCCTTCCGGACCGCCGTGCGCGAAGAAGCCGTAGTAGGTGTGCGCGATGATCACCAGGACAGCGAAGACGACGACCTTGATCGTCGAGTACACGACGTCGACCGGACTCACGAAGGCCTCGACGTAGCGATCGTAGGCACCGGCCGAATTGCCGTAGACGACGCTGACGACGATGCGTGACGAGAGGTAGGCCAGGCACAGCGAGATCAGGTAGAACGGCACGATCGCGAGGACACCGGCGATCACGCGGGTGCCGACCACGAACGGGATCGGCCGGATCGCCTGTGCCTCGAGGGCGTCGATCTCCTCCGAGATCCGCATCGATCCGATTTCTGCGGTCATGCGGCAGCCGGCCTGGGCCGCGAATCCGACGGCGGCCACGATCGGGGCCATCTCGCGGGTCGCGGCATACCCGGTGATCAGGCCTGCCATCGGTGACAGGTTCAGCGACGACAACGAGGTGACGCCGAGGATCCCGATCATGCCACCGACCGAGACGCCGAGAATGGCGAGCACACTCGCGATGCCTCCGCCGACGAGGATCGAGCCGTTCCCCCAGGTGGTTTCGGCGAACGCCGCGAGTGTCTGATTACGGTAGGCGCGCACCGTGTGCGGCAGACCCGCGATGATGTCACCGACGAATGTCGCCTGGCGACCGATGTGTTCGAACGGCCGACCGGCCTCGTCGGCGACCTTCTCCAGCCGCGCGAACTTGGTGCTGGGAACGAACCCACCAGTGCGTTGTGCCATCTCAGCTCACCACCACTGTCAGATCACCTGCGGCGGAATGAAGAGGGTCGTGATCTGGGTGATGATCACGTTGATGACCATCGAAGCGACGATGCCGAGCACGACCGCGGCGTTGACCGCGTCGGCAACTCCGCGCGCCCCGCCTGCCGCTTCGAGTCCGCGACGGCTGGCGATCACAACGACCACGAAGCCGAAGACGACCGCTTTACCCAGGCAGATCCACAGATCGGTGGTCGATGCGTAGCTGCCGAACGACTGCCAGTACGAACCGGCGATCACACCCTGGCCGACGATCGCCACGATGAAGCTGGCAGCCACAGCGATCACGATGATGAGCACCGACAGCACCGGAGCGACCAGGACCATCGCCACCATTCGCGGCGCAACGAGGCGTCGGGTCGGATCGATGCCGAGCACCCGCATCGCGTCGATCTCCTCGCGCACAGTCCGTGCCCCGAGGTCTGCCGTGATCGCCGACGCGCCCGCTCCCCCGAGGAGCAGCGCGGCTGCCATGGGGGCGCCCTGCTGGATCACGCCCATGCCGCCGACTGCACCTGCCATCGACGTCGCGCCGAGGTTGCTTGTGAGGCCACCGATCTGTACGGCGATGATGACTCCGAACGGAACAGCCATGAGCAGCGCGGGCAGCACCGTGATGCTGAGCAGGAACCACGCCTGCACCGTCGCCTCCCGGATCGGAAACCTGCCGCCCACGATGTCGGTCGCCGCGATGACAGAGGTGCGTACGCCGAGCCTCACCGTGCGGCCGAAGCCCTGCACACTCTGCGCCACCGGCACGCGCAACCCCCAGCATCCAATCAAGCATTTGTTTGGTTTTGAGACATATGAAGTGCCCCGGTTCCATTTTCGATCAGTGGTGAGTATCACACATGAGCATGCCCGGTGTCACACCTCTGTGAAAGAACTCAGGATCACGTGCACAAACACGGCTGGATTCGACTCACCCGGCTCCATACCGACGGTGTCGAGTATTCGCCTCAGTGAAACAGTGCTGTGGGATATGGTTCACCCATGTCCGAACCAGTCGCAGGCGGCCGAGCGGTGCACATCCGATGACCACGCTCAGTTCCACACACCGACGGCGCACTGCGGATCAGCAGCGGCAGGAACGTCGCATCGTAGAGGCGGCGTCGGCAGAGTTCGTGCGTACGGGTGTGCGTCGCGCCAGTATCGATCGGATCGCCCGCGACGCAGGCGTCAGCCGCAGCACACTGTACCGACGCTTCCCCAGCAAGGAAGCGCTGCTCACCGAGGTCGTCCTACAGTTCCAGCGGGACTTCTTCGTCGCGATGGAGGACGCCGTCGGCCATCTCGACCCGCGGCAGTCGGTGATCGAGGGCTTCCAGGTCGCCATCGCACGTGCTCGCAGCAGCGACCTGGTCAAGCGGATCATCGCCGACGAGCCGGGCATCGTCGACCTGATCATCGGACTCGACGAGCCGAGTGTGGTCACGTTGGTCGATCAGTTCAGCGCCAGCATCGTCGACTCCCTGCGCGCCGCCGGCGCCAACATGCCGGACGCCGATCTGAAACTCGCAGGCGAGACGATGTTCCGGCTGATCATGTCGTTCGCGCTCACGAGTTCGCATGCCATCGACATCGACGACCCCGGCGCGCTACGTGCCTACGCGGCGAAGTTCCTCGCGCCGATGATCTGGTGACAGAGGCCCTGAACAGCACTCGGCCCCCGCACTCATGAGAAGTGCGGGGGCCGAGTCGGTGTCGATCAGCAGGTGATCAGCGGTAGTCGCTGCCGAACCCGTAGTCGTCGAGCGGAACCGCAGCGCCGGCGGGAGCACCGAAGGTGCCGTCCGGGCTGTAGTAGGTGTCGTCGTAGGACGGCACCGCGTAGGCGGCCGCGCGGGCCTCCTCGGTCGGCTGGACCTCGATGTTGCGGTACCGGTTGATACCCGTACCGGCCGGGATCAACTTACCGATGATCACGTTCTCCTTCAGACCGATCAGCTTGTCGCTGCGGCTGTTGATGGCCGCATCGGTCAGGACACGCGTGGTCTCCTGGAACGACGCCGCCGACAGCCAGGACTCGGTCGCCAGCGAGGCCTTGGTGATACCCATCAGCACCGGACGTCCGGCAGCGGGCTCGCCGCCCTCGGACACGACCTGACGGTTCGCGGCCTCGAACTCGGCGCGCTCGGTGAGCGAGCCGGGCAGGAACTCCGTCGAACCCGAGTCGATGATCGTCACGCGACGCAGCATCTGACGCACGATGGTCTCGATGTGCTTGTCGTGGATCGACACACCCTGGCTGCGGTAGACCTCCTGGACCTCGTTGACCAGGTGCACCTGCACCTGACGCGGACCCATCACACGCAGCACCTCGTGCGGGTTCGCCGAACCCTCCATGAGCTGCTGGCCCACCTCGACGTGGTCGCCGTCGGCGAGAAGACGCTCGGAGCCGTCGTCGTGCTTGAAGACACGCAGACGCTGACGCTTCGAGATCTTGTCGTAGACAACCTCTTCCGATCCGTCATCGGGGATGATCGTGATCTTGTAGAAGCGGTCGTCGTCCTCGAGACGAATCCGTCCGGAGACCTCGGCGATCGGCGCGACACCCTTGGGTACGCGCGCCTCGAAGAGCTCCTGGACACGCGGCAGACCACCGGTGATGTCGTCACCGACACCACCCTGGTGGAACGTACGCATCGTCAGCTGGGTACCGGGCTCGCCGATCGACTGCGCCGCGATGATACCGACGGCCTCGCCGATGTCGACGAGCTTGCCGGTGGCCATCGAACGGCCGTAGCACATCGCGCACACACCGGTTCCGGTCGCGCAGGTCAGCACCGAACACACCTTCACCTTGTCGATGCCCGCGTTGAGCAGGGCCTCGATGGCCGGATCGCCGAGGTCGTGACCGCGCTCGACGATGACGTTGCCGTTCTCGTCGACCGCGTCCGATGCCAGGGTGCGGGCGTACGCCGATGTCTCGACGTGCGCGTCGCGGATGATCGTGCCGTCAGGCTGCTTCTCACCCAGCGGCACGGTGATGCCGCGCTCGGTGCCGCAGTCGGTCTCGCGGACGATGACGTCCTGGCTGACGTCGACCAGACGACGGGTCAGGTAACCCGAGTCGGCAGTACGAAGTGCCGTGTCCGCCAGACCCTTACGAGCGCCGTGCGTGTTGATGAAGTACTCGGCGACGGTCAGACCCTCACGGAACGAGGACTTGATCGGACGCGGGATGAACTCACCCTTCGGGTTCGTCACCAGCCCCTTCATGCCCGACAGGTTGCGCACCTGCGTCATGTTTCCGGTCGCGCCGGACTTCGGGATCATGGTGATCGGGTTGTCGTCCGGGTAGTAGTCCTCCATGGCCTTACCGACTTCCTCGGTGGCCTGCTTCCAGATCTCGACAAGGGCGTCGCGACGCTCGTCCGGGGTGAGGGCACCACGCTGGAACTTGCGCTCCAGGCCGTCGGCCCGCTCCTCGTAACGCTCGAGGATCTCCGCCTTCGCCGGCGGCACCAGCACGTCGGCCATCGACACGGTCACACCCGAACGCGTGGCCCAGTAGAAGCCGACGTCCTTGAGCTTGTCGACGGTCTGCGCGACGACGATCATCGGGTAGCGCTCGGCGAGATCGTTGATGATCGCCGCCTGACGCTTCTTCGGCATCTGCTCGTCGACGAACGGGTACTCGACGGGGAGCAGTTCGTTGAAGAGCACCCGACCCAGTGTCGTCACGACATCCCACGGCTGACCGAACTTCCACCCATCCGGGAACTGCTCGGCCTCGACGTCGGCGGGCGGACGCTGATCGGTCAGACGCACCTTGATGCGCGACTGCACGGTGAGCGCACCGCGGTCGACGGCCATGATGGCCTCGGCCGGGCTCGAGTAGACACCGCGCTCGATGTCGTCGTCGGTCGCCGGGGTGTACTCGCCTGCCGCGCCCTCCTTGAGGGTGGTCAGGTAGTACAGACCGGTCACCATGTCCAGACGCGGCATGGCCAGCGGACGACCCGACGCGGGCGACAGGATGTTGTTGCTCGACAGCATCAGGATGCGTGCCTCCGCCTGCGCCTCGGCGCTCAGCGGGAGGTGCACGGCCATCTGGTCACCGTCGAAGTCGGCGTTGAACGCCTCACACACGAGCGGGTGCAACTGGATGGCCTTGCCCTCGACGAGCTGCGGCTCGAACGCCTGGATGCCCAGACGGTGCAGGGTGGGCGCACGGTTGAGCAGCACCGGGTGCTCGGCGATGACCTCTTCGAGCACGTCCCACACGGCCGGGCGCTGCCGCTCGACCATGCGCTTGGCGCTCTTGATGTTCTGTGCCTGGTTCAGGTCGACGAGACGCTTCATCACGAACGGCTTGAACAGCTCGAGTGCCATCAGCTTCGGCAGACCGCACTGATGCAGCTTGAGCTGCGGACCGACGACGATGACCGAACGGCCCGAGTAGTCGACGCGCTTGCCGAGCAGGTTCTGACGGAAACGACCCTGCTTGCCCTTGAGCAGATCCGACAGCGACTTGAGCGGGCGGTTGCCCGGTCCCGTGACCGGACGGCCGCGGCGGCCATTGTCGAACAGAGCGTCGACCGACTCCTGCAGCATCCGCTTCTCGTTGTTGACGATGATCTCGGGTGCACCGAGGTCGATCAGTCGCTTGAGGCGGTTGTTGCGGTTGATGACGCGGCGGTACAGGTCGTTGAGGTCGGAGGTCGCGAAGCGGCCACCGTCGAGCTGCACCATCGGACGGAGCTCCGGCGGGATCACCGGCACGGCGTCGAGCACCATGCCCAGCGGCGAGTTGCCGGACTGCTGGAACGCCGCGACGACCTTCAGTCGCTTGAGCGCACGCAGCTTCTTCTGTCCCTTGCCGCTGCGGATGGTCTCGCGCAGGGACTCGGCCTCGGCGTCGATGTCGAAGTTCTCGAGGAGCTTCTTGATCGCCTCGGCGCCCATCGCACCGGTGAAGTACTCCCCGTAGCGGTCCTGCAGCTGGTGGTAGAGCTTCTCGTCGATGATCAGATCGCCTGGGGAGAGCTTCACGAACTTGTCCCACAGCTCCTCGAGAGCATCGAGCTCACGCTGTGCTGCGTCGCGCATCCGCTTCATCTCGCGGTCGCCGCCGTCGCGCACCTTGCGACGCACGTCGGCCTTGGCACCCTCGGCCTCGAGCTCGGCGAGATCGGCCTCGAGCTTCTGCTGACGCTCGTTGAGGTCGGCGTCGCGCTGATCGGCGACAGCCTTCTTCTCGACCTCCATCTCGGCCTCGAGGGTCGAGAGCTCGTTGTGGCGCAACTCGTCGTCGACCGAGGTGATGACATATGCGGCGAAGTAGATGATCTTCTCGAGATCCTTCGGCGCGAGATCGAGCAGGTAGCCCAGGCGGCTCGGCACACCCTTGAAGTACCAGATGTGCGTGACCGGCGCGGCCAGCTCGATGTGGCCCATCCGCTCACGACGCACCTTGGCCTTGGTGACCTCGACGCCGCAGCGCTCGCAGATGATGCCCTTGAAGCGCACTCGCTTGTACTTGCCGCAGTAGCACTCCCAGTCGCGAGTCGGTCCGAAGATCTTCTCGCAGAACAGGCCGTCCTTCTCGGGCTTGAGCGTGCGGTAGTTGATGGTCTCCGGCTTCTTGACCTCGCCGTACGACCAGTTGTGGATGTCGTCGGCCGTTGCAAGGCCGATCTTCAGTTCGTCGAAAAAGTTGACGTCGAGCACTTGTTACCTTTCCAGAGCTCTGTCAATAAAGGGCCGTAGGCCGCCGGTCACGAATACCCGTGACCGGCGGCAGCGAGTGTCAGTTCGCGAGGTCGTCGACAGTGGCCGACTCGTTGCGCGACAGGTTGATGCCGAGGTTGGCGGCAGCGCGCTCGAGATCCTCGTCATCGGTGTCGTGCATCTGAATCGCCGCACCGTCGGAACTCAGCACCTCGACGTTCAAGCAGAGGGACTGCAGCTCCTTGAGAAGCACCTTGAACGACTCGGGGATGCCCGGCTCGGGGATGTTCTCGCCCTTGACGATGGCCTCGTAGACCTTGACGCGGCCGACCACGTCGTCGGACTTGATCGTCAGCAGCTCCTGCAGGGTGTAGGCAGCGCCGTACGCCTGCATCGCCCAGCACTCCATCTCACCGAAGCGCTGGCCACCGAACTGGGCCTTACCGCCGAGCGGCTGCTGGGTGATCATCGAGTACGGACCGGTGGAGCGAGCGTGGATCTTGTCGTCGACCAGGTGGTGCAGCTTGATGATGTACATGTAGCCGACAGACACCGGGTACGGGAACGGCTCGCCGGAACGACCGTCGAACAGCGTCGCCTTGCCGTCGCCGTTAACCATGACCTCACCGTCGCGGTTCGGCAGCGTCGAGGACAGCAGTCCGGTCAGCTCCTCCTCGCGGGCTCCGTCGAACACCGGGGTCGCGGTGTTGGTGTCGGGCTCGGCCGAGTACATGTCCTCGGGCAGCTTCGACGCCCAGTCGGGCACACCACTGGCGACGTTGATGTTCCAGCCGGTCTTGGCGATCCACCCGAGGTGGGTCTCCAGGATCTGACCGATGTTCATACGACGCGGAACACCGTGGGTGTTCAGGATGATGTCGACCGGGGTGCCGTCGGGCAGGAACGGCATGTCCTCCTGCGGGAGGATCTTGCCGATGACGCCCTTGTTGCCGTGGCGGCCCGCGAGCTTGTCGCCGTCCTGGATCTTGCGCTTCTGTGCCACGTAGACACGGACCAGTTCGTTGACACCGGGAGCGAGATCGTCGTCGTCGTCGCGGCTGAAGACGCGGACGCCGATGACCTTGCCGGTCTCGCCGTGGGGAACCTTGAGCGACGTGTCGCGAACCTCGCGGGCCTTCTCGCCGAAGATGGCACGCAGCAGACGCTCTTCCGGGGTCAGCTCGGTCTCGCCCTTCGGGGTGACCTTGCCGACCAGGATGTCGCCATCGCGGACCTCGGCACCGATACGCACGATGCCGCGCTCGTCGAGATCGGCGAGGACCTCGTCGGAGACGTTCGGGATGTCGCGCGTGATCTCCTCGGCACCCAGCTTGGTGTCGCGGGCATCGATCTCGTGCTCCTCGATGTGGATCGACGTGAGAACGTCCTCCTCCACGAGCCGCTGGCTCAGGATGATGGCGTCCTCGTAGTTGTGACCCTCCCACGGCATGATCGCCACGAGCAGGTTCTTGCCCAGGGCCATCTCACCGTTCTCGGTGCATGGGCCGTCGGCGAGGACCTGGCCCGCCTCGACACGCTGCCCCTCGTCGACGATCGGGCGCTGGTTGGCGCATGTGCCGTGGTTGGAGCGGGCGAACTTGCGCATGCGGTAGGTGTCGCGGGTGCCGTCGTCTGCCATCACGGTGATGTAGTCGGCGGAGACCTCTTCGATGACACCGGTCTTGGACGAGACGATGACGTCGCCCGCGTCGACCGCTGCACGCAACTCCATACCGGTGCCGACCAGCGGCGACTCGTTACGGACCAGCGGCACGGCCTGACGCTGCATGTTGGCACCCATCAGGGCACGGTTGGCGTCGTCGTGCTCGAGGAACGGGATCATCGCGGTCGCGACCGAGACCATCTGCCGCGGCGACACGTCGAGATACTGGACCTCGCCCGCGCCGACGAACTCGACCTCCGAACCCTTCTTACGGACCAGCACGCGATCGTCGGTGATGGTGCCGTTGAGGTCGAAGTTGGTGTTCGCCTGACCGATGAGGTAGCGGTCTTCCTCGTCGGCGGTCAGGTACTCGATGTCGTCGGTGACGACGCCGTCGATGACCTTGCGGTACGGCGTCTCGATGAAGCCGAACGGGTTGACCCGCGCGTACACCGAGAGCGAACCGATCAGACCGATGTTCGGACCCTCAGGGGTCTCGATCGGGCACATGCGGCCGTAGTGCGACGGGTGGACGTCACGAACCTCGAGGCCTGCGCGCTCGCGGCTCAGACCACCGGGACCCAGCGCCGACAGACGACGCTTGTGCGTGAGGCCCGACAGCGGGTTGTTCTGGTCCATGAACTGCGAGAGCTGCGACGTTCCGAAGAACTCCTTGATCGCCGCCACGACGGGACGGATGTTGATCAGGGTCTGCGGGGTGATCGCCTCGACGTCCTGGGTGGTCATGCGCTCACGCACGACGCGCTCCATACGCGAGAGACCGACGCGGATCTGGTTCTGGATCAGCTCGCCGACGGTGCGCAGGCGACGGTTGCCGAAGTGGTCGATGTCGTCGACCTCGATCGGAACCTCGAGGCTGTCCGGTCCGGCGACCTGCGCGAAGGACACCGTGTGCGGGTCGGCCTCGTGCAGACGCACGAGGTACTCGACGGTCGCCGCAATGTCTTCGCGGGTCAGGACCGACTCACCGGTCATCGGGTTGTCGGTGAGACCGAGCTTCTTGTTGATCTTGTAGCGACCCACGCGGGCGAGGTCGTACCGCTTCTCCTTGAAGAACAGGTTCTCGAGGAGGTTCTCCGCCGACTCGCGCGTCGGGGGCTCGCCCGGACGCAGCTTGCGGTAGACCTCGAGCAGGGCCTCGTCCTGGTTGGCCGTGTTGTCCTTCTCGAGGGTGGACATCATGATCTCGGAGAACCCGAAGCGCTCGGTGATCTCCTCGTTGGTCCACCCGAGAGCCTTCAGCAGCACGGTGACCGGCTGACGACGCTTGCGGTCGATGCGCACACCGACGGTGTCGCGCTTGTCGACGTCGAACTCCAGCCACGCGCCACGGCCCGGGATGACCTTCACGGTGTGGAGGGTCTTCTCGGTGGCCTTGTCGATGGCCGCGTCGAAGTAGACGCCGGGGCTGCGGACGAGCTGCGACACGACGACACGCTCGGTGCCGTTGATGATGAAGCTGCCCTTGTCGGTCATGATCGGGAAGTCGCCCATGAAGACGGTCTGCGACTTGATCTCACCGGTGTTGTTGTTGATGAACTCCGCGGTGACGAAGAGTGGCGCCGCGTAGGTCATGTCCTTGTCCTTGCACTCCTCGACGGAGGCCTTGACCTCGTCGAAGTGAGGGTCGGAGAAGGAGAGCGACATCGACCCCGAGAAGTCCTCGATCGGGGAGAGCTCGTGGAGGATGTCCTCCAGGCCGCCGACGGGATTCTCCTCGCCTCGGCTGATGGCCTTGGCGCGCCACTCGGGCGAGCCGACGAGCCACTCGAAGGAATCGAGCTGGAGATCAAGGAGGCCCGGTACCTCCAAAGGCTCGCTGATCTTTGCGAACGATGCGCGATGCGGCGCATTCGGGATGGTGGTTGAGGTGGACTGGCGATCGACTGCCAAGGTGCGTCCTTCCAACACGAGGTTTCTGCCTAGCGGTGTGTTCAACAAGCACTAATCGGCTTGATGGGCCGTTCGCTGGTGACAACCTTCGATCGGCGATCACCATGCACACACCAGGCGAGAATGTGGCCAGAAGGAGGATCGACAGACGGACAGGAGGCAGCCAGCGCAACGTCCAACTGTAGCAGAAAATAGACGCACTTTGTCAAGTAGCGTCTGGAAACGATCTCGCACTGGTGGCTGCCCGCGCTGCAATCGCTGGACACAGATTGGCCCGACAACGGCGCCACGTCAAGCGGTACGCGCCAATTTGTGTCAGAAAATTGGCGCCTCACCAGCGTGAGCGCATGCCTTCGGGTGCCGCACGGACCCGTACGCAGCGTGTTACCGCCACAACCGCGGGTCGTCGAGCATTCGTCGGAAACACACTTCGGAGACCGCGGCGTCACCGATCTCAACGGTCCTACGTCGCCCGTCCGCGCGCCAACCGTCGGCTTCGTAGAACGACGACGCCTTGGTGTTGCCCTCCAACACCCAGAGCACCGCAGCGTCGAATCCGGCTGCGGCAAGAGCGCTACTCCCCGCGCGTAGCAGCGCGCGCCCGGTACCGGAGCGCCAGTGGCCGGGATCAACGTATAGCGACCACACCTCCCCCAGTGACGGGTCCTCCGAGGATCGCCCGACGGTGACGTGAGCCAAGACCGTGCCTGCCGCCTCGGCGATCAGCGTGTACGGGCCATCGGGCAGCGAGCGGTCGAAGACGTAACGAGCTGCTCTCTCCTGCGGGTCGAGCGCATCGAGCACCTCCTGCGCGATCAGACCGCGATATGCAGACCGCCACGAGCGAACATGCGCGACGGCGATCGCCAGTGCATCGTCGGCGCCTGCGGCGCGGATAGTCGGCTCGCCGGGCGCCACAGACGTCAGACTTCGTCGACCTTCGCGATGAGCCAGGAGTCGCCGTGCTTTTCCATGTTCACCTGGTAACGCGGGGTGAGGCTCTGTGTGGGTACGCCGTTCTGGGTGCCGGACAAGACCATGTTGACCAGGATGACCGCTCGTGCGCCGTCGCCGCCGCCGGTGAGGTTGCGGACGCCGATCGCGTCGATCTGACAGTCAGTCGTGGCCTTGGCCTGTTCCATGACCTGCTTGAGCGGGGCGACCTGCTTGTTGAACTGTTCCAGCGCTTCACCGGTGAGCCCTGCGCGCGCCTTGTTCGACCACTCGTCGAACTTGACACCGGTGGCGGAGTTGGCGTTGCAGACCTTGGTCTGGGCCTGCGACACCAGTTCGCTGGTGGCCGCCTGGTCGACGAACGCCTTGTTGGACCCGATCGTCGCGCCTGGATGTAAACCGAGCACCACCGCGATGATCGCGAGCACGGCGGTCACCGCGCCGAGCACGATGAGCGTGGAGCGACGGAACCGTAAGAACGACGACGGCGAAGCGTGTCCCCGCGGAAGAGCGCCGTAGCCGGGCTGGCCAGGCATAACCGGACGATTCGACGGATTCGACGCCGCGCCCGCGTTGGGCTTGATCGTCGACACCCGGGCGACGGGTCGAGTTCTCGCGGCCGGACGCGGTTCCTCGCTGTCGGCGTCAGGCTTCGTGAGCGAGGCCTCGGTGCCGTCGGCAGTGTGTGCGGTCGGCTCGACCGGTTCCGCGGATTCCGCTGTGCCGTCGGCGGTGTCCGCCGTGGGCTCGGCGTCCGCGCTGCCGTCGGCGGGCTGTGATGTGCCGACGGCGGGTTCTGCCGGTTCCGCGGGTTCCATGATGTCCTCGGCGGGATCCGCGTCTGCCTTGGCATCCTCGGCCGATTCCGCGGTGACCTGACCCGCCGGTTCCGCGATGCCGTCTGCCGGTTCGATCGGGGTCTCGGTCGCCTGCGTCTCCGGGGCTTCCTGCGTCTCCGGGGCTTCCGCCGGCACCGAGGTCTCGGGTGACTGCGGTTCCGCCGACGCCGAGGAGCGTCCACGGCCCGCGACACGGGGCCGGTACGCGGAGGTCCTGCGCTGCGGGCGATAACCGGGCTTACGCGGTGGGCGTGCCATCAGTTACCCCCTCCCTGCTGCTGGCCGGACTGCTGACTGCCGGATTGCCCGTTGCCGGACTGCTGATTCGCCGACTGCCCCGGATCGTCGATGTCGATGCCGTCCAGCGGGGAGATGTTCGACGCCTTCCAGGTGCCGTCCGTCTTGGTCATGCTGACCGAGAAGCCCATCGTCTGGGTGACGCCCGCCTCGTTCTCGCGCTTGGCCGTGGCGTCGACGTAGATCAGCACCTTGGCGGTGCCTGCGTCGGCATTGACCTCGGTCGGAGCCGAGCGCTTGAGCCGCGACGTCAGAGTCGCCGCCTGCGGCCCGGCCTGCGTGATCTGCTGGTTGAGCGTCGACACGTCCTGAGCGGTGATCTGCTCCTTGGCCTTTCCGGTCAACGAACTGTCGACGCGGCGCTTCCAGTCGGCCGTGTTCTTCGGATCAACGGTCGTCACGTTGATGATCGCCTGCTCGGCGCTCGACACCGCCTCGTCGCGTGCGCTCTGTATCGGCTTGTCGACGAAGTACACCTCGTACGCGCGGTACCCGAAGTAGGCGACACATGCGGCGGCGACAACCACCGCCACCATTGCAAGAATGCTGACGAGCGGGTGACTGCGGCACGTGCCGTTGTGCGGGTCCGTCGGCTTCGACGCCGTCGTCGGGTCAGTCATGGTGGTCATCGCGCGTCACTGTATCGAGCACACCTGAGAGAGAGCCAAATCGATCGACACCCCTGGTCGACGACGCGGCACTCGCCGGGGTCACCCACCGAATCCATCGGTGCCGAACCCGCCCGGCTTCACCGGGCGCACACCCATGAGCGTCGCCAACTGTGTCGCCAACGGGGTCAGATTGAGCTTGTCCGGGTCCTTCTTGGGGGTCGAATCCCAGGGCTGAGGTGTGTTCGGGTTCGCGTACTCGACGCGTTTGGCGCTGCGCACACCGGTCGGATTGCCGAACGGAACGTCGCACGACGCCTGCGTGTTGAACGGGAACTCGTCGTAACGGATATCGAATGTCGGGTCCTTCTTCTTGATCTGGTCGATCATCGCGTCGGTCGACCCGTAACCACGCGTACACGCCGGCGGGTTGTTGGTCTCGAGCACGATGCCGAAGTGGATCTGCCCGTCGCCGGGCGCAGGCGAATGGCTTCCGGCCGACAGTGCCGACAGCATCGCGAACGTTCCGTTCGTCAGGTAGCCGGCCGGCTGGACCGTGCGGGCCACCTCGGACAGCTGACCGACGACCTTGCCGATGTCGCCACCGTTCTTCTGGATCAGATTCGAGATCTGCGTCGCCGACGTGGTTCCGGTCGTGAGCAGTCGACGCAGATCCGGATCGGAAGCCGCGAGGGTCGCGGTGACGAGGTCGAGACTGCGCGACCAGGCGAGGATCTGGTCGGACTGATCGGCCTGGGTCGCGAGCACCACGTTGGCGTTGTTGATCAACGAGATCGTCTGGTCGAGGTTGTCGACTCCGGCCCGCGACAGCTTGCCGAGTGAATCGACGAGCCGCGTCAGGTTTTCCGACTGACCGTTGAACGCCTTGCCCAGTTCGGTGATCACCGTGTGGAGATCGTCGATCGGGATCGACTGGGTGAAGTCGATCGCCGACGACACGACGTCCTCGAGCGGAGGCGGCACCGACGACCGGGTGATCGTCGAGTTGTCGGCGAGGTACGGAGACCCCGTCGACTGCGGCTGGAGGTCGACGTACTGCTCGCCGATCGCCGACCGATTCGCGATCACCGCGACGGAATCCGCCGGGATCTTCGGTGAGTTCGAGTCGATCACGAGCGCGACGTTCACGCCCTCCTTGGTCAACTCGAGCTTGCCGACGCGGCCCACCGGGATGCCCATGTAGGTCACCTCGGCGTTGGTGAAGATGCCGCCGGATTCCTTCAGCGCAGCAGTCACCGTGTAGGTGCCGATACCCACCGTCTTGTCCAGACGTGCGTACTTGGCACCGACAAACGCGATCGCGACCAGTCCGACGACCACGAACACGATGAGCTGGATCTTCGCGAGTCTGCTGATCATCTATCCGACCCCCAGGAGTTTCAGCGGACCGTCGATGAACCGTTGGTCGCTCGACGCGGGCGTCGGGAAGTCCGCGGGCTTCGCCGCCGATGCCCCGCTACCACGCGGAACCGTCGACGATGCCGGATACCTTCCACCCGACGGCGGCGTGTTCGGACCGGGAGTCGCGTTCCGCGCAGGCGGCAACAGGGTGATCGTCGGCCATCCGTAGCGCGGACCATTGCCGTTGATGTACGGGTTGCTCTGATTCACCGGGACGTCGTGTCGCTGTGGCGGCGAGTACTTCGGGGTCCCCTGCCCGACGCCCAACGCCTCGAGCTGGTTCAACAGCCTCAGGTCGAGTGTCATGAACAGGTTCGTCGAATCGCCCTGGACAGCGGGCAGCAACGAATCCGGGAACGGGTGCGTGAGCATCAACGGAGCCGCGGTGATGAGGTCGGGCGCAGCCTTGGTGAGCTCGGTGAGCACCGGACGCAGCGCCTTCAGATCGGTGATCAACGCGTCATGCGACCGACCGAGAACGTCGGTGCCGACCTGCCCGAGCTTGTCGAGCTTGGTCAGGAGGTCGACGAACTGCGGCCGCTGCTCCTCCAGTACGGCGACACCAGCGGGCAGTTCCTTCAGGATCCGGTCGATCTGCGTCGTCTGCGCCGCAGCCCTGTCCGACAGCTTGTCGAGGCCGTCGATCGCCGCGAGAATCGAGTCACGCTGACGGTTGAGGCCTGCCACGAGCGAACTGGCATTCTCGATCAGATCGTGGACCTTGTCGGCCCGGCCGTCGAGAGCTTTGTTGAGCTCTGTGACGATCGGCTCGAGCTGGTTGATCCCACCGCCGTTGAGCAGCATCGACAGCGCGCCGAGGACCTGCTCGATATCGGTCGCCGTACGCGTTCGGTCCAGCGGAATCGGCATCGACTCACTCTGACGCGGCAATGACGCACTGTTGGACGGTTCGGTCAACGCGACGAACTTCTCGCCGAGCAGTGAGGTCTGTTGGACCGCTGCGCCCGCCTGATCGGACAGGTTGATGTCGTTCTTGACCTTCACGGTCACCAGCGCGAACCATTCGTTCTTCGGAATCTCGACGCTGGTGACACGGCCGACAGGGATACCGTCGCGCTTGACCACCGACTGCGGAACCAGGTCGAGGATGTTGGAGAACTGAATCTTGTAGGTGCGCGGGTTATCTCCGACATCGGCGCCGCCGGGAAGCGGAATCGACTGCACCCCGTTCGCGCCGCACCCCGCGACCATCAGCACAGCGGTCAGGGCGACGACCCCAGCGATGACACCGCGCCACGCGCGCGGAATGAACCCACCAAGACGCAGAGCCATCAGTTACCTCCCGACCGTGGCTTGGCCGACGGCGTCGCCGATGCCGGCGTCTTGGTCGCTGGACCGGGGTTGGCCTGCGGATCCGGCGTTCCGGGAACCGTTCCCGGCACCGGATACTTCTGCAACTTGTTGTTGCTCATGATCCCGAAGGGCAACACCGGCAGGATCGGTGTCAGCACGTTGTTGGTGATCTGCTTACCGATCGCCGAGCACTGGTTGATGAACGGCTTGAGACTGTCACTGATCTGGTCGGCTGCGGGGTTACCCGGGAGCAGCGCCCCGAGATCGAACAGACGACACGTCGTCTGGGTCGGGTCCTGCAGGTCGGGAATCGTCAGGCGCATAGCGATGGTGCCCGACTCCGCGTCGTAGGCGTTGATCAGATTGTTGATCGTCAGCGGCAGCACGGTCAGCGTCTCCTTGAGGCTCTGCTGCGTGTTGACGAGTGCCTGGGTCGTCGGCTTGAGGTCGTTGACCGTCTCGCCGATCTGCTCACGGTTGTCGGCGACGAAGGTCGCGACGTCGCCGAGGGCGATCGAGAGCTTGTTCAACGCGGCCGACAGCTGCTGCCGTTCCCCTGCGAGGAACGTGTTGAACGACGCCATCTGGTTGTTGAACTGGCGCACCTGCGAATCGTTTTCCTTCAACGCTCCGACGAAGACGTCCAGATTGTTGACGGTGTCGACGATGTTGCCGCGCGAGTCCGACAGCGTCGTGGTCGCCTTCGACAGATTCTCGATCGCATCGCCGAGCTTGGCGCCGTTGCCCTCGAGGTTCTGGGCGCCGACCGCGACGAGGTCGCTGACCGCGCCGTCCTTGTTGGCCCCGTTTGGCCCCAATGCCTTCGACAGCTTTTCGACGCTCTCGTAGATCTTGTCGACCTCGACCGGGACCATCGTCTGCTTCTCGGTCAAGGTGATGTTGCGCGGTGCCTTCGGTCCGCCCGAATAGGCGGGGGTCAACTGCACGTAGCGGTCGGCAACCACCGAAGGAATCACCTGAACGGCACGCACATCGGCAGGGAGGTCGGTGCCGCGATCGACGGTCATGGTCACCTTGACGGTCTGGCCGTCGGGCGTCACCGAGTCGACCTTGCCGACGGGTACGCCGAGGATGCGGACGTCGGAACCCTTGTAGATGCCGACCGTCCGCGCGAATGTCGCGGTGATCTTCGTGCTCCCCATCGAGCTGAACACCCACCACAGGGCGCCTGCGACGATCAGCGCGAGAATCAGGCCGAGCACGATGATCACGATGTGTCGGGGCGTGAACCAACGTCCTGGTCCGGAGGTCGTGGACAGATCCGGGGCGGTCATCCGGTTGCCTCCGTTCCACCGTTGTTCTGGTTCGCCTGCTTGTTGGGCAGGCGCGTCGTGTTCTGTTGCGGTAGCGCCGGCGGCAGGAGGTTGGTCACCACCGACTCGAACCACCGCCCGTTGCCGAGCACGTTCGCGTAGAGCCGATAGAAGGGCGCCATGTAGGTGATCGTGTCCTGCAGGTTCTTGTTCTGCTCCTTGAGCAGGTCGTTGACACCCTTCAGCGAGTCGAGCGCCGGGCCGATCTGGGCCTGGTTGTCCTTGACGATCCCGCTCAGCGAATCGCTCAGTGCGGTCGTGGTCTTCAGCAACGCCGAGATGTTCTTCTGGCGGTTGTTGAGCTCGTCGAGCAACTGACCTGCGCCCGCGATGAGCTTGACGAACTCCTGGTTGCGGTCGGCGAGGATCTTCGACGTGCTCTTGGTGGCCGCCAGCAGTTTCTGCACCTCCTGGTCGCGGCTGGCAATCGTCTGTGACAGACGTGTGATGCCGTCGAGCGCCGGTCCCACATCTCCCGACGTTCCGGAGAACGTGTCGGAGATCGCCTTCATCGACGTCGCGAGCTGATCGGTATCGAGGGTCTCGACCGAATCGGCCGCGTCGGAGAACGCCTCGATCACGTCGTACGGCGACACCGTGTCGGTGAGCGCGACACTCGGATCGGCGATCTTGCTGCCGCGCGGATTGAGCTCTAGGTACTTCTGTCCGAGGACTGTCTTGATCTGAATCGACGCCTGGGTCTGGTCACCGATCCACGTGTTGTTCACCCGGAACTTCACGTTGACGCGATTGCCGTCGAGCGAGACGTCGTTGACCTCGCCGACCTTCACGCCCGCGACACGCACTTCCGAACCGGCACGCAGGCCGGCTGCTTCGGTGAACTTCGCCGTGTACTGAGCTCCCGCGCCGACGAGCGGCAGCGAGTTCAGGTAGAACGCCGACACTGCCATCATGAGCAGGATCAGGATGCCGATCGCACCGATACTGACGGGGCTGCGATGTCCACCGAATCGCTTGTGCCCCGGCTTCTTCTGGGCTGTTCCGTCTGCCATGCTCACCCCCCTGGCTTGTTGTCTTTCCAGCAACGGCTCGCCGCGCTGGTGTAAAGGACGTGGTTGATGTCGGGAAGCGGGACGACCGGCTTCGTCAGAAGCGTGGACTTGCCGTTACCCGCGACGACGTCGATGCCGCATAGATAGAACTGGAACCAGGAGCCGAATGTCGCCGCACGACCGATCTTCTGCAGCTTGATCGGCAGGTTGGTCAGCACCTGCGCCACGTCGTCGCGACGCTTGTTGACCTGGTCGGCCAGGCTCTTGAGACCCGCGATGTCGCCCTGGATCGCCGGCCGCGTCGACGTCAGGATCGACGCCGTGACCGCCGTGAGGTTCGACACCGACGTGATCGCCGAGCCCACCGAACCACGTTGCGCCGCAAGGCCTGTCACCAGCTGCTCGGTGTTGTCGAGCAGCGAGGTGAACTGTTCGTCGTTGCGGTTGACCGTGTCGAGCACCTTGGTCAGGTTGGTGATCAGATCGCCGATCACGGCGTCCTTGTCGGCGATCGAGTTGGTCAGGTCTGCCGTATCGCTGATCAGACTCGACACGTTGCTCGACTCACCCTGGAAGACCTTGATGATCTCGTCGGCGAGCTTGTTCACATCCTCGGGCTGCAACTGCCGGAACAGTGGCTTGAACCCGTTGAACAACTGCGTCAGGTTGACCGCGGGATGCGTGTTGTTCTCGTCGGGATTCGCGCCGAAGGTGTGACCGGGGTTCACCGTCTGCGACGCTTCGCCCGCGCCCTTCTCGACCGACAGGTAGCGCAGTCCGGTCAGGTTGCGGTACTTGATGTAGATCTGCGCGCCCTCGGGCAACTGACGGTCGACGTTGAACGAGACCTCGGCCCGGTTCTTGTCGTATACCGACACATTGCTGACCTGGCCCACACGCACACCCGCGATCCGCACGTCGTCGCCCTTGTTGAGCATCGACGCATCGGAGAACACGGCCTTGTAGTCGTTGTCGGCTCCGCCACCGATGTTGGCGATGGTCAGCGCGAGCAACGCCGTCGCGACCACGGTGATCACCGCGAAGACGATCAACTTGGTCAACGGCCCCACGATGGACTTCATTTGATGTGCACCTGCGCTCCCTGCAGCGGCGCAGCACCGATCATGGTGGTCCACGTGGGCACGTCGTCCGGCTCGGTTCCGCTGGCCGCGCCGTAGATCACCTTCAGCTGCGCCCGGTAGGTCGGGTCGTCGAACGAGTTCTCCCGGATGGTGCCGACCGGTGTCTTGGTGAACTGCGGCTGTGGCAGCTTCTTCACCGTCGTCGGTCCGGGGTTACGCGAAGGAGGCTGGTACGAGCCGTCGGCCAGGCCGCCTCCCGGGTACTGAGGGAAGGGTCGGCCGTTGGTCGGTGGGTCATAGCAGACCGCGGGCGCGTCCTTGTCGAAGAAGCGCGGCTCGTCCTGATTGGGGAGATACCTACCGCGCGGGTTGACGAACTGGAGATTCACTCGCACACCGGGATTCTTCGTGCCCTTTCCGACGATCTTCTCCGATTCGGGGATCAGCGTCGCGAAGTTGTGGAACGCGCACACGAACGTCGGCGACTGCTTCGCGAGTCCGGTCAGGAAGGGCTCGGAGTCGGTGACCAGGTCGACGAGGTTGTTGCCATTGCGCTGCAACCAGTTGGTGGTATCTGTCGACGCCGTTCCGAGGGTCGCGATCAGGGTGCGCAGGTCGCCCTGACGATCGACGATCGTCTTGTTGGTCGTACGGAAGTTGTCGAGTGCGTCGATGACGTCGGGCAACGCCGTCGAGTAGGTCTTCGAGAACGATGCGAGGCCACGCAGGGTGCCCTCGAGCGAGTTCAGGTTCTTCGGCGTCGACAGCCGGCCGAAGATCGTGTTGAGCTCTTCGAACGTCGTGCCGATCTGCTCACCGCGCCCCGAGAGCGCCTGCGACAACGCGGTCAGGGTGACGTTGAGGTCCTGCGGCGGGATCGCGTCGAGCACCGGGAGCAGACGGTCGAGAAGGTCTTGGACCTCCTTGGCGTTGCCGCTGGTGTCGGTCTGGATCGTCATCCCGTTGGCCAGCGTGGGACCCGACGTCTGCTCGGGAACCTGTAGCGCGACGTAGCGCTCCCCGAACAGCGTCTTGGGAAGGATGCGGGCCGTGGTGTCGGCCGGCAGCTGTGCGGCCATCTCGGGTTTGAGGCCGAGGGTCACGTTGACCGTGCCGTTGCCCGAGGGTTCGACGTCGCGCACCTCGCCGACGATGACGCCACGTGCCTTCACGTCGGCGTTCGTGGGCAGTGCGTTGCCCACCGAGTCGGTCTTGAGCGTCACGTCGGTGAATGTCGTGAAGTCCTTGTTGAACTTCATGATCGTGACCGCGAAGAACAACGCGACAACCACGAAGAACACCAGTCCGAGTAACCGGCGACGAATCACTGTCATCGCCTAGCCCCCCACTCTCACAGTCGTCGTCGTACCCCAGATGGCAAGGCCGAGAAAGAAGTCGAGGACGGCGATGAGCACCAACGCCGCTCGCACCGCATGCCCCACGGCCACACCCACACCCGCGGGACCGCCGCTGGCGTAGTAACCGTAGTAGCAGTGGACAAGGATGATCACGAACGCGAAGACCAGCACCTTACCGAACGACCACAGCACGTCTTCCGGAGGTAGGAACAGGTTGAAGTAGTGATCGTATGAGCCTCCCGACTGCCCGTTGAAGACAGTCGTCACCACTCTGGAGGCGAAGTACGCAGACAACAGGCCGAGCACGTACAGCGGGATGACCGCGATGAAGCCTGCGATGACTCGTGTCGACACCAGGAACGGGATGGAGGGAACCGCCATCGACTCGAGTGCGTCGATCTCCTCGGATATCCGCATCGCGCCGAGCTGAGCGGTGAAGCCGCAGCCAACCGTGGCCGAGAGCGCGAGGCCCGCGACCAGGGGTGCGACCTCACGGGTGTTGACATAGGCGGACAAGAAGCCGGTGAGGACCTGTGAGCCGATCTGGTCGAGCGCTGCATAGCCCTGCAGGCCAACGACGACGCCGGTGAACCCCGACATCAACACCATGACTCCGACGGTGCCGCCGATGACGGCGAGTCCACCGGAACCGAAGGCGACCTCCGCGAGGATCCGCAGAACCTCGCGTGTGTAGTGAATGAGCGTGCGCGGAATCCACGCGAGGGTGCGTCCGTAGAAGGACATCTGCTCGCCGGCACCGTCGAGCAGCTTGAGTGGTTTACCGAGCTGTTTGCGCGCCTCGTACAGGTAGTACTCGGGGCGGCTCTTGGCGATAGTCACTCCACCGGCCATGTCAGCTCCCCTTCGGCGGAACGATCTGC
Source organism: Gordonia aichiensis NBRC 108223 (assembly GCF_000332975.1). Lineage (GTDB taxonomy): Bacteria > Actinomycetota > Actinomycetes > Mycobacteriales > Mycobacteriaceae > Gordonia > Gordonia aichiensis. The sequence goes on along the minus strand of NZ_BANR01000003.1, from coordinate 119,210 downwards.
AGGTAGACCGCAGTGATGATCAGGTTGGCCAGGAACAGCAGCAGGAAGGTGATGACAACGCTCTGGTTGACCGCGTCACCGACGCCCTTCGGACCGCCCTTCGGGGTGAGCCCCTTGTACGACGCGACGACGCCGGCGAGCACACCGAAGATGGCGGCCTTGAGCAGCGACACCCAGAGGTCGGGGAGCTGGGCCAACGCGCCGAACGACGCAAGGTAGGCACCGGGGGTACCGCCCTGCACGATCACGTTGAAGAAGTAGCCTCCGCCGATACCGACCACCGCGACCAGCCCGTTCAGCAGCACGGCCACCAGCACCATCGCGAGTACGCGCGGAACGACGAGACGCTGGATCGGGTTGATACCCAGAACCTCCATCGCATCGATCTCTTCACGAATCGTGCGCGAACCGAGATCGGCGGCGACGGCCGAACCGGCAGCACCCGCAATCAACAGCGACGTGACCAGCGGGGAGCCCTGCTGGATGACGACGAGCACCGATGCGGCACCGGTGTACGACTCCGCGCCGAGCTGCTTGATGAGCGATCCGGTCTGCAACGACACGATGGCGCCGAACGGGATGGCGATGAGCGCCGTCGGCAGGATCGTCACACTCGCGATGAACCATGCCTGCTGGATGAACTCGCGCCATTGGAATGGGCGCACAAAGGTCTGGCGTGCTACGTCGACGAAGAGCTGGACGATGTTGCCTGTCTGGGCGAGTGCGCCTTCACCGGCCCGTGCAACTCTGTCGACGCCACGCGTGGTGGCATTTGCCATACCTACGAGCCCCCGCCGTAGTGACGCCCACCCTCGGGACGTTCGGACTCCATCTGCTGAGTCTTCGCTCCCTCTGGCACAGCCCACTGCTGGGTCTGCGCATCGTCTCCGGCGTAGTCGTTGCCGTAGCCGCCCTGATTCGGATCACCGTGGTCGATGACGTCGGTGGAGGTGTCGACCATGACGTTCTCGCTGCCGGCCTGCAAACCGCCCTCGGTGTCGGACCACTCGACGCCCTGGGTGTTGGCGGCGTGGGCGCGGGACTCGGCACGGATCTGGTCTTCCTGATCCATCGACTCCCGGATCGCACGCTGCGCATTCTCCGGCAGCGTCCGCAACAACTCCAGCACCCGCTCACGATGCCGGGCGACCGCTTTACGCTCGGGCATACCCGGATTGGGCTGCACCTGCGGAATGATCTCCGAGAAATCATCCTTGGTACCACCACCACCGATACCGGCGGCCTGCATCGCCTCTTCCTGCTTCTGCACAGCCTCGTCCTTCTCCTCCGACATACCGATCGGACCGAACCGATCACCGGAGAGGAACTGCTTGACCACCGGCTGCTCCGAGGTCAGCAACTGCTCACGCGGACCGAACATCACCAACTCCTTCCGGAACAACATGCCGATGTTGTCCGGAATCGTGCGGGCAATGTTGATGTTGTGCGTCACGATCAGAATCGTCGCATCGATCTGGGCGTTGATATCGATCAACAACTGCGAGATATAGGCGGTACGCACCGGATCCAGACCCGAGTCCGGCTCATCACACAAAATGATCTGCGGATCGAGCACCAACGCCCGCGCCAACCCGGCACGTTTGCGCATACCACCGGAGATCTCACCGGGCAGCTTGTCCTCCGCGCCGGCCAAACCCACCAGATCGATCTTCTCCATCACGATCCGCCGGACTTCGTCTTCCTTCTTCTTCGTGTGCTCACGAAGCGGGAACGCGATGTTGTCATACAAACTCATCGACCCGAACAGCGCGCCGTCCTGGAACAACACACCGAACAACTTGCGGATCTCATACAACTCTTTGGCCGAACACTGCGTGATATCGGTGCCATCGATGATCACCGACCCCTGCTCAGGATGCAGCAACCCGATCAACGTCTTCAAAAACACCGACTTACCCGTACCCGACGGACCCAGCAACGCCGACACCTCACCCGACGGCAACGTCAACGACACATCACGCCAAATATTCTGAGAACCAAAAGATTTGGTGAGCCCCTCGACGCTGACCTCAACACCCACTACATCCTCCAAGAAACTCGGGTCCAGTAGCGCGGCTGCCCGATGGCTAAGACTCGGACGCAGGCGGCGCAAACGCAGTCGGACTCAACTGTGGTTGGGGTCACTCTAGCGGACAGTTCCCCCGTATCCACACCGCCTCTCGGCGGTTCTCAGGTTCGGCCAATTACCGGCCGGTAACCTGACTGACCAAGAGAGTATCCCATGCCACCGACAGAACAAAAGTGGGTCGACGGTCACATCGCACGACGATTGTCGGACCCGTTGCAGACAGCAATGAGCCCGGGGCAGTTCTGCCCCGGGCTCATTGAAATAAAGCCTCGAACCGTCTTACTTGACGGAGACCTTGGCGCCGGCCTCTTCGAGCTTGGCCTTGGCGGCGTCGGCGGCTTCCTTGTCGACCTTCTCCAGGATCGGCTTGGGAGCACCCTCGACGAGGTCCTTCGCCTCCTTCAGGCCGAGGCCGGAAACGACCTCACGCACAACCTTGATGACCTGGATCTTCTTGTCGCCGGCACCCTCGAGGATGACGTCGAACTCGTCCTGCTCGGCAGCAGCCTCGGCGCCGGCGGCAGCCGGAGCGCCTGCGGCGGCAACGGCGACCGGAGCGGCCGCGGTGACCTCGAAGACCTCTTCGAACTTCTTCACGAAATCGCTGAGCTCCAGCAGGGTCAGTTCCTTGAACTGATCGATGAGCTCGTCAGCGGTGAGCTTCGCCATGGTGGCGTCCTTCCTGTAAGTCCCCACGCGGGGCGTCTGATGTTCTCTTCCCCGCGCGGGGGAATGCTTGTGTGCTGGCGATGAGTACCGGAGTACTTACTCGCCTGCGGATTCCTTCTTCTCCTGCAGGGCGGCAGCGAGTCGTGCCACCTGCGACGCCGGCTGATTGAACAGTCCGGCGGCCTTTGCCAAGTTGCCCTTCATGGCACCGGCGAGCTTGGCCAGCAAGACCTCACGGGTCTCAAGGTCGGCGATCGTTTCGATCTCGGCCACGGACAGCGGCTTGCCGTCCATGTACCCGCCCTTGATGACCAGAGCCTTGTTGTCCTTGGCGAAGTTCTTGATCGCCTTCGCGGCCATCACCGGCTCGCCTTCAATGAAGGCGATCGCGGTCGGGCCGGTGAACAGCTCGTCGAGTCCCTCGACGCCCGCCTCAGCAGCGGCACGCTTCACAAGGGTGTTCTTGGCGACGGAGTAGGTTGCGCCCTCGCCGAGGGAACGTCGCAGATCGGTGATCTGGGTAACGGACAATCCACGGTATTCCGTGACGACCGTTGCCGTTGAGCCCTTGAACTGCTCGGCGATCTCAGCGACTGCTGCGATCTTTTCGGACCTGGCCATACTTCGCCTCCTTCCTCATCACTCGAGTTGGTCAGAGTTCAAACCAGATACCCGCAAGGAGGGGCGAAACAAATGAACGCCCCGGCACGCAGATGGCACGGGGCGTAGTTTCTCGGCACGGCGCGTTGGCGCCTCACCACTATTCCTCGTTCTCCCTGCGCGGGCCGCCGACCTCGCGCCTCGCGACGCTGCAGTCGTCCTTCGATCAGGATCTCTCCCGATGACCGACGGTCTCTGGTTGAACCGATACGACGCACATGTGCACGTCACACCGAAGTAATAGGCTACCCGACCATGGGGAACCCAACCAAATCGTCCGCCCGCGACGTCTCCGAACCCAACGCGCGCGCGGCGATCGCAGCCGATGCGTTGCTCGGCAGACACCTCCGGCACGCGTGGTGGGTGCCCGGCACCCGGCTGGCGACGATCGCGTGGCCGCTCGGGCGGCTACCGCTCGACGTCGTGCGCAGCCGCTTCGGATTCTGGCACTACTGGTGGCACGCACATCTCCTCGACCTCGTCGTCGACGCCGCGATCCATCGCCCCACCGACGACATGGCCTATGACCCGGCCCTCGCCGATGTCGCCAACCGACTGCTGCGCGGCATCCGACTGCGCAATCTCGGCCGCTGGACCAACAACTACTACGACGACATGGCCTGGCTGGGGCTGGCCATCGAACGCGCCGACCGTCATCTCGAACTCCAGCACCGACGGGCGCTGCACACCCTGAGCAAGCGCATGTACGACGCCTGGGAGCCCGACCGTGGCGGTGGAATCCCGTGGCGAACCATCGACACCTTCTTCAATGCGCCCGCCAACGGCCCGGCGACCATCCTGCTCGCGCGGACCGGACAGTCCGACCGCGCGCTGGCCATGTGCGACTGGATGGACGCAACCCTCGTCGACCCCGACTCCCATCTCGTCATCGACGGCATCAAGCCCCAGGGAGACGGCTTCGAACGCGTCACCGCCATCTACACCTACTGTCAGGGCGTCGTACTCGGGTCGGAGGTCGAGGCCGCTCGGCTCACCCGCGAACCCATCCACCTCGAACGCATCGATCGTCTACTCACCGCTGTCGAAGCCCACGAATGCCCCGATGGCATCATCCGCGGAGCCGGTGGTGGCGACGGTGGCCTCTTCATGGGCGTTCTCGCGCGTTATCTGGCCCTCGTCGCGACCGATCTGCCTGCAGATCTCCCCAACGCCGACGAGTTGCGTCGACGCAGCGCCGCGCTCGTACGGTCCAGCGCCGAGGCCGCGTGGGACACACGTGCAGAAGTCGACGACACCGTGGTGTTCAGCGCCGATTGGCACCGTCCGGCAGCACGCCCGACCCGAGGCGGCACCGACGCCGCGTTCGTCGCGGGAGCGGTCAACTCGTCGTCGGTTCCCGAGCGCGATCTGTCGGTTCAACTGTCGGGCTGGATGGTTCTCGAGGCCGCTGCCGCAATAGATCTCGGACTATCCGAACAAAATGTTCGCCCGTGACCTGCAGTTATGGCACTGAGGGTCAGATTGACGCCCCCCAGTTAGCGTTCTGAGACACATCATGCACTAGGGTCGAAAGTCGGAAGTGATGTGGACCACACCTGGGTGGGGTTGCGGGTATACCGCAGCGCGGTTCGCGTCTCTTTTACCGACACGATGAAGTGACGGCATCCGCGGCAGCACGCCCACCGGATCGACAACCGGCTGACGCAGGTGCAGTGACCTCAAAGGCAGGCTGATGCACCATGGCGTTTCAGTTGGGACCGACGGAACTCGAAGACACTCCGACCGACCGCGCTGCGCACAACACGGCTCGGGTTGAGCCGTTCCCCCGTGACCCCGAGACGCTGCGTCGATCCGAGACCCCCGTATTCGGCACGCTTCCCCTCGGGGACCCCACCGGCGGCGCCAGTGCGATGCGCTGGAGAGAACAGGTCGACGGCCCGCAGGTCTACCCCCGTGTCTCGATCGATCGAGACGTCACGCTGACCATGAGTGACGGGGTCGAACTGCGCGCAACGGTGGTTCGACCAGCGACGCGGTTCGGCGAGGTCGTCACGACGCCCTACCCGGCGATCATCAACATCAATCCCTACAACCGCGCTGCCATCGACTTCATCGACACCACGATGCACGCACCGGTCCTCGGAAGCGCCGTGCGCGCGGCGGCCCGTTCGGTCGACGCGTCGGGCACTGCCCTCGAAGGACTCACCACCCTGACGCAGACCCTGGCGGGTGGCGTCATCGATGTCTTCGGCATCAATCGCAACCTGGTGCGCAGCGGCTACGCGCAGGTGATCGTCGACGTTCGCGGAACCGGGGCCAGCCACGGCAAGTGGGAGATCCTCGGTCCGCGTGAGCAACAGGACTCCGTCGAAATCATCGACTGGGTCTGTGAGCAGTCCTGGTGCAACGGCCGCGTCGGGCTCGCGGGGTGGTCGTACTCTGCGATCAACTCGCTGCAGGCCGCCGACAAACGGCCCCCTCAACTCGGTGCGGTGTTCGCGGTCGAGGGCTGCGACGACATCGTGCGCGACATCTACATCACCGGCGGAATGCCGTCGGCTTTCATCCCGGCATGGCTGTCGGTGGTGAATATCCTCAAGTGGGTGCCGAATCCCTCGACGATGCTGCGAGATATAGTGCGCGGCAACCACTTCCGGTGGCTGCGCGACCGTGTCGCATCACCTGCCACCGAGATCCCCTCGCTGCTCTGGGGCTTCCTGACCGCCCGCGACGACCGAATCTTCGACGACCCGTACTTCGACGCCCGCGACCCCAGGATCGACCAGATCGAGGCGCCGACGCTGACCGTCGGGGCATGGCATGACCTCTTCGGACGCAGCGCCACCGGGATCTACGAGCGCCTCAACCTCGACCCCGGCCGCAAGCAGTTGATCGTCGGCGATGGCTACCACTTCGACGTCGGGTCGGGTTACGGAGGAAAGTTCGCGCCACCGCGTCTCGACGTCCTCGAGCGCGCGTGGTTCGACCGTTGGCTCAAGGGGCACGCGAACGGCGTCGAGCACTATGGGCCCGTGACGCTGCGTCAGCAGGGTGGTACCTGGACCGCGGGGCACTCGTTCCCGCGTTCCGGGGTGACACCGCGTCGGCTCTACCTGTCGAGTGAATGTTCTTCGAGCGCAACGCATTGCGTCCACGATGGCAGTCTGCAGCCGTCCCCGTGCACCGAGTACTCGTCGCTGCACGTCCGCGCGGATGTTCGCGGGATCGTCTCGCGCGACATGACACAGGTGACCGCGGGCGCGACGATGGCGCTGGGTAAGCACTTCACCGCCGATGCCCGGTTCCAGGAACGCGGCGCGCTCTCGTTCACCAGCGCTCCGGTCACACAGCCGACGCCGATCAGCGGATCGATGAACCTCCGGTTGAACGTCGCGACCACCGCCCACGAGGCCATCTGGGCGATCACCGTGAACGATGTCGCACCTGACGGAACGTCGAAGGTGCTCACGAACGGCGCGCTGTCGGCGTCGAATCGGGCTCTCGATCCGAGTCAGTCGACGTACGCGTCCGACGGCAGCCTGCTCGGCGCGCACCATTTCCTGTCGCGCAAACGTAAGCTGCCGGTGCCGCCCGACGCACCGGTGCGCATCGACGTCGATCTCGTCCCCACCGACGCCGTCCTCGAACCCGGCCACCGCCTGCGGGTCGACGTGTATGCGGCCAGCTTCCCCCGCTACCTCACCGTCGTGCCGGATCTGGTGAAGGCACGGGGCCGCAAGCAGCGTCTGGTCCTCGACCCCGACCACCCGAGCTACCTGACCTTCCTTGCGGGTGAAGGGATCTGACGGCTCATACCCCCGAGTCCGCGAGAACCACCCGGTACACGAACTCTGCCTCGGGACCCATCACCAGGCCGACGAGTTCGGTCAGTGTCTGCGTGAATCCCCGACCGTGCGCCGGACCGCCGGACTCGTCGAGGTGATGCGAGATCTCGTGCAGGACGACGAGCTCGCGCAGTGCCCAGCGACCGTCCGCGCTGTCGGGGATGGCGATCTCGCGCGCATCGGAATCCAGGCTGCGTGAGTAGTGCGCTGACCTGTGGCCGCGTCGTGCCCGCACTGCCACCGGGGTTGATGCGGCGTCGAACCGCGCGGTGACAGACGGCATCGTCAGCACGCGTCCGACGTATTCGCGGACCGAGTCGATCGAGCCGAACTGCGCCTCGACCGGGAGCGTCAGCTCAGTGCCCGCGAGGTGGACCGACCGGTGGTCGCCTGAGCGCTCGAACAGCTTTCGGATCAGTCGTTCCGCTTCATAGAACCGCTCGCGTCCGGTGTCACGTGGCGTCATGACACGTCTTCGACGCCGCGCGGACCGCAACCGTGCTCGCGACCCCGCAGGCAGGGACCGGACTCAGGCCCCCGCCGGCCGGGACTAGGCTCGAAACTGCCACGATCTCGACCAACGACGGACAGGGAGTTCACGCGATGCCGCTGCGACCGCACACCACAGGACGACGACTCGCTGTCGGACTCGTCGGAGTAGCTGCGGTCCTCGTCATCGGTCTCAGCGGATGCAGTTCGTCTGCCGGCGAGGTCACCACCGTGACACCGGCGTCGTCGACGTCGTATGTCGACAATCCCGTCGATCCCGCCGAGCTCGACCAGTTGCTCGACCGCATCGCGGGCACCGGCCTGCCGGTGACCAACCGGCACGACGCAACGCAAACTCTGTGCCCATCTGCCGGATGCACCGTGGCGGTCGAAGCAGACCAGGTGATCCTCATGAAGTTCCCCACCACCGGCCGCGCCGAACTCTACAACGGGGCACATCCCGGCAACTACCAGGTGGTCGACATCGTGATGTCGTTCCCCAGCGGAACCGACCCCGCGCAGAATCAGCGCTACACCACCGCCTTGCAGGGCATGATCCGCTGAGATTCGATGCACTAGGCCTCCAATGCCCCACGCGGAGCACCGAATTCGCGGTCGGCACCGATCTTCGCGCGACGGCCCGCGCGGTCGCCCGCCTGACGGGCACCCTCCGAATAGCCCGACGACGCGCTCGTCGGCCGCCAGGTCCCGCGCGCCGTCGACTCACTCTTGTAGAAGTTGCTGACCTCGATTTCCTTGTCACGCAAGGCAATTGCGGTAGACGTCGAGCCGGACGGAAGCTCCCTCGACTCGTCACGCTCCATCGCCTCCCGACGTGCCGCATCGCGGGCCTCGGTCAGCCGCAGACCGATTCGCTCGGCGAATGCTGACTGGAAGTTCAACCGGGCGGTGATCGGCGCCACCGGTTTACGTTCGACGACCCTGCGCGACCGCCAGCCCGATCCTCTGCGCACCACCCGCGCCGACATCTCACCCTTGTAGTCCCCCGACCTCAGATACGCGTCACTCGCTGCGACCATCTGGATCAGCAGCGAGGTGTACAGGGCCACGCACGTATCGATGTCGGCGGAGTAGCCGTAGGCCAGCACGAACGTGGAGTTGCCCGCGACGTCGACCGTCACGTCATTGGCTCGTGCGATGGCGACGAAGAGCTGCACGTAGGTCTTCAATCCGCGTTTGCCGGTCTCGCCGATCGCGATCTGCCTGGTGATGGGCGTGGTGCTGCGCCGTGCTGCGGGATCATGGGCCCGCGCGACCGCCAGGTCGATCGACGCCGACGTAGCCAACCGCTGCGCGGCCTGCATGAACGTCTCGGCCTCGTGTTCGTTATCGGTGTTCTCGGCTTGGCGCAGCAGCGCCGCGATACGAGTCAGGAGCTTGTCGTCGCGCATACAGATCAGACTAGATCGACGCCCGAAAGGTTCCATCCGGCGTCGAAGTGGTGTCCGGGCGTCGAAGTGGACCTGGGCGTCGAAGTGGACCTGGGCGCCGACGTGAAGCCTGAACGCCAGCGAATGATTACAGCCCGAACTTGGCCTGCATCTCCCGCAGTGTCTCGGCCGACTTCATCAGGCCGTCGCGCTCGGCGTCGGACATCTTGATCTCGAGGCGGCTCCCCGCGCCGTTGCGATCGACCAGCGTGGGTAGTGACAGGCACACGTCGTCGAGCCCCTCGTATCCGCCGGTGAGCGTCGAGATCGGCAGAACGCGGTGTTCGTCGTTCAGCACCGCCTCGACGATGCGCGTGGTCGCGAGTCCGATGGCGTAGTTCGTCGCACCCTTACCCTCGATGATCTTGTATGCCGCGTGCACCACCTCGTGCTGAATGCGCTCGCGCGCCGGGGCGTCGATGGCCTGTCCGCCGGGGAGCGGCTTCCACTCCAGCAGCGGCACACCGCCGATCGACGCCGAACTCCACAACGGGATCTCGGAGTCGCCGTGCTCGCCGACGATGTAGCCGTGCACGTTCTGCACCGCTACGCCACAGTGCTGCGCGATGAGGAATCGCAGTCGTGACGAGTCGAGCACCGTCCCCGAACCGAACAGTTGATTGCCAGGCAGTCCGCTGTACCTCAGCGCCGCGTACGTGACGATGTCGACGGGATTGGTGACCATGATGTAGATCGCGTTCGGCGCGACCTCGATCACTCCGGGCAGGATGTTCTTGGTCAGATTGATTGTGGCTTCGGCCAATTCGAGCCTGGACTGTCCCGGTTTCTGTTTGGCTCCCGCGGTGAACACCACGACGTCGGCGTCGGCGCAGACCGCGACATCGTCGTCGCCGATGATGTCGGCGCGGGGTACGAACTCGAGACCGTGCGACAGGTCGAGAACTTCTGCGGTCACCTTCGACGTGTTGATGTCCATCAGCGCAATGGTGCGCGCCACGCCGCGGATCAGCGATGCGTATGCGATCGCGGTACCCACAGCACCTGCGCCGATGATGGCCAGTTTGCTCGGTCGGGCTTGTCTCACGTTCACCGCCTGTGTCTCGTGCTGCCCCGGAATCCTCCCCGTACAGGTGATTATCGTCGGCTCGCGGCACGTCCGCAGCATGATGGCCGATCCGTTCACCCATCGGCCATTCATCCATTTCGCGATGAGAACAACCTTCGCGCTCACGAATTCGTCGTGATGTCCGTTTCTGGCATGCGGAATCGTCGCGAAGAGCTTATGTTCTCCCAAGTCTTGCGCATCGCAACGCCGCGTCGCACCACTCACTCACCGCGGGAGCACACCCATGCCCGAAGGCCATGACACCCTTGCCGAGGACCTCTCCGACGACGAGGCCCACCTCGCGCGACTCGGTTACACACAGGAACTGCACCGCTCCTGGTCGGGATTCTCCAATTTCGCCATCTCGTTCTCGATCATCTCGATCCTCTCCGGCTGCTTCACATCGTTCGGCCTCGGCTGGAACAACGGCGGTCCGGCGGCGATCGCATGGGGCTGGCCGATCGTCTCGATCTTCATCCTGCTGATCGGCTTCTGCATGGCAGAGCTCGTCTCCGCCTATCCGACATCCGGTGGAATCTATTGGTGGGCGGCAAAACTCGGCGGCGCCAAGGCCGGCTTCTACACCGGGTGGCTCAATCTCATCGGCCTCATCGCGATCCTGGCCTCGGTGGCGTACGGCGCGGCGACCTTCCTCGACCTGACCATCGGCACCTTCAGCCAGTCATGGCTCGACGGCTACAGCCTCACACGTGTCTTCGTCATCTTCCTGATCATCCTGGCGTGCGCCGCGCTGATCAACATCTTCTCCGGGCACCTGCTGTCGATGATCAACAACATCTCCGTCTGGTGGCATGTATTCGGCGCTGCCGCAGTCATTCTCATACTGTTCCTCCTTCCCGACCAGCACGCGTCGTTCTCCGATGTCTTCGCCAAGACCATCAACAACAGCGGCATCTTCGACGGCAAGACGTCGGGCTTCGGCTTCGTCCTCTTCGTCCTGCCCATCTCGGCGATCCTCACGCAGTACACGATCACCGGATACGACGCGTCTGCCCATCTCTCCGAGGAGACCAAGGGGGCAGCGAACGCTGCGGCACAGGGCATTTGGCGTTCCATCGCGTACTCCGCGGTCGGCGGGTGGGTGTTGCTGCTCAGCTTCTTGTTCGCCGTGCAGGACGCCGACGGCGTCTCGAAGAGCGGCGGCGCCGTGGCGACCATCTTCACGCAGGCGCTCACCTCCAAGTGGGCAGGCGTCGTACTGATCATCTCGACTGCGGGCCAGCTCTTCTGCACGGCCGCGTGCCAGACGAGTGCGTCGCGCATGATGTTCGCGTTCAGCCGCGACGGTGCCGTCCCCGGCCACAAGCTGTGGTCGCGGGTCCGCTCCAACGGCATGCCCGCCAATGCCGTTGTCGCGACGGCCACCATCGCCGCGATCATCACCCTGCCCGCCCTCGTCTCGGTCGACATCAACGGCGCCCCCGTTCCGGTCGCGTTCTACGCGGTCGTCTCCATCGGCGTCGTCGGCCTCTACCTGTGTTTCGCCGTGCCGATCTATTACCGCTGGAAGGCCGGCGACTCGTTCGAGGCGGGTTCGTGGACCCTCGGCGCGAAGTACAAGTGGATCGCACCGCTCGCACTCATCGAGATCGCACTGACCTCGCTGGTCGCCATGTTTCCGACGTCGCTCGGCGGCATGCCGTGGGACCCGAGCTTCGAGTGGAAGTACGTCAACTACACGCCGCTGCTCGTCGGCGGCGCACTGATCCTGCTCTACGCCTACTGGCACGCGTCGGTGAAGAAGTGGTTCACCGGACCGATCAAGCAGGTCGACGCCGCGGCCGTCGACGCCTGACGGCCCGCGGAGCCGGTGTGGCCCATGTGTGCCGCCCACATCGGACAATCCCCGTACGGACTCACATCGGCGGTGGCTCTGCCTTAAGGTCTCCGCATGAGCGACCGCTGGCCGTGGTCGGCACGAGCCGCTGAGGTAGCACGGATCAGAACCGAACTGGCAACCCCGTCCGGCGGCTTTCTGCTGCTCCGCGGTCCGGCAGGGTGTGGCAAGACCCGACTGGTACGCGAGTCCGTGGCTGGCCTGCCCGACCGGGTGCAGTGGATCTCCGGCACCACTGCGAGTCGACAGGTGCCGTTGAGTGCGTTCGCCGCATGGATCGACTACGAGGTGACCGACCCACTGCGGCGGATCTCCGATCTGGTCGCCAAGCTCTCCGCCGACCCCGGCGTTGGCGCGCCACACTCTGGGCAGATCATCGTCATCGACGACATCGACCGCCTCGATGAGCAGTCGATGCTCGTGGTCAACCGACTGCGCAGCAGGCCGTCGGTGAAGATTGTCGCCGTGCTGCGCGACGACGCGCCACCGACCACGGCCGTCACCGACCTGCTGCGCGACCGCACCATCCCGGTGATGACGGTGCCGCCGCTGACCGCCGAGGAGACCGCGGAGTTCCTTCGGGGCGGATTGCGGGGACGGGTATCCGCGCCGTTGGCCGCACGTCTGTGGGCACTCACCCGCGGAAATCCGCTCTATCTCATCGCGCTGTGCGAAGCCAATGTCGAGCAGGGCGCCATCGCACGGCGTGGCGACGTCTGGGTCATCGATTCCGAACTGCGCGTACCTGATTCGTTGTCGACCACCATCGAGGCCGAGTTGGCGGGCGCGTCGGATTCGGTCCTCGAGGTGGTCGACTCCGTCGCCCTCGCCGAACCACTCGCTCTATCGGTACTCGAGCAACTGTGCGCGCTCGACCACATCGAGGACGCCGAGACGGCGGGCTACATCGTCATCGACGACACGGACCCGTTCGACGGCGACCCGCACGTCCGAATCGGGCATCCCCTGTATGCGGAGGTGAGGTTGGCGCGAGCCGGTGTTGCGCGACTCCGACGACTGCGGGCGCGCGTGGTCGAGCGGATCACCGCCGACAACACCACCGACAGCACCGCTTCGATTCGTCGAGCACTACTCGCAGTCGACGCCGACATCGACCGCGCGAGGAGGGATTCACTCATCCTCGACGGCGCTAGCGCAGCCCTGCACCAGCTGCAACTGACACTCGCGCGCGAACTCAGCGCGAAGGCGCTCGACGGTCCGTCCGCAATCCCCGCAGCAATACTGCACGGATATTCGCTCTCGGTGTCGGGGATGGGTGATGCGGCCGAGGCGACACTGGCGCCCCTCGCAACCACCGACGACGCCGAAACCCGCGACACCGTCGCGTTTCTGCGTGCGGCCAACCGCTTCTGGGTCTTCGACGATGCCGCGGGCGCCCGGTCGATCGTCGTCGACGACAGCGTGGGCGTCGCGACACGCTCCATGATCGACTTCCTCTGCGCCGCGGTCTCGGGTGAGCCCGGTCGTGCGCTGCGGCTCGCTTCCTCCTTCCCGAGCATCGATGCCCTGCCGCCTCTGTTCGGCACATTCGTGGGATGGGGCGCAATCGCCGCGCTCGGCAGCCTCGGGCGGGTACAGGAGATGAACGACACCGCCAAGGCGGCCTATCGGATTGCCGATTCCAATCGCGCCGCCGCATACCACCGCGCCGAACTCGGGTACATGCACGCATACTTCTGCGCTCTCACCGGCGATCTCGGCACCGTCAACATGATCGCCTCCGACGTCGCCACGATCACCGAGGACGTGGGAGGCATCGCCGTGTACTGGGCATGGGGCATTCGTGGTCTCGCCGCGGTTGCGCACGGCGACGCCCGCGACGCCGCGCTCAGTCTCGACGCGACTCTCCGAGACATGCTGGCCTGTGGCGGCCCTGACTTCATGCAGTTGCCCTTCTACATCGAGCGCGCATACGCCGCCGCGCTGGCGGGCGATCGTGCGGCGCTCGACGAATGCATCGAGCGTCTACCGGATCCACCGTCCGGCGCGCTCGGCTACGGTCGCGACCGGATTGATCTCCTCGGCTGCTGGCGCTCGGCTCTCGACGGCGTGATCTCCGAGGCAATCGCAGGTGCGGTCGGGATTGCGCAGCGCGCACGTGAGGCGGGACAGCTCGCATCAGAACTGTTCGCCCTCCACACCGCTCTTCGCTGGGGCGACTGCGATCATGCGCGACGGCTCGTCGACCTTGCAGAGGAACTCTCCGACGTTCCGCGCGCCCGGCCCGCCGCCGACCACGCCGTCGCCCTCGCGGCGGCCGACGGCGATGCACTGTGCCGCGCCGCGGCGTCGTATCGCAGTATCGGAATGCTCGACGCCGCCGCCGACGCCTACGGCCACGCAGCCACGGCATATGTCGCAGCCAACCGTCACGGCGCACGTCTGTCGGCCCTGGAACAACTCGGGGAGCTCCGCGTACGTCTGGGGCTGGACACCCCGGCGATCATCGCCGCGACATCCGACGCCCCCATGCCGACCCGACAGCAGGAAATCGTCACCCTCGCACGCCGCGGGTTGTCCAACAAGGCCATCGCAGAACGACTTTCGCTGTCGGTCCGCACTGTCGAAGGCCACATCTATCGGGCGGGCCTGCGTCTGGGTGAACCAATTCGACGACGCGACGACACCGACTGACACCTTGCCATGCGGCGTCGGCCACGAGACCGGACCGGTCACGCAGGCGCCGAGGCATCCGCACAACCGGGTCCCGGGTTCGGACGGCGCTAGGACGCGGAGTCGTCGTCCTGGCGGCGTCGCGCCTGTTCGCGCGCGATGCGCCGCTGTTCCTCGGCCCGCGCACGCACCGCGGCGAGAAACTCGCGATCAGCCTCGGGGTCCTCGGGAATGTAGCGCCCTGGACGGTCGTATTCCGGGAACTCCGCGGCGACCGACCCCGGCGCGGGGCGGCGCGGACGATCATCGGCCGTCGGACGTCCGAGTGCCAGCCACAGCAGCGCGCCGATGAGCGGCAGCAGGACGACGAGAAGAATCCAGACGATCTTCGGCATCCCGCGCACGAGAGCGTCGTCGGTGTTGATGATGTCGATCAGGGCTATCACCAAGATCGCGACGTAGATCAGTCCGAGATACGGCATGTATCGGCTCCCGAGTTCGTACGAGTGGATTCTTCGCAACAGAAAACAACCGATTGATTCTGGCATATCTGACACGCGCCCGCCAGGAGAAATCGGGTCTAACCTCGGTAACCGACCCCACCCATGCCGCGCTTGCGGCCCGTCGAAAGAGGGACAACGTTGTCACTGCACGAGATCGAGTTCACGTCGGCCAACGGTCGCGACACCATCTTCGGCTGGGTCTACGAACCGGCAAGCGAGACGCGCGGCATCATCCACGTGATCCACGGACTCGGTGAACACTCGCGGCGCTACCTCAGGTTGATCAACCGGCTACTCGACGCCGGCTTCGTCGTCGTTGCCGACGATCACGCCGGGCACGGCAAGACAGCCATGACGTCGGGAATCTGGGGAGATGCAGGCGACGACTCCGACCGCGTCGTCGTGGACGACGAACGCACACTGCGCGACAAGGTGCGCGACCTGCACCCCAACCTCCCCTACGTCGTCTTCGGACACTCGTGGGGATCGATGATCGCGCGCGGGCTGGCGGCCGGTGACAGCGAGTGGCTCGACGGCCTCGTCCTGTGCGGGATCGCGGCCCAGATCCACGGCATCGACGAGGTCCTCGACCGCGACGCACTCGCCGCCGAAGCCGACCCGACGTCGACAGCAACGGAGGCCTACGCGGCCCAGATGTTCGACGGCTTCACCTCGCGCTACGGAACGGATGCCTTCCCCACCGCATGGGTCGCACGCGATCCCGGTGTGGTCCGCGACCACGCCCGCGATCCGTTCAACAACTTCGGGGCACCGATGTCGGTTCGGTTCATCCGCGGGTTCGTCGACCTCTACGACGCCGTCAACGCCGACGGCTGGTATCCGACTGTGCGTACCGATCTCCCGGTCCTCATCCTCGCGGGCGACGCCGACCCGGTCGGCAACTACGGCGAGGGCGCCTACCACGTCGGCAACAGCCTTGCCGCGAGCGGACATCACGACGTGCGCACCCGCATCTACACCGGCTTCCGCCACGAGGTGCACAACGAGCCCGAGATCCGCGACGAGGTGGCCGACGAGATCATCACCTTCGCTCAACGCTGCGTCGGATAGTCGCTCGCAGCCACCACCGAGCGCAATAGCAGAAGCCCCCGAGCACCAATGGCGCTCGGGGGCTTCGAAGCTGTTGGGTTACAACAGATTACGCTCTATCAGGCCTGCGGGGCCTCGGCGAAGTTGCGGGTGACCTGGGGGTCGACCGGGATACCAGGGCCCGACGTCGTCGACACGGTCACCTTCTTGATGTAGCGACCCTTCGCTGCCGACGGCTTCGCGCGCATGATCTCGTCGTACGCCGCGCCGTAGTTCTCCGCGAGCGCGCTCGGATCGAACGACGCCTTGCCGATGACGAAGTGCAGGTTGGCTGCCTTGTCGACGCGGAAGTTGATCTTGCCGCCCTTGATGTCGTTGACGGCCTTGGTCACGTCGGTGGTGACGGTGCCCGTCTTCGGGTTCGGCATCAGGCCACGCGGTCCGAGAACACGCGCGATACGACCGACCTTGGCCATCTGATCGGGGGTGGCGATCGCGGCGTCGAAGTCGAGCCAGCCGCCCTGGATCTTCTCGATCAGGTCCTCGGCGCCGACCTCGTCGGCACCGGCTGCGACGGCCTCGGCGGCCTTGTCGCCCGCGGCGAACACGATCACGCGGGCGGTCTTACCCGTTCCGTGAGGCAGGTTGACGGTGCCTCGAACCATCTGGTCTGCCTTACGCGGGTCGACGCCCAGCCGGATCGCGACCTCGACGGTCGAATCGGTGTTCTTCGACGACGTCTCCTTGGCCAGCTCGACAGCCTCCAGCGGACTGTAGAGCTTGCTCTTGTCGACCTTTTCGGCCGCGGCCTTGTAGGCCTTGCTGCTCTTGCTCATTGCTCTGTTCTTTCTCCGTGTTGATGATTCGGGTTGGTGGTGTCCGGGCCGAGCCGGCCCTCCCACTCACTTGTCGCTGGTCGCACCGGGCGCGCGCGAAGCGAACACCCATCGTGTGACCACGCCGGGGGAATCAGCCCTCGACGGTGATACCCATCGACCGAGCGGTGCCGGCGATGATCTTCGCGGCCTGGTCGACGTCGGTGGCGTTGAGATCTTCAGCCTTGGTCTTGGCGATCTCGCGGACCTGGTCCATCGACACCTTGCCGACCTTCTTGCTGTGCGGCTCACCCGACCCCTTCTGCAGACCGGCAGCCTTGAGCAGCAGCTTCGCTGCGGGCGGGGTCTTCAGCTTGAAGTCGAACGAGCGATCTTCGTACACGAAGATCTCGACGGGCACGACGTTGCCACGCTGCGACTCGGTCGCCGCGTTGTACGCCTTGCAGAATTCCATGATGTTCACGCCGTGCTGACCGAGCGCCGGACCCACGGGCGGGGCCGGGTTCGCCTGGCCTGCCTGGATCTGGAGCTTGATGATCCCGGCGAGCTTCTTCTTCTTGGGAGGCATCCTTGTTCCTTGTTTGTTTCTTGCTGATCCACGTCCGCTGGAGGCGTGGAAGTTCGTGTCCCGCTCTGGTGGGAGCGAGCGTGCGAGCGACCTTGACGGCCGCCCTAGATCTTCTCGACCTGGTTGAAGCCGAGTTCGACCGGCGTCTCACGACCGAAGATCGAGACGAGCACCTTGACCTTGCGCTGCTCTGCGTTGACCTCACTGATCGACGCGGGCAGCGTCGCGAACGGGCCGTCCATGACGGTGACCGACTCGCCGACCTCGAAGTCGACCTCGACAACCGACGTCGCTGCGGCGGCGGCCTGCTCGACGGTCTCGGCGCCCTTGGCGGCGGCCTTCTTGGCCGGAGTGCGCGGCAGCAGGAACTGCAGCACCTCGTTGAGGCTCAACGGCGACGGCTTGCTGGTCATTCCGACGAAGCCGGTGACACCGGGGGTGTTGCGCACCGCGCCCCACGACTCGTCGTTGAGGTCCATGCGCACCAGGATGTAACCGGGCAGCACCTTGCGGTTGACCTTCTTCTGCTGACCGTTCTTGATCTCGGTGACCTCTTCGGTCGGAACCTCGACCTGGAAGATGTAGTCGCCGACGTCGAGGTTCTGCACGCGGGTCTCGAGGTTGGTCTTCACCTTGTTCTCGTACCCGGCATAGCTGTGGATCACGTACCACTCACCGGGCGCGCGGCGCAGTTGCTTGCGCAGTTCCTCGGCCGGGTCGACCTCTTCCTCCGCGTCGGATCCTTCTGCGTCGGATCCTTCTGCGTCGGATCCTTCTGCGCCGGACTCTGCGGCAGCGTCCTCGGCGGCTTCAGCCTGCTCGACGGCGTCCTCGCCACCATCGACGGCCGCAGCGTCGTCCTGGGCAGCCTCGACCTGCGCTTCAGTGCCCGGATCGTCGGTCTCGTCGACGGTCGCGTCAGCGTCGACCGTGTCGGCGACGTCGGTCGGTTCGAACTCGTTATCCGGGGTGCTCACTGCAGCCCACGCTCCTCTTTCATGAAGTTGGTCGTCCGTCGGATGACCCGGTCGGGAGTGGGCTCACCTGAGTGAACCCGAATCAGCCGAGTATCCAGAGAACTAGCTTGGCGAAGCCGAGGTCGATCCCGAAGATGAACGCGGTCATCACCACCACGAACACGAGCACGATGATCGTGTACAAGATCGTCTCGCGCCGCGTCGGCCAGATGACCTTCTTCATCTCCGAGACGACCTGCTGCATGAACACCCAGATCCGCACAAACGGATTGCTGCTCTGCTCGGACGCCTTCTTTACCTTGCGTTCCTTGACCGCGACCGCGGATCCGCCGTCGGATTCCGAGTCGCCGTCTTTCGTGTCGACGGCACTCGCCGACGAACGACGACCACGGCCCGAACGCTTGCCCGTCGGACGCAATTCGTCCGACGCATCCGCGGCTTCGACGGTGTCGTCGCGGCTCTCGAGCTCCTCCGCTGCCGAATCGGCGGCGGTGGACTGCCCGTCGTTTTTGGCGCGGGCCGCTCGATCTCGCTTGCTCACCTTCGAGGTCCTCTCGTCAACGTGTGCCCTCTCCAGGGCAGGGGCGACAGGACTTGAACCTGCAACCTGCGGTTTTGGAGACCGCTGCTCTGCCAGTTGAGCTACGCCCCTTTGCGACTGCGTCAGCCCTCGCGAGCTCGGCAGTTGCCGGTCATGGTCGACCTGCCGGAACCAGCCTACCGATCCGGGGATCAGCAAACCGTCGCCGACAAAACCAACGCGCCACCCTATGGGCGGCGCGCAAGTCAAGGGTAAACCTGACACTTCAGTGTAGAACACCCGGGCCACTTAACCCAAAACACTCCAGGTCGACGCCCCTCCCGACGGCCGCCGGAGTTCCGGTTGCCCAGACGCTCGGATTCCGCACGTCTGCGCAACCGCAAGATTCTCATCTCGAGTGGAACCGCCTCACGACTCCTTGCGTCCTACAACACATGACCACGCTCGCACACCACCTGTCGAGTCACGACGGCGTCATCACCCTCGCACAGGCGCGCGCCCTCGGCCTCAGCAGGCATTCCGTGCAGCGTCGGCTCTCCGCCGGCACGTGGGTGCGCGAGGCGGAGGGCACCTTCCGCGCCGTCGACCATCCGCGCACCCCGCGTGTACGAGTCCGGATCGCGGTCGCATCGGTCGGCAAATCCGCAGTGCTCGTCGTGTCGTCTGCCGCATGGTGGCACGGCATCACCAGTGCTTTTCCGCCCAAGATCACGGTCGCCACACAGGCCAAGGGTCGCCACGCAGGTGCATCGGCAGGCGTACTCGTCACGCATCGGCGCTTGCTCGATGCAGACGTCGTCGTGATCGACGGGCTCCGCGTCGCCTCCATCGCGGCGACCCTCCTCGACGTCGCGGCTGACGGCGACACCTCGACCGTCGACACTGCGTTGCTCACCCAACGTGTCACGATCACCGAACTCGACGACGCCGTGCGTCGCTATCCGCGTCGTCGTGGCGCGCCCACGGCCCGACGCCTCTTCGCTGCGCTTGAGTCGGGCGCACGATCCGAGGCCGAGCGGTTGACCGTCGCCCTGTTCGACGCACACGGCATCACCGGCTGGACCGCGAACACCGAGGTGCTCGGATACCTCCTCGACTTCGTCTTCGACGGTGCGCGACTCGTCGTCGAGATCGACGGATTCGCCTTTCACCGAGACGCCGCCACCTTCCAGCGCGACCGCGCCAAGCGCAACGCCCTACTCGCGGACGGTTGGCGGGTCCTCAACTTCACCTGGGACGACATCACCCGACGCGCAGACGCCACCGCGCGTCAGGTCATTGCAGCCCTTGGTGCGTCGGCAGCCTAGGTGCAACCCGCCCCGGAGGTTCCGGTTGCCCACGCGCGCGGATTCCGCACCTCCGGGCAACCGTAAGCCGCGCGGATGTCCCACGTCACGGCAGGTCGCATGCGTATCGTGGGCGAATGACCAGATCTGCGGGACAACGACGCGGTGCTGCCATCCTCTCCCTTCTCGCCGGCGCTCTCGGGGTGGTGCTCGCCGTGATTTCGGCCGCAGCCCAGTTCCCGGTCGGGCTCATCTCGCTGGTGCTCCTGCTCGTCGCGGCGGGGCTGGCCGTCGACGGACTGTTCAACATCGGGACCCGACGCCTCGCCGAGCTGATCGTCGCGGTGATCCTGGCGGTCGTCGCAATCGTGGTGGTGGTGATGCGCAGCTGGTGGCTGCTCGTCGGCACGCTCGTGGTGATCGCTCTCTTCGCGCTCGCGATCGCAGCGGCGACACGCGCGTTCCGAATCTCGGTACCGCTCCCGGTCGTCACTCCCCCGGCCAACCCTGTTCTCATTTACAACCGACGCTCCGGCGACGGCAAGGCCGACCGGCTCCACCTCGCCGACGAAGCGGAACGTCGAGGCTATCGGACCGTCGAACTGGTCAAGGGCGACGATCTGCGAGCCCTCGCCGAGGGTGCTGTCGCCGACGGCGCCGACGGACTCGCGATGGCCGGGGGCGACGGCTCGCAGGCCGTGGTCGCCGACGTCGCGGCGTCGCACGATCTGCCGTACGCGTGCATCCCGTCGGGCACGCGCAACCACTTCGCCCTCGACCTCGGCGTCGACCGCGACGACGCCGTCGGAGCGCTCGACTCCTTCGTCGAGGGTGGTGAACGCCGCGTCGATTTCGGCGTCGTCAACGGACAGGTTTTCGTCAACAACGTGTCACTCGGCGTCTACGGCGAGGCGGTCCAGCGCGAGAGCTACCGCAACGCGAAAGCCAAAACCCTGCTCGACGTCGCGTCGCAGGTGCTTGGCCCCAACTCCGATCAGCCCTCGGTCTCCTGGCACGACCCGCACGGCACAGCGCACGAGTCCGTCGCGGCGATCATGGTGTCCAACAACCAGTACCGTCTCGGACACATCATCGGGTCGGGCACCAGACCCAGCATCGAAGACGGGCTGCTCGGCGTCGCCGTCATCGCTGATCCGACGTCGCGGCCGGGTTCCGAACGCCTCCAACACCTATGGAGTGAGTGGGTCGCCCCGACGTTCGAGATCGAGTCGGACACCGACCTCAACGCCGGCATCGACGGCGAGGCCGCAACGCTCACGGCGCCGGTGCGTTTCGAGATCCGTCATCGGGTACTGCGAGCCCGAATCGCTCGGCAGCATCCCGGTGCATCACCGTCGGCAGACGTTCCTGACGGCGCCGTCGACTCGGTCCGCGCACTCTTCCGTATCGCACTCGGGCGACCGGTGCACACAGCGCCGCACTCCGCCGTCTGACCCCGCTGCCGCCTGTGCCCCGCTGGCCGACTGACCCCGCTGGCCGCCTGACCCACGGCCCCCGTCAGCCGAACTGAACGTGAGCCTGGGCGCGTCCGAAGATCTTGCGGTCACCCTGCTTGGCGACGATGCTGATCACGCCGCGTCGGGTCTCCGGGTCGAGTGACTTGATCTTGCCGGTGAAGTCCACGTTCGCGTAGGTGTCCGGGTACACGTACACCGGGCTCGTGAACCGCACGTTGTACTCGAAGATCGCAGCCGGGTCGCCGACGAACTCGGTGATGAAACTCGCGCCGAGCCCCATCGTCTGCATCCCGTGCGCGACAACGGTCTCGAGACCGATGACCTTTGCCATCTCGTCGGAGAAGTGGATCGGGTTCGGATCGCCCGCGACGCCGGCATAGTTCACCAGATTGCCGCGCGTGAGGGTCTTCGTCATCGGCGGCAACTCCTGGCCGACTTCGAGGCCGTCAAAACTGATGGCCGAGTACGGCTTCGGCGCGACCACCGGATCCGGGTCGTTGTAGCGGTCGAACGGTCCGTGCACGCTGTGCGGGAGCGTCGGCTCCTTGTCGACCTTCATCATGACGTGCTCGAGCTCGTCGAGAACCTCGGGATCAGCGTCGACAGCCGCCCGCGCGACGAGGCTGGTGAACGTGGTCATGACCGGCTCGTCGTGCTGGTTCCAGATGATGTTCTTGGTGACCATCACGTCCGCGCCGCCCATCTGCCGGAAGGACTCGAGCGAGACGTCGCAGATCAGCCGGTCGCCGACCTTGATGGGCTGGTGGAAGATCAGACGCTGGTCGGTCTGCATGATCTGCCACAGGTCGTAACCGGTGACGATGTCCTCGAACAGCCTGCGCTGGGCGATGATCCCGAGCACCGAGACGAACGTCGGCGCAGCGATCAGGGTGTCGTGCCCCATCTCCTTGGCCGCATCCTCGTCCCAGTGGACGGGATGTGCGTCCTGCACCGCGCGGGCGTGCTTCCGGATCTCTTCGCGTCCGACCTCGTAGTAGTCGTCGACGGTGTAGTTGAATCCGACCATCGATGTGGTGTGTGCAGCAATCTCTTCCGGGGTCAGCTTCACACCGCTCTTCAACGCTTCGATCCGATCCTGGATCTCATTGTCGGTGATCTGTGACATCGGCTGTACTCCTCACACTGCATTCGCCTGCGGTCGCGACGGGCTGGGGCTGACCGCTCATCGTCGCGACATACTCGCTGGCAACTGTACTGAATTACTTCATCTGAACGACAACTGCGGGCTGCCTCATGTGAGACAGCCCGCAGTCGTACAACGTGTTAGATGCGCATCTCGCGACGACGCACTGTGCCGAGTTCAGCGGACCGCCCTCGACGGTTCGGACCCGGCCGAGACCACCTCCCGAACGCGGTCGTTCGACGACGGCCCGGGGCCACCGGCCTCAGAAAGAGATCAGCGCGATTCCTTGTGCGCCTGGTGCTTGCCGCAGTTCGGGCAGAACTTCTTGATCTCGAGACGATCGGGATCGTTGCGACGGTTCTTCTTGGTGATGTAGTTGCGGTGCTTGCACACCTCGCAGGCCAAGGTGATCTTGGGCCGCACGTCAGTTGAGGAAGCCACTGGGTTCGCCTTCTTTCGGGTGGGTCTGTGTCGTCGGAGCACTAGGCGCCGCCTCGCCCGACCCGGGCCGCGCGACAAGCCTTACGTGTAGCGGTGGAGGGACTCGATCCCTCGACCTCACGATTATGAGTCGTGCGCTCTAACCAGCTGAGCTACACCGCCATGGTGACTCTGAACTCCGTCAGCGTGGACGCAGTCCTTGCGGTGGCGCTGCGGCGTCGGGCGTTCAAGTCCTACCGAGCCCCCTGACGGAATCGAACCGTCGACCTTTTCCTTACCATGGAAACGCTCTGCCGACTGAGCTAAGGGGGCGTTTCCGGCAGCCCGTGCGGGCGTCCGGAGAGCCTTAACGAGGTTACACACCGAGGCGACGGCTCACCAAATCGCTGCTCTACCAGCGCTTCGATGGACCGCCGACCACACGTTCACCTCGTCGTGGCAGGTATAGGATTCGAACCTATGTAGCTTGCGCGACGGATTTACAGTCCGCTCCCTTTGGCCGCTCGGGCAACCTGCCGTGCTGCTCTACAGCGAACCCCGCGAGGCCGCACGAACAACGCCGAGAAGAATACAACGAACCCCGGCATCCGACGCAAACGCCCTGGTCAGCCCGACGCTGTGCCAGGACTGTCGAGGCCTGCGGAACCTGGACGACCGCATCTGACCCGTCACCGGATCGCTCTGAGACAAGCCAGCCCATCGGGACCACCCCCACCACCCCGGAACCAGACACGCGCCGGGCTACGCTGTGATCCATGGCTGATTCATCGTTCGACGTGGTGAGCAAGATCGACCGCCAGGAGGTCGACAACGCCCTCAACCAAGCCGCGAAGGAACTCTCGCAGCGCTACGACTTCCGCGGCACCAACACCGGCATCGACTGGTCCGGCGAGGAGACGATCGTCATCACCTCCGACGCCGAGGAACGCGCCCAGGCAGGCCTCGAGGTGTTCAAGGAAAAGCTGATCCGCCGCGACATCTCACTGAAGGCGTTCGACGCCGGCGAGGTGCAGGCGTCGGGCAAGACCTACAAGATCTCCGGCAACCTCGTGCAGGGCATCGACTCCGAGCACGCCAAGAAGATCTCCAAGAAGATCCGCGACGAGGGCCCGAAGGGCGTCAAGGCGCAGATCCAGGGCGACGAACTGCGCGTCTCGAGCAAGAAGCGCGACGACCTGCAGGCCGTGATCGCGCTCCTCAAGGGCGAGGACTTCGGCATCGCCCTGCAGTTCGTCAACTACCGCTGAGTTACCGCGCGGGCCCTACACCCCCCGCCGCGCCATCTCCTGCAGCCGCCTGATGCGCTCCTCGGTCGGCGGGTGCGTCGAGAACAGCTTGGCCATGCGGTCGGTGGCACGGAACGGGCTCTCGATCATCGCGTGACTCTGTGCGGCGATGTCGGGCTGAGGCGGCAGCGGCGCCACCTGGATGCCGCCGGAGATCTTCGCCAGCGCCGACGCGAGGGCGAGCGGATCGTTGGTCAGCGCCGCACCGGACTTGTCGGCCTGGTACTCCCGCGACCGCGACACCGCGAGCTTGATGAGCGTCGCCGCGAACGGTCCGAGCAGTGAGATGAGGATCAGCGCTATCGGGTTGGGCCCGTTGTTCCGATTCCCCGACATCCCGAAGAACATCGCGAAATTCGCCAGCCCACTGATGATCGCGGCCATCGCGCCCGCGACCGAACTGATCAGGATGTCTCGGTTGTAGACGTGCGACAGCTCATGCCCGAGCACGGCGCGTAGTTCACGTTCGTCGAGCAGCCGCAAAATGCCCGCGGTGCAGCACACGGCAGCGTTCTTCGGATTGCGGCCGGTGGCGAACGCATTGGGCGACTCCGTCGGACTGATGTACAGCGCGGGCATCGGCTGGCGCGCTTGCGTCGCGAGTTCACGAACGATCCGGTACAGCACCGGAGCCTCGACTTCAGTCACGGGCTGCGCGTGCATCGCCTTCAGCGACATCTTCGCGCTGTTGAAGTACACATACGCATTCACGGCGACCGCGACGATCACCGACCCCCACAGGATCACCGGACTCCGAAAACAGGCGCCGATGGCGACGATCAACGCCGACATCGTGCCGAGTAGAAGTGCGGTCTTCACACCGTTGCGCATCAGGTCCTCGTTCGGTCTCGCCTCCGACGCCATGCCGGGGCTCTCAGTCTCCCAAACGATCCAGGGTCCGGTTCGGTTTCCGTGCGGCGTGGGCGCGTTAACCCGTGCGCGCGATCGTGTAGTCCACGAGCGATGTGAGCGCCGCATGAGCCGGCCCGTCGGGTAGGGCGCCGAGAACCTGGCTCGCCTCGTCGGCGTAGCCGCGCAGCGTCGCGTTCGCCTGCGCCATCCCCCGCGACTCGACGAGCAGGGCGAGCGCCTCCGCGACCTCGGCGTCGTCGGTCAGTGCCCGGGCCGCGCCATCGTCGCCGACGAGAAGCTGCCGCAGTCTGCTCGACGACGCGTCGTCGTCTGCGAGTGCGTAGAGGACCGGCAGGGTGTGTACGCCCTCACGTAGATCGGTTCCGGGTGTTTTGCCCGAATCTCCTGTGGCGGAACTGATGTCGATGATGTCGTCGGAGAGCTGGAACGCCGTGCCGACGATGTCGCCGAGACGCGAGAGCCGCTCGACGTCGTCGGGCGTCGCGCCGGAGGTCATCGCGCCGAATCGACCGGCAGCGGCGATCAGCGAACCGGTCTTCTCCCACACCACCTTCAGGTAGTGCTCGATGGGGTCGACGTCACCGGCGCCGATGGTCTCACGCATCTGGCCCGTGACCAGTTCGGCGAACGTCTCGGCGATGATGCGCACCGATTCGGGTCCAAGCGTCGACACCAGTCGTGAGGCGCGGGCGAACAAGAAGTCTCCGGAGAGGATCGCGATGCTGTTGGACCACCGCGCGTTGGCGCTCTGAGCGCCGCGTCGCATCGGGGCCTCGTCCATCACGTCGTCGTGGTAGAGCGTCGCCAGGTGGATCATCTCGACGACGGTCGCCGCCGTGATCACCTCCCGAGCGTCCGGCCGTGGACCGAACTGGGCGGCGAGGATCGCGAACATCGGCCGAAACCGCTTGCCACCAGCCTTCGCCAGATGGCTGGCGGCTTCGGTCATCACGTCGTCGCCCGACGCCAGCTCGGCCAGCAACAACTCTTCTACCTGGGCCAACGACGTCCGCACCGTGCCCGCGAACTCTTCGGACCCCAGATCCAGACCCGCGAAAGTCGACTTCACTCCGCCGAGCCTAGTCGGTGGGCGCGTGCGGTGAGCGTGCCGGGAGGCCACATACTGGTCGGGTGACGAGCCAGATTCCCGACAGCGCCGACGTCCTCGTCGTCGGCGCGGGACCGGGCGGCTCTGCTGCCGCCGCCCACGCCGCCGCTGCCGGACACGACGTCGTACTCCTCGACGCCGCGGTCTTCCCCCGCGACAAGACGTGCGGCGACGGCCTGACGCCCCGCGCGACCGCCGAACTGATCGACCTCGGATTCGCCGACCGCCTCGCCGCCAGCCCGCGCGTCGACGGACTCGAGTTGCACGGCTGGGGCGCTTGCCAGCGAGTGCCGTGGCCCGCCGGGCGCTTCCCCACGTACGGCAGCGCCATCACGCGGATGGAGCTCGACGACGAGCTGCGTGCACTCGCCGTGACACGCGGTGCCCGTATGTGTCAGGGCGCCAAGGCCGTCGACGTCGAGATGACGGATGACCGGATCAGCGCGGTCACGGTCAACGGCCCCGACGGACCGCACGTGATCCGCGTGCGCGAGGTGATCGTCGCCGACGGCGTGCGCTCGACGCTCGGTAAGCGCCTCGGCCGAGAATGGCACCGCGACACCGCTTTCGGGGTCGCTGCGCGCGCATACGTACCGTCGACCCGCGGCAACGACAACTGGATGGGCTCACATCTGGAACTGCGCGGCCCCGACGGCGGGTTGCTGCCGGGCTACGGATGGCTCTTCCCGCTCGGCGGCGCCGGGAGCGCAGCGAGCGGGCCGAACACCAACAGCGCAGCGAGCGGGCCGAATGGTCACGGCGCCGGGAGCGCAGCGAACGGGCCGAACACCAACAGCGCCGGGAGCGCAGCGAGCGGGTTGCTGAATGTCGGGGTCGGGGCGCTGGCGACGTCGAAGCGTCCGGCGCACATGGCTTTACGGCCGATACTCGACCACTACGTGCGCATGGTCGGCGATGAGTGGCAGATCGCTGGTGACCCTGTCCGCGTGACGTCGGCGCTCCTACCGATGGGTGGTGCGGTCTCGGGTGTAGCCGGACCGAACTGGATGCTCATCGGTGACGCCGCCGCGTGTGTCAATCCGCTCAATGGCGAGGGCATCGACTACGCCCTCGAGACCGGCCGCCTGGCCGCGGAGCGTCTCGGTGCCGCCGACCACACCGTCGAATGGCAGCAGACCCTCGTCGAGCATTACGGTCTGGCATTCTCCGCTGCTCGACGCCTCGCCGGAGTGCTCACGGTACCCAGAGCGGTACCGCTGCTCGGCCGTCCGGGTATCCGATCGGCAACGTTGATGTCGCTGGTCGTGCGGGTGATGGGAAACCTCATCACCGAGGACGACGCCGATCTCATCGCCCGTGCCTGGCGCGCCGCCGGGCATGTCTCGACGCGCATCGACAAGCGTCCGCCCTTCGTCTGAGCGCAACGCGCTGCTCCTCCGACCTCTCCGACCTTTGTTGTGAGACGTTCTGCGTGATACGTTTCATCACACACTGTGTCCGAGGACACATGTCGGTTAGGAGCCACTCATGCCTGTGCGGACACTGCCGTCGCGGCTTCTCGACACGATCTCCGCGCGTCGACGCGAACGCTTCCGCCGCCGCGACGAACTCGCCGCCGTCGACCCTGCCGAGGAACCGCGTACATACGCGCTCGAACTGTCGACCAAGGAGTTCGTCTGGGGCACCACCCAGGCACTGAGCTTTGCGCTGTTCCGCACCTACGCGGTCGCGTCGATCGGCGAATTGCTCTATGAGACCTCGCAATTCACCGACGAGGTACAGCAGCGCTACGACGACACCGCTCTGCTGCTGTCCGCGCCCGTCGAACACGGCTTCGAGCCGGGTGGGCAGGGACACGCAGCCATTCGTCGAATCAATCAGATGCACGGCCGCTACGACATCTCCAACGACGACATGCTGTACGTGCTCGCCACCTTCGTCGTCTGCCCACCGCGCTGGATCAACGCCTACGAGTGGCGTTCGCTCACCCAGCGTGAGATCGACGGCCTCACCAACTACTACCGCACGCTCGGAAAGTACATGGGAATCAAGGACATTCCCGAGACCTTCGCCGAGTTCGAAACCCTGATGGACACCTACGAACGCGAGAACTTCGCCTTTCGCGAAGGCTCACGCGCAGTGGCGGATTCGACCCTCGAGCTGCTCACCACCTTCATGCCGTACAAGCTCCTCCCTGCGTCGCTGGTCAAGCGTCTCGCCCGCGCGCTCATGGACGAGCCGCTTCTCGATGCCTTCGGCTACCCGCATCCCACCCGCGCCGAGCGCGTCCTCGTAGCCGCGGGTCTCAAAGCACGCGGCCTGGCGATCCGCTACTTCGCCACCCCGCGCACCGAATCGGTCTTCGCCATCGACACCGCCGAGGTCCGCGGGTACCCGAACGGGTACCGCGTCGAGGATCTCGGCACCTTCCCCACCGGATGCCCTGTGGCGCACAAGTCGTCGGCGTAGCGGCATCCTCCGGACACCGCCCGCCTGCGTACACAATCCGGTCCACAGCGGACCGCCACGACAATAATCTCCGCCGCGCTCCGCTCACGTCACGATCGTGTACGCACCCTGGCCCGTAGCTCAGCCCCGGGCTCGCCCTACGCCTTGCGGCCGGTGTGCACGGCGGCGATCCCGCCGGTCAGGTTCTGCCAGCGCACGTCGGTGAAGCCCGCGTCGCGGATCAGGTCGCCCAGGCCGAACTGATCAGGCCACGCCCGAATCGACTCCGCCAGGTACACATACGCCGCGGGATTGCTCGACACCTTGGTCGCCACCGCGGGCAGCGCCTTCATCAGGTACTCCATGTACACGGTGCGGAACGGACCGAAGGTCGGCGTCGAGAACTCGCAGATCGCCAGTCGCCCACCGGGTCTGAGCACACGGTTGAGCTCACCCAGCGCGACCGCCACGTCGTTGACGTTGCGTAGTCCGAACGAGATGGTCGCGGCGTCGAACGATCCGTCGGCAAACGGCAGCGCAAGCGCGTCGGCAGCGACCTTCGGCACCGCACGATCGGCACCGGCCTTCAGCATCCCCAGCGAGAAGTCGGCGGCGATGCACGTCGCCCCCGACGCCGACAGTTCGACGGTCGACACCGCGGTACCGGCCGCGAGATCCAACACCACGTCCGACGGCCCGAGCGCCAACGCCTTGCGAGTGGCCTTGCGCCACCGACGGTCCTGCGCGAAGGAGAGCACCGTGTTCGTGATGTCGTAGCGCTTCGCGACGCCGTCGAACATGGCGGCGACCTCGGCAGGCGCCTTGTCGAGACCTGCGCGGTCGGTGATGGCCATGCCGACCACGCTACTACCCGGCCAGCAGCACCGATTCGCTCAGTCCGCCCTGCCCGTCGATGACCGCTCGGTAGTGCCCGACCAACTGCTCGCAGATCGCAGGCCAGCTCCGATCACGCACCGCGGCCAGCCCTGCCCGACCCATCGCGGCGCGATGCGCGTCGTCGCGCAGCACGTCGATCACCTCGGGCAGCTTCGTCGAATACGACGCCGGATCGAGCAGATATCCCGTCCGCCACGCCGACACCAGATCGCGCGGGCCACCGGCGTCGGGTCCGACGACCGGCAGGCCCGACGCCATCGCCTCCTGGATGGCTTGGCAGAAGGTCTCGTGCTCGCCGGCGTGCGCGAAGACGTCCAGACTGGCGTACGCGCGGGCCAGTTCCGCACCCCGGAGCTCCCCGGTGAACACCGCGTTCGGCAACAGTCGTGTCAATCGTGCCCGTTCGGGGCCGTCGCCGACGATCACCACCCGCACCGAGTCGTCGTGCGCCAACGATGCCAACCGCTCCACGTGCTTCTCCGGCGCCAACCGTCCGACGAATCCGACGACCAGCCGCTCCCGCTCCCCCATCCACTCACGACGCAGGGTCTCGTCGCGTCGGGTCGGATTGAACAACTGCGTGTCGACGCCCCTGCCCCACCGGTACAGTCGCGGAACCCCGTTCGCTGCAAGGGATTCCAAAGTTGCACTGGAGGGCACGAGGGTTCGGTCGCACATCTCGTGCAGGCGCCTGGTGTATCGCCACGCTGCCCGCGAGGCCACCCCGAGACGATACGCGTCGGCGAAGCCCGCGACGTCGGTCTGGAACACCGCGACCGAGGGAATCTCGAGGCATCGAGCGACCATCGCCGCCGCCCCACCCACCACGAACGGTGACGCGAGATGCACGACATCGGGTTCGAAATCGCGCAGTGTCCGGTACAGCACGGGCGCGGGGACGCCCACCGGCAACGACGACACCCGCGGCACCTTCACCGACGGCAGCAGGTGCACCGGGGTGCGTCGACCCACCATCCGCGGACCGCGCTCGACGCCGCGCGCCGAGTCGGGAGCGATCACCACGGCCTCGTGGCCGGTGCGTTCGAGGTGGTCGATGACCCGGAGAACGGAGTTCACGACCCCGTTGACCTGCGGAAGAAAACTCTCGGCGGCGATTGCGACGCGCATGCCGCAAGAATCAGCGAGTGAGGTTTCCGGCAACCTCGGCCGACGTGTCAGGTCTCGGAACTCCGGGTGAAGTCTGGGCAGCAGTGCCCTCGTCCCCGGAGTGGTCGGTGGCGCTCTCGCCCGACGAGACGTCGGATCCTGCGGTTCGCGGACCACTACCGGTGCGCCCGCCGACTCCCGAATCGTCCAGGTCGTCTCTGGCTGCCCTCATCGCCTCGCGGCGTCGACCCCAGCGCCGGGACAACTCGGCAAGGCCCAGCATCAACGCAGCCACGACGATCCACCCCAGTACGGCCACCGAGACCGCGGGCACGATCGAGAGCACAGCACTGCGGCCTGTCGGCTTGGCGAGGTCGGGGTTGGCGGTGCTGTAGTCGACACGAATCCGCTGGCCCGCGGTCAACTCCGTCGGATACAGCAGGCCGAGTCGTGGACTGTGCACCGAGCCGTCGGGCGTCTGGAAGTACACGTTGGCGTGCAGCCGATCGGCGTAGACGACGTCGGCGGTCACGGTGGCCTTGTGTGCCTCGATCTGTGCGTCGTTGCGGAAACACGCCACGATCAGCACCAGGCACATCACCGTCACGACCAGCCCGAGCGTGAGCAGTACCTTCTGCACACGTCGCAGGATGGTCGGATTCATGGCTGCCAGGATAACCGTCGACGCCGACAGCCCTACTTCTGTGCGACCCGAGCCGAGATCTCCGCGTGCACCTCCCGCAGGCGCGAGCGGTCGGTGACCACCTCGACCACCTCGATGCCCCCGGCCTCAGCGGCCAGTTCCTCACCGAGCACCCCCGACAACTCACCCAGCGACACCCGCCGATGCGCCACCCGCATCCCGGCGCACAACGCGCCCAGATCCGTCCGGTGCGGCGTCCCGAAGACCCGCTCGTACGCCCCCGACAGTGCGCCGGAGTCCAGCCCCGGATCGCCCTGCTCGAGCAGCCCGAAGATTCCTCCACCATCGTCATTCGCGACGACGATCCGCAGCGACGACGGTCGCGGCTCCCCCGGCCCGATGATCAGCCCGGTCGAGTCATGGATGAACGTCAGGTCGCCCATCAGGGCAACGGTCCGCGCCGACCCACCGGCCAGCGCGGCACCTATCGCCGTCGAATTCGTGCCGTCGATTCCCGCGACACCACGATTCGACAGCACCCGCACCCCCTCCGACACCCGACCCGCCAGCGCGACGTCGCGGATCGGGTTACTTGCCCCGACAACGAATTGGTCCCCGTCGGACAGCGCAGCGCTCACCACCCGCGCCACGTGCAGCCCGGTCGGCGGCCCCGACTCGTCGAGCACCGCGTCGACAGCCCCCAGCACGCGCTGCTCCAACGCCGCGCACTCCTTCAGCCAGTCCTCGCGTGGCTCGCCGATCACCTCAGCGCGCGTCCCGGTGGCATACACGTTGCCCGACACGTCCGGCCAGCGCGGCCCGGTGGTCAGCGCGTAGACCCGCACGTCGGGATCGGCCAGCAACCTCGACACCCCGCGATGCAGCGTCGGACGCCCACAGATGATGGCCTGCTGCGGCTTGATCGAGCCGAGCGCGAGCGGGTGCAGCGGGGTCGCGGCATGCGGCGCTGTCGGCTCGGCGACTGTCGGCACCCCCGACAGCTCGGGGTGCACACCCGACCCGTGTCCGGAGACCACCACCGTGTCCAGCGAGAGGTCGATCGGCAGCGGGACATCGAGTTTCGCGACCGGCGCCTGCGTCCACGGCACCCCGCCCGGCCTACCCGCGAAGGCACCGAGATCGTCCTCCGACGACGCGACGTCGGGCACCAGTGGTTCGCGCAGCGGTATGTCGAACTGCACCGGGCCAGGGTTGCCGGTCCGCGCACCGCGCGCCGACGCCAGCACACGCCCGACGGCCGACCGCCACTGGCTGTTGGTATCGAGTCCCTCCTCGGCCAGTCCGATGCTGATCGCGGCCCGCACCTGCGTGCCGAAGATCCCGAATTGCTCGACGGTCTGATTCGCTCCCGACCCCAGGAGCTCATAGGGCCGGTTGGCGCTGACAACCACCAGCGGCACCCGCGCATAGTTCGCCTCGAATACCGCGGGTCCCATGTTCGCGACGGCCGTACCGCTCGTCATCACGATCGGCACCGGCTGGCCCGACGACACCGCCAGCCCCAACGCCAGAAAACCCGCCGAACGCTCGTCGATACGCACGTGTAACCGCAGCCGACCTTCCCGATCCGCCAGGTACAGCGCATACGCCAGCGGCGCATTGCGCGATCCCGGACACAGCACGGCCTCCCGCACGCCACCGCGGATCATCTCGTCGACGATCACCCGCGCCTGCAGCGTCGAGGGATTGGGCCCCTGCGCACCTCGCCCACCGGGACGTGACGTTGTCGAGGAATTCATGAGCTCCAGCCTATGTCCGACGCCGAGGGCACCGAGATCCGCGCCGACGGCGCCGCGCCTTCCACCGACGGCGCCCGGCCCCGACCCCTCGCTAGGCTCGACCGGGTGTCCCGCTGGTTCCTGCTCGCCGCACTCACCGTCGGCGTCAGCATCCTGCTGGACCTGATCGACGTCGACGCCGCGCCCCTCTTCGCGGGACTCCTGGTGGCTGCGCTCCTCGCGATCGCCGGCCTCGCCCCGCGCCCGCGGCCGAACACCAGCACCGCTCCCAGCAGCCCCGACCCGCCCATGGTCCCCCGCGCGGCGATGCTCGCGGCCCAGGGCACGGTCGGCGTCTACATCGGCACCATGGCCGACCCGACGACGGTCTCGGGCCTCGGTTCGGCGTGGCTGCCCGTCCTCGTCGTCGGACTCTGCACGCTCGCGCTGTCGGTGGCGGGCGGTGCACTCCTCGGTCTCCACAGAGACGTCGATACCATGACCGGTTCGCTTGCCCTGGTCGCAGGCGGGGCGTCTGGGCTCGTGGCACTGACCCGCGATCTCGGTGGCGATGAGCGCGTCGTCGCGGTCGTCCAGTACGTCCGGGTCGCGCTCGTGACCAGCACCATCCCGCTGGTGGCGTCGCTGGTCTTCCACGCCTCGTCGTCGAAGGTCGAGGTCGCGGGCCCGAGCTGGACAGCCCAGGCGGCCGGAGTCCTGCTCCTCGCGGTCTGCATCGGCGTGGGCTACCCGCTCGGCCGACTCATCCATCTGCCCGCAGCGGGGCTTCTCGCACCGATGGCCCTGGCCACCGCAGCCGAGCTCACCGGGATCGCAGGCGACGCCGCCGTCCCGTCGGTACTGCTCGCGATCGCATACGCGGCAATCGGCTGGCAGGCGGGACTCGGGTTCACGCTTCCGCGACTGCGGGCTATCGGCCGCATCCTTCCAGCGGCGATCGTCCTGATCCTCGCGATCGGCGTCGGCTGCGCGCTACTCGGAGTGCTGCTGTCGTGGTGGACCGGGGAGTCGATGTTCGATTGCTATCTGGCCACCACTCCCGGCGGGATCTACGCGGTGCTCGCCGCCGCGACCGCCGCGGGGTCGAATGTCGCGTTCGTGGTCGCCGCGCAGATCCTGCGTGTGCTGCTGATGCTGTTCGTCGCACCATTCGCCGCACGTGCCGCGGCCCGCCGACGCCCATCCTGACCAGCGCGAGCACCCGACACCCATTGTTACTGTGACCCGAGTCGCATATACATTGAACCCATGACCGGTGAGAGCCAACCCGAAACACCCACACCGCAGAGCACCCCGACGGCGCCGAAATCCGCCCCGACGGCACCCGACGATTCGCCGCGCGAGTTCGACGTCGTCGTCTTCGGCGCCACCGGATTCGTCGGCGAACTCACGGCGCGCTACCTCGCGGAGCACGCACCCGCCGGAACCCGTGTCGCGCTCGCCGGTCGGTCGGAGACCAAACTCGCCGACACCCGACGACGCCTTCCCGCTGCGGCTCACGAATGGCCGCTCATCGTCGCCGACTCATCCTCACCCGCATCGCTCGATGCCATGGTGGCCCGCACCCGCGTCGTCTGCACCACCGTCGGGCCGTACCTCCGTTACGGCGAAGCACTCGTGGTCGCGGCAGCCACCGCGGGCACCGACTACGTCGACCTCACCGGCGAGGTCCCCTTCGTCCACTACTCCATCCAGAAGGCTCACGAGGTGGCCGAGTCGACCGGTGCACGCATCGTCCACTCGTGCGGATTCGATTCCGTCCCTTCCGATCTCGCCACCTACGAGCTCTACCGCGGTGTCACCGACGCCGACGCGGGCGAGATGACCGACACCACGATGGTCGTCGCGGCGATGCGCGGCGGGGTCTCGGGCGGCACCATCGATTCGATGCGCGTCATCGCCGAGCAGGCAAAGGACTCAAGCGTTCGACGCCTCCTCCTCAACCCGCAGGCGCTGTCCGGCACACCCTCGCAGACCCCGCGCGCAGAGCTCTCCTCGGAACCCAGCGACATCGGAATCATCAACGCACGCAAGGTCGATCCGTCGCTGCGGGGAACCCTCGCCCCGTTCTTCATGGCGTCGCACAACACACGCATTGTTCGACGCTCCAACGCACTGCTCGACGGCGCGTACGGCTCCGACTTCCACTACGCGGAGACGATGGCCGTCGGCGGGGTCCCGGCAGTGTCGACGGTTGTCGCGGGCGCGGTCGGCATCGGCTACGGCGCGTTCCTCGGTGCGATGTCGTTCGCACCCACGCGCGCCGTCCTCGACCGCGTGCTCCCCAAGCCGGGTTCTGGCCCCAGCGAGAAATCGCAGGAGAAGGGCTACTTCGCCGTCCGCACCTACACCCGCACCACGACAGGTCGCCGATTCCGCTCGACGTTCTCGATGAAGGGCGACCCCGGGTACAAGGCGACGGCGGTCATGCTCGGCGAGAGCGCACTGACACTGGCCGTCAACCGCAGCCAACTACCCTCCCGCGCAGGCGTTCTCACTCCCGCGGTGGCCATGGGCGACGCCCTCATCGACCGCCTGCGCACGGCGGGCGCGACCATCGAGGTCACCGAGTTGTACTGAACGGCCCACCACACCCTGCGTGTCTCTACCCCGAACGACGGATCCGCATCATCGCGCGATCGCTCTCGTCGAGCAGAGACTCCAGACTCGCCGGTGAATTCGGCTCGCGCACTGCCCAACCCACAGTCGCCGACTGCGCCGACATCGCGCCGTCCATCCGTGCGCGCACGCCGGGAACCGACTCGTGGCCGTCGACGCGGATCAGTACTGCGAACTCGTCTCCGCCCACGCGCGCGGCGATGTCCCCGGCATCGAGTAGTGGCCGCAAAGTGCGGCCGATCCCGGCCAGCAGATCATCACCCGCGGCGTGGCCCGACGAGTCGTTGGTCTTCTTGAGGCCCTCGACATCGATGAACCCGAAAAGCACCAGACGTCCGTTCGCGTCGGCCGACCGCAACAACTGGGGCGCCCGTTCGGCCAGGCCGCGCCGGTTGAGCAGTCCGGTCAACTCGTCCGAGATCGAGATCTCGACTATGGTCTGATTCGCGCGACGCAGCCTGGCCTCGGTCCGACGCCACGTCAGCGCGATGATCAACGCCACCGCGTCGGCCTTCAACAGTTGCAGCACAACAGATCCCACCGTCGCCGACTGCGGATACGCGATCGCGAAGACGACAGCGATGACGTTCAGCGTGAGGATCAACCCGATCGCGAGTGCCGGGTAGGGAACAAGCGCTCCGATCGCCACGATGACGAGCAGAGTTCCGATCGCCGGGTAGGCGATCTGGGTCGCGACGATGTACGCGATCGGATTCGCTGCCACCACGATCGCGAGTGAGGCGACGGCGATCGGCGCGACGCGGTCGGTGATGACGTCAGGACGCCGTCGCAGTATCACCGCTGTCGCCGCCAGGACAGCCGCAGTCGCGAGCGCGACCCCCGAGGCGACGGACGAACCCGGTGTCGGGTCGGCGACCAACTGCCCGACACCCACGACCACGAACAGCGCGGCACTGATCGCCACACTGAGTGTCAACCGGTCATCGACCAGTCCCTGGGGTTTCCACGTCCTCATCGATGCGGATTCTAACGATTCACGGGCGCGGGCGGGTGCGGTCTCCGTTGTGCACGGGGTTAGGGCTGCCCCGGCTTCAGCTCGATGAACAGGGCGTCGAGCTCGGCGCAGAGTCGGTCGCCGTCGTGCAGCGTCCCCTTGACGAAGGCCTTCCGCCCGTCCCGCTTGTCGACCCACGTGCGGCAGGTCAGCGGCGTCGACAACGGTGTCAGCGAGCGGTACTGGACCGTCAGATACGCGGTACGGGTGACGCCGTTGACCGCGAGCGCCGACGCCATGCCGCCGAGGTCGTCGAAGGCGACGCCGACCTGGCCGCCGTGCGCAGCATTGTTGCCGCCGAGGTGGAAAGGCCGGAAGGTGACCTCCGCGGTGACGCCCTCGGCACTCGCTGTGGTGATCACGTACGGCGGAAGGGTGATGTTGCCGCGGGCGGGCAGGTCGATGCGCGTACCCGCGGGCGTGTGCCACTCGTCCACCTGGACCTTCTCAAGTTGCTCGTTGAGCGCGGTGACCTGCTCGAGCAGCGCATCGGTCTCATCGGGTTCCGGACACGCGTAGCGGGCGAGATCCATGAGTCGTCGGATCTGCTCGTTGAGTTCGCCGTAATGTGGTCCGCCCCGATCGGTCGTGACCTCGATCCTGGCTCGGAAGCCGCCCTCGTGCGGCGACTCGTCCTCGGAGCGGATATCCCAACCGTCACGCGTGTCAGATGCCATCTGACCACCGTATCGGGCGTGTCAGACCTCGCGCCTGTCGGTTTCGGATTCGCTCGCGACGTGGCGCTTGCGGGGCGCTTCGTGCCGGTCACGCTGTCGGATCACGGCGCCGACCACCAGGGCGACCACCACGGAGAGCGTCACCCAGACCACGATCACGATCGCGATCACCTCGAATGACATACACCCAGAGTGCCACGCACGGCTGCTCACAAGCCAGCTAACGGGCACTAATGTCGATGTTCATGACATCCGGTGACACACCCAGCACCCCCGCCCAGCCGTTCGATCCCTCCCAGTGGCGCCCCGTCGACGGCTTCGACGACCTCACCGACATCACCTACCACCGCCATGTCGGCGCAGCCAGAGCCGACGGCATCGTGCGCATCGCGTTCAACAGGCCCGAGATCCGCAACGCGTTCCGCCCGCACACCGTCGATGAGCTGTATCGCACCCTCGACCACGCACGACGCTCCCCCGACATCGGCACCATCCTGCTCACCGGCAACGGGCCGAGCCCCAAGGACGGCGGCTGGGCGTTCTGTTCCGGCGGCGACCAGCGCATCCGTGGCCGCTCGGGCTACCAGTACGCGACCAGCCACGATTCCGACGTCGCGCACGCCGATGCCACCGGCGTCGATGAAGCGCGCGCAAAGGCCGAGGGCGGCCGACTGCACATCCTCGAGGTCCAGCGCCTCATCCGCACGATGCCCAAGGTGGTGATCGCCGTGGTCAACGGCTGGGCCGCCGGTGGCGGGCACTCGCTGCACGTCGTCTGCGACCTCACCCTCGCCTCCCGCGAGCACGCCCGTTTCAAGCAGACCGACGCCGACGTCGGCTCGTTCGACGCCGGCTACGGCAGCGCCTACCTGGCCAAGCAGGTCGGCCAGAAGTTCGCGCGCGAGATCTTCTTCCTCGGCGAGGCGTACGACGCCGAGACCATGCACCAGATGGGCGCGGTCAACCGCGTCGTCGACCATGCCGATCTCGAGCGCACCGCCATCGAGTGGGCCCGGGCGATCAACGGCAAATCGCCGACGGCCCAGCGGATGTTGAAGTTCGCGTTCAACCTCACCGACGACGGTCTGATGGGCCAGCAGGTGTTCGCAGGCGAGGCCACCCGCCTGGCATACATGACCGACGAGGCCGTCGAGGGTCGGGATGCGTTCCTGGAGAAGCGCTCTCCGGAGTGGGACGCCTTCCCGTACTA
Organism: Gordonia aichiensis NBRC 108223; assembly: GCF_000332975.1. Taxonomy (GTDB): domain Bacteria; phylum Actinomycetota; class Actinomycetes; order Mycobacteriales; family Mycobacteriaceae; genus Gordonia; species Gordonia aichiensis. The sequence goes on along the minus strand of NZ_BANR01000003.1, from coordinate 80,060 downwards.
CTACTGAGGGCGACTACCGCCGGCCGAGAGGTCGGCGTTCAGTCTCTCGGCGCGAACGGTGCGGGCGCGCCGAAGTAGATGCCCTGTGCGTACTGGAACCCGAGTTCTTCGACGCCGCTGAAGTCGATGGACAGTTCCACGCCCTCGGCGACGGTAGCGATATCCATCGTCTGCGCCATCTCACAGATCGCGCGCACCACTGCGCGGTCGGACGGACTGTCCGGCATCGCCGAGATGAGTGCACGGTCGACCTTCAAGACGTCGACCGGCAGGTCGCGCACGTACCGTAGTGCCGAGAAACCCGACCCGAGGTCGTCGATGGAGATCGTGCACCCGCTGTCGTGCAGCCGCTCGACGGCCCGCTGGGCATCGGTGTCGAAGCCGATGACCTCGTTCTCCTGCACCTCGATCCAGATCTGCCCCGGCCCCACGCCGTACCTGTCGATCTCCGCGACCACATGGTCGACGATGGTGTCGTCGACGAGCTGCTGACGCGAGAGGTTGATGCTGACAAAGGCGTCCGGCCCGTAGCGCGGTTCGATCGAGTCGCGCAGTGCCCGCACCGCCTGGGTGACCCCGTTGCGGCCGATCGGCACAATCGTCGACGTGTGCTCCGCGACAGCGAGGAAGTCGCCGGGCAGCAGTACGCCATCGGCCGTGATCCACCGCAGCAAGGACTCGAACCCGACCGTCACACCGTCTGCCATCCGCACGATCGGTTGGTAGAACTGCTGAAAATCCATGCCCGACGACGTCGTCAGCCGCACAGCGAGATCGAGCGATTCCTCGAGACGCGCGTACGTGTCGGTCTGGGCGATGGCCATCCGCCGCTGCGTTTCCAGCGCAAGGCTCAGCGCCGCATCCGCCGAACGCACGACCGCGCCGGCATCGGTCCCGCGATCCTCTGACGTAGCCGACACATCACCCGACACTCCGTAGGCAAAGTCGACGAAGACGCGCGTTGCGTCGATGACCGACGCTGAGGCGGCGAGTCCCCGGTCGAGCACCGCCAGAATGCGCTCGACGTCCTGAGGTATCCAGAGCACCCACTCAAGAGGCGCTCGTTGGTCTGACAGCACTCCCGGCCCGAGAGCCTCGACGACTTCGGCGACGACTCCCAGCGCGGCGGCCACGGTCTTCCGATGGCCATAGACCGCGCACGCGCGACGCTGCGGATCGGCCAGAGTGGAGACGACGACATCGGGCAGTGCGCCTGACCCCTCGTCGTCCGATGCCCTCTCCACGCGAGCAGTTTACGATCAACGCGGTCGTTAGGTGTGAGTTGGATCCAAGTACCCCAATTCAAGTTCCATTGATTGGTTCTTCGTGTTACCAAAGAACCGCTCAGACAGGCTTTTTCGTCCTCTGAACGGCATGGATTTAGCTCTTTTTTCAATCCGCGGATGAGTACACCGGTCGTCGTACGAAGAGTCCCGAGCGCAGCAGGGGTTCTCCGTCGGCCCCGCCCCGACGAACCCGAAAACGAGGCTCTATTGCCGGCCGGAGGACTTGCCCAGTGACGACCGCTCCGACGTCACGCGCTGACAGTTCACCCCGACGTCGACGATTCGTCAGGCCCCGCCGCCCCAGACTCCGCACCGTGCTCTCGCTTGTCGTGGCGCTCGTGGTGTTCATCGCCGCCTACGCGGGCGTCGGCTATCAACTCTTCTACCGTGAGCACTCCGACGCACTGCGCAAGGTCGACGCCATCGTCGTACTCGGCGGCGAGCACGACGGGCGGGAAGACTACGGCCTGCAACTCGCCCGCGAGGGTTACGCGAAGACGGTCCTCATCTCAGACCCGTACATCAACGGCGGGTATCACCACGGCGGCCAATCGCTGATGCAACGGGTCTGTTCATCGGGCACCGCCGACATCGAAGTCATCTGCTTTTCGCCCGACCCATCGACCACACGCGGCGAGGCGATGTTCGCCCAGCGGATGGCGAAGCAGCGCAACTGGCACTCGGTGATCGTGATCAGCTGGCGATACCACTTGGTGCGCGCCCGCTACATTTTCGGCCAGTGCTTCGACGGCGACGTCGTGATGCGCCCGGTGCCGCGTAACTACCCGTCGTCGACGATGTTCTGGGCGTACACATTCGCCTACCAGTACGCCGGACTCACCAAGGCCGCGATCCTCGGATGCGATAGGTAAGGGTGCAGCGGGCCGACCCACGCAGTCGGCCACGCAGGCCCCCGTTACCGCTCCCGCGGCTACCCCGCGAAGATCTCGGCGAGCTGGCCCATCTCCTGCACCCGCTCCTTGTGCGTCGGCGCGGCGGGGGCCGCGAGGATGCACGTGACGCCCGCGGCGCGGAAGGCCTCGGCCCGCTCGGCCACCAGCGAGCGCGGGCCGATCAGGCTCATCGCCGCAACAAGTTCCGCGGGCACCGCGGCAGCTGCCTCGGCCTTCTTGCCGTCGAGATAGAGATCCTGGATCTCCTTGGCCGCGTCGGCATAGCCGTAGCGGACGGTCAGCTGGTTGTAGAAGTTCTTGCCACGCGCGCCCATGCCGCCGATGTAGAGGGCAGCCTGGTGCCGCACCATCTGCGACGCGTTCTCGATCTGCTCGGGGTCCTCGGTCACCCGCGCGGTCGCCTGCACCACGATGCCGAGTTCCGGCAGCGACGGATCACGTTTGGCCTTGCCTGCTGCCAACGGCTCACCGAATGCGACGTCGACGTACTCGGGATGGAACAGGAACGGCTGGAACTCCTCGAACATCTCGGCCGCCAGCTCGGTGTTCTTGGGGCCGATCGCAGCGAGCAGCATCGGAATGCGTTCGCGCACAGGGTGATTGATGATCTTGAGCGGCTTACCCAAGCCGGTTCCGCCGTCTTCCTTGGTGAACGGCAACGTGTAGTGCTTGCCGCGGTACTCCGTCTTCTCCCGGCGCCAGATCAACCGGCAGATGTCGGCATTCTCGCGGGCACGGCCCACCGGGTAGTCGTACTTCACGCCGTGGAAGCCCTCGATGACCTGCGGCCCCGACGCCCCGATCCCCAGCACGAACCTTCCGCCGCTGATGAAGTCGAGGCCTGCCGCCGTCATAGCCAGGTTCGACGGCGTCCGCGAGTACATCGGCAGGATGCCCGACTGCAGTTCCATCTTCTCGGTGCGCGCCGCGATGTAGCCGAGCTGGCTCACCGCATCGAAGCTGTACGCCTCGGGCACAGCGATTCGCGCGACACCCGCCGCCTCGAAGTCGACGAGGTTGTCGATGGTCTCGCGGAAGTCCCCCGCGTAGTTGATGGGCATACCGAGCTTGATGGCAGATGCGGTCATGCTCTCGGATTCTTCCACAGCGGTTCGACGTCCCGATAGGCCCGCCCGAGCGTTCGCTCGCCACAGCGCGCCGGCCACCGCGGTCGTGTCGTCGGCAGAGATGGCGCTCACACCCGAGCGGTCGTTCGCCCCGCAAATGGTGTCCACCCACGGTCCAGTTGGTGAACACTAGATGAACAGCATGTGCAGATAGGCAAACCCGCAGGTCACGAACATACGGCGGTCGAACGTAATTTAGGCGAAACCTTAAGCGGGGCCGCATGATATTGCGCATGAGCGGAGAGATGCTTGTCCTGGTGCTACTGGTCATCACAGCACTGGGATTCGACTTCACCAACGGATTTCATGACACCGGAAACGCCATGGCGACATCCATCGCCACGGGCGCACTCAAGCCAAAGGTCGCGGTGACAATCGCGGCTATCCTCAACCTGGTCGGCGCGTTCCTCTCGGTCGAGGTGGCCGCGACGATCACCAAGAACATCCTTCACCTGCAGAACAAGTCCGGAGACCTCATCTCCGGCATCGATGCCAACGAGGCCCTGCTCATCATCTTCGCTGGACTCGTCGGCGGCATCCTCTGGAACCTCTTCACCTGGCTCTTCGGTCTGCCGTCGAGCTCGAGCCACGCGCTCTTCGGTGGCCTGATCGGCTCGGGTATCGCCGCGCTGGGTGCCAGCGGCATCGACTGGCACGGCGTGCTGTCGAAGGTCATCATCCCCGCGCTGGCATCGCCGTTCATCGCCTGTGCGGTGGCAGCGGTCGGCACCTGGCTGATCTACCGGATCACCGCCAGCGTCCTCGACTCCCGCAAGGAGAAGGGCTTCCGCTCAGGTCAGATCGTCACCGCCTCGCTCGTCTCCCTCGCCCACGGCACGGGTGACGCGCAGAAGACGATGGGTGTCATCGCCCTCGCCCTGATCTCCACCGGCCACCTCAGCTCGTCGTCGGTCAAGCACGGCCTGCCGATCTGGGTGGTCTTCAGCTGCGCCGCGGCCATCGCACTGGGCACCTACCTCGGCGGATGGCGCATCATCCGCACACTGGGCAAGGGTCTCGTCGAGATCAACTCGCCGCAGGGCATGGCCGCTGAGGCCAGCTCGGCCGCGATCATCCTGACCAGCTCCGCTGCAGGCATGGCGCTGTCGACGACGCAGGTCGCCACCGGCTCGATCCTCGGTTCGGGCGTCGGCAAGAAGGGCGCGCAGGTCCGCTGGGCTGTCGCGGGCCGCATGGTGATCGCCTGGGTCACCACGCTTCCGGCCGCGGGCATCGTCGGCGCGATCTGCTACGGCCTCGGCCACCTGCTCGGTGATGTCACCGGCGCGATCGTCATCTTCGTTCTCCTCTGCGCGGCGTCGGGCTACATGTACTGGCGCGCACAGCAGAACAAGGTCGATTCCAACAACGTCAACGACGAGTGGGACGACGAGACCAACTCGATCATCCCGCCGAGCGCACAGGACGGCCCGCGCCAGGTTCCCGACCCCACGGCGATGACCTAGTCCGCCGAGACACAGACGACTGAAGGAACAGCTGAACTCTCATGGACATCGTCGAATCAATTCTCAAGGTCTTCGCGATCGGTCTCGTACTCGGTGCGGGTCTGCCCGCACTGTTCGCGATCGGCATGCTCTTCGAAGCACGCGGCGAGGGCGGCACCAATGCCGACGGCACCACGTCGGCACCCAACCCCGCGCTGCGGATCGTCGGCTACATCCTCTTCGCGATCGTGGCAGCCGTGATCGTCGTCGGCCTGCTGTGGATCTGCCGTCAGACCCTCAACTACTACTTCGACATCAAGCTCTTCCCCGAGTGGGCGTACAAGTAGCACCTGCGCAACCCCCGCTCGACGCTTCGAACCGAAAGGCATCATGGCCAACGCATCGTTGTTCGAATCCGCGATCAACTGGATTCGCAAGGGATACCCCGAGGGAATCCCGCCCACGGACTTTCCGCCGCTGCTCGCCCTGCTGACCAAGGTGCTCGACGAGGATCAGATCATGCGCGTGTGCATGGAACTGGCCGCCGAGCAGGGAATCGGTACTCCGCTCACCGAAGAACAGATCCGCAACGCCATCGCCAAGGTCTCCGACCAACCGCCCGGCGACTACGAGGTCAACCAGGTCGCGTCGCGTCTCGCAGCAGTCGGGTGGCCCCTGGCGGCAGACTCCGACGATCGAGAACAGAGCAACGTGAACTGAACCGACGTTCGACGTGCACGATCAACCCGGTCCGCGCCTGCCACGAGCAGGCGCGGACCGCTTAGAATCGCAGACCAGAGCCATGAACGTTCTGTGTGTGCGAGAGGGGGAACGGCGTGGCCGACCGGCCGCAGTTTTTGAAGAAGATCATCGACTGGTTGCGCGCGGGATATCCCGACGGCGTACCCACCGATGACTACATCCCTCTCGTCGCCCTCCTGCGACGCCAACTGAGTGAAGATGAGGTCGACGAGGTCTCGGGCGAGCTCATCCGCGAATCAGCACCACCCCCCGAGCCGATCTCCAAGATCGACGCGGGCGTCAAGATCTCCAAGGTCACCCACGAACTCCCCCACGAGGCCGACATCGAGCGTGTCCGCGCCTATCTCGAGTCACGCGGCTGGCCGTTCAACGACCACCCCCTCGATCCGCCTCCGGGCGGCAACGGCGAGCCGGAGTAGCTTTTCCACGGTGACCCGCATCCTGCGACCGCTGCCCCTGCCCGCTGATGAGACGGTCCTACAGCTGCGCGAGCAACTACTGCGCATCGTCGACGCCGCTTCCCCGGCAGCAGAACGCACCGCGGCGCTGCCGGTCCCCGCGGCCGACCCGGCCCACGCCGCGCACCTCGCCGACGCCCTCGGCGCCGATTCACCGATCGACGACGACGTCTCGCTCGTCATCTCCACGTCGGGCACCACCGGCATCCCCAAGGGCGCGCAGCACACCCCGGAGACCCTGACAGCGTCGGCGAACGCCACGCACGCCCGTCTCGGCGGTCCTGGCAACTGGCTGCTCGCGCTCGCTCCGCACCACATCGCGGGCCTCCAGGTCCTCCTCAGGGCGCTCGCTGCGGGTGTCACACCAGGAGTCCTCGACGTCTCCTCCGGGTTCGATCCCGACGTCTTCGCCGATGCACTCGACGCTCTGGACGGCCCGCGCCGCTACACCTCACTGGTGCCGACGCAGCTGATCAAGGTACTCGACTCCCCACGCGCCACCGCCTCGCTCCGCGAAGCGGACTCCCTGCTCGTCGGTGGTGCCGCAACCCCGGCGCCGCTGCTGCGCCGAGCGCTCGACGCCGGGCTCCCAATCGTGCGCACCTATGGCATGAGCGAGACCGGCGGAGGCTGTGTCTACGATGGTGTCCCACTCGACGGCGTGACCATCACGCTCATCGACCCGAACCCCGAAGGCGTTGGGCGCGTAGCACTCTCGGGCCCGATGGTGGCCCACGGCTACCGCAACCTGCCAGACCACCCGGCGTTCGCGCTGACGTCGGATGCCAAGACGTTCCTCACCGACGACCTCGGCCGCGTCGACGACGGCGTCCTGAGCATCATCGGCCGTGCCGACGAGGCCGTCACCACCGGTGGACTCACCGTCGTGCCGCAGGTCGTCGAGGCCGTCATCCTCGACGACGAGTCGATCGCCGAGTGCGCGGTGGTCGGACTGCCCGACGAGAAGCTCGGCGAGAAGGTCGTCGCGTTCGTGGTCACCTCGGGCACAGCCGGATTCGACGCCGAGCGCGTTCGTGGAGCTGTTGCCGAGCGACTTGATCGCTACGCCGCGCCGCGCGAGGTCATCGAAATCGACGCGCTCCCGCTGCGCGGGCCGGGCAAAGTCGATCGGCGCGCGCTGCGCCAGAGGTATCGCTGACTCAGTACGCGCCGTCTTTCGACACAACTGCCCGCAACGTGCGCCACATGATCACAAGATCGTGTGTGGCAGACCAGTTCTCGACGTACGAAAGGTCAAGCCGGACAGTCTCTTCCCAGGAGAGGTCAGAGCGACCCGAGACCTGCCAGAGTCCGGTCATACCCGGCTTCACCAGCATCCGACGAGCGACCCGCCCGTCGTACTTGTCCACTTCTTCGGGCAGCGGCGGTCGAGGGCCCACCAGACTCATCGATCCCGTTAGCACATTGAATAGCTGGGGAACCTCGTCGATGCTGTACCGACGAAGGAATTTTCCGACCCGTGTCACCCTGGGATCGTCGCGGATCTTGAAGAGCACGCCCGACCCCTCGTTCTGCTCATGCAGTTCGGTACGCAACGAGTCGGCGTCGGGAATCATCGAACGGAACTTCCACATCCGAAATGGCTGGTTGTGAAGTCCGACTCGCGTGGCGCGGTAGAAAACTGGCCCATCCGAATCCAGCTTGATGGCAATCGCGACGAGCATGAGGACCGGCGCGGCGCACAAGATGATCAACGCAGCGCCAACACGGTCGACGAATGCCTTCCGGAACTTGTTGGCGCCCTCGTACTGAGGCTTGTCGATATGCAGTAGCGGTAGACCAGCAACCGGGCGAACCATCACTCGAGGTCCTGCGACATCGGCGACCCCCGGGGCAACCATCATGTCGACCTCCATGCCCTGCAGGCTCCACGAGAGGTCTTGCATGGCCTCGTGGCCGAGTGCCTCGGCAGACATCACGGCGACGGACGTAGCTCCGGAGGCCGAAACTGCATGTGCGACATCATCGAAGTCGCCGTAGATGCGGACCGACTCACCGTCGACGGTCAGTTCTGATTTTGCACGCGCGGAGGCAACCGGCAGACAAACGCCAATGACCGCAAAGCCCAGTTCGGGAGATTGGCGCAGGCGACGGATGAGATGCGAAGCACTGTGCATTTCGCCGACGACGAGCACGCGGTCCAGCTTCTTTCCGCGACGACGCTCTGCAGAGAGTGCCCGCCGCCAGATCCAGCGAGATGCCAAGAGCCCGAACGTGCCCAGGGGAAGCGCTAGAGCGAAGTATCCGCGCGAGACCTCTAGCTGCGTGACCATCACCACGATGCCCAAGGCACCGAATACCGAGAAGCAAGCCGTGAGCACGCGGCTGTACTCGACGCTGCCGGAACCGATGATCCGACGGTCCATACATTGGAAGGCTCGCAGCGCAAGCGTCCATGCGACGATCAGGAACAGCGAAACCAGTGAAGCCGGCCGACCGCTGACTCCACCGAAGTAGTCGAGACCGCCACCCGTGCCGAATCGCAACCATTGTGCCGCGAAGACCGCGGCGGTGATCACGACAACATCGGTGACCGCTATTTTCCTCAGATACGTTCTAGCCCAAGGTGATTCAGTCACCTGGACGGCCGCCATAAGCTGGCGACCGCGCCGCCCGATCCGTTCGAACTCGTCGAGTTCAACACGATCGTGCGTCGTGTTCGTTCGTGCGCCCAACTGTGCCCCCCACAAGAATTTGCACTGAATTTCAGCGTCAAACGAGCTCACAACAACTCACCGAGCAATGGCACCCACACGGCCCGCAACCAAGCTCACCCCAACGAGCCTGGTTGCGTCGGTTGTTCCCCCGGAACTCGTCCAACCCCCTGTAACAATTCACTATAATACACCAACGGTCAATGAGTGCGCAGCCAGTGCTCGCCCTCCGCATTCACATGTATATCGACTGACCGACCCCAAACGTTTCGTGACTAGCACGAACGGTTGATTATCTATCTTCTGCAGCCGAACTTCGGCCGAATTTGACCCTCTGCACACCATCGGGCCGTATTTTCTACGTTTAGCGCAGATGATCTGGGTCTCGTTTCTGCCCCAATCGTGGTGTATGTTCCATTTGCGTTAGCAGAGCCAACGGCGAGTCGACACAACGAGTATGACAATCTCCCCGGCGTGCACATCCCACCTCGGAGCGGTGACCCAGTCGGCGAGCACCGTCGTGTTGTCTCACAACTGATAGGAATCCAGCCATCATGGAAACAAAGATCCGCGAAATCCTCGCAGCTCAAGGAAAACTGACCGTCGACCCGTACACGCTCGGCGTTCACGATGATCTGTTCGCGGTAGGACTCACGTCACATGCGAGCGTCAATGTGATGCTGGCACTTGAAGACGAGTTCGACATCGAGTTCCCCGACGAGGCCCTCAAGCGCGCAACCTTCTCGTCTATACAATCGATGGCCGAGGTTGTCGGCAAGCTGGTCGACGAAGCAGCATGACAAGCAACGCGCGCGTCATCGACAGACGCATTCCCAAAAACCATGTCCCCCATTCGACCCACAGCACCAGTCGCATTTGGCCTGAGACGAATTGCTATCTGGATCTCTGTATCGAACTGGTTCACATTTTGGGGTTCGACCCGACACCGATGTTCGCGTGCGCTCTGTCCACCGATCACGACCATGATCAATGGACGTTCATCAAACCCGAGCAGAACGACCTACGTGAACTCTACGGAATCGAGATCACTGAGGAGAACGTCTGGCGCCCCGTACTCGAGACCGTCGAGAGTGGACCTCAGCGCAATATTCTGCACACCGTTGAGGTCGACAGCTGGTGGCTGCCGGACACATCGGGTACCGACTACCGGTCGGCGCACGTCAAGACAACGATCGTTCCGCTTCGTGTGGACCGAAGTGCCCAGCGGATGACCTACCTGCACAACGCAGGCGTGCACGAACTCTCCGGCGACGACTTTGTCGGGGTATTCAATCTGGGCGAGGTGCCTGATGCTGTATTGCCACCCTATGTCGAGCAGATCCGCCTCGTCGAGCGGCACACCTCACTGGCTCACGTGCTCGTCGTCGCGCGTCGACATCTCGACCGAAGGCCGGACTCCAATCCGATCGATCGGATGTCCGCCTCCGTCCACCGAGCACTCGAGTGGCTCCCTGCGGCCGGTACCGGTGTCTTCCATCTCTGCTCGTTCGCCACTCTTCGCCAATGCGGAGCGACTGCCGAGATCGCAGCCGACCTCAGTTCTTATCTGGAGCGGAACGGCGCGCCTGGAGCGGGAAGGGCAGCGACTCATTTCCGCTCGGTCGCAGAACTTGCGAAATCAGTGCAGTTCAAGGTGGCGCGTGCCGCGCGCGGGCGAAGCGTCGTCGTCGACGATCTGCTGGAGACGATGGCAGCGGATTGGGCATCGGCGATCGGAATCCTTGACGACGCGGTGCCGGCGATTCCGGCAGCCGCGCTTGTCTGAATGAGTCAGTCGCTCGCAGGCGACGGCAGCGCGCACTTGTCGTACGCCGATCTGGAGTGGCGGGTGATTCGCACGGCGGCGGGCGAATTCGACGCACCGCCGTCGCCGTGGCCGCAACATCTGCGCGAGTTGGGATTTCACGGCCAGTGCACCATCGCCGACGTGGTCGCAGGCACCGAGGCCGAGCCCGACACTCCCGACGGCTACGACGCTGCCGACTGGTGGCTCGTGGCCACCACGACGTGCGCAGCAGAAGCTGTACTCGACTTCTCCGGTGTGTCCTGGCCGGCGCAGGTGTTCATCGACGGCTCCCGGGTCGCCGACGCGACGTCGATGTTCCTGCCGATACGGTGCCCGCTGGACTCCGGTACGCACGAGGTCGCCGTGCGATGCGGCTCGCTGACCGCGTGGTTGTCGCGTAGGAGGCCACGGGGGCGGTGGCGGTCGACGCTGGTTGCCGAACAGCGACTGCGGTGGTCGCGTACGTCGCTGATCGGCCGAGCCCCGGTATTCGGTGGTGTGCCACCGGTGATCGGGCTGTGGCAACCCGCAGTGCTCCGCACCGGTCCATGGATTGAGACGTTACGTGTCGAGGCGGACGCCGAATCGGGCGTCCTTCGCGTCGACGGACGTCTCGCTCAACCGGGCTCCTCTCATGACGCGGCCGTCGATCCCGACGCTCACCTCGAGCTCCGCAGCCCGACAGAAGCGGTGGTGGCGACGGCACCGCTGCTATTCCATGACATGGACACCTGTGACAACGTCACGCTCCACCGCTTCACCGGCGAGGCGCGCGTCGTCGACCCCGAACTCTGGTGGCCGCACGGGTACGGCGAGCCGAATCTCTACCGGCTAACTCTGCGCGTATCCACCACTCATCTCGAACGTGAGATCGGGTTCAGATCGATTGTCGCCGACCACTCCGACCACGGATTCGCACTGTCGGTGAACGGACAACCCGTGTTCTGCCGCGGCGCGGTATGGGTTCCCCCGTCGCCCGGCCACGCTGCCACCGACGACGCGATCGCGCGCCAACTCGCCGCGCTGCGCGATGTCGGTGCCACCATGGTCCGGGTGGTCGGCGGACTGGGCTACGAGCGACCTGAGTTCTTCTCGCTTTGCGCGCGGTACGGACTCCTCGTGTGGCAGGACGCGATGCTGTCCACGTTCGATCCGCCGACCGAACTCGACCCCATCGTCAGCGCCGAACTCGCCCACATGCTCGATTCTGTCTCGGGATCGCCGGCCCTGGCGGTGGTCAGCGGAGGCAGCGAGACGCTGCAACAACCCGAAATGCTCGGTGTCCCTGCGCACTCGCGCGAGATCCCTCTGGTTGACAGCCTTCTCCGAACGGTGGCAAAAGAACACACCGACGTACCGTACGTGCCCTCGAGCCCATCGTCGGGTACCTCCGCCGACTCCGCTGACGGTGGTGCGCTGGCGGTCCGGAACGACCGTGGAGTAGCTCACTGGTTCGGCGTCGGGGGGTACCTGCGCCCGTTGAGCGATGTACAGAACGCGGGGGTGCGTTTCGCAGCTGAGTGCCTTGCCTTCTCCATTCCGCCATCCGACGACGTGATTGAGAAGTACTTCGGATCGACGAGGGTAGCGGGCCATGATCCCCGGTGGAAACAGGGGGTGCCCCGCGACCGAACCGCCGCATGGGATTTCGAAGACGTTCGCGACTTCTACGTGACCGAATTGTTCGGCGTCAATCCGATGCAAGTCCGCCGTGTAGACCCGAGCCGCTACCTGCAACTCGGCCGGATCGCCGTGGCCGAGGCAATGGCAGAGTGCTACGCGTACTGGCGACGGGCCCCCGAGTGCGCGGGGGCGCTCGTGCTCAGTGCCCGCGACCTCCGTCCCGGCGCGGGATGGGGATTGTACGACTCGGACGGGCGCGCCAAGCTGCCGGTCGCAATGCTCAGACGGGTATGGGCACCGGTAGCCCTGGTCCTCTCTGACGGAGGCCTCGCGGGCCTGCGCATCGACCTCCATAACGACACCGCTCGGCAGGTGTCGGGAAACCTGTCGCTCGTCGCCGTCGATCCAGCCGGTAACAGGGTGATCAACGCGCACAAGCGGATCGACGTGCCAGCCGCCGGATCGGTGTCCCTGGTCGACGCCGACCTAGTGGGGTCGTTCACAGATCTGACAAACGCATACCGTTTTGGTGCACCTGCCGCGGACGCCGCCGAGGTCGAGTTCGTGACCGATGACGGGCAGGTGCTGCGTGACGTTCACGTCATCTGCCCTTCTGCGCAGCCAGTCGTCGCGGACATCTCTGCATCACTTGAAGCAACCGCCGATCCCGAGTTGTGGGCGCTCACCCTCACCTCGCGGAGAACGATCAGATATGTGTGCATTGACGCCCCGGGCTGGACTGTCTCCGACCAGTGCTTCGCGCTCGCGGCCGCAAGCCCGTACCGCGTCGAACTCGTGCCCGATCCCACTGGTACCCATGCTGCGCCTCCCGTTCCGCGCGGTCGGGTGACCTCCGCGGACGCTCTCGATTCGGCGACCTTCGCACCAGCAACGCCATCGACGCACGGGGCACAATGAAGCAGCCGACAGCCGTCCCACTCCCGAGTTCGGACTCGGCTGCAATGGTTCGTCAGTTAATCATGCCGAACGCGACGCCCGGCATGAAATCGCCTCCGCGCGTTCCCGGTCCGGTACCGCAGTTGCCGTCCGACGTACCCGGCGCCTTGACCCAGAGATTCACGTCAAGGCCTGGTGCCTCGCCGGTAATCGTTCCCGGTTGCGCACCGACCTTGCGGCCAGGCGGATTACACCAGGTGTTGTCCCACGATTGATTGCCGTTGCGGCTCGTATCTACGACGTAGTGCGCCGACACCTTCACCGACTCCCAGAGGTGTCCGCGGATGGCGTTCGCGTAGGCGGTGATCGCTGCGGTCGGAGCGAACGAGCTCACGTTGACGGCGAAACCCACCTGCGGTGTCGTACCCGCAGCCATTACCAGCAACTGTGCCATACGCGCGGCACTCACCGATCCCGATGACGTACCTGCATCAAGATAGACCGACCTGCCGGTTGTCGACGCCATCCGCGACACCGCGTATCTCAAGTCAGCGATTCGGTCGGCGAAACCGGCCTTGTCACTTGCGAATTGACGATCAGCGAGCCAGAGAGCGTCGGGCTCGACGACGACCAGGGCGCGTGTTTTACCGAGTGTCGCAGCGACTGAATCCACCCAGCGCCGATAGTCGGCAGACCGTACTTCGTGCTGCGGACCGGAGATCCCGTCGTTGCGTCCGGGAATGTTGTAAAGCACGATGACCGGAGTCGAGCTAGTTCTTCTGGCAGCGGCAACGTACGTCCGGAGATTGCCGAGATCACCAGAGCTCCCCGCGAGCCAAAGCGCCGTCGGACGTCCGCCGAGAGCGCCCCGCAACGCAGGTGTTCGTCGATCGCTGGGATGCTGCCTGAGCCACAGCTCGGTTTGCGAATCAGGGAACACCGCCAAAGGGCCGCCGCCGAACACCGGCGCCGACGTCGGCACACTCACATCAGCGGACGACGACGGGGCTTTCGACATCGACCCGGCACAACCGCTCGCGAGGAGTACGCACACGATCAGCGCCCACTGCCAGCGCATTGTGTGACCGAGCACTTTCATCGAACCCTGGCTGTGCGATTCGAGGACATCAGACCGAGAAGGACCTTGTCGAGCTCCGCAGCGGCGACCGGTGCCGAGAAGGTGTCCCGATAGTGCGCCCGGGCCCTGCGACCGGCCTCGGCAGCCGCCGAGGGATCGGCCAACTCCCCGAGGGCCTTCGCAAGACCCGCAATGTCGTCACGGTCGATGGCGGGCGCGCCGGGCGGCTGGAACTCTGGGAGCGCCCCCTCGGTGGACACGATCGGCATGACGCCCGCCTGCATCGACAGCACCTGCACTCCGCTCTGTGTGGCGACGCGATAGTGGGCGATCGAACCCTTCGCGCGAGCCAGCACGGGAATTACATCGGCATGGTCGTAGCTGCCTCCGTTCCACCAGACGTCGGCGGGCAGTTGGGGTGCACGCTCAGCGGCGCCGTAGAGACGCAGCGTGTCGCCGCGATACGCGGAAGAGTGGCGGTGCTGCTCCCAGGCGCGCAACACCACGTCGATGTTCTTGTAGCCGTTGAGCCTGCCGAGCATCACAAAGTCACGCCGCTCCTGCTCGGGTATCAGCTCGCCGAACATCGAGTCCGGGACGTCGCTGGCCAGCGGTATCACCGTCGCCTCGCGAGAGGTCGACAACGATGTCGCCACATGCTCGCTGAAACATATGGTCGCCGCGGCCCGCTGATTCCACGCACCGAACACAGCGCGCTCCCATGCCGGTCGCAGCTCGCCCGAATCGTGCGGCCGGTCGTCATGCACCACGTCGATGCGCGGCACAGAGCCCGCGTACAGCATCCACCGCGGATCCCGGACCAGCTCCGTCACGACCGCATCCGCCCCGAATCGGCGAATCTCCTGGAGCGCCGCTGCATGTGCGGGCCATGTCGCGGGATTCTTGGGTCGCGGGTCCAACACACGTTCCCACTCGATGCGCTCGAGCGACTGTGGGTGCTGGTTCGACGTCACCAGCAGCACGTCGTGGCCGAGTGCGCGCAACTCTCCGGCGTATTCGCGAGCCAGAGTGCGCATCCATGGACTGAGCCACAGAACTCTCACGACGTCGCCCGCTCGAGCAGCCCGGTGATGGCCTCCTCGTAGGCGTCAGCCATCGCGTCGACGGTGTAGTTCGCGAGACATCGCTTGAATCCGTTGGCGCTCAACGTCGTCAACTGGGAGGGATCCTCGAATATCCGGCGCAGGACAGATCGCCACGCATCCACTGTGGGCTCCGGAACCAACACGCCGGCATCGCCCTCGTCGAGCATGTCTCCCACCGCACATACATCGGTGGCGATCACGGGCAGACTCCGCGCCATCGCCTCGACGATGACCAGTGGGAATGCCTCAGACCCGCTTGGTACGCAGACCACATCGGCGTCGGCGAACGCATGATCGGGTCCGGGCGACCAACCGCGCCAGCGCACGCGGTCGACCAGGTCCGCCGGCGTCAGCGCCTCAAGTCGGTGGCGGTCGGGTCCATCGCCGAAAATATCGAGTTCCCAGTCGAATTCACGTAGTCCGTCCAGTGCCTGGACCAGCACGTGGGGGTTCTTGTGCTCGACGATGCGGGAGAGCATCACCAGTCGCAGAGGTTTGTCGAAAGTCCGCTCGACGACAGGCAGGCGCCGCTGCTGCTGTTCCGACATCACCCCGTTCGGCGCGATGAACACGCGCTCATTGAGGTGTTGGTGGCGTGTCGCCTCGGTCCAGTGCGCAGGAGAGAGCGCAATGAATCCATCGGCCCTGGCCATCGCGCGCGCAAGCGGCGCAGAATACGTGGGCGCGTCCGGCTCCGGCGGAATGTGCGCACCCACCAGCCATCGGCGACGACGCCCTGCTGCCCGCCACAGGGTGGCGAATCCAGTCTCGGTATTGGTGTCGCCAGTGATGAGGACTGAGTCCTCGTATCCCACATCGACCATCGGTAACCACCACGGCTGCCGTATCACCCGCACCGATGCCGGAATCTCGGCGACCAAAGGGCCGAGGCGTTGGATGCACACGATGGTGACGTGATAGCCGCGACGATCGAGTTCGGTGGCCAGGAGTGCGTGCTGCCGTTCAGCCCCGCCGTAACCAAGGGTGTTGGTGGTGATGACCACCGACGGTCGATCTCCGGTCACAGCACGCCGATAGCTCGCCCTGGTGGCACGCACAGATCGCTGCACCCGGTCAAGCAACGAACAACCGGCGATGTAGGTGTCTGCCGCACGTTTGCCCCTCACCTGTTCGACGTTGAGAGCGATGTTGGCGCGCAACAGATCTGCGGACCGGCGTGATGCAGAAGCATCGTCGGCAACCGTGCCGTGACCGGCATGGATGATTCCCGGCTCGTCGGCCAGCCGCAACCGATAACCCGCGTCGACCGCACGCCGTTGCCACTGTTCTTCTTCACCGTAGAGGAAGAATTCTTCGTCGAACTCGCCGACTTCGGCCCACGCTCGCGCGTTGATCGCGAGGCAGGCACCCGTCAGGTAGCCACTCACCTCATCCGGCATCGACGGGTACAGCGAACCGATCACCGTACCGAGTCGTGATGTACGCAGGTCCGGCGCGTAGCCGGATTTGTCCACCCACCGCCCGAATAAACCTGTCGGCCGATGCGCGACATCCCAGCTTCTGATGTTCTCCGATCCACCCGGCTCTCTGATCAATGGTGCAGCCGCCGCGACATCCGATTCGCGAATCAGCTCACGCGTGCGGTGTAGATCGCAGAGCAGAACGGCATCGGGGTTGAGTAGCAGAAAGTTTCGTCCCTCCGTGGTCCGAGCGAGCCGATTGACGGCCGCGGCGAACCCGACGTTCGGCGAGTCCAGGTGCCAATCGACTTCGGCGAAGTCCACGCTCAGGGCACGCACGCGGTCGTATTCCGGGCCCGAGTTGTCCCAGACGGCGATCCTGCTCTCCGGGAGGAAAGTGGCCACCGAGCGCAGACACTCCTCGAGCATGCGCGGGTTCTTGTACGCCACGATCAGCACGTCGAATGCGTCGCTCGGGTCGGACGATATGTGGTCCGATGCAGATTTGTCGCTCATGACATTCTCCCCCCGGCCCCTGCGAAGGCCGATTCCTCTTGTGCCCAGTCGATATTCATCCAGTTGGACTCCACTGTCCGAATGATGGGCATTTCCGTTGTCTCCGCTTCCGAGAACGGCACGAATCGTGGGATCGGCCGCTGCTCCCGCAGACGAACAGTTGCCGACGTCGCACTCACCCCACGACCCGACCCGCCTGCTGTCTCCGACACTCCCGAGGCGCTCCCGCCAACGGCCGAGGACTCGCCCGTCGAAACAACTTCGTCGCCCTCGCCTCGTCCGAGGAACGACTTCAGGTACGCCGGACGCAGTGGGCCCGCGTACATGGCTGCGCCCAGATAGGCAGCTCCCGCGACGATTCCGGCAACTACTGCAGACACATCGCCGATGACCCACGCCAGGGCGCTCCCCAGCGCGAGGGGCGGAACACACCACAATACGAACGTCATCGGCTGAATGTGCAATCCAAGGCGCGCGAGTTGCGCCGTGGTGAGTAACACGCCCAATAGTTCGGTGGTCAGCAGGGCGCCCGCAGCCCCGATCGCGCCGAAATGATGCGCGAGTAACACATTCAGCACGATGTTGACGCATAGATTCACCAGATTGACCCGCATGAGGAAGACCTGCTGATGTGCTGCGAACAGCGCCTGCGAAGCGGCAGCGTTGACAAAGGTCAATCCGGCTGCGGCGAAGAGCACCGCCAACACGGTACCGCCATGACTGAACGCCGCAGATCCGACAAGGGTCATCAATCCAGTCGCGAGGATGCCGCCGATCACGATCAGGGGAAGCGCCAAGAAGTAGATCAGTTCCATGTTTCTTCGACTGAATTCGACGAACCGGCGTCGACTCGACGCAAAGAGTTCGGTGCTCGTCGACAGGGTCGTGTTGAGGAACAGATCCGAGACCATCGACGCGGTGAACGCCAATGTGTAGGCAAGACCGTACAGACCCACCTGCTCGGCGGTCGACACAGTAGAGAGGATCACCCCGTCGATTCGCCAATAGAGCACCGCCACCACGATGATGACGGTCTGGGGCAGGCTTTCACGCACGAGGTCCCACGACGCACGCCACTCATAGACAGGCATCGTCACACCGACTCTGCGCGCCGCGATGGCTTTCACGATCAACGCCGCCGCATACGGAATCACGATGACTGCAGCGAACCAGTACACGTGCACTCCGAGCGCCGCCAACACGATCGTCGCCACCATCGAAAGAAGACGTCCGAGCACGTCAGCCAGCGCGACCGCCTTGAATCGCACACTGACCATGAAGAGCGGGTCGTACGAACTGGCAACAGCATTGAGCAGCAGCATCGCCGAGACCATGCCGATCATCGTCACGACCTGGGGATTGTCGCGATAGATCAACGCTCCACTGGCGAAGGCGACAACAGTGAGCGGAACACTCACCACGGACGACAGACCCAGGTTTGTTCGCACGAACCGCTGAAGTTGTGTATGCGCATCCGCGGCGGAACACTCGATGAGCCCTGTAACCCGTCGCACGATGACCGAGCCGATACCCATTTCTGTGAGGCTCGCCCACAGTGTGACGAACATCAGCGCAGTCTGCAGATGTCCATATGCTTCTGGTCCGAGCGCTCGTGTTGTGACGGCGACCGTGATGAGCGACGCTCCCGTACCCAGAACGCGCGCACCGATCTGCATTGCAGCTGCCGAGGCAATCCGACTACGCGGCGCTTCGTTGAAATTCTCCGCGTCGGTGTCACCGGACGAATTCGAGACCGAATTCAATTGCCCCCCTCCCTATGATTTCCCACCACCAAGGCATGCGGTAGCGCGTTTAACACAGCGCCAACAACGCCCACTCTCGATTCCCCCGAGAGATCGCAATCACACTGGGCCGAGCTGACGGATCATGTCATCCGAACAGTCGAACCACTGTGGTCCGAAGCAGTGAACCTTCCCCCTGCGTCACGTGCGCACCACATCCGTGCAGCACACAGATGTATCAGTTGGGTGGCACATGCGCTGTTTAGTAGAGTACAGAACAAGATGCCTGGGTCACCACCCCGGATGCTCCAGAACACATCTGTCCGCCGTGTCCGTGTGACACGGCTCAGCCCGCACAACACTCCCCATCGGCCATCTGGAGTAACACTGACCGGCCGAATGGAGAAATACCGACTACACTCGTCCGCGAGAATAGTGAGTTTGCGCCAGGGGGGCTGGCCGACAAGAAAACCGACCAGAGAGCCGAACAGTGAAGTTGAAAAGAATTCTCCGTAACCGCGCGACCACCATCGCGGTGATCATCTTCATCCTCTGTGCGGGGGTCGTGGGAGCCCTTGTCGGCAAAGCAAAAGCAAAGATGGTCTACGAATCCAGTGCGGTCGTGATGGTGATACCGCCAGGTGCGGGTAACTCCGACGCAACGATGAACCCCTTCGTCAACCTCGACAGCCGTATCGTGCAACTCGCGCTCGCATTGACCACGTCGTTGAATTCCGCCGCGAACACAGCATCACTGGGGCCGATCGACCCGGCGGTCACAAAGCTGTCGGTCGACACGGTCAAGACGTCGATGGCCAGCGCCGACGCGGGTAACACTGCGCAGATTCAGCTCGTTGCTCAAGCCACCGACCCGACAGTGGCACGCCAATACGCGGACGGTCTGACATCTGCTGCCGGCACACGACTTCATGACATGCAGGCCGCTGCGGGTGTGCGTGGCGCTACTTTTGCGTCATTGGTGGTCGTCTCTCCACCATCGGATGCTCAGCCCATCAGCTCGTCTCAGACGCGATCCATCCTCTCTGCCGCGGTGATCGCCATGGCAGTCGCGGCAGTTCTCGCGTTTCTGGCACTTCTCGGGTGCGACCGGCTACAAGCTCTCCGATCCTCGCGGCGCACAACGGATTCAACGTCCGAGCCCGATTCGTTACCGGGCCCGTCCGAGTCAGCACCCGCTGTTTCCGTCCACTCTACGTCCGAGCGCTCGGCACATCCGACCGCACGCGAGTACTTCGAACATGACTCCGTAGCGAGGGCGTCGGCCGCAACGCTTACATCGACCGAAAACGGCGTCAAGGGCGAGGACACGCCCGCTGGGCCCAGCGCGGGAGACGTCGGACTCCCCATCCGCAAGGACGAGGGATCTGATGGTCATTCGGCGTATCCCGCGGAGGCCGCTGACGACATCTCGGCGGCCGATCTGAGCAACGTGGATGGAGATACGGAGAAGTTGTACTCGCACAACGATTCTCGGCGCGACCCCGTGACGTCTACCCGTCACCGACGCGCCGGACTCGTGACTCGTGGCGAGTTCGTACACCGCTCGTCATGACCACGGCGGAGACACCGCGGACCACCGGCGACCCCGGTAGGTCGGCACGATCGTCCATTGAGACCACGATGGCGGCACTACGCTCCTCCGACCTGCGTCATCCGTCGCGGTGGTGGTCACATCGCCAGGACTCCACGGCGTGGGCGTGGGGCCTCGCGGTCCTGTGTGTCGTGCTCCTCGGCATGCGGCAGAGCTTCCTACTCAGGGGCACCGGCGGTATGTCGCCAACCCAATTCGCGGTGGTGTGCGCGCTGGGGATCGTGGTGTGCGGTGTGCTCTTCCGAGGCGACGTGCTACCACGTCCCCCGGTGGTCTTGGGACTGGTGCTGGTGGTTGTCATTCTCAGCACCCTTGTGACATACGGGGCGGCAACTGCTCGTGGCATCCGAGCTGATGAACTCCTCTACGTCGACCACACGCTTTTCGCCCGGTTCATCGGCATTGCGGTCGTCGTGCTGACCGCCATGCTGATGAGAACCCCTCGCGCAGTGATCATCGTGCTGCGGGGTGCCGTCGTAGCCGGCGCGGTGAGTGCGTGTTATGCGCTGGTGCAGATTGGCGTCGGCTTGGATCTGGCGCCCTACATTCGTATTCCCGGGATACTGAAGGCGGATACGACGACACTCGTCACCGACCTCATGCGGGCGGGCACGGTCCGGCCGCAGGGCGCGGCAGGGCACCCACTGGAGCTGAGCGCAGTCCTCACGGTCTTGGTGCCGATCGCTGCTGGTATTGCACTACACGCATATGCGCGACGCGAGCGCTGGTGGCCCTGGGGGATCGCGTGCCTGACGATCATCGGCGGGGCGCTGAGCACCGTCTCTCGGTCTGCAGTTGTCGGCATCACCATTTCACTCGTTGTTTTCGCGTGCGTGTCGCCCGTCCGACGCACCCTTGCGACCGCCGGAACCCTCGTCATTGTCGTCGGACTTGCGTTGCTATTCCGAGTGCCGATGGTTGATCAGCTTTATCAGGTGATCACCGGCGGCTCGCAAGATAACTCTCTCGGGTCACGCGCGTACGGGGCCGCGTACGTCGGGCAGCATTTCACCGATCACCTATGGTTCGGACAAGGGATTGGAACGTATAACCTCGAGCAGCAACCAGTTCTCGACAACGAATACCTCGGTCGCCTCATGGAGTCCGGCGTCACCGGGTTGGTGGCATTCGCGGCGATACTGATGCTGGGTCTGGTGTCAGCCGCAATCGCTACGATTCGCGCGCTTCGGCGACGCGATAGAGCGCTCACAGACCTCGCAGCGTCGGTGGTCGCGGCGCTGGCGGCGCTGGCGGCTATCTCCTCGATCCTCGACATCAGTGGATTCGCCCAGATATCGACGCTGATGTACATCCTCATCGGCATCAGCGTGGCCATGCTGATGCTATCGCGGGCTGATCCCAGCCTGATGCACGCCTGACCTCTCCTGCTTCCGCACGGCAACGCCCGTGCGGAAGCAGGGGCCACCCCCTACGAGTCGAGCCGCCAGTCGATGGGCGCCCCACCAGGCCCGACCGACTCCTCCGGGACCTCGACTGTTCCATCCGGCACCAGCTCGCAGAGCACGGAAGTGATGAGCGCACGGCGCATGAACCTGTGATATGCGGTGTGGTCGCCGACAGGCGCCACCCACCGTCTGATGGGTTCGGGGTTGCTGCGCAGCGCATCGTCTCCGCCGAAGTTCGAGACGAAGTAGGCGTGGTCACGTGGACTGAACACCATTGCCGCTCGGACATTTTCACGTGCGAGCCCGTTGAACACCACTTCCGGCATCTGGATGAACGGAAGCCTGCCGACGGCCGTGTGCAACCGAGCCGGCAAACGACGTCGGATACGCGGTGCGGCACGGTTACCGTGCCAGCTCAGCTTTCCGATGACCTTGTCTACCAGAGTAGGCTCGCCAAACTGCTCGGGTAACCCACCGATCCCGACGTCGACGCTCGCCGTGTCGCCTCGCTGGGGCCGCAGCCGCCACATCAACGGATTGACCATCACCACAGCCGAGTGGGTCTCGGGATGTCGCGCGGCATGGCGAATAGCGGCGTGGGTCGCGACCCACGCGCCGACGCATATGCCGGTGTGCACCACCGTGCTCGACGGCGGGAGGTCATCGAGCACCGGCAGGATCGCCGCTGCACCTTCGACGAACTCGGGCGCATACAGGGCTATCTCCGCGTCATCGACCGACGGATCGCCCGATTCACCGACGCCGAGACGATCGAATCTGATTGCGCGGCCACCCACCGCTGCTACGGCTTCGGCAGCTTCCCACCACAGCCGGGATGGCCCCGAACGGACATACTGCCCCAGTGAATAGCTCACCATCACCTGGGTCGCGGTCTCGTGCCGCCCCTCGAGTGCCGTGTCCCAGTAAAGTTCTCCTGTTCCCGGCACGCTACGTACGCGCGTTTCGATTCCACGACCGTCGGCCGTGCGGGCGATCACCGCGCGCACCTCGTCGTCGGTCGAGGGTACGTCGACGGACCCCAACTGTGTTCCGCAGGATTCGTCGACCCAGTCCGTGAGGAGGTCGAGATCGACTGTCGGGAACTCGAGGTACCCCGGATGCGTGGGTTCGACGAAATAGTCCGGAGCGCGTGTCTGGACCACCTCAACCCCTGCATCAGCCATCGCCCGTCCGACACGGCCTGCAGTGTCGGTTTCCCTGAGCATCACCAGTGTTCGCCGGGGAGCCCGCGTCGCGATCAGTTTCGGGTCGATCACCATGACACCGAGCGCTGCGGCTGCGGTCGAGTGCATCGAGTGCCCTGCAACGTGGACTCGTTCCGGATCCTCGTCGTCGACGCGGTCGGGCCGGGGACCGGGCACCACACCGTTGTCTTCGGACACCATGTTGTAGAGCACGGACTTGGACCGGACCAGCGCGCGGCCCTTGGAAACCGGATCCCAGAACACCGCGAAATCCAGTTCCGACAGCGTATCCGGCAGTTGAGAAAGGAAGAGCGCGCCCGCCCGGAGGCCGATAGCGCCGACGTGTGGGGCACCGAGTACGCGAAGGTGATCGACTGCCACTTCGACGCTACGCAGCCACTCCTCCGCAGCACGGGGGTCTGTCTGACTCCCCCACGACTCCCCCGTGTGCCGGTAGTCAATGCGCAACACTGCGATGCGTCGTTCGGCGAGACGGGCGGCCGCCAAACGGAGCGCACGCGTCGTCTCCGCCTGTTCCTTGCCAAGTGGCGGGCACACCAGAACTGCCGCCCGCACCCGCCGGTCAGCGGGCGCACTGAGCACCGCGAAGATCGGCTTCTCGGTCCCGATGAATACGGGCCGGTGAACTACGTTGTTCGTTCTTGGCGACGTACGCACCTCGACAATGCTCGACGAAAGCTGTTCCACCCCTGCACTCCGTTTCGATTCTCATCCCGCTGCGCTAGTTCTGCGCCGCGGTCCCCACCTGTTGTTGCTCCGCCCAGAAATCCGGATCGGCCATCCCTACCGCCCGGACCGGCTCACCAGTTCGCTCCATGTCCGCCGCAGGCTCTCCTCCCACATAGACCGCGACATTGATCGTGCGGTCGACTGAGCGCCGCTGGCAAGCTTTCGACGTTCAGCTCCGTCATCGACGAGCCGTTCGATTGCCTCTGCGAGTGCCCCCACTTTCCCCGGTTCTACCAGGATTCCGTTCTCGCCGTCGTTGATCACCTCTGGAATGGCACCGACCGGCGATGTAATCGGGGCCAGGCCTGCAGCCATGGCCTCCAAGAGTGCCATCGGAAGCCCTTCGTCGTGACTTGGAAGCAGAAAGACCGACGCCGTCGCGAGCAATGCGTCACGTTCCTCGGGGCCCAGCCAATCACGTACCTCGACGCGAGCGCCTTGCCGTGTCAGCGCATCAGCTTTCGCCCGCACCTCCGCGACGTCTCCGTCGCCCGCCAGTACGATTGCGAGACGTCCACGGACCGCGTTGGGCAGCTGCGCAACCGCATCGAGGATGTCGTAGGTCCCTTTCCGTTGACCGAGTCTGCCCAGCGCGACAGCGACCACCATCACATCCCCGGGATCTAGATCGCTTTCATTGCCGAAGGTTTCACGCACGTCCGGCGCGGGGTTGTAGAGCACCGACACACGATCAGCACTCAAGCCGAGTGACCGGGTGTATCCCTGTCCGATACCTGCACCCAGAACGAGCCAGCGGTCGGCGACCAGACTATGGCGAACCCACCACGCCATCATCGGCGAGAGTGATTCGAACCACTCCGCGAAGTTGTATGAATGCGCATGGATCACCGTCGGGATACCTCGTCGGCGAGCGACGAAGAGCGGCAGACTTTTTCGCAGCACGCTCCCGCCGTGCGAGAGGTGAACGTGCACCACGTCGACCCTTCCTCGGACGGCCAGCAGTGCCGCTCGGACCATCCCCGCAGCTCCCGACAGCCAGCGCACCGCAAGCCGACGGTCGTCGAACGTGGATACGTATCGGATCTCGGTGCGGCTTTTGTCGAACTCGAGAATCTGGGCCGACACGGTGGCCATGCCGCCGCGACTGTGCGGACTCGACGGCGCTGGTCCCACCATCAAGATGCGCAAAGGAACCTGAGAAGTCACCACGTAATCATGCCCACAATATTCAGATCTGCAAATCCTCGTATGAATCACGTACAGTGACTCTCGGCCCTCGCTGCACTCTGGGGGCTACGGAGGGGTCCGTTTCTCTACGTGGGGGGAGCACATGCCTGGGGGGCCTGATTTTTCCATGTCTGCTGTCTTCGGATTGCCATTCGACGATGCAACAATGGCCGACGTCTTGCACTACATCGATGCCTCCGTGCGCACACGGAAGCCTAGATACATCACCACCGCAAATCTCGATTTCGCGACACAGGCGGCGAGCGACGTCGAGCTGCAACGGATCATCTACGACGCCGATCTGAATCTCTGTGACGGCGTCCCACTGATGTGGGCATCAAAAGGGATGCCGAGACCGATCCAAGAACGAATCGCCGGTGCCGACCTCGTGCCCGAACTTCTCTCACACTCTTCCACAAACGGCTACCGGGTCTTCATTCTCGGCGCAGCCGAGGAGGTTCTCACGCGTGCCCTACAGCGTGCACGCCGCGATAATCCAGATCTACTGATCAGTGGCTATTCACCGCCTCCTGCCGATCTCGACAGCCTCGACAACGAGACAATTCATCGTCGTATTCTCGCTGCGCATCCGGATATCCTGCTCGTCGCAATGGGCTGCCCGAAACAGGAGAAATGGATCTCCCGCAACCATCAGGCGTTGGGTGTGCCGATCAGCATCGGCGTGGGGGCAAGCATCGACTTCCTGGCGGGCGAAACGCGTCGCGCACCGGAGTGGATGCAGAGGGTTGGTGCAGAATGGGTGTTCCGCCTGACCCAGGACCCGCGGAGACTGGGCGGGCGCTATGCCCGTGATCTGCGGTTCTACGGACGGGCGATGATCAAGGCCGCGGGGACGCGCTTCGCGACGACTGCCACCGCTCGCAACGCACCACTTCGTGCCACTGTTCATCCCGCAGGCACCGATGCGGTCACACTGACCTGGTCTGGCTCGTTCGACGGCGAGCATATCGGTAACAGCAAGCTTCTAATGCCCCGATTGGACGGGGTACGTGAGGTGTTCGTCGACTGCCGTCGAGTCACCCATATGGACTCCGCTGGAGTAGGCGAGCTGATCAAGGTGCTACGCGAAAGCCGCAGGATGGGTGTGTCATTCGCCGTCAGGGAGCCGAGCGCAGCGGCCAAGCGCGCGATCACAGAGGCTGGGCTCGATCGTCTCGTGGTCCAACAGCATCCGTTCGACTCGGTCGTCTACGAGAGCTGCCGCCTTCTTTCGTCACCTGATTCTTCGCACGCTGGCGGTGGCACGAGCGCAGTTGCCGCGCACGAACGGACATGACGACGAGCATCGAACATGCGTCGGGCTCGGAAGCGCACCACCATGGTGTGCTACCGAGCCCGATTTGTCACCGGAGTGTGCGCTACTCGGGTCAGTCCTGCACCCTGTCGGCTAGCCCACGACGGAGCTCAACAGCCTTGGGTCCCACCACGATCGACCCAGGCGCCACATCGGTCACGACGGTCGCGTTGGCACCGACCACGGCGTCGTCCCCAATGGTGACTGGTCCGAGGACCATCGCTCCGGCACCAACGACAACACGATTACCGATGGTGGGTTTACCTTTCGGCGTATTGCCAATGGTGACCTGCTGGTTGATCCAGCAGTCATCGCCGATTCGCTCGGCGTCAACTCCAGTGGCGAATCCGTGTTGGATGAACAGACCATCGCCAATCTGCTCAGCGACCAAGAATAAGTTCACTCTCCCTGGCCAGAATCGGCGACACATCAGCCGAGCTGGAAACGACAGGAATCTGAGTCGATAGTGCACCAGCGTTCTGAATTCTGGGAATCGTGCGATCAGGTGCGCGAACGACTCGAACGTGGACGCATTCTCGAGGTGACCGAGCGCCGAGCAAGTCACCCACCGACGCGTCTCACGAGAGATCTTCTCTTCCATGCCACATTTCTTCACTATCAGCCACAAGGGAAGAGCGTAGATCGCACAAAGCCACTTAGGAGGTCCATAATCCACACGTCATGGTTACCACACTCGCCACCAGAACACATCCGTGACTCCCTAGGCTTCTCGCGGCCGAGAAGTAGGCGGGATCACTGATGAAAAAATACACCGTTCGAATGACAATCTGTATCGTGGATAGACGTGCGCTTACCTAGTTTTTCACGCTCATTACTGTCTGCTACGACAGGACTTCTGACCATCGGCCTCCTGTTGTGCGCGTGTTCGTTTGGGACGACGAGGCCCGAAGAATCTGCACCACTGGCCACTCCGGTCCAGAAAGCACACCAAGCACCAGGCAGTATCGTCAACGTTCGACATGCTGTTGCGGGAAGCCTTGGCGAGACAGAACTGACCACGTATCGCTCGACCGACGGGGCCACTGGCGCACAGACAGAGGTGTCTGCGGCCCTGTTCGTGCCCAAGGGCTCACCGCCCCAGGGTGGGTGGCCTGTGGTCGCCGTCGCTCACGGCACCACCGGTGTTGTCCCCAATTGCGGACCCACCTACGCCCCTTCCTCACTAGGGACTGCCGGACCCGTGGCCGAACTCCTCGCGCGTGGTTACGCGGTCACGGTGACCGACTACCAAGGCCTCGGCATTGCCGCGGAGAACAGCGGCGCGACGATCGAGCATCCCGCGCACCCATATCTCGAACCACGCTCGGCGGCATATGATCTTGCCGACTCGGTACGCGCGCTCCGAAATCTGCATCCCGGTCAGATCAGCACCAGGTGGGCGGCCGCGGGGCACTCACAAGGTGGTCAGGCGTCGTGGGCGGCAACGGAACTGGCTGCAAGCTATGCGCCGGAACTGCAGCTCGTCGCAGCTCTGGCGATGGCACCCGCGGTCAATCTGACTCAGATCGCCGGTATCGGGAACGGGACGAGCGTTCCCGCCGACCGTGCGTGGATCATGCCCGATCTGATCACCGGTTTGTCGGTGTCCAATCCCAAGCTCGACCGGTGGGACTTCCTCCGTGGACAGGTCCGCGAACAGCTCGACACCCTGCTCACCTGCGATCCTGCTCAGGCGCAACGACAAGAACAGGCCGAGAAGGCGATCAATCCCGCCGATGTCGCACCTGCGGACTCGGCTGCGATGGCAGCGCTCACACAGACTCTGACTGCATACACTCTGCCGCAACGCGGCTCGCGCGTCCCCTTGTACGTGATGCAGGGAACCAGCGACAAGGTCGTGCCGGAGTCGTCGACCACTGCCGCAGTCAAAGGTGCGTGCAAATTGGGGGCACCGGTGAGCTTCCACAAGTTGCCGGGCCGTGACCACAACATCGGCGACGACATGAGCGGGTACCTCTGGCTGGACAAGATGATGCATGGTGGCAGCCCAGACTCGACGTGCTGAGGCCGTGACCTGCTGATGTGAAAACGCGCCGACCCATGAGCGGGGTCGGCGCGTTTGTCTAACGGCAGAGCTAGCGAATCAGCGAAGACCGTCAGAGTGCAAGGCGCGCACGTACTTCCGACGGCCACTCAGACACATCGAGGCCGTGCGTCGACAGCAGTGCCAAAGCAATTCGTTCCATTCCGAAGCCGACGCACGCACTGTGCGCGTATTCGCCGTCCGGCGTCGTGATCGCGAAGTTCTCACCGAAGTGTTCGCGGTGGCAATTACACGACACCACAGCTGTACCGTCGTCAAGGTCGCCGTAGATGCGTACCACCAGCTCGGTCTTCAGATTCTCCTGGAGTTGGTTGCTGGCCAACATCTTTCCGGCCCTGCCGAAGAACGGGTCGTTGGCGGGCACCGCCTCTGCGTCGAGACCAATGGATTCGAGCACCGACATCGCGCGGCCAATCCATCCGTCCCGATGAGCTTCGGCCCCCTCCGCGTTACCGACGTAGACGAACTCGTGCATCCGGAACGCTTGCATGCGAGCGGGATCGATGGCGGGTTCGTGCCGGAAGCAGTAGCCGTACACGTCGGCTCGAATCCCGTTGTCCGGAACGGTGTCTCCCAGAGTGGAGTAGAGAGGATGACAGGCAGCCGATACCAGCATGGTGCCTGCAGAAGCGAGGTGCCCGTCCCAGGGATGCCCGGCCTCGCGGTCGGCGAGGAGCGCGCGATGTTCCTTGTTTCCGCCGGTAAATGTGGAGATCGCACCGGTCAGATTGGGAAATGACGCAATGTAGTCTGTCTTCTCGAAGGACGCCCGCGGGAACACCGGTGGGAAGCGGAATCGTTGGAGTCCGTCCGCGGCGTGGGCTGCACCACCTGCCGAACGGGCGAGACTGTCGATCCCCTCAATGATGTCCTCGAAAACTCCGCCCCTGCCGTAGAGTCCGTCGATCCCGGTGGGGACAAGAAGACCACCGTCGATGAGACGATCACGGAAATCTGCTCGAGCCACATCGAGCTCCGACGGCTCCACGGTGTCGCTGACGTTGCGAAGTTCCACGATGTTGTTCATCTGCGATCAACCCCTGTAGGCGGGAACAAGTTGTGCGTTGTTGGCACGGATACGTTCGTTGGACACCATCAGCTGCGGTCCGAAACAGTCACGCACGAGTCGCCCCATCGACGCCTTGTGGTCCTCACGGTAGGCATTGATACCGATCAATGCGAGGACACCGGTGACCACCTCGACTACCAGCGTCGATGCGCGCAGCTTTACGTTGTTCATCGCGATGGCGAATCCGACGGTCGGTTCCTCCTGGTCGCTCGAGAGGAAGTCCTCGTAACGGCTCAACGCGTCGGATACGAGCGCCTCGAATTCTTGATGGACTACCAGCAGATCCGCCAGACGCGCGGCCAGCGGAGTCGTCCCCGGCGACTTGCGCGCCGACGCCCTGACCTGCGCGCGAGCCTTGGCGAGCGCGGCATCGGCCATACCCAGCCACACCGACGCCCAGAGAATGTGCGACGACGGAAGCATCGTGTGCGCTGAGATCATCGCGTAGTCGACCGGCAGGATGTTGGCCACCGAGGTCTCGGTACGCAACATGTAGCCGGGGCTGCAGGTTCCTCGGAACCCGAGCGTGTCCCAGGTCGACGTCTGTTCGAGAACCGTGGTGCTCGCCGGGCACACGACAAGCACCTGATCGCTCGGCGGGCTGTCGGGAGTGCGACGTGCTGTAGTGAAGATGTAGTCGGCGTTCGCGCCATACGAGATCACCGGGGCGTTCTTCTCGAGGCGAACGGTGTCGCCGTCGACCTCGACAGCACAGGTCGACGAGCGCACGTCGCCGCCGGTGGTGATCTCGGTCGTTGCCGACGCCAGGAGCGCCTCGGACGAGGCGATCTCGCGGGCGAGGTCTGCCGTCTGTCCAGTCGCTCCGTGGAAGGTCAGGCTCAGTGCCTGAATGTGGTGCATTGCGAACACCATTCCCGCGGAGCTGCACGCCGCACCGATCGCCCGGGCCATCGCGGAGAGGTCGGTGATCGAGGCTCCGCCGCCGCCCACTTCCAACGGCAATGAGACGGACAGAAGTTTGTTTGCTCGCATCATGTCCACCGCCTCGCCCGGGAACCGAGCTTCGCGGTCCACCTCGTCAGCAGCGCCTGCCGCGGCTTTCACCACTGCGGATACAGCCGAATCGTCGCCAAAACCGGATACCATGATCCCCCTCGTGTGAAGTCGTAGGGCGGAACCCTCCCAGAACCGCCCAGGACGCGCCGACTCGCGAAAGAACCGACACGACCCGATCAGTATCGCAGCATTCCGAATCGCTTTCAAATTCCCGGTTCGAGAAACTGAACACTGCAGGCGGTCAGGGCGCCGGCGTCTCTCACTGTTGTGATCTAGTCAGACGACATGACGAGGTAGTCGGCGTCGCAGGTGAAGACCACCTTCGAGCTGAGTTATTGCTGCTGCGCGCAGGTGGTGTCCGACGAGCGATCAAGCTGGACGTCGACCGAGCTCATGGTCGGCTCGAGAAACTGCATTTTGGAAATCAACGCTTTCGGCAGACCAGACAACTGCGTCGGATACGTGCTGCCGTCGATCGGATTCTCTGCGTACAAAGAAAAAGAGTCCGAACTATCCGCATTGAATGCACCGTAAGTTTGCAGCGCCCTGGCCACCATGGTCTGGAACGGCGTCAGGCCGAGGGTACTGACGTCGAGGGTCGGATCGAGCCGAATCCGCACGCCCTGCGGTGGTCCACCTCTCCGTGTCCCATCGGTTCTGGTACCCGGATACTCGAAGCGATCGCCCCCGTCTGGGATCGCGAAACGCAACGCGTGGTTGATCTCGCCTCGCTGGACATCTCGTGGCGTGATCAGCCCCGCGGCACGCGAAAACTCCCCGCCGGCATGCGACGGCCCCGCGGTGTGCCCGCCCGAGCCTGTGTACGCGTGATACGACGCCGACGCTATGGCAGTCATCGATGCGGGGTTGAAGGCTTGGAAGTCATACATACATCCGTTCGACTGGTCGATCACCATGAAAGACGAGTCACTATCCGGGCTAGGGCGGTACGTAGGCAGATAAGGCACGGAGATCGTTTTGTTGGAGTTCGTGATTCGGATAGGGATAGAACGCACAGAAGCATCGGCCTTGTAAATCGGGAATGACCACACCGACGAGTTCATGGAGATCTCGGAGATGGCTCCATTGTTGACAAGCGAGGACACCCATGCCGAGCTGTTCGAATCGACGGTTGCTCCGCTGGGAATCACGTTGTTCCAAAACGAATTCTGCGCAAAGTACCTCCCGTCGGCGGTCTGGGCGTTCAGCGCCGTCTGCGCCACGGAGAAAAACTCACGTGCTACACCGCCGGCATCCACGATCCGCACGCGGACAACATGCTCACCCGCAGACACTTGCCGCACCTGCTCGAATCGCCCCCACGTGCTGGCGTTCGGCTCGTCGATCACCTTCGCGCCGTCGAGCCACACCTGGACGCCAACATCCCCTGTGTCTGCTGCGAACACGTAATCGCCGGTCACGGGGAAGGACAGAACACCGTAGTAGTCGATTCCGAAGTTGTCGGGGTTGACGCCGGGCACAGGCGATCCCGTCCAGCTGCCGCCCACACTGGCCTCGCATCTCGTGACAATGGGCGCCCCGGTGAAGCTGGTGTTGTTGAAGTAACTAGCGCTGTACTCGTTACGCGTGCAGCCCGTTGCCGACGGCGGCGTGGTGGGCGTCGTTGGCGTGGTGGGCGTCGTTGGCGTGGTGGGCGTCGTCGGCGTCGTCGGCGTCGTCGGCGTCGTCGGCGTCGTCGGCGTCGTCGGCGTCGTCGGCGTCGTCGGCGTGGTGGATGGTGGCGATCCGGCTTGGACCGCGGTGATCGTGTCCACCCCGAGATTGCGGTCGCAGACGAATTGGAAGTCGTTGATGAACTCAACCGCGATCACGTGTTGTCCTGCTGGCAGGTTTCCCGAGACGGTGTAGTTGGTCCACGCCGTAGCGGTCACGTTCGCACTCCAGACTGGTACGCCATCGACAAGGACTCGCATTCCGGGACTACCGAAGCATTGAGATCCTTTCGCGCGCAACACTATTCCCGACAACGCAGGCGTTGCACCACGGAATGTCACCCGACTGCCAGCAGTGGCGAGCACGACAGCCCGTCCAGCTGATGCCGTCGAGTCGGCGACGGTGTACGCGGTTCCTGAAGTGGACAGCGATTCGGCTTCCACACCGGCCGCGTGGGCCTGCGGGGCGCGCGCAACACTACAGGCGATGACGGCCACCACGACAGTAAGGGTCGTGAAGAGTATTCGAAAGCGCACGTACGAGCTTCTTCTCGAGACCGGCCGCGTCGACCACGGCGTGTGCCTGAATGCCACGCTAGTCCTTTCACTTCAGTCCCACCCTTAACTTAGAACACTATGGCCACATCGCTTCCTACGAAGAGTCGCGCGGTAACAGGCTGATGACAATTAAGGCTCCGCTAAGCCATACCGTCGGTACTGACGTACCAATCCGTGGATCTGAGATGCGCAGTCAGCGGTCGCGTCACTCGATGCCGACGCCCACCGGCTGGCGACGAACCAACCGTCTCCATCGACGACCTTGGGGGCCGAATGAGGTCGATCACGCCACTGGTCTGGTCGAATGGCCGGCACATCGACTCCCACTGACCAAGAATTTTCGATTTGGTGTCAGGCTTCTTCGCTCCGCCGTGATGGCGTCGAGATCGCACGTGAACGCGATTCAGCGCGTCCGATGACGCAAAGTCCTCTCCACCGAGCGGGCGGCGTGGCTGTTACGCCACACGGTGTTCGTGGGTCGGACACAACACCGGATCGGCGGGCGCCAGAATAGGCGGCATCAAATAGTATGCTGTGGAACCTATTATGTCGCAGCTACTCTCACCGAGAACACCGACCACTAACGGGTGCACATCATGTCGGTCGAGCGCCTCACGCCTGTTCCATATACGACGGGAATCGCTCACCATAGATCGAGAAGCGCGTGCATCGTCCGTTCGGATAGATGTCATACGTTAACCTCGACACATGGCAACCATCCGCTCAGTCGCTTTTGTTGATGATCTAGACGGTCGGGAGATTGATCTCGACGACGTCCACACCGTTTTGTGGTCCTGGCTTGGCGTGGAATATCAGCTCGATATTTCGAGCGCCAACTTGGACAAGGTCGAGAACGGTCGCGTTACTGTGGCAAAGCTTCTCGAAGCGTCGACACGAGTGGGGGGCCGCAAACAGTCGACCGCTCCACGCGTTTCTAAACGCGCTGCGGCTGCGGCGTCACCCAAGGGCGGCACCGCCAGCACCGGCGATATTCGTGAGTGGGCGATCGAAGAGGGGTACGAGGTGGGTCCCCGCGGTCGCCTTCCAAAAGAAATCATCGAAGCATACGAAGCCGCTCACTGATCTCGCGCAGCTCGAGACGTCTTCAGATTCCTGAACACGAGCTCCCGAGGTCCAGACGTCGTCCGACGTCGGCGTCGTGCAGCTTCCACGGAGAATCTCCTTGCCTTGCTGCAAGCACGAATCGCCCCTCGACGACCGGGCTCCAATGGAAAATCGCAACATGCCTGCGCGGCATCACGTCGAACGTGAATCGCAGCAGTTTCCCGTCGACAAGTCGTGTCGGTTGACGCACGGAGAAGGTCACGAGGTCGTCGTTGGTGACGCGCGCAGTGAGCGTGTACGTGCATCCCGCACCGTACTTCCCGGTACCCCCTGGCCGCGCGATGCTCAGGGCGCGTACGCTGGCGTCGGCCTTTCCGGGTACGACGCCGAGCCCGCAACCGATCGCAACCGCCGAGATCAAGGCGCCTCGAGCCATTCTTCGTGCATGCAGTGGCATGCGCTCCCCCGTCTGATCGGTTGATCTGCCGCGGCCAGAATATCGATGGCCACCGACAACATGCGACACGACACGCAGCGGCCGACATGACCGCAAACTGGCCAACTCTGAGGGTGAGCGAGATATGGGCCGACGAACGACGTCCGAGGTGTCGCGGGTGACGTCAGACGTCGTTACCCGCCGACCATCCTGGGCTTGGTGGCATCGGCGCCCAGGGATGTGCTCCCCGAGTGGCCGCGCGGTTCGGCACGGATGTAGGGCCCTGCGCCGCGCACGCCCGCTGGTCTGCGGTTGGCGTCGGATATACGGCGGCGAAGTCGTAGCGGGAGGCATACCAGCCGCCGAAGACGTTGCCGTCCGGCGTGCGTTCAGACCCGCGTGCCTTGATCGGCGGCGTGTCAGACTGCCGGCGGAAGTCGATCTCGATTGGTCGGGGCGCATCGACCCGCGAGTTCCACGCAGACGTTCCCTCACCGTCACGGACGGATGAATAGGCGTAGCGGCACAGGATGACTCGCGTTCCGAAGGGGTGGTCCTCACGACGCAATGCCGAGAAGAACACCGTGCCTACCGAGGGCTTGGCCTCCGACACCTTCGACGGATACACCGTGAGCATCTGCGCGATGTTTGACGGCGCAGCGGCGGCGAATCCCGGGTAACCCCAACTCGTCGATTGCGCGGCATTCGCGATCTCGAAGGATTCGACGAAGGCCCGGACAAAGGTCCCCTCAGGCGCGGAGAGGTCGAGGGTGTCGTTGGGAATCCAACGGAACGTCGTATTGAAGTCGGCGGGAATGTGATCGCTGGCCTGGGCGGCTTCAGGCACTGCCTGGCCTGATTCGCGTGGCATTTGACATGCCGCAAGCGCCAGCACCGCGCAGACGACTGCCGAGAGAGTTGCGATCTGTACGCGACGTTGAAGGTTCACGACGACCACCCCTTCGGCTTCCGCACGGCCCGGGTTATCGGCTTTGTTGCAGCGTATGCACCACTCGCGGTCGCAGGGGGCAATGCCGCGCACCAGAATGGCGAAGAAGATGCAACGAAACGGCATCGCGCTCGGCCTGACCACGTCCAATCCCCTCACCTACGCACACCCGCGCCACAGGCGTCGCGACGGGTGGCTCATCACATCCCAGGAGTTCAACGCATGACCAACACGGTCCCCATGATCGACCTCGCCCGCGCAGGTTCCCGCGACATCGAATTCGACGCCAACGCGCGGCAGATCGACGGAGCCAAGCAGCGCCCTCGCACGCACCCGTGGCATCGAGACTCCTGCTGATCTCGTCGAGCTGTTCTCCATCGGGCTGCCGGAGGTGCCCGACGACCCCTGGTTCCGACGAGCCCAAGACCTCGGGTACTTCGCCGCCAACCAATGGCCGGGGCGTCCAGCCCGATTCCGTGAGATCTGGGAGGCCTACTACCGCGAGATGAGTTCGTTGGCATTCGAACTCATGCAACTGTTCGCCGTGGCACTCGGACTGGACAAGCACTGGTTCGACGACAAGGTCGACCGCCCGATCAGCAACCTCTTCGCCAACCACTATCCGCCCTTGACCGCCACACCGGAGCCGGGACAGCTCCGCGTCGGCGAGCACACCGACTACGGCAGCCTCACCCTCCTCTACCAGTCCGACGCCGTCGGCGGGCTCGAGGTGTTCCTCGACGACGTGTGGTGCCCGATCGAACCGATCGCCGGATCATTCGTGGTCAACATCGGCGACCTCATGGCCCGCTGGACCAACGACCGCTGGATCTCCACGCTGCACCGCGTGCAGAACCCCACCATCAGCGGACCGGCGAGTCGTCGGATCTCGTTTCCGTTCTTCTGCCAGCCCAACTACGACGCCGTCATCGAAACCCTGCCGACGTGCCGCCAACCGGGCGGAACGTCCAGGTACGCAACCATCACCGCCGGGATGAACGTCTCAAGGTCTGTGCGCCAGCCCTGTTCACACGAACAGGGCTGGCGCACCGTCGTTCGGGTACTACACGTCGAAACTCACATCGGTCTTGCCCGTTCTGACGTGTGCTCGGCTACTTGATGGTCACGGTTTTACAGCCGACCTGTGGGTTGGTCCAGCCTTCACCGACGTTGATGCCGTCGGTGTTCGGCGCGCCGGCCTGACCGCCGACGTACGCATGCACCTGAATCGAGTCTCCGGCACTGTCCCGATCGAGGGCCCAGCGCCGAATCCGCACTACTCCGGCTCGCGGCGACGACACCTCGTCGATCGACCCGATGGGATCATTCGCGGCAGGCGTCAGATTCTTCGGTCGAATGCGTCGACGGATGTCAGCGCCTCCGCATGAGGCGCTGTGGCGAGCAGGCCCATGATCGTTGCCGCACAGGCGACCAGCGCCACCATGACACGACGTATCAACCGAGAACAATTCACGACGGTCGACGCTACGGCGACGACCGCCAACGGGAAAGGGGCCGAACACACGAATCCACAGGCCCCACGCGTCCGTCGAAAACGTATCCGTTGGATCTCGTTTCCGCGCCGCTTGTGGATAACGCGATTCGACGACGCGATCGTGTCAGAGACCCCCGATATACTTCAGCTAGCACAGTTATGCTCTTCTAATAACGTTGTGACACAGTAGGTTTCGCCCCATCAATTCTTCGATTATTCTTGACTCGAACACGCGTTCTCCGCATAATGGACACATGCCCCCGCTCCCCCAGTCCTCGACGAACTCCGCGACATTCGTCTCGACGACGACGTGACCGGCCGTGAGATCCACGTTGCGACACAGACACTGATGACGATGCGTAACGTCATCGAGTTTCATCTCGCGACGCATGCCGCCGCGATGGACCGACTCAAAGTCGCCGGACCGGGCGGCAAGACGCGCGGGCTGCTGATGGAGATGGGAGCTGCGCCTGCAGCCGCGACGCGCTGGTTACAGCTAGGCATGGCCATGGCAACATTGCAGCGGCTACCCGGTTACATCGAAGACGGCGTGTTCTCCAGTGAGCACACTTCTGCCATCGTGTCCGGACTCGCACACATCGAGAAGCGTTCAGCTGAAAGACTTTCCGACGACGAGCGCCTCGATCATGAGCGCGCACTGATCGCCCAGGGGCTCTCCGGGGCCAAACCCCGAGAGATCGCGCTTGTGGCGCGTGGTCGTGCCAACGAGCATGTGCGAGAAAGCGGGGGCGTACCCGCAGCAGAAGACCGCACCATCAACTCACTCTCCATCACACAGAACGGCGACGGACGCACCGAGATCCGTGGCGACGTCGATCTGGTCATCGCCGAAAAGCTGACCACCGCAATCGATTCACTGTCCGCTGAACGTCCCGAGCCCGACGGTTCACCCGACCGTCGTTCGATCGGACAACGGCGCACCGAGGCTCTCGAGCAGATCCTCGACCTCGCCGCCGCGATCGACACACCATTCGTCACAGCACCGAAAACCAATCTCGCGCTGCTGGTTCACGCCGACACCCCGGAACCGGCACGCCTGCCGTGGGTCGGCCCGGTCACCGAACTGACGGCGCGCTCACTCGCGTGCGACGCATCCCTCACCGAGGTCGTCATCGACGGCGAGACCGTACCGCTGGCGATGGGACACACCAAGCGACTGTTCCCGCCACGCCTGCGTAAAGCTGTCACGATCCGCGACGAATGCTGCGTCAAGTGCGGAGCGCCCGCCTCGTGGTCTCACGTACACCACATCCAGCACTGGATCGACGGCGGCACAACCGATCTCGACAATGGATGCCTACTCTGCCCGTCATGCCATGCACAGATTCACGCCAGCGACTGGGACGTCGTAATGGGTCACGACCGCCACCCCTGGCTCATCCCACCGTCCGGTGTCGACCAGCAACGCACCCCGTTACCTGCCTACAACCGGAGAACCATGCGCCTCGACGACGTCGCCGCCTAGAAGCTCAGCCATAGCCCACAGTCAACTACTCCGCTCGACGCCTCGGCGTCGGGTGCAGGACCCTTGAGAACTCCATACGTCGCGCCTAGGAGCCGTGGATACGACGGCATCCGAAGCTCGCCCGAGCACTTGCAATGATGCCGCAATTTGTCGATCGACCGTACCAAAACGATCTTGATTCTGTTGTGCATCAGTGTGTTTCTCCTATGCTGGTGAACCTTGGCATTACGGAGGGATTCGTGGAAGATGCTGGAACGGGAGCCACAAAAGCTCGGGTCAAAGGGCTCACGCACGGCACGGCGACGTGACCGACGCAACCGCACCAAGCCACGACGTTTACAACCGAGATCTGTGTGCGCTTGGTGTACTCGTTCCGGACGAACGAAGCGCGAGTTCGAGCAGCTGGCGCTTCAGATCAAGCTCCGCAACGATGTCCTCAAGAAGTCGCAGGCCAACCTGAAAAATGTCGTGCCGACCGACACCTCGTCCACCGACACCTCGTCCACTGACGCCTCGTCCACCGAGGCCGTGTTCCGGCTCGCCGCAGTTGACCTGTTCGTCGAGAAGGCGCAGG
The DNA here is from genome assembly GCF_000332975.1 of Gordonia aichiensis NBRC 108223. Classification (GTDB taxonomy): domain Bacteria; phylum Actinomycetota; class Actinomycetes; order Mycobacteriales; family Mycobacteriaceae; genus Gordonia; species Gordonia aichiensis. Next base: position 41,340 of record NZ_BANR01000003.1, on the reverse strand, counting down.
ACGTACTCACCCACCGCGCCCGCAACATGGTCCGTGCGGGGATCGCCACTTCGGTGGGCGCGGTTGCTGCACTCATCACGCTCAGCGTGTTCATCGCGCGGCACGCGGGTGACGTGCCGTACGACCACACTCTCAACATCAATGTCCTGGTACTGCGAGTGGTCAGCGCCATCTCCCTAGGAGCGATCGTGCTCGTCGGCGTGAAGTATTTCGTCGCGCTCGCTCGGTCGTTCCTGCACGAGAGCGTGACCCTCCTCGGCCGACGACACGCCCTCCGGTTCGGACGCATGTACGTCTACCTCAATGCGGGAAACAAGGAGATGAAGCTCGAGGACCTGCGCGAGGCATTCCAGTGGAACATCGGAGGCGACTCCTCCTTCCTCGACATCAAACCCGAGGAGATCGGCAAAACCCCCTGGGGCACACTCGCACAAAGCCTCGGACCCGCTCTGGAGAAGGGCGTGGAGAAAGGCATTGAGAAGGGGTTCAGGAACGCTCAGCCGAACAAGAAGGAAGACGAAGATTCGGACAACAGCAAGGACGCCAACAGCGGTTCGTGATCGGGGTCTGCAGTCCGCTCGCATCTCTTCGCGCGTTGCGCCAAGTGCGTCTCGACGACGCAGACCCGGGCGGTAGAACCCGCGACCGAGCACCCACTGCTGCGCGGCTCCACAGTTCTGCACATCGGAGGCGCATGCAGCATCATGTGACGAGCATCGTCGAGGAGGTACGTGGTGTCCGAGCCCGGTCGTCTCGTGTTCTACTACGGGCCGATGGGTGCAGGGAAAACCACACTCGCGCTGCAGACGCACTTCAACCAGAGCCAGCAGGGACGAGTCGGCCTGTTGCTCACCCAATGCGACCGATCCGGCCTGCCACTGGTCACCAGCCGCATCGGCCTCGTCGCAGACGCGATCCTCGTCGACGACACCACCGCCCTCCACGACCTCGTCGACGGATTCACGTCGCACCGGATCGACTACGTCGTATGCGACGAAGCGCAGTTCCTCACCCGCGCCCAAGTGGACGAGCTCGCACTCTTGGTCGACAAACGCGCCATCGACGTGTTCGCCTACGGACTACTCACCGACTTCCGCACACGGCTGTTCGACGGCTCGGCACGTCTCATCGAGATCGCCGACGAAGCCCACCGGATGCAGGCGGTGGTCCTCTGTTGGTGCGGCCGACCCGCTTTCATGAACGCACGGATCGTCGACGGAGAGGTGGTCAGGTCCGGAGACGTCGTTGCGGTAGGCGACACCATCGACGGCCCTGTGCAGTATCGGGCGCTGTGTCGACGGCATCATCGTGCGGGGCAGTCCTTTCCTGCGTGAATCGCCGAGGGTGTAGTCCGAACGGACGAAATGATGCCGCAGCAGTCAGGAATCCCCGGTCACAGCTACCCGCATGGCGGGCCCGATCAGGCAAAGTACTGACATGACGCACCCCCCTCGACGTGCGCGTATCGGCGTCGTCGACGATCACGCGCAGATCGTCCGCGGCCTGCGAGCCACCTTCGCCGAGCACGATGCACTCGAACTGACCGCCGGAGCCGACACCGTCGCCGACCTACTCGCCATCACCACCGACCTCGACCTCGTACTCCTCGACCTTCGCCTCGACGACGGGACCTCGCCACTCACCAACATCGCTGTCCTCACCGAGGCAGGCATACCGGTGCTCGTCTACACGTCAGGCGACGAGATGTATCTCGTCCGCCAAGCCGCGAGCGCAGGCGTGCTCGGCGTGATCCGCAAGAACGCGCGCGACACCGAACTGCTCGACGGCATCAGACAGGCACTCGAGGGCAAGGTGGTCGCGAGTATCGACTGGGCAGCCGCGATCGACTCCGACGACGAGTTCGTCGACCTCCCACCTCAACTCCGACGTGTGCTCGAGCTGTACGCAGCGGGCGAGTCGACCGCGCGCGTCGCACGAGAGCTCCACCTCTCCCACGAGACTGTCGCCGATTACGTGAGCCGTATCCGACTGCGATACCAGGGCGCCGGACGCCCCGCACCCACCAAAACGGACCTCTACAAACGAGCGATCGAGGACGGATGGCTACCCATACCGCGTCGTCTCCGACGGTAAGCGAGACCGCGCGCGACGCGCTCGCGGGTCGCCGGATTCTGCGCCAGTTCACTCTCTTCGCCGCCGCCGGCTACCTGCTCTACGGCGCACAACTCGCGGTACCGATCGCCGCGGCATCTGAAATCACCGCGCCTTGGTATACCCCGACGGCAGTGCTGTTGACCTTCGGCACCGGACTGGCCATGGCCCCGCTGGCGTATCGCGCCGGCTACCGCCGACTTCAGGCCATCACCGGCATCAGCGCAATCGGCTATCTGATCACGCTCGCCCTCTGGTGGGTTGCCTGGGACGGCGGACAGATTCACACCGTGCAGGGGCTGTGGCTCTCGATGTTTCCTGGCCTCGCCGCCATCTGCGCAGCCCTCGCTTTCCGACCGGCCTGGGCGTTCGTGGTACTCGTGGTGGCCGTGAGCGGGTCCATCGTCGCAGACAGGTTGGTACGGCAAGCACAAGTAATCGGACCCATCGTGGGCCAGTTGGGCTGGGCCAACGCGTTCTCCATGGTCTTTGTCATTGCCACCGTCATGGGCCGACGCACCGCCCGACTACTCGACCACTCGCGGGCCGAAGCCTATGCGACCACCGCCGCGGCCGCTGCCGCACAGGCACGTTCGGCAGAGCGGGCACGGTTCGACGCATTGACACACGACAGCGTCATGTCGACGCTCCTACTGGCCGCACGCCGCGGAACGTCATCTGAACTGGTTCAGGATGCGCGCAATGCGTTGGCTTCCATCGACCGAGCGGGCTCCGACGACATCGACGACGACGTCGACCCCTCCCAGGCTCTGAGTCATATCCGTGCGGCGGTGGCCCTCGTCGCGCCGCAGCAGACGGTCTCGGCCTTTGTCGATGACGACGCCGTCCGCTATCCGGGAGCAGTGGTCACGGCCATTGCCTCGTCCACCGCCGAGGCTGTCCGCAACTCCCTTCGCCATGCCGGGCCTGAGGCACGCACACGCGTGCAGGCATCGTCGACTTCCGACAGGCTGAGCGTCGACATCATCGACACCGGAACAGGATTCGACCCCGATGCGGTTCCGGCCTCACGTCTTGGCATCTCAGTGAGCATCGTCGGCCGGATGTCCAAGCTAGACGGAGCCTCGGCGACCATCGAGTCGCAGCCGGGGCGCGGAACAACAGTGAGGTTGTCGTGGACCCGCACGAGTTGAGCGATGCCCGACACCTCCTCGGCATGCGTGAGCGCGGGGTGTGGCTGGTGGCAGGCGCATTCATCTGCGGGTGCTGGCTCGCCGCTCTGACATCCGCGGGCACCGTCACCAACGTAGCGGGCCCCATCGCCGCGGCCATCATCTATTCGGCTGCCACCATCGCTCTCATCGCTGCAGAGGGTGACCCACTTCCTGTGGTGCCGACCGTGCTCCTCGCTGCGACCGGTCCGGTGTGCAGCACGCTCGTCTTGTCGGTGTCGTCGGCTGCGGCGATCACCTCCGTTGCCGTTGCGATGAGTCACGGAGCGTCTGCTGCGATCTACGCATTCATGGTGGTGCGCGGACGACGACTCACACCGTGGATCGGATTTCTCGCCACCGTCGTGGTATTCGCCACCTGGGGTGCGATGAGCGGTGCCGGAGCCGTCGCCTCCGTAGTTCAGGTGGCCGCCGACGTCGCACCTCTCCTCATGGCAATGCTGTTCTCCTACACACTGAACCCCACAGCGCAACAAGTCTTCTCACTACGACAGCAGACCACTGTGAGAGTCGCGCAGCTCGCTGCCTCGCGAGCCGCCGCCGACGAACGAACACGGCAGGTACGACATCTCGATTCGCTTGCCCGACCGCTTCTCGAACTGATCGCTTCGGGTGCCGAACTCTCAGCACAACAACGACTGGACTGCGAAATCCTCGAGGCTCATCTCCGCGACCGACTGCGCGCACCGCTGATGAGTGAACTCGATCTCGACGACCCCGCCTACCAAGCCCGGCTCCGCGGCGTCGACGTGGTGCTGATCGACGACTCGACCACCGAGATCGCCCGCGAGCTGCGGGAGCGGATCGCACAGGTGGCGACCAACATGCTCGACGCCGCTCACGACGGCGAAGTGTTCGTCCGGGTCTCCCCGTCGAACCGGTCCACCGCGGCCTCGGTACTGCACCGACCAGCACAGGGCCCAAGCGCCCGCGTGGAGGTCGACGCCGCAGGCGGGATTCGTTCGGTGGTGTGACACCCAGCTCGCCCCAGGTCACAGCTGTTCAGACGGCTCCCCGGTTCCGACATTCTGGGCATCGCGTAGAATTCAGTAGCACGCGATTGAATTTCGAGAAGGGCGCAAACCATGGCAGACACCGCGGCTCGACCAAGGGGCTGGCAGTATGTCCGCTACTGCTATGGAGCAGTGCTGCCCGATTCTATGCGCGACTGGGTGGCCAACGACCTCGCAGGCAAAGGCGCCCCGTTTCGCATGGTGGTCCGCTGGGCGATCCCCTGCATCATCCTGATGCTTCCCATGCTCTTCGTCCCCGCCGACTGGGGCGTGCGATTCATCATGTTCTCGCCCATCCCGATCGCGTACGTATTCTTCTCGATCGCGCTCAACGTGATCTACCGCAGGCACCGGCTGGAGCAGCACGGACTAAACCCCGACCTCGTCAAGCGCAACGAGCGCGTCCGCAACGCCGATCTGTACGACGAGTACCACCGCAAGTACCGGGGCAGCGCGCGGTAGGCCACTCCTCCATCGTCCGGTTCGAGATGTCACCGCTCTCGCTGCGCAGATTCCTCCGGACCGCCGATCGTCGACCCGTCCTAGGCTAGGAATAGTCTCTTCAGCGTGGCAACCCCAACGCAGTGGATAGCCGGGGCCCGACCCCGTACGCTCCCGAACGCGATCGCTCCCGTCGTCGCCGGCATCGGCGCCGGGCTACACATCGGCGACGTGAACTGGTGGAAGGCCGCGCTGGCAGCCGTCGTGGCGATCGCGTTCATCGTCGGCGTGAACTTCTCCAACGACTACTCCGACGGTATTCGCGGCACCGACGACGAGCGCGTCGGTCCGATGCGACTCGTCGGGTCGGGTGCGGCGTCGCCCGAGGCCGTCAAGCACGCAGCGTTCTTGTGTTTCGGCATCGGAGCCGTGTGCGGTCTCGTGCTGGCCGCGACCACCGCCTGGTGGCTCATCGTCGTCGGCGCCATCTGCATCGCGGGCGCGTGGTTCTACACCGGCGGGTCGAAGCCCTACGGCTACCTCGGACTCGGCGAGGTCGCGGTGTTCGTGTTCTTCGGACTCGTCGCCGTCCTCGGCACCGAGTACGTGACCGTAGGGAAGGTCGACTGGGTCGGGCTGGCGTGCGCGGTCGGCGTCGGGTCGCTGTCGACGGCAGTGCTCGTGGTGAACAACCTGCGCGACATCCCCACCGACCGCGAGTCGGGCAAGAACACCCTGGCCGTGCGCATGGGCGACGCCGCAACTCGACGGTTCTTCGGGGTGCTGCTCCTCGTGCCGCTGGTGATGAGCGTGGTGCTCGTCGCGGCCACGCCGTGGTCGCTGCTCGGGTTGCTCGCTGCTCCCCTGCTGTGGAAGGCCTACCAACCAGTGCGCACCGGTGCCGTCGGGCCGGGGCTCATCGCCTCACTCGGCGCCACCGGCATGGCGATGCTCGCCTGGGCCGTGCTGACCGCCGTGGGGCTGGCCGTCGGGTAGGTGCGGACGACGTCAGTCGCCGCGTCTGCGTTCGGGACCAGCTCGGCCGCGGAATCAACCCCATCAATGCAGAGACGCTCAGCTGAGTCGTCAGTTACATGTAAAGACGGACGTCACGCACTAAGTCTGTACACAAGCGGACACCAACTAGCGGCTCTGCAAGAGCAGGCCATATAGTTTTCGCCAGCAAAGATTATTGTGTCGGCCGTCAGGGGAGGGCGAGACCGAAGATGATGACTGCTGCGTATAACTGGACGGACCGTCGACGCTATCTGTGGCTGTGCGGTCTGATAGTTCCGCTGAGCCCGTTTCTCGGCTACGCGATGGTGGATCGGCTAGGACCCGGGATGTTTTGGGCCTTCGGTTCAATGGTCATGGCTGTGGTCCTTCCGGTAATCGACGTACTCCGCGGCTCTGACTCGACTAGCCCACCTGCTGAGGTCTACCGAAAACTCGATGCCGACCGCTACTACCGCTGGTGTGTTTATCTGTACCTTCCGTTGCAATACACGGGATTGGTGTTCGCCTGCTGGTGTTGGACGTATGCGCCAATGGGCACCGCGGAACGACTCGCTCTCGCCTCGACCGTCGCGGTGGTCGGCGGGGTGGGCATCAACGCAGCCCACGAGCTGGGCCACCGCCGCACCGACCGCGAGCGTTTTCTATCGAAGATTGCTCTCGCACAGTCGGCTTACGGCCATTTCTACGTCGAGCACAACCATGGGCATCACATCCGGGTTGCGACCCACGATGACCCGGCAAGCGCGCGCTTCGGCGAGTCGTACTGGCGTTTCGTGCCACGTTCGATCGTCGGTGGATTCCTTTCGGGTTGGCGATATGAAACTGGACGGCTACACCGATCCGGGCACAGGACACTGGGCTGGCGCAACAACATACTCAACGCATGGGCCATCACCGTGGTGCTCTGGGCTGGACTCACCACGGCATTCGGACTGCATGTTCTTCCGTGGCTGGTACTGCAGGCAATAGGTGGAGTGATGATCCTGGAATGCGCGAACTATATCGAGCACTACGGTCTGCTCCGCGAGAAAAGCCCCGGTGGAAACTACCGCCGCGTCACCCCCCGTGACAGCTGGAATAGCGACCATGTGTGGAGCAACTTGTTCCTCTACCATTTGCAGCGCCACAGTGACCACCACGCCAATCCGGCACGCCGGTACCAGACCCTGCGCTCTGCGCCCGATGCCCCCCAGTTACCCGCTGGTTACGCCACGATGTGCCTGCTCGCGACCATACCGCCGCTATGGCGTCGAGTTATGGACAAGCGGGTGCTCGCCTTCCAGGACGATGATTTCGACCGGATCAATCTCGCACCGCGCGACATCCGGTTGCGTCGGGCAGTTTCGTCAGACCTGTCCTGACGCCCTTGTGTGAAGGTGACGTGATCACGCCCCGAAACTGCTCCGCCAAACATCAGACCTCCGCGTCGACCTCCAGGCTCGCCAGCACGGCAGCTGTGAGATCTTCTGCACTCGTGGCGGATTCGACGACGGCGCGTGACGCTGGGTCGTTCACCTCGAGGATGCCGAGTAGTAGGTGCTCGGCGCTGAGCTGATCGTCGCCACGCTCGCGGGCGATATGGACCGCCGCACGGAAGGCGTCGCGGGCCTCTGAAGCGAAGCGAGGACGACCTCCGCGGCCGCGTGGACCACGACGTCCGCGGCCCGGCTCCCACGGCCCCTGCCGGTCGTCCTCGTCACCGAAGGGCCCGCCGGGGAATCCGCCCGGGCCGAAACCCTGCCGCGGATCGAAGCCCGGCCCGAATCCGCCGCGTGGACCGAAGTCTCCGCGGTCGTAATCGCCCCGACCCCTGCCGTGGCCACGCCCGTGACCCCTACCGTGTCCACGCCCCCTGCCGCGGGGACCACCTTCGCGCGGACCGCACTCGCGGCCGCGCGGGCCTCGTCCACGCTCAGGTCGCTCGGCCCAGCCCTCGGAGAGATCGTCCCCGAAGCGGTCGCGTACTGCTGCCCGAACCTTGTCGAGGTCGATCCCGATACTCTTGAGCGCCTCGCGATCCTCCTCATAGCGGGCAGCCGCGCCCTGTTCGGCGGCCTCGGCGGCGTCGGAATCGTGTTCTTCGTGATATGCCCGCACGGCCTCGCGCGCCGTGGCAAGCGTCAGACCCCGCTCACCGAGCAGCCCGAACAACGGCGAACGCGCGTTGCACAGCATGCCCAGGATGAGGTGGTCGTTGCCGAGCTGGTGATGTCCCAGGTCTGCGGCTTCTTGTGTGGCAAATGCCAGCATCATCTTGTCGTCTCGACTGAATCGACCAAACATGATGGTTCTCCTTTCGGCCTCAGTGCCCGTCGGGCACGTCATGCCTCACGTTGTGAATGCTTCTGGTGCACGGCCTGGCGGCTGATCTGCAGAATCTCCGCAATCGCCTGCCAGCTCCACCCCTTGGATCGAGCGTTGGAAACCTGTACTTCCTCGAGCCGATCGGCCAGGGTCCGTAATGCGCGGACCGCGGCGAGGCCGGTGGCCGGATCGTCACTGGCAGCGGCCCCGGCCAGATCCTGCTCTGAAGTCTCCGGTTCGTCGTGCATGTATGTCAGGTTATGTTGACACTTTGGTTCTGTCAACATTTATTGACACCTGAGCCCTCCGCTATTCGTCCGCGATGGCCTCGGTGATGTTCATCCGGGCAGCGCGAGCGGCGGGCACGAAGGCGCCAACCAGGCACAGCACGATCGACACCCCGACGAACAGCAGAGTCGACGGCCGCGGCGAGTAGGTGATGTCCAGCGACGTAGTCGCCGAGAGGATCTTGTCGGCCAGAAAATGCAGCCCTGTCCCCATGACGAGTCCGGTGATCGTGCCGACGACCGCGATCGCTCCCGCCTCGGCTACCACCATCCGCGAGATGAACCGGCGCGAGGCACCCATGGCGCGCAGTACACCGAGTTCGCGGCGCCGTTCCAACACAGACAGCAGCAGCGTGTTGAGCAACGCGATCGCCGCGGCCAATGACACGATCCACTGAATCGCCACCGTGAACGATCCGGCCTGCTGCGCCTGCTGCTGTGTGGCTTCGAGCGCCTGTGCCCCCGTGTAGAGGTACGCGGTACCCGACCGCGGCGTCGGATGAGAGTCGACGATGCGCTGCAACTGCTGCTGCACCGCAGCACGATCCGCATCCTGCCCGACGTCGATCTGCAGGTAGGAGTCCCCGGATCTGTTGAACCATTGCGCCAGCAGAGTATTCGACATCGCGGCGGTGCCGGAGTCGATGGAGATGTAGTCGACGACGTCCCGCACGACGAGCTCGTGGTAACCCGTCGGCGACGCCATGCGCAGTGTGGAGCCCACCTGTGCGTCGAGTGACCGTGCCAGCACGCTCGACAGGATGATGCCGCGCCCCTCGATGACGTCGTGGAGTGCTTGCGGGGCGGCCTTTTTGGTGAACGGGGCCGTCGAGCCTGGTTCGAGGCCCTGGACGAGAATCCTGGCCTCGCCGACGTTGACATTCGCCCACTGTGCCCCGACGACCCGGGACACACCGGGTACGTCACGCACCTCGTCGGCTATGGCGGCGGGTAGCGCTGTGCCGGCCGGGATCTCGTCGCGCGGGGTCGACGAGATGTAGAAGTCCGGATCGCCGAGGCCGTCGAGTGAATGGGAGATCGACGCGACGAGATTATCGAGCGCACCGGATGTCCCCATGCCGACCGCGATCGCGACCGCAACGGTCATCAGCGTGGCCCAGGCCCGTCGAGGTGCGCGTTCGGTGTTGACCGCGGCGAGTTGTCCCGGGCCCCAGAATCGTCTGGCCACCGCAACGACGAACCGCACCAGCGGCCGGGTCAGGGCGTAACAGATCAGCAGAGCCCCGACCGCGTACACGGCTCCGGCAATGATCGCAGGACGTCCCGGGACGTCGACCGCGATGAACCATGATCCGACGAGCAGCACCACGCCGCCGAGCGCCGCCAGCCACGTCAGCGGTCCGCGCTGGGGCTCGGCATCGGCGACCTCGCCCGACACCATCGCCTCCACCGGGGACACCGCGAACACCGACCTGGCTGCAAGCGATGTCGCGGCCACACACGCGAGCACGCAGGCGACAACGGCGACCACCGGAGCATACGAGGGCAGGTGGTAGTCGATGGCGATGGAGACCGAATCGCGGGTCGTCGCCGGTACGCGTGATATCGCCCAGCGTCCGGCGAGGATCCCGATCGGGACGCCGATCACACCTCCGACGAAGCCGAACACCGCCGACTCGGCGAGTAGATCGCCGACCAGGTGAGAACGCTTGGCGCCCAACGCCCGGATCATCGCCAGCGACTGCCGTCGCGATGCCACCGCCATGTTCATGGTGTTGAACACGAGGAACGCGGCGATGACGAGAGAGATCAACGACACGAGGAGCGTCGAATCGCGAGTCACCGAACCGGCGACCTCCGCCTGCTTGGCGCGGAATCCCGGATCGACGACCACCGCGCGACCGTCGACGACGCGTGCGACCTCTGCGTCGAGTCGGCCGTGATCGGCCCCCGGCCTCGCAACGACGAGAATCGACGACACCTTGCCATCGAGCCCGGTCAACCGTTGCGCCAGAACGAGATAGGCGAACATGAAGTCGCCGTTGTTGAGTCCACCACCGCCGCCACTGTCGACAACACGGACCACACGCACATCGACGCCGTTGACCGAGAGGCGTTCCCCCAGGCGAAGTCCGGTACCGGCGCCGACCACGACACCGTCATCGAGATCTTCTGGCGTGAGTCCCGTCTCCGCTGCGAGTTGCACCCCTGAGCCGAGTGCGGTTGCACGAAAGTCGGAACCCACCAGCGCAATTCGTCGATCGCCCACCACGGCAGTCCCGCGGATCACGGGAACGACGGCCTTCGCGTCCGACGCCCGCGCGCGTATCTCGCCCGACAGTGACTCGTCGATGCCCGAATCGGCGATCGAGGCGACCTCGAGCTGGGCTGCCCCGTTGATGGCGGAGTCGAAGTCGCGGATCGACTCCGTGAGCGAGCCATACGTGCCGAGCACGGCGATGAGTAGCGCCGACGACACCGCCACCACGATCAACGACGTGAGCACTCGCAGCTTGTGATCGCGCAGTTCGCGCAGATTCAGCACGCGCACCCGGGTGAGCGCCGCGAGCAGCGTCGTCATAGCGACGCATCTCCGGCTGCGACCCTGCCGTCGCGCACGACGATCGTGGTGTCCGCGACGTCGGCCGCATGCGGATCGTGGGTCACCATGATCACCAGTCGGTCCTGCGCGTCGTGGGCGACCTCGGAGAGCAACTCCAGCACCGAATCGCCGGTGCGCGAGTCGAGGTTTCCGGTCGGCTCGTCGGCGAGCAGGATCGACGGCTCCATCATCAGCGAGCGCGCGATGGCCACGCGCTGCATCTGTCCGCCCGACAACTCCGACGGCCGATGGTCGATTCTGTTGCCGAGACCCACACGGTCGAGGAGTTCGACGGCGCGCGGTTTGGCCCGGCGCAGCGATTGACTGTCGAGAAGCCTTGGCAGCGCAACGTTCTCCCACGCCGACATCGTGGGCACGAGGTTGAAGAACTGGAAGACGAACCCGACGCGGTGCCGTCGAAAAGCGGATGCGGCGTTGTCGTCGAGCGACGCGAGGTCGACGCCGTCGACCTCGATGGAGCCGGACGTCGGGGTGTCGAGCGCACCGATGATGTGCAGCAGCGTGCTCTTACCGGCACCCGACGGCCCGACGATGGAGACGAACTGTCCGCCGTCAAGCGTCAGGTTCACCCCGTCGAGCGCACGGACACGCTCATCACCGAGTCGATACTCGCGAACCAGATCCTCTGCCCTCACCACACAGTCGGCCACCTTGCCGATGGTAGGCGACACTGGGTGTGCCGCGTCACACCTGTACTGCCACACCCCGACCGACCATCACGCCCCGACTGTCACATCCCGACTGTCACATCCCGACTGTCACATCCCGACTGTCACATCCCGACTTGGACGACGACGGTCGCCATGGCGTGTGTTGACGTATGCGACAGCGACAGCGACGGATTCCGCCACTGCCTTTCCTCCGCGCGCGCGGCCATCGCGCCCCACAGCGCGACCCCCGGCACCGGACCGTTCATCACCACTTCGATCTCGCGCAACGGCGTCGACTCGTCGACGATGCCGAGCGTCTTGATCACCGACTCCTTCGCAGCGAAGCGCGCTGCGAGACGTTGTGAGCGAGTCGGCCCCGCGCAGTGAGCGAGCTCGGCGTCGGTGAACACCCGCGTCAGATAGCGATCACCGAAGCGGTCGATCGACTCCTCGATGTCGGCCACGTCGACGAGATCGCAGCCGACGATGACCGTCACACGGCCACCGCGCTTGTCTCGATCGTCTCAACCATCAACCCTCGCAGTACTCGTCGGTCCCGCTGACACCGCTGCACTCACTCAACCCGTCCACTCCCCCGTGCGGTAGAACTCGTCGAGCACGGCGGTCGGTTCGGCGAGGTCGAAGCCCTGCGCAGCGACCCAGTCGTCGTCGAAATAGGTTGTGGCGTAACGGTCCCCGGAGTCGCACAGGAGTGTGACGACGCTGCCTGCCCGGCGTTGGGCAACCATCTCGGAGACCACCTGCGCGACGCCCCACATGTTGGTGCCGGTCGAACCCCCGACCCGGCGTCCCAACCGATCCGAGAGGTGACGGGCAGCGGCGATCGACGCGGCGTCGGGAACACCGATCATGCGGTCGATGACCTGGGAGACAAACGACGGTTCGACGCGCGGCCGACCGATGCCCTCGATGCGCGAACCGGTCTCTGACCGCAGCGACCCGTCACCGCTCTCGTAGGCCGGGAGAAACACCGAGTTCTCCGGATCGACGACGGCCAGCCACGTGGGGTGCCTGCGGTAGCGCAGGTAACGGCCGAGGGTCGCCGACGTTCCGCCGGTGCCCGCACCGACCACGATCCAGGTCGGCACCGGGTGATCCTCGGTGGCCATCTGCGCGAAGATCGACTCCGCGATGTTGTTGTTGCCCCGCCAGTCTGTTGCGCGTTCGGCCATCGTGAACTGGTCGATGAAGTGCCCGCCCAGCTCACGCTCGAGCCGCAGCGCCTCGTCGTAGACGTCCGACGCGCGCTCGACGAAGTGGCATCGTCCGCCCTCGCGTTCGATGAGAGCCGTTTTGGCCGGCGACGTGCCCGAGGTCATCACCGCGATGAACGGGACCCCGATCAAATGCGCGAAGTAGGCCTCACTCACCGCCGTCGACCCCGACGAGGCCTCGATGACGGTGGTTCCCTCGGTGATCCACCCATTGCAGATCGCATACAGGAACAGCGATCTCGCCAACCGATGCTTCAGCGACCCGGTGGGATGCGTGCTCTCGTCCTTCAGATACAGGTCGACGCCGACCTCGGTTCCCGCGGCCCCGTTGCTCCCGTCGTCGATCCAGCGCGACCACTCCGGTAGCTCACAGCGCAGCAGGTGCGTGTCGGCACTGCGGCGTGCGTCGGCCTCGATCAGCCGTACCGCGTTGTCGGCCCAGCGTCGGTCGCTGCGGTGGTCGACCGTCCACGTCGTGGCAGAGTGGCTCATTTCCTGTCGGCACCGCGCAGACGCGTCTGGAGATCGTCGTGCTTACGACGCCGCTCGGCGTCGACCGCAGCGATCTGGGTGTTGACCCGCACGCGCAGCTTCTTGAACAAGACCATGCCGAGGGGTAGCGCGATGAGGACACCGAACACCGCCGCTACCAATAGCGGCACGGTGACTCCTGCGAGTGCGCCGATTCCCATGATGACCGCGGCCACGATCACCACCAGCAGGAGGCGTGCAACCGTGTAGAGGAGGATCGAGACAAGCAGTGCGCCCATGCCCACGTGGCCCTGACCTGCGTTGTCTGTGTTGTCTGATTTGTGCGTACCCACTCGGGTGGGCTCCTGCTCATCACTCACAGCCTCAGGATACTTGGACGAGAATCGGTGTTCGCAGGTCACGGCCACCTTTTGACTCTCTTTACCTCGATATGACGGTTCGAGTACCTGGGCGTTTTGCGTGTATTCATGTGAGGACGCGCAATCTCCGCGCGTCTACGAGAACCCGAAGGGGAGAACAATGACCGCTCTCAACCCTGGTGCCGCCACCGTCATCACCCCTGGCCTCGCAAGCCAGCACACGCTGACCCCCGGCCAGGTCGCCGCGATGTTCAACGTCAACCCCAAGACCGTCGCCCGGTGGGCCAGCTCGGGCATTCTCGGGTCCATTCGCACCCCCGGTGGCCATCGTCGCTTCCGCGAAGAGGACGTCGTCGCACTCCTGAACCGTCGCGTCGGCTAGTAGGCGTCGCCGACGAGGGCCGGCCGTTGGCCAACATCGGGTCGCGTACCCTGGTTGACGGGAGGTTGCCATGACGTTTCTGCTGGCCATCGTCGGCTTGGCCGCAATCGGTTTTCTGTTGTGGCGCGCCTTCGGGCCCGCTGTGGCGCAACGACGTGACTCGGCGACAGATGCGAGACGAACAGGGACACGCAGTCACGGGCCGGTCGGGCCCGACGACGATGCGGATTTCCTGCGCGATCTCGATCGTCGCACTCGAGGACCCAACGACGAATTGTGACGCATCGTGCATCGAGATGCGCGACGCACCCTCGAACCGTCCGGGTACGATTACGACTCCGTAACTGACACTGCGTCAAGGGAGATCGACATCGATACCGACACGGCGGGCGGTTTTTGATTCATGACCACCCGCCCGGGCACGTCACCCGACGGCGACGACAGTTTCGCCGCCAAATTGGCAGAACTCTTCGAGCACTCTCGCGACGAGAATGGCCGACGGTACACCGGTAAGCGGATCGCCGAGAAGGCCAACCAGCACGGTCACTCGCTGAGCGATGCCTACATCTCTCAGTTGCGAACGGGGAAGGCGCGGACGCCGTCGTTCAAGACTGTCGAGGCGATCGCCAGCGCCTTCGAGGTCAGCGTGACCTACTTTCTCTCGAATCCGGCAGAGGATCTCGACCGGGTGCAGCGGCAACGCGACTACGTGGAGATACTGGCGACCACCGAAACGCATCTGTCCGGGATCGATCTGGCCGGGTTGTGCCCAGACACCATCGACATCGTCATCGATGTGCTCAAAGTGGTTCGCGCACAGGCGCTTGCAGAGCGCAGCCTGAGGCCCCCCGGAGGGCCCGGCCCCGTGTGAACGCCGCCCTCACAGTCCCGCGTAGGAGTGCAGGCCGGAGACCACGAGGTTGATGATGAACAGGTTGAACAGCAGCGCGACGAATCCCGCGACGTTGATCCATGCCGCGGTGCTGTTGCGCCACCCGGCGGTGGCACGAGCGTGCAGGTATGCCGCGTAGATGATCCAGGCGATGAACGACACGGTCTCCTTGGGATCCCACCCCCAGAAGCGGCCCCACGCGGACTCCGCCCAGATGGCGCCGAACACGATTCCCAATCCGAAGAGCGGGAATCCGAACACGACGCACTTGTAGGCGAGACGGTCGAGAGCCTCGGCAGACGGGATGTGCGCGACGAGCCGCCGCAGTCCACCGACGACGCCGCCGCCGGTCTCGGAGACGGTGTCGCTCGACGCCGCCCACCGCATCTTGACCAGGTACAGGATGCTCGCCACACCGGACACGAGCAGCACGCCGGAACTGATCGAGATGATCGAGACGTGGATGGCCAACCAGTACGACTTGAGCGCGGGCACGACGGGCGCGGCCTGGGTGTAGAGCCAGCGGCCCGCGATGAACATCAGCAGCGTGACCGGCAGCAGCACGAATGCGATGAGCGGACGGTTGATCTGTTTGCGCAGGATGACCAGCCCGGCGACCACACAGGCAGCGCACGTCAACGAGATGAACTCGTACATGTTGCCCCAGGGCGCGCGATCGGTGGCCATTCCGCGGGTCACGATCGACGCAATGTGTGCAGCGAGGCCGACGAACACGACCGGGTAGGCCATGTTGCCGATCTTCTCCGACAGCGTGCGGGGCGCAGGGCCTTCGATCTTGCCGGGTGCGCGCTCCGTCGTCGAACCGCCTCCCGCGGTGACCAGCTCCTTGGCCACGGAGAGCTTTCGGGATCGGGCACCGGCGAGTGCCGCGAGGAACATGAGCATCGCGAGGACGTAGATGGTGATCGCGGTACCGAACAGAAGGTCGGAGTAGCGCGCCAACGTCTGGTCGATCTGATCTGTTCCGTTACCCATCACTGGCCCTATCTCTACTGCTTCATCTGCTACAGGTTGTGCTGCACGCGAGCGACCGATACAGGCGTCTGCATCCCTACAAACGTCTGGATGTTCCCTCGTCGGTGAGCAGGTTGTGTGCCTGCTCGTCGAAGCCCTCGCCCCAGCCGGCCTGGTCGGTTCGGGCCAGCCCGGCGATCTCTACTACCGTACGTCGTCGGTCGCCATTGTCCGAGTCGGGCACCAGACGTGCCCAGATCCGGCGTCGTCGAACAACCAGCGACACCACCAGTCCGACGAGCATCACGATCGCCGACACCAGCACCCAGACCTGTGCCGGGTCGTGGGATACCTGCACGGAGATCCAGCGCTTATACCCGTCGAAACTGACCTTGGTGCCGTCGGGCAGGCTGGCACTCTGGCCCACCTTGAGGTTCGCCTGCGCCTCACGATTGAGCCTGCCCTGGTGGATCATGTTGGTGTCGAGCGAGTAGGCATTCTGCGCGCGTCCGGTGTCGAGACCGGTATCGCCGCGATAGATGCGGATCGCGACCTGCGGATCGCTCGGCTCCGGCGACGACGAACTGAGCAGTGTGCCGTCGTAGCTGGCTGTCGGGGCGAAGAGCCCCTCGAGTGCGATCTGGTTCTTGCGTCGGGTGTCCTCATCGGGATAAAGCCCGGCGGGGGTGTCGAAACGGGCAGCGCCCGACGACAGCATGGTCTGCATCACCTCGGGGATGAACAGCGTGGTCTGCGTACGCTTCTCACCGTTGGGGAAGGTCACGGTGAACGTGGGCGCGAACCCGTTGCCCAGCACGTACACGCGGTCGCCCGAGACGCGCAGCGGGTCGTTGACACGCACCGACCGCTCCTCCCACTGCGACGACGGTGTGCGCGGGTCGGTGGTGTACCGGATCTTCGCGTCGTACATCGACGGCTGGCCGTCGGGCAGGAAGGTCGCGGAGAAGTCGTCGACGCGGATACAGAACGGTGAGAGATTGGTGCCGTCCACCAGCGCGCCGGCCCTGAACGAGTCATAGACCGCCGTCGACGTGTTGCACAGTCCCTGCTCGCCGTCGGCGACCAGACTGCGCGTGCCCTCATAGCCGTAGACCTTGCCCACCGCGATGGACACGAGCAGTGCCAGGAGTGCGAAATGGAAGACAAGGTTGCCGAATTCGCGCAGGTAACCTTTCTCGGCCGAGACCTCGACACAGCCGTCCGGATACGCCTTCGACGGTTCACGCACGGTGACCTCGCGACGCCACCCCCGCAGATTGCCCGAGATCCGCTCGGCGAGTTCGGCGGGCTCACCGTCGACCGTCTCGGTGATGTGCCGCGGCATGCGCGACAGATTGCGCGGTGCGGCAACGGGTTTGGTGCGCAGACTCTTGGCGTGCTCGATGATGCGCGGGGTGAGGCAGCCGACGAGCGAGACGAACAGCAGGACGTAGATGGCCGTGAACCACGCGCTCTTGAAGACGTCGAAGAACTGCAGCTTGTCCATCCACTCGCCGAGCCAGCCGTGGTCGGAGATGTACTGGAGCGTCTTCTGCTCGTTGAGTTCCCGCTGCGGCAACAGTGCGCCAGGGATGGCGGCCAGTGCGAGCAGGAACAGCAGGACCAGTGCGGTGCGCATCGACGTGAGACTGCGCCAGAGGTTGCGCAGCGGCCACAGCACCCGACGCTTGATCCAGTGCGGGCGCTGCGGGGTCTGCGGCGCCGGGGCGGACGGTCGGTCGATGGTCTGTGTCATAGCTCGCCTGCGCTCGGGGTCATATCGCGTGCGTTCATACCGGAAGCTCGGTGTCGGAGATGAAAGCGTCGCGCACCCACACGATGAACTGATCCCACCAGCCGGTGACAAGCGCGACGCCGACAGCGATCAGCATGATGCCGCCGATGATCTGGATGAGCCGGGCATGGGTGCGTAGCCACGTCAGGCTGCGGAGCGCCCACGCGGAGGAGAACGCGAGGATCACGAAGGGAATACCCAGACCCGCGCAATACGCGATGATCAGCGCGACTCCCTTGGCCGCTGTCGCACCCTGAGTCCCGCTAGCGGTGGCGATGACCGCGGCGAGTGTCGGGCCGAGACACGGGGTCCAGCCGAGCGCGAACACCGCACCGAGCAGCGGTGCGCCGACGATGTTGGAGACGTTGCGCGGTGCGAAGCGGAATTCGCGCTGCATCATCGGGATGAGACCGATGAAGACCAGACCCATCACGATGGTGACGACTCCGCCGATACGTTGCAGCACATCGTGATTGACGATCACCGTGCTCGTGATTCCGAGCACGGTGGCCGTCGCGGCGACGAAGACGACGGTGAATCCGAGCACGAACAGGGCTGCGGCGATCGCCACCCGCGAACGTCCACGCTTGGGTGATTCGCCGACCGTGACAGCCGGGGCCTCCGCCCCGACGAGACCCGCCAGATAGGACAGGTATCCGGGTACAAGCGGCACCACGCAGGGAGAGGCAAAGGAGACGAGACCGGCGATCATGCATGCGACCAGCGCCAGCAGCAGCGGGCCGCTGGTCACGGTGTCGGCGAAGGTCTGTCCCATTCCGCTCAGGGCTGCTTTCCGTGGTCCTCGGCTGCGATCTTCGTGACCATCGCACCGAGTTCCTCCGCGCTGACCGTGCGCAGGTAGACCGCGGCCGGACGATGCTTGCTGTCGAGCACGACGGTCGTCGGGACCACGGAGGTCGGGGTGGTCATCGAGGCGAGCGTCGCACCGTCGAAGTCATAGATGGAGGGATACCCGACCTTGCGGTCGGCGACGAAGTCCTTCGCCGACTGGCGGTCGTCGCGCAGATTGATGCCGACGAAAGCGACGCCCTTGTCTTTGTTCTGCTCGTAGACGGTCTCGAGATCGTCGGCCTCCGCACGGCACGGACCGCACCACGAACCCCACACGTTGATCACGGTCACCTTGCCCGCGAAATCCTTGTCGACGTCGATCTGCTGGTCGGTCACGAGGTCGGGGCCCACGAGGTCGGCGATCGGTTTGCGATCCGATTCGGGATAGGTGATCGTCGTCTGTCCGCCCGGTGACACGAACTGGAAGGTGTCGCCCTGGGCTACGGCGTCGTTGCCCGAACTGCAGCCGGCCACCAGCACGCCGAGCGTGGCGAGCATGGCGAACAGGGCTGCGGTGACGGTCTTACTGCGCATGTCTCGGGTCCGGCTCATGCCCCGGTCGCAAGCGGGTCGGAATGCCCTGCGGGTTCGGAGTAGATGATGTCGACGAGCGCGTCGTCGTCGTAGACGAGGCTGGTCAGCGAGGCCAACGAGCACTGCCGACGCCGCGGGTCGTGCCAGAGCCGCTGCCCCTCGAGGAATCGTCGGAGCGTGTAGACGGGCAGCTGGTGGCTGACGCAGACGGCCTCGTGACCACGTGCGGCGTCACGGGCCTTGTTGGCTGCGGCGAGCATACGGTGCGCGAGTTGGATGTAGGGCTCGCCCCAGGACGGGGTGAACGGGTCGCGCAGTTTGAACCAGTGGCGGGGCTTGCTCAACGCGCCGTCGCCGACGGAGACCTTCAGGCCCTCGAAGACATTGTCGGCCTCGATGAGCTGGTCGTTGGTGAAGATCGGCAGTCCGTGTGCGCCGGCGATCGGGGTTGCGGTCTCCTGCGCGCGCTGCAACGGCGAGGCGAAAACGGCGGTGATGTCGTGGTCGGCGAGCGTGCCCGCAACCTTCTCTGCCTGCGCACGGCCCGTCGTCGACAGACGGAACCCGGGCAGGCGGCCGTACAGGATGCCGTCCGGGTTGTGCACCTCTCCGTGGCGCATCATGTGGACGATCGTGTGCATCAGTCGGACTCCCCCGATTGCGTGGCGTGCGCTGCAGCGCGCGCAGCGGCCGGCAGCGCGTCAGCGATTCGACCAAAAGCATCCTCGTCCAACGCCGCTGAGACAAACCAGGCTTCGAATGCGCTGGGCGGTGCGTACACGCCCGCGTCGAGCAGAGCGTGGAAGAAGGGTGCGAAACGCCAGGTCTCGGTGTTTTTGACCGCCGCGTAGTCGGTGATCGCCGTCTCGGGCTCGGAGGTGAAGAACACACTGAGCAGGTTGCCCGCCAATTGCACCCGGTGCCCGACCCCCGCGTCGGTGAGCGCCTCGGTGAACAGCGCTGCGAGGCGATGGGCATTGGCGTCGAGCGCGGTGTAGACGTCGGCATCGGCGTTGCGTAGTGTCGCGAGCCCGGCCGCGACGGCAACGGGGTTACCGCTGAGCGTGCCCGCCTGGTAGACGGGCCCGGTGGGTGCGAGGTTCTCCATGATGTCGGTGCGCCCGCCGAACGCCGCGGCGGGCAATCCACCGCTCATCACCTTGCCGAAGGTGTAGAGGTCCGCGGCGACGCCCTCCAGGCCGTACCAGCCCGCGGGGCTGACGCGGAAACCCGTCATGACCTCGTCGATGATGAAGAGCGATCCGTGGCGTCGGGTCAGGTCGCGCAGGCCTGCGTTGAATCCATCGACGGGGGCGACCGCGCCCATGTTCCCGGCGGCCGCCTCGGTGATCACGGCTGCGATCTCATCACCGAAGGCGTCGAAGGCCTTGGCGACGGCGTCGAGATCGTTGTAGGGAAGCACGATGGTGTCGTGGGCTGCCGCGCCGGTCACACCGGGGGTCGTCGGCAGGCCGAGTGTCGCGATACCCGAGCCCGCGTCGGCCAGCAGAGCGTCGACGTGCCCGTGGTAGCAGCCGGAGAACTTGATGATCTTGGAGCGTCCGGTGGCGCCACGCGCGAGACGGATCGCCGACATCGTCGCCTCGGTGCCGGAGTTGACCAGGCGCACCCGCTCGACCGGATCGACGCGGTCGATGATCTCCTCCGCGAGTTCGATCTCACCCTCGGTGGGCGCCCCGAAGGAGAGGCCGTGCGTCGCCGCCTTCTGCACAGCTTCGACGACCGCCGGGTGGGCGTGACCGAGGATCATCGGCCCCCAGGAGGAGACCAGGTCGACGTAATCATTGCCGTCGACATCGGTCAGATGACAGCCCTGCGCCGACGCGATGAAGCGCGGAGTCCCACCGACCGCGGAGAACGCGCGGACCGGCGAGTTGACCCCACCGGGGGTCGCGTCCTGGGCCTGACGGAACAATTCGGCGGAACGGGATGCGACGTCAGCAGAACTACTCACGGCCACCAGTGTTCCAAACCGCAACGATCAACGAAAATTCGCCCTGGTCAGGGCGTCCCGAGGGTGAACAGGAACGCCTTGGCCGCCAACGCGGCCGTCGGGGCCGGATGCGTACACAAACCGCCCCTCAGCGGCACGCCACGACAATAATTGTCGTGGCGTGCCGCAGACGTCGCAGTTGTGTACGCATTCCCGGGGCCTCGGAGCGTGCGCTGCGCAGCCGGGTGGGTGTTTCGGTGGTGACGAGTTCGGAGTGCGGCACACGTGACCGCACGGAGAACTGCTCAGGGAGCTCGGAGTGTGGCGACCTGCGACAAGCTCGTGCGACGCGCATGGGGCAGGCGTGTGGGTCAGCAACCGACAAAGTCCGGGTCGTCCCAGTAGCCGAGTGCGTGATCCCCTCCGGTCTCTGCGGCGACACGTGCCAGTTCGGGCGGTTCCGCCAACGCTTTGAGGTGATCGCGCCGTCGGATCACCGCCAGGAGCGTCTCGAGCACCTCGTCCCAGCTGAACATCAGCCGCTTGCCGATCAGGAAATCCACCCTGCCGATGCCGGGAATCTCCACCTGCCTCTCGAACGCGACACCCAGGCTGTTCAGCCGGAAGGCGAAGATCGATTCGGACCCGGAGTCTGCGCAGTCCTCGCACCTGTCGAGGAGCTGTCGAATCCGGACGGGCATCGACGAGAACAACGCCTGTAGGTCGGTCAACTCGAGCAACCCCAAGTGCAGGATGGACTCGCAGGCGGCCACGAGCGCCTCGCTCTCGAGGCATCGCACCGCGTACCCAAGCGCGGTCGCCACGTCGTCGAGTGGATAGATCTCCGGTTGTGCCCGTCCGTAGCGCGTGCACAGGTGATGTGTACCCACCGATCCGTTCGAAGCGACGTTCCGTCCGCGCACGTGCACCAGGTGACCGAATGGCGCAACCCACACACCATGAAGGTCGAGCGCACTCACACACGTGCAGACGCCGCCGGCGCTGACAGCCGAGGCGACCGTCGGATCCGCGTACGGCGCGGCGTACCACCCTCGACGCAGCTGGCGCAGGTCGCCGACGACGACCATCCGCCGGGTCTGTGCCTGGCTGAATCCGCGGCGCTTCAGCTCCGCCCAGGAGAAAACTCCGCGCCAGAGGTCGTCATGTTCGAGTTCGGTCACAACCCGCAGCGTCGCCGAGCGGGTGCCGCCCGGCGCGGCGGATGCCGCGGACGCGTGCGATGCTGTGCACTGACGCCAGATTGTGGAGTACCCGGGGCGCCTGTGGGAGCTGGCGCCGAGTACAAGAAGTCACCGTTGCCGGGCTCGCGACCGTCTCCCAGGTGTGGTCGCTCCCCCACCGTCGCAGTTCACCGGCCGAGCGCCGCGCCCACCTGATCGGCGATGGCCTGGTGTCCCGCAGCGTTGGGGTGCACCGTGATTGGCGCCGACGACCCGA
The DNA here is from genome assembly GCF_000332975.1 of Gordonia aichiensis NBRC 108223. GTDB lineage: Bacteria > Actinomycetota > Actinomycetes > Mycobacteriales > Mycobacteriaceae > Gordonia > Gordonia aichiensis. The sequence goes on along the minus strand of NZ_BANR01000003.1, from coordinate 18,811 downwards.
CCTGAGGTTCGATCCACCGAACGCTCGCGGACTCGCACGCATCGTGCCCCTCGGAGACCGCCGACATGTCGACATATGTCCCGCCCGTGGCACGCGCGGCTCTGGCGATCACGTCGTTGAGCGTCGCCTGCAGGTCGCGGACGTATCCGACATCTCCGGCAGCCACGCGCATCGTCGGGTAGCAGCCCGTCGTGGCGGGCAGAATCCACGGATACCCGACGACCAGCACGCGCGCACGCGGCGCACGTTGCGTCACGGCGCGTACTGCCTTGACCACATCGGGATAGGTGCGCTCGCGAACCCGATCGACGAACGAGCTGCCGTAGCGCGCTCGGCACGGTGAACCCGTCGGATCGTCGGCCGCGACCTCTCCGCAGTCACGGATGGTTCCCGAGAAGATGTCGCCGTCGTTGCCGCCGATCATGAGAGTCACGATCCGCGTCCCGCTGCCGAGAGCATCGAGTTGGGGTCCGACGCCGAAGTATTGTGCGGCAAAGAAATCCGACGTCGTCGCGCCGGCGCAACTGACGTCGTCGAGCGCGAGCCCACGACGCTGAGCCAGCACATGGGCGAAGTTCGACGACGACCGCTGACACTGCAGCGGTGAATCCTCGACCAGGGGCCGCACTCCGGTTCCGGCACTGTAGCTGTCGCCGAGATTGACATAGGCGGTGCCGCTACGGTTCGCGGGGCTGTCGGCAGTTGCGTCGGGGCTCTCGGCGGGCATTTCGGAACTGTCGGCGACTGTGCCGGAGCCCTCGACGCGATCGCCAGTGCCGTCGGTGCACGCGGTCGCCGCGACTGCCAGCGCGACGAGCAAGGCCACGAGGACAACGACTTTCGACAATCGGGCGTCTGTCATGTGCTCTCACTCAGCAGGGTCAGCAGTAGTTCGGCGCGGGTGCGGGCGTCGGCGAGGTCGACGGCGAGCATGTCCTCGATCCGCTCGATGCGGCCGCGCAGGGTGTGCCGGTGCACTCCGAGCGCGCTGGCGGCCACGCCCCAGTTGCCGTTGGCCTCGAGGTAGGCGAGCAGGCTTTCCTGCAGATGCCCCGCATTGGCCGCGTCGAACGCGACGAGTGGTGTGATTCTTTCGGTGTAGCTGTCGCGCAATACTTCTCGCACGGTGTCGCTGGCGAGTAGCGACCGGAGATCATAGAGGTCGAGAAGCTGGCCTGCCGCGGCCGAGCGGCACGAGAGCCTGGCCTGGCGCACCGAGTCGGCGAGGTCGTCGACCACGACCGCAGGCCCCAGCCCGCCACGCACGGCGGCAGTGGAGCTGAGCATGCCGAGCAGGCCCGTGGCGAACTGCACATGATCGTCGCCGCGGATCAGCCCGACGACCTCGTCGTCGCGCCGGTGCACGAACACCGGTCGCCACCGGTGCTCGAACTCGACGGCAAGGCGTCGTGCACCGTCTCGCGCTCCATCGGCACTCTCGAAGCGGAACACCACTGCACGAACCCGGCCATGCGGATCGGCTGCGCGGAGCAGTATCTCGCGGGACCGCTCACCCATGTGTCGATCCATGGCGAGCGCGAGCACCTCACCCTGCAGCTCGCCGACATCCCGTCGAACCTGTTGCGGCTTGGCGTACTCGATGACGAGCAGTGACACAGCGTGGCCGATCAGCATGCGGCCGACGTCATCGAGGGGGCTCGACCCGATCACTCCGAGATGTCCGAACGTCGTTGTCCCGGAACCGACTCGCGCCACCGTCAGCACCGAGTCGTCGGTTACGCGAACGGCACCCGCCGAAGCCGGGTCGCGCATCACGACGCCGCGGAGCTGGTCGAGCTCCGTGGGGGTGGCGGGCCCCGGTGCGTAGGCAACCGGGGCGTGCCCGGCATCGAGTAGGGTCACCCGCTGCCCGACGGCGTCGGCGAGTTCACGCAGCAGACCCTTCGCGCCGGACGCGGTTGCAGCCCTGGTCATTCGCGGTTGCGCACGTGTTGCCGACACCAGCCGCGCCGACCGCTGCGCAGCGATCTGGTCGAGAACCGCGCGGGTGATCGCAGAGAACGGTATGGCGAGGGGCACCTCGAACAGCGGGAGACCGACCTCGTCGGCAGCGGCGAGCAGGCCCCCGGGCACCTCGTCGAATCCGAGACCGACGCCGAATCCGATCGCCGCGGCACCGACGGCGTCGAGGCTACGCACGAACTCGTGCTGGGCAGCCTCGTCGTCGGCGTCGAGCCGCAGACCGGTGGTGAGCAACACCTCGCCTCCCTGGAGCCAGTCGGCGGTGGCGACGAGTTCTGAGCTCACCGCGCAGTCGAGGTCGCGGTCGAGGCCGTCGGCCCCGGCACGCAGCGAGAGTTCGAGCCGTCGCTGGGCCATCAGCCATCGAACCGTGGTCACTGCACCACCGTAACCGCGGATTGGACATTGTGGCACCACAACGCGGCAACGATGTACAAGTTGTCAGGTCCGCAGGTGGGTGCGGCAGGCGAACACTGGTGTCCATGACCACAGCAACCGACATCGTCTACCGGCTGCCCCAGGAGCGGAAGCTGGTCAGCGAACTTCCCGGCCCACGCTCGATGGAGATCGGAGCACGCCGCCTGGCCTCCGTCGCTGCGGGCGTCGGCTCCAGTGTCCCCGTGTTCGCGGCCGACGCCGACGGCGGTGTGATCGTCGACGTCGACGGCAACTCGCTCATCGACCTCGGCTCCGGCATCGCGGTCACATCCGTGGGCGCGAGCAACGCAGCCGTTGCCGCCGCCGTCGCCGAGCAAGCCGCTCACTTCACGCACACCTGCTTCATGGTGACGCCGTACGAGGGTTACGTTGCGGTCGCCGAGAAGCTCAACGAGCTCACGCCCGGCGACTTCGAGAAGCGCACCGTGCTGTTCAATTCGGGTGCAGAAGCCGTCGAGAACGCCGTCAAGATCGCGCGACTGTCGACGCGCCGCAATGCGGTCATCACGTTCGACCACGCCTACCACGGCCGCACCAACCTGACGATGGCGATGACGGCGAAGAGCATGCCGTACAAGCGCAACTTCGGACCGTTCGCGCCCGAGGTGTACCGGATGCCGATGAGCTACCCCTACCGAGACGAACTCGGCAGCGACGGCGTCGCCGCGGCCAAGCGTGCGATCTCGATGATCGAGAAGCAGGTCGGCGCCGAGACCACCGCAGCGATTGTCATCGAGCCCATCCAGGGCGAGGGCGGATTCATCGTTCCCGCACCGGGATTCCTGTCGACGTTGGCCGAGTGGTGCACCGCGCATCGCGTGCTGTTCATCGCCGACGAGGTCCAGGCCGGATTCGCCCGTACGGGAACATGGTTCGCGTGTGAGCAGGAGGGTGTCGAACCCGACCTCATCACGATGGCGAAGGGCATTGCCGGTGGAATGCCGTTGTCGGCGGTCACCGGTCGCGCCGACATCATGGACACGGTGCACGGCGGCGGACTCGGTGGCACGTACGGCGGCAATCCCGTCGCGTGTGCGGCGGCGTTGGCAGCCATCGAGCAGATGGAATCGCTCGATCTGTGTGCCCGCGCCCGGCACATCGAGACCATCGTCACCGAAGCACTGTCCGTCACCAAGGACGAGCTCGACGGTGCCGGTCTGCCGGTCATCGGCGACATTCGCGGCCGCGGCGCGATGATCGCCGTCGAACTGGTCACGCCTGCCGAGGACGGAACAGCAACGCGCGACCCCAACCCCGACCTGACTGCCGCCGTCGCGAAAACAGCTCTCGCACAGGGTGTCGTCGCGTTGACATGCGGCACCTACGGCAACGTGCTACGCCTGTTGCCACCGCTGGTCATTGGCGACGACCTGTTGCGCGATGGCCTGGCGGTGCTGTGTCAGGCGCTCAAGGACAACGCCTGAACGCTGTGCCCCAATCGGTTGTCGCCCTACGTTAAGGAGCTCTGCCATGCATCCCCTCGATCCACTCAGCGCCGAAGAATTCCGTTCCGTCACCGCGATACTCGGCGCCGAGCAGGGTGTCGGTGACGGCTGGCGCTACGCGTCGATCGAACTCGCCGAACCGAGCAAGAGTGAACTCGCCGCGTACGACGCCGACGGCACTGCACCGCCGCGTCGCGCCGTGGTTGTCTGCTTCAACAGTGGCGAGAACACCACCTACAAGTCGTTCGTGTCGATCTCGGGAGGCAGCGTCGAGTCGTTCGAGCTGATCCCCGACGTTCAGGCGAACTTCACCGTCGACGAGTTCGAGGAGTGCGACCGCGTCCTGCGCGCACATCCCGACGTCCAGGCGGCGCTGGCCAGGCGCGGGATCACCGATCTGGACTCGGTTTTCATGGACACCTGGACCTACGGCGGCGCGGTGATCCCCGAGGAGTACAAAGGTCGACGTCTCGGCTGGTCGGACACGTGGATTCGCAACAGCGAGGGTTCCAACCCGTACGCGAACCCCGTGTCGGGACTGCACTGCGTGATCGACGTGAACACGATGGAGCTGCTGCGGATCGAGGACACCGGCGGTTTCGAACAACCGAGCGTCATGGGCGAGTACGTCCCGCGACACATCCCGCAGCGTATTCGCGACACGTTCAACCGACCCGAGCTCAAGCCGCTGGAGATCACGCAGCCCGACGGCCCGTCGTTCACACTCGACGGCAATCAACTGACGTGGCAGAAGTGGTCGCTGCGTGTGGGATTCAATTATCGCGAGGGCATGACGCTGCACACCGTCACCTATGACGACGGCGGCAACGTCCGCAAGATCGCTCATCGTCTGTCCTTCGCGGAGATGGTGGTCCCCTATCGCGATCCCAGCGAGGACCATTACCGCCGAACGGCTTTCGATATCGGCGAGTGGGGCCTCGGCTTCATGACGACGTCGCTGGAGCTCGGCTGCGACTGCCTCGGTGAGATCCGGTATCTCGACGCCACCCTGCACAACAGCGCGGGTGAGCCCTACACGATCACCAACGCGATCTGCATCCACGAGGAAGACAACGCCGTCCTGTGGAAGCACGTCGATCACGACGCGGGCGCGGAGGTCCGTCGTATGCGTCGGCTGACGGTGAGTTTTCATGTGACCGTTGCCAATTACGAGTACCTGGTCTACTGGCGCTTCTATCAGGACGGCAACATCGAATGCGAGGTGCGCGCCACCGGCATCATGGTGACCACACCGATGCCAGAGGGCGTGACGTCGAATCCGCACGGCACCACGATCGACAACCGCACGTACGCGCCGTTCCACCAGCACTTCCTGGTTGCGCGGATGGACCTCGACATCGACGGCAGCGACAACACCGTATATGCCAGCGAAACCCTCGTCGAGCCGATGGGTCCCGACAATCCGCTCGGACTCGGCCTGGTGCAGCAGAACACGCCGCTGCGCACCGAGTCGGAGGGCATGCAGGATCCGAACTTCGCGACGCAGAAGTCGTGGAAGATCGCCAATCCCAACAAGACAACGGCCCTCGGCCTGAACCCGGCGTACAAGCTGGTGCCCACGGGCGCGTTCCCCGCGATGTTCGACCCGGCGTCGCCGATCTTCCAGCGCGCCACCGTCATGGGTCATACCCTCTGGGTGACACCTAATCATCCAGACGAGCGCTGGCCCGCGGGTGAATTCGTCAACCAGTCCGAACGCGACACCGGTCTCGGCGTCTGGACCAAAGCCAATCGGCCGATCGAGAACACCGACGTCGTCCTCTGGTACACGTTCGGTATCCATCACATCACGCGGCCGGAGGACTGGCCGGTGATGCCGGCCGACACCGTGTCGTTCTGGCTCAAGCCGTTCGGCTTCTTCGACCGTAACCCCTCTCTCGACGTCGAGGCTTCGCCCCCGACCCACTGCCATCACGAAGGGAATTCGCATGACCAGCACTCAGGTGCTTGACCCACAGGCCGTGCTCGACGGAGTACCCACCGGTCTCTGGATCGACGGCCGGGAGGTCGAGGCCAAGGGCGGCAAGACATTCGACGTCATCAATCCGGCCACCGAGGAATCGCTGGTGTCGGTTGCCGACGCGAGCGTCGACGATGCCGTGCACGCGCTCGACCGTGCCGTCGCCGTCGCCGACTCATGGGCCGCCACCCCGGCCCGTGAGCGCGGTGAAATCCTGCGTCGCGCTTTCGAACTGGTTGCCGATCGAGCCGACAGCCTCGCGATGCTCATGACACTCGAGCTCGGTCGGGCACTGCCCGACAGCCTCTCGGAAACGAAGTACGGCAACGAATTCCTGCGCTGGTTCGCCGAGGAGGCCGTCCGGATCGACGGCCGCTGCACACAGTCTCCCGGCGGGACAGGTCGAATCCTGGTGAGCCACGGGCCCGTCGGACCGTCGCTGGCGATCACGCCGTGGAACTTCCCACTCGCCATGGGAACCCGAAAGATCGGCCCCGCGCTGGCCGCGGGCAACGTGATGCTGGTCAAACCGGCCCACGAGACCCCGCTGACAATGCTCGCCCTGGCCGAGATCTTCGCCGAGGCAGGCCTGCCTGCAGGCGTGCTGTCCGTGCTGCCAACCATCGATGCGCGCGGTGTCGCGTCGGCGATCATCACCGACGACCGCATTCGTAAGATCAGCTTCACCGGCTCGACACCGGTCGGCCGCAACCTCATGGCCCAGGCGGCGGAACGCGTGCAGCGCACGTCGATGGAACTCGGCGGCAACGCCCCGTTCCTCGTGTTCGACGATGCGGACGTCGACAAGGCAGTCGAGGGCGCATTCCTTGCAAAGATGCGCAACGGCGGCGAGGCGTGCACCGCCGCGAACCGCTTCCTGGTGCAGTCCGGGGTTGCCGAGGAGTTCACCGACAAGCTGATCGAGAAGATGTCGGCTGTGCGGCTCGGACCAGGCTACGAGGAGGGCGTCACGCTCGGTCCGCTCGTCACCGCGGCACAGCGCGGCAAGGTCGCCGCCGCAGTGGATTCCGCTGTTGCACACGGCGGCCGCGTCCGGCTGGGCGGCAAGATCCCCGACGGTAAGGGCTACTTCTACCCGGCGACGGTCGTCGATCAGGTCGACGCATACGCACCGGTCACCCGCGACGAGATCTTCGGTCCCGTCGCGGTGGTGAGCACGTTCGAGTCGGAGGACGAGGCGATCGCAGCAGCCAACTCGACCGAGTACGGCCTGGCCGGCTACTTCTTCACCCGCGACCTCGACCGCAGCATGCGCGTGGCGTCGAAGCTCGACGTCGGGATGGTCGGGGTCAACCGTGGCGTGATCTCCGACGTCGCGGCCCCCTTCGGCGGCGTGAAGCAGTCGGGCATCGGCCGCGAGGGCGGCTCCGAGGGCATCGAGGAGTACCTGACGGTCAAGTACGTCGCGCTCAGCTGAGGTCACCTCAACATCGTGCGTGACGTCGGCATCCCTGTGCCGCGGGCGATGAAAAACTTCCGCGACGCAGCGAAGACACAGCACGCGAACCTTCAGTTCCAACCCGCCTACGCCGGTTAGGCTCCGCGCAACGCTCGGTAGACAGCAGCGCCGACGACACCGCCGAGCGACTCCGGAGTCCAGGTGTCGTCGGCCAGCAGCGTACGCACTGCCCCCTCCCCCGCAGATACCCACAACTCCACCAGTGCAGGCAGTTTGGTCTGCGCGTCGTCGATCCCCCATGCCGACAACGTGGGCTCAAGCAGGCGTGTACATCTCGCGACCATCGCAGCCCTGCCTGAACCTGCGAGGTCCGCCACGACCGGATCGGGATGACCGAACACCAGTCGCCACGCCTGCGGACGATCGACGACGACGTGCAGCATCGCACTGAATCCCTCGACGAAGACGTCCTCGCCCGCATTGACCGTGCGCTCGTGCACCGCTTCGGAAAGCCGTGCGTCGAGATATCGCTCCTCGCGCCGGAGCAAGGCGTCGACCAGGTCCGCACGACTGGCGAAGCACGAGTAGACGACCGGACGCGTGACGTCGAGCCGCTCAGCAACCGACGCGATCGTCACGCCGGCGATACCCTGTGCGGCCGCGATGTCAAGCGCTGCGTCGAGAATTTGTGGTCGACGCCGCTCGGGCCCCAAGTGCTCGGCCCGGTGCCGTCGTGACGACGAAGCGGGAGCGTTCATTCGTCCACCGTATCTGGCGACCAACGCGGTCTGACATCTTCCTACGCAACTGTAGATTCTATTCCTACACCTATGTATATTTCGGGGCGTCTGCATTCGACGGCGGACCGTCGAGCCGTCCACACACGAGGAGCACCGTGACCGCCACCGCACCGATCCATGACACCTCACCCGGGACCGCTGCGCGTCCGCCTCGGCGTGCACTCACCGACAGCGGCTGGCCGTTCGACCCCGCTCGCCGTCGTGAGAACTACGGGTTCTTCGGACCTGATTCCCCGACCTGGCGAGTCTGGTCGTCGCCCACCTCTCTGATCGCCTTCCAGCGGTCGGTGGTACTCGAGCATTTCGACCCATTCCTCACCGCTGCCGTGGCCGATCAGGCAGGCATCTACACCGATCCGCGCGGCAGGCTCGACAGCACGCTGTCGTACTTCCTGATCGTGGCGCTCGCCGACGGGCGATCGGCGGTCGAGGCGTCGGATCTGCTGACGCGAGTTCACGCACGCGCAACCGGTATCGAACCGATCAGCGGAAAGCGTTACAGCGCGAACAATCCCGATTCACAACTGTGGATTCACCTGACCGGCTGGCATTCGGTACTCAAGTGCTACGAAATGTACGGGCCGGGGCCGTTGACGCCCACCGAGGAGCGACGATACTGGGCCGAATGCGCTGTCGCCGCGCAGTTGCAGACCTTCGACCCAGCAGCCGTTCCGGCCGACCGCGACGGCATTCACGACTACTTCGCGGCAGTCCGTCCACGGCTGTGCACGTCGGAGCGTGCCCGACGCGGAATGCACTACCTTCTGCGAACACCGTTGTCGCAGAGCAATGCTCAGTTCGCAGTACTGAGCAATTTCACGGCGCCGGCCGTCATCGCCACCCTGCCACGGTGGATGCGTGAACTCGGTGACATGGACCAGCCGAGCATCGTCGACGTCGCCTATCGGCCGCTGGTGCAGCAGGCGATCCGGATTGCCGCCAGACCACACGTCACGCTCGCGGCCCTGCGCTCTCTCCCGATGACACGCGCGGTGTACGCACAGCATTTCCGCGGCATGCCGCCGCTGACGGAGTCCACGGTCACCCCGCAGGAGGCACGCGCGCGGCTGACGTGAGCACACCTGCTTCGCGACGACGACGCCCCCGCTCGGGTTCGCGGACCGAGCGGGGGCGTCGTCGTGAATTATGTTGTGCCTACGAGTGATCGGGCGTCAGCGCAGCAGAGCGCGGCTCATCACGACGCGCTGGATCTGATTGGTGCCCTCATAGATCTGGGTGATCTTGGCGTCGCGCATCATGCGCTCGACCGGGAAGTCGCGCGTGTAGCCCGCGCCGCCGAACAGTTGCACGGCGTCGGTGGTCACCTGCATCGCGACGTCGGACGCGAAGCACTTCGACGCCGAGCTGATGAAGCCGAGGTTCTTCTCGCCCCGCTCGGCGCGCGCCGCCGAGGTGTAGACCATGAGGCGTGCGGCCTCGAGGTTCATCGCCATGTCGGCGATCATGAACTCGACACCCTGGAACGAGCTGATCGGCTTACCGAACTGCTTGCGCTCCTTGACATATGCGATTGCAGCGTCGAGTGCGCCCTGCGCGATACCGACGGCCTGCGCGCCGATTGTCGGGCGGGTGTGGTCGAGGGTCTGCAGCGCGGTCTTGAAGCCGGTGCCCTCCTCGCCGATGATGCGGTCGGCCGGGATGGTGCAGTCCTCGAAGTACAGTTCCGCCGTCGGCGACCCCTTGATGCCCAGCTTCTTCTCGAGCGGACCGACGGTGAAGCCGGGATCGTCCTTGTGCACCATGAACGCCGAGATTCCGTTGGCGCCCTTCTCCGGGTCGGTCACAGCCATCACGGTGTACCAGGTGGACTTGCCGCCGTTGGTGATCCAACACTTGGTGCCGTTGATGACCCAGTTGTCGCCCTCCTTGCGGGCGCGGGTCTTCATCGACGCGGCGTCGGAGCCCGCCTCACGCTCGGAGAGCGCATACGACGCCATCGCCTCGCCGGAGGCAATAGACGGCAGCACCTGCTTCTTGAGGTCCTCGGACCCGTTGAGGATGAGGCCCATCGTGCCGAGCTTGTTGACCGCCGGGATCAGCGACGCCGACGCGTCGACGCGCGCCACCTCTTCGATGACGATGCACGCGGCGATCGAATCGGCACCCTGGCCGTCGTACTCCTCCGGCACGTGAATGGCGTTGAAGCCGGACGCGACGAGCGCGTCGAGGGCCTCGTGCGGGAAGCGTGCGTTCTCGTCGACGTCTTTGGCGTGCGGCTCGATCTCCTTCTCGGCGAGGGCGCGGATCGCCTCACGCAGGGCGATGTGCTCCTCCGGCAGTTCGAAGACGTGGAAATCGGGATTTCCGTAACCCATGGTGGCTCCTCAGAATCTCAAGGTGAACATGCGACACTGAGTGCCAGGATACGCTCATGCGCCGATCGCTGTCGACACTCGGTGCCACGTCGGTTCGCTGTCGCGGTCACGTGTCGTGCTCCCCGCCCCCAACCTCAGCGCCGATACTAGTGCGCAGTGCGAGGGGCACGACCAGCCAGAGGATCGTGAAGAGCACGGCAACTGCGCCTCCCGCGCACACCGCCAGGATGAGCGATGACGTCGCGGCATCGAAAACGACGAGAGTCGCTCCCGAGAGCGCGATGCCGAGCAACACCAGCCCCACGTACGACAGTCGGTGCGCGGCGCCGACGATGAGACCGAGTTGGTGGCGACGGAACAACATCCGGTGCAGTGCAACCGGAGCCGCCAGCAGTATCGCCGCAGCCATCGCCGCTGAGACTGTCACCAGATACACCGCCTTCATACCGCTGTCGAGCGCCGCGAAGCCGCTCTGGAAGGGCAGCGTGAGCAGGAATCCCGTCAGGATCTGCACTCCCGTCTGCACCACGCGCAACTCCTGCAGCAGTCCTGACCAGTTGCGGTCGAGACGTTGCGTCGTGGTCTCCGCACGCGCGTGCTCATTCCACGCGGCGTCGTCGTTCGGGTCGACCATCAGCCCATCGTCGCACCACTAGGCCCGGTGCGCGTCCACCTCTCTCTCGACAGCGCGCGCGATCTCGTCGGCCGACGTACCCGCGCGGAACGTGATGACGGCTACCTCGGGCCGACCGGTGGCACCGAGAGCCACACGAATGCGGGTGAGGTCGCGGCGCAGGCGGTCCAGCGTCGCGCCCTCCTCCCCGCGGATCATCGATCGCAGCAGGTAGTTGTGCGCAGACGTGATCGCAGCGGCGAACGCGACGATGTCGACCGGGCGTTCGTCAGGCATTCGATCGCGGAGGAACTCCTCGAAAACCCGTTGATATCGATACGTCGTCACCAACTCCCGCTCGCGTAGCGCCGGCACCTTCGACACCACCTCCATGCGTCGAACCGCCAGGTCACGGCCAGCGTGAAAGTGCATGAACACCAGCTCCGCGGCGGCGCACACCGCGGTCGGGGCGTCGACCTCGTCGCTGTCGGCGAGTTGCCGAGCCACCTCGGTCAACAACTCCTCGTGATCGGCGAAGATCATGTCTTCTTTGGATCTGAACTGCCGGAACAGGGTTCGCCGCGAGACACCGGCTGCGGCCGCGATCTGATCGACCGTCGTCGACTCGTATCCGTTCTCGCTGAAAAGCCTGATCGACGCAGCGACGACCTGGGTTCTGAGATCGGCCGATCCGCCCTCTGTGTCACTCCGTGCCATGTTTCCAGTATCGCCGCAGCGCGGGACGTGTCGCAATCGCGTCGCCGTCGGTCATCAGAATGAGCCCGCAGCGCGGCGTCCGTCCACGAGTGCCGGTGTCCGCTACGGTGTCGACGTCGACCCAGCCCACCGAGGAGCCCCTGTGACCGTGCCAACTCCGTCAGAACCCGACACGTTCGCGCCGACGGCCGCCTTCGGTGCCACACCGCGACCTCAACCCACGGGCGTGGTCCGCACGGAGATGATCGCAGGACCGGACCTGTCCTCGCGCGTGGCCAAGTCCGTGGTGATCGGTATGAAGAGGCAGATCATCCGTCAGATTGCGGTGATCGGCGGCCTGGGCATCGTGTTTGGCGTGCTCGGCGCGGTGTTCATGGTGATCGATCCCGATTCGACGTCGAGTGCGCTGTTGAGCGTAGGACTCTTCATCACACTGATGGCCGTCCTCATTCCCTTCACGACGTACCGTCGTGTTCACGCGGTCTGGGCACGCTGCGCACCGGCGGGAACCCCGATGTCGGCCGAGTTCTCGATCGATCGCATCACCGTCGTCACCGGTGGCGTCACCACATCGATCCACGCGTCGGTGATCACCAACGTCACCCATGACGGTTGCATATTGTCAGTCAGGACAAGGCAATTCGCCGCGACGACGCTGGCCGTCGTCGACGACCTCGTACCGCCTGCCGTCAGAGCAGATCTGCTGGCCCGGTTTGCGGCCTGAGTCTCAGTCCTGGGCCTGCTTGCGTAGCTCGAACTTGAGCACCTTGCCCGTCGAGGTCCGCGGCAACTCGTCGGCGAAGACGATGTCGCGCGGAATCTTGTAGCCCGCGAGCAGCGTCCTTGCGTAGTCGATCAACTCGTCGGAGCTCAGCGACCGCCCATCCTTCAGGAGCACGTACGCGCGCGCCCGCTCTCCCCACTTCTCGTCCGGTACCCCCACCACGGCGACATCAAGCACCGCATCGTGACTCACCAGGGCCTGTTCGACCTCGATCGTCGAGATGTTCTCTCCGCCGGAGATGATGATGTCCTTCGCCCGATCGCGTAATTGGATGTAGCCGTCACTGTGCATCACACCGAGGTCGCCGGTATGAAACCATCCCCCTTCGAACGCTTCTCGTGTCGCGTCAGGGTCCTTGAAGTAGCCGGCCATGATGTTGTTGCCGCGCAACACGATTTCACCGATGGTCGTTCCATCGGCGGGAACGTCGACAAGCGGGACCACGCCCCGTTCGACGACACGCGCGGGCTCCGCCTGCACCATCCCCACACCCTGCAGCGACAGCTTCGCCGCTCGGTCGGCGGGATCGAGGTCGTCCCAGGCCTCCTGGTACTCGCAGATCGTGTACGGCCCATAGCTTTCGGTGAGCCCGTAGACGTGGACAACAGCGATGTCGAGGGCGCCGAGTGCCGCGATCACCGTCGGCGACGGCGGTGCGCCTGCTGTCGTGATGCGCAGCGGGGTGTCGAGCCGATGTGCGCGTGGTGATCCCGCAATCGTGATGAGAACCGTTGGGGCACCGCAGAGATTGGTGACGCCCAGGTCGTCGATCGCGTCCCACACCGCGTCGGCACGCACCTGCCGAAGACATACGTGCATCGCCGACGCCGCGGTAACCGCCCAGGGAGTGCACCAGCCGTTGCAGTGGAACATCGGCAGTGTCCACAGATATCTGGTGCTGCCGGTGAACTGGTTGTGATGCATTTCGCCGAGCGCGTTGAGATAGGCGCCCCGATGCGTGTACATCACCCCCTTGGGCTTGCCCGTCGTCCCCGAGGTGTAGTTGAGGCTGATCACGCGATCCTCGTCGTCGACGGTCCACGGCAGCGGCGTCGGATCGAGGTGGTCTGCACCCGCGAGAAACTCGGCGTACGAGCGCAGTCCGCCGATCCCTGATGCGTCGACGTCGCCCGGCAGCGGGCCGAACTCGGCATCGGTGATCTCGACATAGGTCGCAACCTCGGGGACCTCGTCGGCGATGGAGGCGACGGTGTGTCGGAACTCGGCGTCGAAGAACAGAGTGGTGACTCCGGCGTGATTCAGGATGTACACGAGTTCGGGCCCTGCCAGGCGTGAGTTGAGTGCGACCAGCACGCCGCCGGCGAGCGGTACCGCGAAATGCGCGACGAGCAACTCGGGCACGTTGGGTGCAAGGTAGGCGATCCGTTCGCCCGGCGCGATCGTCGACGTGAGCACGCGCGCGAGGCGCTGCACCTCGTCTCCGAGTTCTGCATACGTCATCGACCGTGCGCCATACCGGACGGCAGTGCGCTGACCGAACACCTCCACCGACCGTTGCAGGAAACGCAACGGCGTCATCTCCGAGCGGTTGGCGGTGCCGCAGTCGATACGCCCGAATTCGGCGTCGAGTTCTGCGGTAACGGCGGCGGCATCGGTGGTCGGTGACGACACAGTGATCTCCCAGGTGAGCTTCGATGGCACGCGGGTGAGGCCCGCGACATTGGCGTGCTCCTACGATATGAATCACACCACGAACCTCGCCACCCGTCACGCGAAGATCGCTTCCTCTGCGGTAATCGACACGCACGGCGTATCGGTCCGTAACGTGGAGGCATGTCGACAACCGAGAGTCCCCTGCCGCAGACATCCGACGACGCGCCCGTCGACGAGACGCGGCCCGCATCGGCAGACGACGCAGGCGCACTGTCAGACGACGAACGCGAACTGCTCGTCGACAATCTCCGTTACGTCCTCGACGGGCGCTGGCGGGCGACCCGTGACGACGTTCGACGCCGCGCCAACCGCGCCGACCTACTGCCCGACCCGTCCCGAACCCTTGAGCAGGCGCGTGCGCGCGTTCTCGACGAGATGCGCGAACTGTCCGAGGAAGGCTTTGCGGCCGCCGGTTTCGGCGCCGACCACGGCGGCACAGGCGACGTCGGAGCGTCGATCACAGCCATCGAGATGTTGGGTTACGCCGACCTCTCGCTGATGGTCAAAGCAGGCGTGCAGTGGGGACTGTGGGGAGGAGCCGTCGAAAACCTCGGCACCGCACGCCATCACGAGAAGTACGTGGCCGACACCATCAGTCTCGACCTCCTCGGCTGCTTCGCCATGACCGAGACCGGCCACGGCTCGAACGTGCAGGAGCTCGAGACAACCGCGACCTACGACGCGGCCACCAAGGAGTTCGTCATCCACTCCCCGACCCCTTCTGCGCGCAAGGACTACATCGGCGGCGCCGCCGAGCACGCCCGGATGGCGTCGGTGTTCGCTCAGCTGATCACCGCCGGCCCCGGCCAGGAACCCGAAAGCTATGGCGTGCACTGCTTCGTGGTCCCGATCCGCGACGCCGACGGCAACGACCTCCCAGGCGTGACGACGAGCGACTGCGGTTACAAAGGCGGCCTCCCGGGCGTCGACAACGGGCGCATCATGTTCGACGAGGTGCGCATCCCGAAGGACAATCTGCTCAACAGGTATGCCGATGTCGCCGACGACGGCACATACTCGTCACCGATCGAGAACCCGAACCGACGGTTCTTCACCATGCTCGGCACGCTCATCCGCGGTCGGATCACGGTTGCGGCCACAGCGGGCGCGGCGTCGCGTAAAGCACTGGCGATCGCGACACGTTACGGCCTGGTGCGCAGGCAATTCGACGCTCCCGGCGGAGACGACGAGATCGTCGTCCTCGACTATCTGGGCCACCAGCGCAAGCTGCTACCGCTGATCGCGAAGTCGTACGCGATCGCGTTCGCGCAGAACGAACTCACCGAGGAACTGCACGAGGTGCAGTCCGACACGCCTGCCGAATCGCCCGACGGCTCGGCCGATGACTCCAAGGCGGGACGCCAGCGCGAACTCGAGGCCAACGCCGCAGGACTCAAGGCATACGCCACCTGGCATGCCTCCCACGCGATCAACGTTTCTCGCGAAGCGTGCGGCGGCGCAGGCTATCTCGACGAGAACCAGATCTCCATCATCCGCGGCGACATCGACGTGTTCACCACCTTCGAGGGCGATAACACCGTCCTCACCCAGCTCATCGCCAAGGAAGTGCTGTCGGCGTACGCCGATGACGTCCAGGGCCTCTCGGCAGGCGGTTGGGTGCGGTTCATCGCGTCGATGGCTCGCGACGTCGTCGTCGAGAAAACCGCTGCGCGACAGGTGGTTCAGACCCTGCTGGAAAGCTCCGACGAAGACACCGAGAAATCGGCGCTGACCAATCGCGGAACACAGCTACGACTGTTCCGCAATCGCGAGGACCATCTGGTGCGCACCTGTGCGCAACGTCTGCGTCGGGCCACCGACGACGACAACGACGCCTTCGAGGTGTTCAACAACGCGCAGGACCACCTGCTCAAGGTCGGGCAGGCACGCACCGAACGGATCGTGTTGGAGGCCTTCGTCCAAGCCATCAACGACTGCGACTCCCGCGCTGCGGCCGAGGTCCTCGGCAAGGTGTGCGACCTGTTCGTCTACTCGGCACTCGAGGCCGACCTCGGTTGGTTCATGATGCACCGACACATCTCGGTGGAGCGCGCCAAGGCGATTCGACGTGGTGTCAACGAGCTCTGCAGCGACCTACGCCCCTACGCGGCCACGCTCGTCGACGCGTTCGGAATCCCCGACGAACTCATGCGTGCACCGATGATCGAGAACCACTGACTGGTCGTCTGGTCACTTCCCCGTTTCCCGAGGACGAACACCGAGGCGCGCCGCGAGGTGCGCCTCGGTGAGTTCCTGACGGAATCGGTCGACGTCGCGCGCCCACGCCTGGGCGAGCTTGCCGTCGACAAGCTTCACGCCGACACCCTTGCGTCGTCGCGGAACACCCGCGAGTTCGCCGAGTGCGGGAGCGCTCTCCCACTTCTCGTGCTCGCTACCGTTGTTGGCCGGATAAACGGTCGCGATGTCGGAGAGCGGCAGCAGCGACGTGCCCTGCTGCAGTGTGGCCTCGGTCAGTTCGACGCCCACGTGTCGTCGTGCTGCATACACCTGCACGACCGAGAACAGCGTGACGATCGCGCCGAGAATCGAGATCCACAGCCAGTGCACGCGTCCTGGGCCGACGATGTCCATTGCCAGCACAGCGCCCGCGAGCACCGGCCCGATCGCCACGACCCACCAGCTTCCACCCTGCTCGACGAACAGTGTCTCGCCCCGTTTCTCGGGCGGCGGGATCCGCGCCGCGGCGCTGTCGGCGGCTTCGGTGGACTCGTCGGTGGCTTCCGCGGATTCGTCAGGGCCGTCAGTGGCTTCCGCGGATTCGTCGGGGGCTTCGGTGGGCTCGTCGGTGGCTTCCGCGGTGCTCTCGGCAGGTTCCGCAGAGCTGTCGGTGGCTTCTACGGCACTGTCGGTGCGATCGGCGGGATCGTCAGCGGCTGGTGTCACGCAATGCCCCGCTTGTGGTTCTGCTTGTTCCGGGCGGTCGTGGAGCCTTTGGCCGTGGAGCCCTTGGCCGTGGAGCCCTTGGTCGTCGACCCTTTGTCACCCGACCGCTTCTCCGACGGCCGGGCGTTCCCGCCGGGGCGGCTCTTGCCCGCAGTGCGGCCGCTGACCCCGGCCCTCGACTTGCCCGACGTCGACTTCTCGGGGCATTCGGGAGGGCTGCCCGCGTTGAACCAGGTATCGGCCTCGGGGCGATAAGCGAGCAGCGATCCGAACAATCCGATGACGGCGGCGAGCAGCGTGAATGCGAGTGCCGGATAGCCGAAGCTCAAGAAGACCAGCATGATCACCACGACGAGCGTGAGAGCCGCCAGCGACGAGCGCCAGCGCGCATCCCCGACGTACGCCTTGCTACCGAGGAGCACGTAGGCCACACCGACGGCGATCACGATGATCCCGATGCCGATGGGCAACAGCGTCGGTCCGGTGCCGAAGATGCCCGCCACGATGTCGACAGCTCCGAGCACTCCCAACAACACGCCGGATGCGATCCAGCACCGATACGCCCAGGTCACCATTTTCGGGCGTGTGCTTGCGTCAGGAAGGGTCACTGCTTTGCTTTCTGTCTGTCGATGGCACGCCCTGCGGCGTCGGCTCGTTCTGGTGGCTGTCGGGAGCCGCACCGTCGGATCGGCTCTCTTGTCCGGAAGGGTAGTCGCCATCGCGTGATCCCGACGGCATGCTGGCAGGATTGGCGCCCTCGTGAGGAGATGTCTGGCCGCCCCCGGACGGAGGCTGCCAGCCACGACGACGCGCCTCCTCTTCCCACGACGTCGACGACGCCGGATTCTGCGGATACGCGGTGGGCTCCGCCGGCCGCTGTGTGGATGGTTGACCGTGGGGAGGCTGGCCATAAGGGTTCTGCGTGCCGTCGTACGGAGAGGGGTACGACTGGGGCGGATACTGCTGGCTCGAATAGGGCTGGCTCGGGTACGGCTGGGGCGGATACTGCTGGGGCGGCCACGGTTGGGCAGCGGGGCGGGGTCGGCGGTATTCCGCCATAGCGCGGCAGTAGGCGTCGGACTCACGCCGCAGCAGCAGGATGGTCGCACCGAGTGCGGCGATCCCGCCGACGATCAACGGGATTCCGACCCACCACGGGTCGACTCCCGCGATCAGCGAGAAGACCATGTCGATGAGGACGAAGACGCCCATCGCGCCCAAGAGGATCCGCGCCCAGTTGTATCCCTTGCGGACGAAGAACACGAAGGTGAGGGTGATCGCGGCCAGCACGACCGCGGTGATGGCCGTCGCGGTGACGAGAAAGCCCGTCGAGGTCAGCATGTCGACCTCGCTGCGCGGTGTGTCGGCGGGGAGGTCGGCGACCCGGTGCTCCATGGCCTTGCGCAGGGTCGGGTACTGCGCGATGGCTGTCACCGTCCTGGCGATGACCACCACGATCCACAGTTCGCATGCGATGGCCACCGAGTCGGCCAGCTTCGGACGCTCGTGGGTTCCATCGGCCTGCGATGACCCGGGGTCGCGACGCGGATCAAGAAATTGCGACATACCCCAAGCGTAATGAACGCAGCTGGGTGGACGGTGAGTGCACCGGCCGCCGCGCTGAGTGAAACGAACCTATGCCAACGCGGCAGCAACCTCGGCGGCCCACCAACCCACCGCGAGAGGCCTATGCCAACGCGGCAGCGACCTCTGCTG